>JBGCFC010000186.1:0-32307 GCA_045106715.1 Sandaracinaceae bacterium
GCGACCTCGACCCGCGGGTCGTTGTCGTTCCCGTTCCATCCGCGCATGCGCAACACGGGCCCCTTGCCGTTCTCCTGCGCCGTCTCGGCCGTCAGCTGAAGGTCCACGCCGCTCTGCGCCATCAGCGCGATGTCGACGATCCCAAAGAGCCGGCCGCCGAACACATTGTCGATGCCGTCGTTGCCGTCGGTCGGAGGCCGCGGGGCCCCTGGGGGACGGCATTCGGTGTCGTTCTCCGGCGGGACCGTGCAGCGCCCGTCCAAGTCGAGGCCGATGTTCTCCCAGGCTCCACCGCTCTGATCGAGAAGCACGCGGCGGAGGAAGTACGCGTGGTCCTCGACGTCTTCTCCTTCCGTCGACGCCGCCGGACGCTCCGGCGGGACGCGGAGATTCTCGCAGCCGGCTGGGGGATTGCCGGAGTCGTTACCACCGACGAGCGTCGGGTCGTAGACCTGGCAGCCCGCCAGCGCGGTGATGGCGATCACCACGGTGAACCACCGTTCCTCACGGCCGTGAGGTTGATTGTCCCGCGTGCGCCGCACGTTGCGCTTCGTCTCGCCCATCCCCGTAGAGCCTACCAGTGCTCGCTCGCCGGCACACGATTCGTGCCGGGACGCATCGTCGAGGAGTGGCGGGAGTCGAGGCGGCACCGTCCTGCCCGAAAGGCGCGCGGCGGGATAGCGGTTCACGTCTCTAGCGACGGTACGGGTTGACCAGCACGCCCTCGTCGTCCCCTTGCGGCGGGGGAGGGGGCGTCGTCGTGTTCCCGCCACGCCTTCCGCGTCGCCCGCGCCTCGCGGTGCCGCGGGACCCGCGTCGGCCCGACCCTTCGGGGGCCACAGCCTCGTCGCCCGCCGCGGTGCCGGCCGTCGGTTCCCCGGCCGTCGGTTCCCCGGCCGTCGGTTCCCCGGCCGTCGGTTCCCCGGCCGTCGGCTCCCCGGCCGTCGGCTCCCCGGCCGTCGGCTCCCCGGCCGTCGGCTCCCTGGCCGTCGGCTCCCCGGCCGTCGGTTCCCCGGCGGCGGGTTCAGCGGGCCCTTGTCCGTTGACCTCCACTGGATCGCCGGCGGCCGGCGACACGACCGTCTCGTCGGTGCCCGTCGGGGTGTCGCCCAGCATGAGCCACGCCGCGGCTCCCCCGCCGACGAGGAACAGCAGAAGCAAGAGGATTCCCGCGACGATCATGCCGCGCGGGCTCTTGGATGCGGGGCTCTCGTGGTCGGCGGTCAACGTCGAGGGCTTCGCCCCCATCGTCATGTCGCTCAGATCCCCAGGCGGGTCCGTCCGCGGGAACGGCATGCTCGGCTGCGAGCCGCTCTCCATCGGGCGCGGCAGCACGCCTGGGGTGAAGTCACTGCGCCCGAGCGCTTCCATCGCGTCGCGAATGCTGCGCTGCTCGGTCTCGATCTTGTCGCCAAGCCAGCGCTTGACCTCCCGGGTCACCGCGCGTGGTGTCGCTACGCCGCCGAGCATCGCGGCCGCGTCCTCGACGGCGTCTGCGAACGCCTCGGCCGTCTCGAAACGGTCTTCCGGCAGCCGTGCCAGAGCTTTGGCCGCCACGTCGTCGAACGGCTCGAGCTCCGGATCCAGCTGCGAGAGCTTCGGAACATCCGCATTGAGGATCTTGTTGAGGACCTCGGCGTTGTTCTCTCCGCGGAACAGCCGCCGGCCCGTCAGCGCCTCCCACATGACGATGCCCATGCTGAAGATGTCGGACCGCTGAGAGGCTTCTCCGGACGCGGCCTGCTCGGGCGCCATGTAGGAGAGCTTGCCCTTGAACTGTCCGTCTCGCGTCGACGAGAGCCGCACCTGCGCCTTCGCCACGCCGAAGTCCGTGATGCGGGCGATGCCGTCTGCGCCGACCAGGATGTTGTGCGGCGAGATGTCGCGGTGCACGAGGTCCAGGAGCTGCCCCGTGGTGTCGGTGAGTGTGTGCGCCGCATGAAGGCCCAACAGCGCGTCCATCACGATCCGGCCGACCACGGGGACGGTCAGCCGTTCTGCTCCGCGCGCCGCGTTGCGAAGCAGCGCGCCGAAGTGGTCGCCCTCGACGTACTCCATGACCAGGAAGTACCCGTCGCCCTGGGTGTCGCTGATGTCGAGTGTGCCGACGACGTTGGGGTGCCGGATGCGGGCGGCGAGTCGGGCCTCGTCCAAGAACATGGAGATGAAGTCTTCGTCGTGCGCCAGGTGCGGGTGCAGCACCTTGATGGCCACCACCCGCTCGAAGCCGGCGACCCCCTGTGCACGTGCAACGTAGACGGTGGCCATGCCGCCCGAAGCGAGCTGCCGAAGGACCTCGTACCGCCCGAGTTGCCGACCGCTCAGGTCCGACGAGGGCGGCCGGGCGGGCGCGGGCTGCGCCATCAGTAGCGCCCTCGGAGCCCGAGCGTGCCGCCGGTTGGGCCGACGTCGAGGGTGGCCTCGACTCCGGGTTCCTCGCCGTCGTCTCCATCAAAGTCGGTGAAGATGAACAGGACGGCGGTCGCCACGCCAGCCACGGCGGTGGCCGCGATGAGCCAGTTGGTCCGCTCTTCCCGGCTGCGTCCGTCGGCGAGGGCTTCGGTCGTGGGGTTGGCCTCGTACGCCGGAACGCCGTCGAGCGTGTCGACGCCGGACCACACGAGCACGCCCCCGAGAGCGGCCGTCACCCCGACGCCGATGAGGCCCACGTAGAGCGGGATGCCCCCCGACTCGGCGGGTTGGGTCTCCACGAGCGGCTCCGGATCCGAGCCTGTCCCGACGGGGTCTTCGGGGTCATCCGGCGGATCCAACGGCTCCGGCGGAAGGGCCGGCGCCTCGAACGAGAGGGTCTCGACCTGACCGGCGCGCCCCTCGACCGTCTCGGACAGCTCCCCCGTGTCGAACCCGGCCACAACCGTGTGGGGCGTGCCGGGCTCCACGAAGAACGAGGGATGAGACACCAAGCCCCCGTCGACCTGCACCGTGCAGCCGTCGCACTGGACGTCGACCTGCAGCAGGTTTGCGCGCGAATCGCGCAACGCCCCACGTGCTGCGCGCTGGCCGGCGGTGTCGTCTGGGTAGAGGTCCCGCAGCTGCAGCGCCAGGCTGGCGGCGCGCAGCGTGTTGCCCGCTCGCTGGTGCGCGCGGACGGCCTGCGTGAGAGCCGCCGCGGCGGGGGCCAGGCGATGGGCCGTCTCGAACAGCGCCCCGGCGCGTTCGTAGTCTCGGGACACATACGCGGCCGTTGCGCGGTCGTAGGCCTCGGCGGCCGCGGCCTGGTCCTGCGCCGACTGAGCATGTGCCTCCGGCACCCGCGCCAACGTGACCGTCCCGAGGCACGCCATCGCCGTCAAGGCGAGCGTCACCCGTGGCGCAATGCCGCGTGGGCGCAGCGCACGTGTGTCCAACGACCTCGGCGAGAGTCGGTCCATCCCCCCGGAAGGATGGCGCTTTGGCGCCGAGGGCGTCAAGGACGAGGCGTTTCGCGCGCGCCGTTTAGAGGATCGAGCGGTCGAGGACGGAGCTGGGGAACGTGTGCTCGATCAGATCGTGCGCCAGCGGGTTGTACGACCAGTCGCCGAACTTGTACGAGGCGATCGCGTAGATGACGATCAGGGCCACGACCATCGTCGCGACGAGCAGCATCATGAAGCGGTTCGCGTCCCACTCCTGGTCGACCTTGGACAGCTTGCCGTGTGCGCTTTCGATCTCGGCCATCGTCTCCTCCGCGGACGCCGCATCCATCGTGGCGCCTCACCGCATCCCGCTCCGGGACGCGTAGGGTCAGGACCCCGGTAGGGGAAGCCTGAAGGGCGGAAGTAGCGTCTCCGACCCCGATTGTCCAGCCTCGTCTCGCTCCAGCGCGCGACGGGCCCGTCGGGCTGCCCGGCGCTCCTCGGGCGTGTGGTGATCCGCGTCCACGACGTCCAGCAAGCCCAGGCGTGTACGGATGATGCCGCGGCCCATGAACGAACACATCGTCCCCAGTACGGGGTCCTCGACGCAGCTCACGCCGGCCGTCGGCGCACCCGAGAAGAAGCAGATCATCGGGGTGGCCACGTCGCCCATCTCGAAGGACCAGTCCGAGCGGATCGCCTGCCGCTCACCGACCACGTTCGTCGGCGGCGGAGGCAAGGTCATCGCGCCGGTGCGCACGGCCTCCAGCGCCGCCTCGTCCAGCGCGCGGATCCCGGAGCTGCGCAGCACCCACGCGGCGGACAGCTCGCCTTCCGGGTTGTGGGTGACGCGAAGATCCACGCGGTACCAGGTAGTTCGGCCGTTGAGCGGGTTGCACCGATCGAAGTCCAGCTGCTCCTGGACCTCCACCGCGGAGCCAGGGTGCGGCACTGCGCCGCGCAACTCGGGGAGCAGCTCGGGGCCGAACGGTGCCTCCGTTCCGTCCGCATAGCGGCGCATCTCGTCGTAGGCCTCCTGCAGGAGGTTCATGCCGGCTCGCCGCTCGGACTCGATGCGGCCGCGATCCGGGCGAAACGCCTGCCGCATCTCGCGGCCGACCTCGAAGTACCAACCGTCGACGTTGCCCGCCTCGAGCCGGTCGTGGCCGAGCGCGGTGTCCAGATACGCCTCGAGCCGCGCCTCGGCCTCGTCCTCGCGGTCATCCGGGGTGGGCTCAGGCGGGAGGAACCAGCCGGCGGCGCGCGCGATGGGCACGCGCGGCAGCAGATCGACCGGTCCACGTGGGGGCGCCTCCGGAGCCATCCCCGGCGGCTCCGGCGGTGTCAGCACGACCATGTCGCCCACGTGCGCGGCCGCGGATCCGGTGAACAGCGAAGCCGCCCCTGCCCACATCAAGATTGTGTGAACCGTTCTCATGCCCCCGGCCCTGCAACCGGGAGCCGCGCTCAGGCATTCCTCGGGTTCGAGTCTGTCGGGCTTGGCTACTCGCCGGGCGGGCGCTGAATGCCGTCGCGCTCGAGCGCCATCTCGAGCTTCTTGGCGCGCCGCGCGGCCACGGTCCGCTGCCTCTGGTACCGCAGCAGGCTCTGCTCGGTAACCATGCCCACCTGCGGCGCGTGCGGGTCGCGCATCTCGGGAGGGGGCAGCTCCTGGTCGGTGTGCAGCGGCCGCGCCGGCAGCTCGGCCGCCTCCTTCAGGCGCGCGCGAAAGTCGCGCTTCCACTCGGGCAGGCTGCGCAACGGGTACGACGGGTCCGACGGGTCCTGGATGATGCGCTCGACGATGCGGTCCATTGGCACGAACACGGGCGCCAGCTCGGCGGGGTCGTAGGCGTTGCCTCGGTCGAAGAGACCTCCGCAGATGGTGCGAAGGCTGCAATCGCGGCAGGCCTCGGAGTAGATGTGGCCCCAGTCGGTTTGGCGCACCGTCTGCTTGGCATCGAGGAAGTGCACGACGCGCTCCTCGCCCTTGACGATCTTGCGTGTCTCGGTGCTCGCCCAGGCGTGCTCGGTCATGTAGCAGAGCGGAACTCGCTCGACGCGGAACGTCTTGCCGGCCTTCTGCAGAAACCGAAGCGCGCGGTGAAGCGAAAGCTCGAAGTCGGCGAGCTGGGGCGTGTACTGATCTTGGTTGACCTCGGCGCGCCCCATCGACGGGTCGAGGTTGTTCCACACGAAGTGCTCGATGTTCGGGTGCTGGCCGACGAGCACCCGCACGTTCTCGTCGAGGTGGTCGGCGTTGAGCCGGTTGATCACGCAGTTCACGTTCGCCGCGATGCCAAAGCGCCCGGCGTTCTCCAGCGCTGCGTGGGCCTGCTCGAGCGTGCCCTCGACGCCGCGCAGGCGTGCTTCGATCTCGTCCCGTACCGAGTAGATCGAGACGTGCACCAGCTCCAGGCCCGCTTCCGCCAGGTCGCGCGCGAAGTCGGCGTCAGCGAGCCGCCAGCCGTTGGTGATCATCCGGACATGCAGCCCCTGCTCCCGCGCGTACGCGGCGATCCGCGGGAGCTCCGGATGCAGGGTGGGCTCGCCTCCGGTCAGCACGACGCCGAAGTAGCCGCGCGCCACGAGGTCGTCGACGAGCAACGCCATCGACTCGAACGTGTGCTGGTAGGCCGTCGTCGGGTTCGAGCAGAACCCGCAGAAGTGGTTGCAGTGCCGAACGACCTGGATGTACCCGATGTTGGCCACGCTGCCTCATCCTATCACCGGCGTCGCGGGCTGGCCTGCGCCAACGGAATCGATGCGGAGCGGGCGCCTAGCGCGCGAGAGTCGCGACCGAACTCGTGGGCTGCCCGATGTACCCGGCCGCGCAACCCTCTGCCGAGGCGCCCATCGCGATCTCCTACGCGGGGAGAGCTGGACTCTTCCGCCGGTCCGTATCAGGCGCGGCCCAGCGCCGCTCTCGCCCCGGCCAGCAGCTCCTCGGCCGCGCCCCGCGTCTTCTTCGTGATCTCGATCCCACCGACCATGCGGGCGAGCTCCTCCAGGCGCTCCTTCTCCCCGAGCGGCTCGATCCGGCTGCGGGTGCGCTCGCCTTCAACCTCCTTGCTCACGCGGAAGTGCTTGTCGGCGTACGCGGCGATCTGCGCGAGATGGGTGATGCAGAGCACCTGATGGTGCCGCGCCACGTCGGCGAGCTTCTGTCCGATGACCTCGGCCACGCCGCCGCCCACGCCGCTGTCGACCTCGTCGAACACATACAGCCCCGCGCGCCCCACGCCGGCGAGGACCCGCTTGATGGCCAGCATCGCGCGCGAGAGCTCGCCCCCGCTCGCGATCTTCGACAGCGCGCGCGGCTCCTCACCCGGGTTCGGCGCGATGAGGAACTCCACCCGATCGATGCCCGTCTCGGAGAGCCGGGCGCCGTCCACCGTCAGCTCCCCGCGGCGCTCCGCCAGCGGCGCCACCTTCACCTCGACCCGCGCGCCGCCCATGCCGAGCGACTCCAGCTGCGCGGAGATCCGCGTGCCCAGGTCGTCGGCGATCGCGGCCCGCGCCTCCGACAGCGCGCGCGCGGCCTCGGCGGCCCGCTCGAACACCGCCGCGGTCTGCGCTTCCAGCGCCTCGAGGCGCTCCTCCGCTTGGTCGAGCGCGCCCAGCTGTTCCGCGGCCTCTTCGCGGAAGGCGAGCGCGCCCGCGAGGTCCCCCCCGTACTTTCGCGCCAGGCGCTTGAGGCGCACGCGGCGCTCCTCGACCTCGGCCAGGCGCGCCGGGTCGAGCGTCATGTCCCGCGAGTAGGCGCCCAGCTCCCGCGCCGCTTCTTCCAGCTGGGTCATCGCGCTCTCGACCATCTCCGCCATCGGGGTGAGCGCCCCATCGAGCGCCGCCGCCCCGCGCAGGTCGTGGGCCAGCTTGCCGAGGCGTTCCGTGACCGAGCCGTCGGCCGCGTACAGCGCCTCTTCGGCCCCGCCCGACGCCGTGGTCAGCCGCTCCGCATGGCGCAGCCGGTCCCACTCATGCTCCAGGGTCTCCAGTTCATCCGGTTGGGGCGCGAGCTGATCGATCTCCCCGATCTGGAACCGAAGCAGGTCTTCTCGCTGCCCCCGCTCCTCGAGGGCGGCCTCCGCGGCGCGGCGACGGTCTTCGACCTCGCGGAGCGCGGCGTGCGCATCGGCCACGGCCTGACGCGGCCCCCGGAGCTCGCCGAAGGCATCGAGGTACTCGAGGTGCGTGGCTGGGTCGACGAGCGTGTGGTGCTCGTGCTGGGAGCTGATGTCCACCAACTCGGCCACGTGTTCCGACAGCTGACGCGCCGTCGCCAGGCTGCCGTTCAGATACGCGCGTGTGCGCCCGCCTGCTTTGACGACCCGGCGCGCCAGGAGCTCCGGGTCCGGGGACAGCCCCGACGCCTCGAGCCGCGCCCGCGCCGGTTCGTCGTCCGAGAGATCGAACAGCGCCTCCACCGCGGCCTCGGGCGCGCCTGTCCGCACCAGCTCGCTCCGCCCCCGCTCGCCCAGCACGAGGGAGAGCGCGTCGATCAGGATCGATTTACCGGCCCCGGTCTCGCCGGTGATGACGTTGAGCCCCGGCCCGAGCTCGATCTCGAGGGCGTCGATGATGGCGAGGTCGCGGACGCGGAGGAACGTGAGCATGGGCGAGACCTTCGACGCACGGGCGCTCACCCTGCGTGAGGCGCGGCGTCGGTCGTGGAGACGCATATCAAGGGGGGGCGACTGACGCCATCCGCGGATCTTTCTCGAAACGTGCGGGCGCTGCGGCTGCGAGTCGGGCGCTACCGCGCGAGCACCTTGATATCGGCGATGTTCACCCGGTTGAACGTCCCGGAGCGTCCGCCGAGCCCACCCGTGTACGGCTCGAAGTGGGCGAAGCTCGACATGTTCACCATCTCGTCGTCGCTGCGCACGACGATCCGGTAGCTGCGCCCGGCCGTCAGCGTGGCCGACACGAAGCTCGAGTCTTCCCAGCGCGACCAGGTGGCGAGGTGCGGCATCATGATCATGCCTTCGCCCACGACGTCGCCGCTCGCCTCGTCCACCACACGCACGCGCTTCACCGCGCAGGTGATGCCCGTCTGGATCGCGCCCGCCCCGTTGCCGAAGGTGACCTGAATCAGGTGCTCCCCGGACTGATTGGCCACAAACCCGGACGCGGTGAGCGCGTGCCCGGGGTCGCCCCAGCTGCCGTAGTGGAAACGCCCGTGCTCCGACGAGCCGGTGCCGCCGACGTTGGCGAACGTGCTCGCGTCGATCGTCGAGACCCGCGTCGCGCCTGCGCCCCACCAGCACATGGGCGGCGAATGCTGGCTGTGTGTGCCGCTGCTCGCGAACGTCAGCTCGGCGACGTAGCAGGGGCTGCGTTCGCTGGTCGCGTCGAAGTCCGGATCGGTCCAGCTCGTCGTGGTGCCCGGGAGGTCGTCCGCCACCGTCACGCCGTCGCGATAGACGCGGAAGCGCACGTCGGCCGCGTCGTCGCCGCCGGTGGAGAGGGCCAAGACCACGCGTCCACCCGACTCGGACACGCCGGTCACGCGCGGGGTGCGCGGGCCGTAGACATTCCGGAAGTCGCTCGTGTCGGCAACGGTGATCGCGCCCGCGTCACCGGTGCCCGAGGTGAGCTCGACCTCGACCAGGTTGGTCTCGGCGAGCGCGCTCGGTTCCAGCAGGCCGTCCACCGTCGCGCCGTTGAGCCGGACCGAGGCGACCTCGAGCGAGCCGGTGCCCGCGCTCTCGGGGAGGGTGATGCGCACCGTCACGCGGCGTCCCCGAAACGGGTAGTCGTTCAGGACGAGGGAGTCCGTCCCGGAGAACAGCTCGTCTCGCATGGTGGACGTGACGTACGGCGCGACCCGGAGCCCGGAGGGTTCGGCGGAGAGCCCGAAGATCGTGTGGTGCACGAGCGAGACGTACGCCGCCACGGACCAGAGCTGACGCTGTGAGTTCACGACCGGCCCGCTCACGTCGCCGTCCTCGAACCACGGCTCGCCGCTGGCCGCTTCGAAGTTCTCCATGTTGCTCAGGTTGAGCGCGGCGCCCCGCATCAGCGCGCGCACCATGCGGTCGGCGACGGCGGGTTGGTCGGCGTGTTGGGCGGCGCGGAGCCAGTACGCGGTGACAAACGGCCACTCGCCGCGGTTGTGATAGATGCGCGTCCCCTGCTGCTGCGGCCAGATCACCGGGGCGCCGGGCCCGTAGTGCGGATAGCCCTCGAGCATGCGGTCCGCCTGCGCTTCGTCCGCGACGTCCAGCAACACCGCGAGCGACGCGCCGAGCAGGTCGAAGCGACGCACGGGGGCGGGGTCCAGTCCGGTCGTGATGAAGGTCGAGAACTGGCCCTCGTCTTCGAGCCAGAGCTCGGTCCGGATCGCGGTCCGAAGGCTGTCGGCCCAGCCCTGGTAGCGCGCGCTCGCGTCGGTCTCGCCCCGCTCGGTCGCCAGGTCCGCGGCCAGCTCCATCGCGGACAGGTGCAAGAGGTTCGTCGAGAGCGCGCGGCTCATCCCGATGTGCACGACGTCGTCGCCGGTCCACTCCGGGTAGGTCTGCTCGCGCCAGTCGAGGAACGACTGCTCACCACTGTAGAGGCCGCTGTCCGGGTCGTGCACCAGCCGGCGGTCGTGCTCGAGCGTGTTGGCGAGGGCCTCGTAGGCGCGGTCCCGGAACGCGTTCCGCTCGGTCCCGGTCAGCCGATTCAGCAGCTCGCGCGCCCCGAGCGCCCAGGCGACCCGGTCGGTCGACACGGGGTAGCTGCCGCCCGAGCCGGTGTCCTGGACGATCTGAAGGTCGCCGCCGCCTCGCCGCTCGCTGAGCTTGAACGTCAGCGAGTTCCGCGCCCGGGTCGGGTCGAGGTGAGCGAGCCCGAGGTCCACCGAGTAGGCGGTGTCGCGCGTCCACACGTAGTTCCAGAGCTGGCCGGTCTCGAAGCACCCGCCCTCACCGCAATCGACCGCGCGCCCCTCGTCGAAGGCCCCGTCCCGCACCGCGCTCACGCTGTTCTCGCGCACCTCTTCGAGCGCCAGCGCGTGGAGCGCGTCGAACCAATCATGCCCCGTGCGCGTGGTGGGCCATCCGTCGAGCTCCGGCACGGTGCGCGGGTTGTCGGGGCGGCCATCCCGCAGCGTGGCGGTGGTCGTGAGGGTGTAGCTCCGCAGGCAAGCGTCTCGGTCTGTCACCGTCACGGTCGCCCGCGCGCCGTCTTCGTAGACGTCGGTCCCACTCGGATCGGCGCCATCGGCGTCCAGGCACCCGATCGACACACTGCTGTCGGGTCCCCCGTCCGGGCCCGAGTCGTCCTCCCCCGCATCGGCTGCCGCGTCTCGAGCTCCTGCGTCGGTGCCCGCGTCGGGCGATGTGCCCGCGTCGGTGAGCGCGGCGTCGGAACCGGCGTCCATCGGGTCGGTGCTGTCGCAGGCGGCGAGCGAAAGCACCGCCAAGACGACTGCGAGTTGACCGACGGCGCGTCTGTCGTCAGGGTAGGGGCGTGACTCAGCGGGTAGGTACGGTTTCACTGCTTGTCCTTCTTGCCATGGCTTGCGACCCCTCGCCAGCCCTGCCGGATGGCGCGACGGTCGACGCGGGTGGCTCGGAGGGCGGCGTGACCGACGCCGGACCGGGCGACGCGGGCTCGGATGGCGGTTCGGTGGACGGCGGCGGCGTCGACGCGGGCCCCCCGATGGCGCGGTGGGCGCGGCGGAGCTGCGACGTGACGATCTCCCACGCGCCCCGGGCGGGTGTCTCTCGCGTGCGGGTCGCGGGCAGCTTCACCAGCTGGGAGGAGGGCGCGCTCGCGCTTCGGGACGACGACGGGGACGGACGGTTCAGCGTCACGCTCTCGCCGAACCCGCGCCTGACGTCCGGCGAGCGCTACGCGTACAAGCTGATCCTCGGGGACGACGAGTGGATTATTGACCCGGAGAACGCGCTCCGGACCTACGACGGCGGCTGCATCAACAGCGCGCTCGACATGCCCGCGTGCGACGCCGGACCGGAGATCGAGGCTTCCACGCTCGACGCGCGATGGATCGACGGCGATGGGCGGGCCGATGTGCGGGTGACGCTCCGGACGGCGATCGACGACAGCCCTCCGGAGGCGGTTGGCTTCACGCTCGACGGCGAGCCGATGGACACGGCAGCGCTCACGCTCGACAGCGAGGCCGGCGCGTATGACGTGTCACTGCGCGGTCTGAGTGAAGGCCGCCACGTCATCGCGGTCCGCGTCACCGACGCCGCCGGGCGCGACGCGGAGCCGGTGGACCTCCCGTTCTGGATCGAAGCGGAGCCCTTCTCGTACCGCGACGCGCTGATGTACATGATCGTGGTCGATCGCTTCGCGAACGGCGACACGGAGAGCGACGCGCCGGTCGGGGCGCCGGTCGAGTACCCAGCGGACTTCCATGGGGGAGACCTCTGGGGCGCGCTCGAGGTGATGCGCTCCGGCTACTTCGAGCAGCTCGGAGTCAATGTCGTCTGGTTGAGCCCCATCAACGAGCAGGCCGAGGGGCACTTCGAGGGCCGCGACGGCTCCCGCCGCTTCGCCGGCTACCACGGGTACTGGCCGTCCCGTGGGCGCAGCGTCGAGCCGCGGTTCGGTGGAGACGAGGCGCTCGAGGCGTTTGTCGAGGAGGCGCACTCCCGCGGCATCCGAGTGCTGTTCGACCTCATCAACAACCAGATCCACGAGCAGCACGAGTACTACGCGTCGAACCCGGAGTGGTTCCGGACGAGTTGCGTATGCGGCATCGACGCGGGCTGCGGATGGTCGGAGCGGCCGCTCGAGTGTTTGTTCGCGCCGTACCTCCCGGACATCGACTGGCGCGTGCCCGGTGCCGAAGAGCAGTTCATCGCCGACGCGGTGCACTGGGTGGAGCGCTACGGGATTGACGGCTTCCGGATCGACGCGGTCAAGCACGTCGAGACGAGCAGCATCTTCAACCTGCGGGACGCGCTTCGGCGGCGGTTCGAGCAGGGTGGCGAGCGCCTGTTCCTGGTCGGTGAGACGGCGGTCGGCGAGTCCGACGCGGCGGACTACGGCTGCGGCGAGACGTTCTCGGACGGCTACGATTGGATCGACGCGTACGTCGGCGACGACGGGCTCGACGGGCAGTTCGACTTCCCCACGCACCACGCGCTGCAGGACGGGTTGGTCACCGACCGGATGACGTTCACCGAGGTCGAGTCGGTCGTGACCACGCTCGAGACCCGCTACGACCCCGAGGGCCTGCACGTGCGCTTCCTCGGCACGCACGACTCCAACCGGATGGCGTCGCGCGCGGCGTTCGACCCGGCGCAAGGGTGCCGATGGCCGGACGGCGGAGGATGCGCGTCCCTACCGGGCTTGCCGAGCGACGAGGCGGTCTATGCCCGGCTGCGCCGCGCGTTCACGGTGCTCTACACCGCGCCCGGGATTCCGTTTCTTTACTACGGGGACGAGATCGCGATGCCCGGAGGCAACGACCCGGACAACCGGCGCGACATGGTGTGGACGGGGGACTTGTCGTCGGTGGGCATGGGGGGCACGAGCCTGACCGCGCAGCAGTCGCAGCTGCAGGACGACATTGCCGCCCTCGGTCGGGCGCGGCGCGACCACGTGGCCCTTCGCCGTGGCCGGCGGGTTCCGCTCTACGTGAGCGACGACGTGTACGTGATCGCCTGGGTGCACGCCGACGACCTCGTGGTGGTCGCGGTCAACCGTGGTGGCGCCGTGGCGGGTCTGCCTGTCGCGCTCACCAGCAGCATGCTGGGGGGACGGACCGCCGTGGACGTCGCGGCGGGGGAGGGCACGGCATCGGTCGTCGGCACGGACCTCCGCATCGATCTCGAGGCGGGTGCCGCAGCGGTGTTCGGCCTGCGCGCTCCGTAGCGACAGACCGGGCATCGAGCCCTGGAGGTCTCCATCTGGTAGTCTCTCGGGCCACTGACCATGCCGCGGTCCGCCTCCAACGCGCGCTCGAACGCGCTCCTCGGTCTCGGCCTCGTTGCGTTCGGCGTGCTCGCTGGGCTTCCGTCGATGGCCGCGGCGCAACAGCGGGTCGTGGTGGAGCGCATTCGAGGCCCTCGGGGAAGCGCCGTGCGGAGCGCGCTGGTGCGGGACCTCGAGCGCAATGGCGTGACGGTCATCGAGAGCAGCGAGGCCCGCGCGCAGCGCCGCGAGCTGGGCTTCGGTCGCTCTCTCGACGCCGAGCAATACGTGGAGCTGGCGCGCGCCTTGAACGCGGCCGCCATCATCAGCGGGCGTGTCTCCCGTCGACGTCGCCGCTGGTCGGTGCGCATCCGGGTTCGCAACGGAGGCAGCGGCGAGGAGCTCGGCAACGAGGCGTGGGGCGGTCGCACCCGGGCCTCGCTCAGCGGCGTCGGCCGAAGCGGCTATCAGCGCTTGAGTCAGTACCTCGAAGGCGCGTCGGCCCCCGGCGCGGCCGCGCCCGAGCTCGCGGAGGGCGAGACGCCCTGGTATCAGCGGCGCGAGGTCGAGGAGGTCGAAGAGGCCCCACCGGGCGGGGACGAAGAAGACGAGCCGTCGGCGCCTCGCGAGCCCTCGACCCGCTACGACGCGTTCCGCATTCTCGTTGGCGGCGGCACCCTGTTCCGTTCCATGAGCACCCCCGTCACGGTGTACGCCGCCCAGCGCAATCGCATGCCGGCGGATCCCGCGTCCGAGCTGATCTCGGAGGACCGCCGCTACCAGAGCGGGGGTATCGGCCACTTCGAGCTCGGGGGCGCGGTGGAGTTCTACCCGGGCGCGTTCGACGATCAGCCCTTTCCGTACCTCGGTGTCGTCGCGTCGTTCAGCCACTCGATCGGCGTGCAGTCCAACGGGCTCAACCGGATGACGGGCGAGATCATCTCCGTGCCCACCGAGCAGTTCGACTTCTACGTCGGCGCCCGCGGGCGCTACCGCTTCGGCGCCGATCGACGGGAGCCTACGCTGTACATCGACGCCGGCTACGGCGCGTTCCAGTTCAATCTCGGCGTCGACCAACTGCGCCAGATCGAGCTGGACACGATCATCCCGCCGATGTCGCATGGCTACGTGCACCTCGGCCTTGGGCTGCGCTACGGCGTCGTGCCGACCTACCTCACGCTCGGCCTCGAGGCGGCCGGCCGGATCGGCACCAACATCGGCGGCACCACGCGGAACGTGTGGGGCATCAACACGGCGCCCTCCAACGGGTTCTTGATCGCGGCCGAAGCGAGAGTGGAGATCCCCGAGGTGGTCGAGGGTTTCTTCGTCGCGCTTCGCCTCGAGTACTTCCAGATGATCACGGATTTCCAGGGCCAGGTCGGCTGCGACACCGAGGGCGGCTGCGCCGGCTACATGAACCCGTGGGAGGACTCACGTCTCTGGGAGGTCTGGCCGGTCCCCGCGCCTCCGCCGGGCATGGGTGCGGACACGCTCAACGCGATCGGCGGGCCCCAGGGCGCCGTGACCGACCACTACTTCCGGCTCGAGCTGCAGGTCGGCTACGCGTTCCGCTGAATCAGGCCGCTGAATCGGGCTGCATGCCGCTTGCCGGCGGTGAGGTCGGGCGGTAGGACGCGCACATGCTGTCGTCGTCCGAGATCCGCCGCACCTTCCTCGACTTCTTCGCCGAGCGTGGCCACGCAGAGGTGCCGTCCGGGCCCATCGTGCCCGCGAACGACCCGACGTTGATGTTCGTCAACGCCGGCATGGTGCCTTTCAAGGACGTCTTCACGGGCAACGAGACCCGCGAGGAGAAGCGCGCGACGAGCAGCCAGAAGTGCATCCGCATCAGCGGCAAGCACAACGACCTCGAGAACGTCGGGTACACGGCGCGCCACCACACGTTCTTCGAGATGCTCGGGAACTTCTCCTTCGGCGACTACTTCAAAGAGGACGCGATCCGCTGGGCGTGGGAGCTCGTCACCGAGAAGTACGGCATCGAGCAAGACAAGCTGGTCGCGAGCATCTTCGGCGGCGAAGGCGACCTCGGGGCAGATGAGGAAGCGGCCCAGATGTGGGCTGACTTGGCGGGCCTCACGCCCGACCGGATCCCGCGCTGCGGCGCGAAGGACAACTTCTGGCAGATGGGCGACACGGGGCCCTGCGGCCCTTGCTCTGAGCTGCACTACTGGACCGGCGACGGCGCGCCCGACTACGGCGCCTTCGGGGTCGACCCGGGCCCCGACGGAAAGGGCTGGGTCGAGATCTGGAACCTGGTCTTCATGCAGTACAACCGTCACGACGACGGCCGCATGGAGTCGCTGCCGGCGCCGTCCATCGACACCGGCGCCGGCCTCGAGCGCGTCTCCGCGGTCTGCCAGGGCGTGGTCAGCAACTACGACACCGATCTTCTCCGCCCCATCGTGGACCTCGCCTCGGAGATCAGCGGACGCCCCTACCGCGGCACGCTCGAGCCCGACGACGTCGCCATGCGGGTCATCGCCGACCACGCGCGCACGACCGCGTTCATGATTTCGGAGGGCATTTTCCCTGGCAACGGCAAGCGGGAGTACGTGCTTCGTCGGGTGATGCGGCGCGCCATCCGGCAGTCGCACCAGCTGGGCATCGATCGGCTGTTCTTCCATGAGGCGGCGCTTCGGGCGGTGGACGTCATGGGCGAGGCGTACCCGCAGCTCGTCGAGCGGCGCGCGCTGATCGAAGACCTCGTCCAGCAGGAGGAGACGCGGTTCCGCCGTACGCTGCGCGACGGGCTCGAGCGCATCGAGAAGAACGACGAGTGGAATCACGCGGACGGCAACAAGAGCCTGCCCGGCGCCGTCTCGGCCGACCTGTACTCGACGTACGGCTTCCCGCTGGATCTCCAGGTCGTCATCGGCAAGGAGCAGGGCTTCGCCGTCGACGAGGCCGGCTTCGAGGCGGCCATGGAGCAGCACAAGCTCGACAGCCAGGGCGGTGACGACGTGGGAGACGCCGCCGTCGAGGGCGTCTACCACCAGCTCGCGAACGCGCTCCCCGAGACCGAGTTCCTCGGCTACGACCGAGAGCAGGCCGACAGCCGTGTCACGGCGCTGATCGCCGACGGGACCCGCGTCGAGAGGCTCGAGGGGGAGGGCCAGGTCGTCACCGCCTCCACCCCGTTTTACGCCGAGAGCGGCGGCCAGGTCGGGGATGTCGGTGTGCTCGTCCAGGGCGACGCTCGGTTCGTGGTCACCGATACTCAGAAGCCGCGCGACGGCCTCTTCGTGCACCACGGCCGGGTGGAGTCGGGCGCGTTCACCGAAGGCGACGTGCGGCTCGAGGTTGATTCGACGGAGCGCATGAAAACGCGCCGGAACCACAGCGCCACGCACCTGCTTCACTGGGCGCTCCGTTCGGTGCTCGGCGAGCAGGCCATGCAGAAGGGCTCGCTCGTCGGGCCGGATCGGCTTCGTTTCGACTACGCCGGCAGCCGCCCGCTTACCCTCGACGAGCTGAGTCAGATCGAGGGCCTGGTGAACGCGAAGATCCTCGAGAACGCGGCCATCGAGACGGAGATCCTCCCGATGGACGAGGCGAAGGCGCGCGGCGCGATTGGGATCTTCGAGGAGAAGTACGGCTCGGTCGTGCGCATGCTGACGATGACGTCGGATTCCATCGAGCTCTGCGGCGGCACGCACGCGGGCCGGACTGGGGACATCGGCCTCCTGAAGATTGTCAGCGAGAGCGGGCTCGCCGCAGGGGTGCGCCGCATCGAGGCCAAGACGGGCACCGGCGCGCTGACATACGTGCGCAGCATGGAGCGTGAGCTGCTCGAGACGGGCGCGCTCATCAAGGCCAAGCGTGGTGAGACCACCGACCGCGTCAAGAAGCTGCTCGAGACGCAGCGCGCGCTCCAGAAGGAGATCGAGCAGCTCCAGCGCAAGCTGGTGAGCGGCGGCACGGGCGACCTGACGTCGGAGGCAGAGACCATCGGCGACGTGACCTTCCTCGGCGCGACCGTCGACCTCGGGGACGGCAAGGCCCTGCGGGAGCTCGCCGACCAGATGCGCGACAAGCTCTCTCCCGCCGTCGTGATGCTCGGCACGGACGCCAACGGCAAGGCGCTCTTGGCGTGCTCGGTGTCCAAGGAGGTCACCGACCGCTTCCACGCGGGCAACCTCATCCGCGCCGCGGCCCAGGTGGTCGGTGGCGGCGGCGGCGGACGCCCCGACTTCGCCCAGGCGGGCGGCAAGGACCCGGCGAAGCTCGGTGATGCGGTGCGTACCATCTACCCGACTTGATGAACACGACCGCCGCGCCTGCTACCGTGTTTGTATGACGTGTCGCGCGAAGTGGCTCTCGGCCTTGATTCTCTGTGTGTCGCTGGGCGCGTGCGGCGAGTCCCATGCGTCGCCCCCGGAGTTCATCGCGCTCACCCAGGACGGGGACTCGGTGCGGGTCGAGACCGTCCGTGGGCCGGTCGTCACCCTGCTTTACGAGACCCCGAGGTTGGGCGCGGGGGACTACCAACTCAGCGTCAATCCGGCCGGGACCCACGCGATCGTCCGGCGCGATGAAGCAGATTCCGGCGGCAACCCGATCCCGGCGGACGTGACGCTCATCGACCTCGATACCGGGGAGGCACAGGTTCTGGACGTGGCCTCGAGAGCGCTTGACGTGTCCAGGGATGGCTTCGGCCGTCTCACCGAATACCCCTGGCGATGGCGCCCCGACCGGCTTGGGATTTTCGTGAGGTTTCTCGGTGACTTCAACCCCGACGTAGTCCTGCTGAGTCTCGATGGGGACGAGGACCGGAACCTTCTCCCGGACTGCGAACTGACGGATCTGCACCCCACTCGCCCGCTTGTGATGGGGGATTGCCGGAGAGTCCGATCCGGTCCGGAGCAGGCCTTCGTGAACACCGAGACCGGCGAACGAGAAGTGATCTACGGACTGGAATACTCGGAGAGACTCCAGCGGTTCGTGCGGGATCTCGGCACGCTGAGCATCCAGCGGAACGACGGGTTGTATCCGGAAATCCTGCGCGTCCGGGATGCGAGCGGCGCCGTCGTGATCGAGCGCGAACTGAACGGATGGATGGCGGGCGCACCGTCCCCGCGTGGCGACGCGGTCCCGCTGTTCGACGAGGGGCGACAGGAGATCGCCATCTGGGACGCGGAGACCGACGAGATTCGAGGCGTGCAATCGTGCGAGGAGCCGATGGACATCGAGAGCCCGTACGCCTGGTCTCCGGACGGCCGCTCGTACGGGGCGCTCTCCTGCTCCTCGGAGGCGGTCGTCATGAATCTCGAAGCTGGCACGCTGACCCTCGAGCAGGGAGCAGGTCCGGATGGAGCGGAGATCGCGTTCGAGCGGACCGGAGGGCGCCTTCTGCATGGGACCGTCCAGGGGGACGCGCGGGTGTATGCGCTCTATGACGGCCGAACGGGCGCCCCTCTCGGCGACCCTCGGCCCGCGGGCCTGGACCCGACGGCGCGCCTCGTGTGGCGCTACCGGGCGCCGTGAGCGTCACGTCCCGGCGGCGCGGGTTCTCGGGGTGGGGTGGCTCGTCGGTGTCTTGGGTGTCGACACGCCTCAGGACTTGGAGCCGCCGAAGATCCCGCTGATGAGGCCCGGGTCGGCCGGCTCCTCATCGACGATCTCCTCGAGCTCAGAGTCGTCCAGCTCGAGGATGTCCTCGTCGACCAACAGCTCGAACTCGTCCGACGGTGGCGCCTCCTCCATGAAGTCGTTGCCGTCCAGCAGCTGGGTCGCCTCGTCGTCGTCCTCGGCAAACGACGCGAAGACGGGAGGCGGAATCGACGCGGCGGGCACGGGCGGTGGCATGGTGCGTGGCCGTGCCGCGGCGGGCTCGTCGGCGACCGCCTTCGCCTCGTCGGCGTCTTCTTCGACCGGCTCGTCGACGGGCTCGTCGATGTCGACTTCGAAGACGCCGAGCTCGACGTCGATGGAGGCTTGCTCTTCGTCGCTCACCGCGTCGCCGGTCGCCTCGACCGGGGCCACCGCGACCGAGTCGGGTTCCGTTCCCTCGAAGTCGGTCGCCGGATCGTCGTCGAACGGCGGGTGCGTGTGCTCGGCGTCGTCCGCCAGGTCCCCGTCCTCCGCGGCGGCTTCCTCGGGCGCAGCGCTGTTCAGCGCGTCGTCGTCTTGCAGCGCGTCGTCGTCTTGCAGCGCGTCGTCGTTTTGCAGTGCGTCGTCGTCTTGCAGTGCGTCGTCGTCTTGCAGTGCGTCGTCGTCTTGCAGTGCGTCGTCGTTTTGCAGTGCGTCGTCGTCTTGCCCCGCGAATTCGGGCGCATCCGTTTTCTGCTGCTCGAGCGCGGTCTGCTGCGACTCGGTCAGCGCGGCCTCGAACGCCGCCTCTGCGGCGGCCTCGGACGCCTCGTCGGACCCCTCTTCCGTGTCTTCTCGAGCGAGGGCCTCATCCTGGGTGAGCCGAGGCGATGTTTCTTCGTCGCCGTCTTCCTCGAACGTCGCGAGGGTCTCGCTGAGGTCGCGAGACGAGGGCTCCAGGCTGCGCGCGAGCTCGCCGCCGGTCTCGAAGTCTTCCGAGTCCAGCTCCTCCGACAGGTCCAGGCCCGCCTCCGAGTCGGTGAGGGAGAGCGGCTGGTCGTCGAACAGGCCATCGAGGCCCTCGCTCGCGCTCGGCTCGGCATCCGCGAACAGCTCGTCGACCGTCAGGCCGGCGATGTCCGACGTGCGCGGGATGCGCTCGACGGTGGGGTGCTTCGCGGTGTCCGCCTCGACGCCCAGCTGGCCGAGGGCGGCGTCGACGTCGGCCAACGCGGCGCCCGCCGGAGCGAGCTGGCGTGCCCGTTCGCGCACCGCCTCGAGGACCTCGTCCGCCTTGTCGAAGGCAGCGAGTTCTTCATCGATGGCGGCCAGCCGTTCGCGATCCAGCGTCATGTTCCGCCCACTATACAACCGAGCCGCCCTGGCTCGGCAAAAGGCTCGCGGGCCCGATCCGATTCGTCACACTCGCTCCGTTAAAAACGAACGGCCCGGTCCGAAGACCAAGCCGTTCGCCGACCGGTGTTGACCGGTCTTCCCCGAGGCTGAGACTCGTGGACAGGCGCCGCGAAAACCCCCGAATCCGCGGCACCCTGAGGCTCAGGTCCCCCAGTAGAACGTCATGCCGAGCTGCGCGGCGAAGCCAGCCGAGGTGTCGGTGCTCTGCCACTGGCCGTCGCGGAACTCCGTGAACTCGGGCTGTCCGTCGGTGATCTCCTGCCGGATGAACGCCCGGCCATCCAGGTTGAGCGCGAAGTTGCGGCCGAGGCGCCACTCCATGCCGAGGCCCGCGCCGCCGCCGAAGTGGGCGTAGTCGCTGGAGCCGCTGATGCCCGTCAGCTCGTTGGTGCCTTCGGCGTGGGCGAAGGAGACCCCGACCTGCACGAGGGCGTAGAACTGCCAGCGGTGTTGCGGGTTGAAGAAGAAGCGGCCCGTCGCGGTGACCGGGACCTCGACGCGGTCCATGCCGTTGTAGTCGACACCGCCGTAGACGCCGCCCTCGACATCGAGCGCGATGTGCGGGATGGGACGCAGCCGAAGGCCACCGCCGGCGCCGAACATGCCGACGTTCTCGGCCGCGATGCCGTTCAGGTTGAGCCGGATGCCCATCGACGAGTAGGGGTACCGCTCACGAGGCTGGACCACGCGGCGCACCGGCTGCGGCTGCTGCACGACGTAGGTCGTGGGCGGGGGCTGCGGCTGGTAGGCGGGCTGCACGATCACGGTCGGCGGCTGCGGCGGAGGCGCGGGCTGCACCGGGGCCGGCTGCACGATCACCGTCGGGGGCTGGGGGGGAGGAGGCGGAGCGGGGTCAGCACCCCCGATCCGGACGCCGGCCGTTCCAGGGCCGATGCGGAGTTCCGCGCAGAACAGGTCGCCAGGCTGGCAGTTGGTCTGCTGCGCCGCGGCGGGCGCGGCGAGGAAGAGGCACGCGGCAATCGCGAGCAGGGAGGCGTAGGTGAGCTGTCGGTGGGTGTTCATAAGATGTCCTCGGTTCTCAGCCGCAGGGAACCAGAGCAAACACGATGCCAACGGACGCGAAATCCGACGAGACCCGCCGAATCCCCTAAAACGGGGGCGGATCGCACACGAGACGTTCGAGGCCGCGCCGGGCAAGCTCCGCACCGTAATCGACGGTTCACACCCAGACCGGGTTCGGCGCGGCCTTCCGTTCACGATCGGGCTCACGGCGAGACCATCCCGAGGCGCTCGATGGGCATTTGGGGATCGATCTCCCGGTAGCTCAGAATGGGGACGTCTGGGAGCTCGGCCGCCAGCACGCTTCGGAGGGCGGCGCGCACATCCGGTTGCGTCAGCAGCACGCGCGGCGCGGTGCTCTCCTCTGCCGGGTCGAACACGCGCCGGACCGAGCTGACCACGTCGCGTGCGAGGCCGGGCTCCACCGCGACCTGGCCGTTTTGAGTGCGCGCGTCGCGCAGCGCGTCTTCGATCATGGGGTCGACCGCGTAGGCGCGAAGCACCCCGTCCGGGCCCGACCAAGTGTCGGAGATGGGCCCGGCGAGCCGCTCGCGGACCGTCGCCAGCCGCGCGCCGTCGGAGGCAGGCAGAGGATCTTGGCTGAGCGCCTCCAGCACCTCGCGGAGCGCGCGCACGCTCACGCCCTCCTCGACCAGCCCGCGCAGCAGGGTCGCCAGCTGGGCCATCGTCGCGCGTCCGGGAACCACCGCGCGCACGAGCGCGGGGGCCTCCTTGGCGAGCCGGTCCACCTCGCGTGACGTCTCCTGCAGCCCGAGCAAGCGCCCAGGGTGACGCATCACGGCCGACTCCAGGCGGCGGGCCAAGACAGCGCCCTCGGCCTCCCCTTCACCCTCGATCCAGCCCCCGTCGTCTTCGAGCTGCACGCTGGGGTGCGCGCTGGACAGGTCCTCGGCGGCCCCGACGACGAAGTGATGCCCCGCAGGACAGTGACCCTTGTCGACGCGGCTTCCGGCCAGGTGGATGGTGTACGCATCACCGTCGAGCGCGGCGACCACGGGTTCCACGACGGGCAGGCGCAGGCCCAGCCGTGCGTACAGGCGGTCCTGCGCGCCGGTCAGCGCTCCGCGGAACGTGTCGTCGTTCTCCAGCCGCGCCGCCAAAGCGGCCCCCACCCGAAGCTCGAGCGGGCCCGACCGCGGCGCACCCGGGTCCCTCAGGGTGAGCGGGGCGCGGGGCTTGGCGCGGCGGAGGAGGAAGGCGCCGCCGAGCAGGAGCGCCGCGAGCACCAGAAACGGCGCCCAAGGGAGGCCCGGGATGACCGCGAGGACGAGCGAGAACCCGCCGGCCATGCCAAGTGCGCGCCAGTCGCCGAAGATCTGGGCGGCGACGTCCGCGCCGAGCGTCCCCCCTTCCCGCTCGCTGGCCACGCGCGTGACGACGAGCCCCGCTGCGGTGCTGATCACCAGCGCGGGCATCTGGGAGACGAGCCCGTCGCCGATGGTGAGCCGTCCGAATAGACGGAGCGCCTCCTCGGCCTCCATGTCGCGCCCGAAGATGCCGACCGCGAGCCCTCCGACGAGGTTGATCGCGATGATGAGCAGCGCCGCCATCGCGTCGCCTTTGACGAACTTCATCGCCCCGTCCATCGCACCGTAGAACTGGCTCTCCCGCTCCAGCGCCCGACGGCGTTCTCCCGCCTGCTCCGCGTCCAGAAGCCCCGCGCGCAGGTCGGCGTCGATCGCCAGCTGCTTGCCCGGCATCGCGTCGAGGGTGAACCGTGCGCCGACCTCCGCGACCCGTTCGGCGCCGCGCGCGATCACCACCCACTGGATGACCGTCAAGATCAGGAACACCACCGCGCCCACCACGTAGTCGCCTTGCACGACGAACGTCCCGAAGGCGGCGATCACGTCCCCCGCGTCGGCGTCCGCGAGGATCAGCCGCGTGGAACTCACGTTCAGGCCCAGACGGTAGAGCGTGGAGACCAGCAGCAGCGTCGGAAAGGCGCCGAGGCGCGTGCCGTCCCGCGCGAACACGGCGGTCACCAGGAGCAGCACCGAGAAGCACAGGTTGCTCGCGATGAGCACGTCCAACAGCCAGGCGGGCAGCGGGACGATCATCATGCCGACGACCGACACGACCAGGGCGGCCAGGGCGACCTCGCTCACGCGGCGGTGCATCGGGGGAGCCTACCAGAGGCGACGGAACTACAGCTCGCGTCGGCCTTCGAAAGCGCGCCCGACCGTCACCTGATCGGTGAACTCCAGCTCCCCCCCATGCGGGATGCCGCTCGCGATGCGCGAGACCCGGACCCCGAGGGGGCGCAGCACCTGTGCCAAGTAGAGCGCGGTGGCCTCGCCCTCAACGCTCAGCGGCGTCGCCGCGACCACCTCTTCGACCTCTTGCTCGCGCACGCGCCGCACCAGCGCATCCAGCGGGAGCTGATCGGGGCCGACCCCGTCGAGCGGGGCCAGCAGCCCGTGCAGTACATGGTAGCGACCTCGGAAGGAGCCGCTCTTCTCAATCGCCAGAAGATCCGGTACCCGCGCGACCACACACAAAAGGCGCGTGTTGCGGCGGTTGTCGCGGCAGATCCCACACTCTGCGCCGGCGCAGAAGTTTGCGCATCGGTCGCAGCGCCGAACGCGGGCGTGGATGTGGGCAAGGCTCTCTCCGAGCGCCCCCGCGTAGTCAGCGTCCCCGGCGAGCACGTGATGCGCGAGCCGCGTTGCGGTGCGTTCGCCGATGCCCGGGAGCCGGGCAAAGAGCATCACGAGCTCGCCGATGGGGTCGTCTTCCACGGCGCTCGCTAGATCAAGCCTGGGATCTTCATCCCGCCGGTGACCTTCTCGAGCTCCTCGTCGACCATCTCGGTCGCCTTGTTGAGCGCAGCGTTGGTCGCGGCGACGACGAGGTCCTGGACCATGTCGAGATCTTCGCCTTCGAGGAGCTTCGGGTCGATCACGATGCTGACCAACTCACGCCCGCCGTTGGCGACGGCCTTCACCTGGTCGTTGCCCGCGGACGCCTCGACGGTCTCTTCCTTGAGCTCGACCTTGCGCGACTCGATCTTGCGCTGCAGCCGACTGGCCTGACGCATGAGCTCGCTCATTCCGCCGCGGAACTGATTGCCCTTCTTCTTCGCCATCTTGTCTCCGTGAGGGGGAGCCTCTAGTCGAGCTCCACACGAACGTTCATCTCTCGTTTTTCGACCCCGAACAGCTCCTGCGCCGCCACCACCAGCGGGTGGTTGAGCGCCCGCTCCTTCTTGGCCTCGATCCGGGCCTCCCGCCGCTCGTTTTCTTTGTCCACGAGCGTTGGGGTGTTCTGGGACGGGTCGGCCACCGTCACCTCGACGGTGGGTCGAGTGCCTAGCACATCCTTGGCCGCGTCGGCGATGCCCTCGCGGCCGCCGAGCGCTTCGGCCTGCTGCCCGAAGAAGCTCCCGGGCGCAAAACCGAGCACGATCTTCGACGCGCTGACCTCGAGCGCCACCCCGTGCTTGAGCACCGCGCCCAGCGCCGGCCGTGCTCCCATGACCCGACTGACGATCTCTTCCCAGGCTTGCGCCTCGTCCACCGGCGGGCCGCCCAACCCCGATGAGGTAGCGGCCAAGGTCGGGACGGGGACCGACTCCGACTCGACTTCGGCGACGCGCTGCTCGGCCGCGGCGCGCTGCTCGGCATCGGCTTTGGCGCGTTGCTCGGCCTGGCTGCGCTCCTCCGCTTCGGCGCGCTCCGCTTCGGCACGCTCCGCTTCGGCACGCTCCGCTTCGGCACGCTGCTGGGCTTCGGCACGCTGCTGGGCTTCGGCACGCTGCTGGGCTTCGGCTTCGGCACGCTGCTGGGCTTCGGCTTCGGCACGCTGCCGGGCTTCGGCTTCGGCGTGCTGCTGGGCTTCGGCTTCGGCGTGCTGCTGGGCTTCGGCTTCGGCACGCTGCTGGGCTTCGGCGCGCTCCGCTTCGGCACGCTGACTGGCTTCGGCTTCGGCGTGCTGCTGGGCTTCGGCTGCTGCGCGCTGACCGGCTTCGGCTTCGGTATGTTGCTCGGCTTCAGCGGTGGCGCTCGGGTCGGCTTGCGCGCCCTCTGCTGCGGCGGCGCCCGAGGGCGCGACCGGTGGCTCGTCGGCTCGGGGGGCCGGTTCCGGCGCGCGGGCCGAATGAGGCGTGATGTCGGCAGCGGCGCTCCGTGCGCCTTGGGTGGATGACCCTCCTGGGGCCGGTCGCCCTCCGCCCCCTCGGCGTGCGCCGCCGCCGCCCCCGCCGCCCCCGCGTCGCTCGAGCGCGTCGAGCCGGGCGATCAGCTCGGCGAGCGGAAGCAGAGGCGGTCGGGTCGCGAGCCGAACCAGCCCCATCTCCAGCATGGTGCGCGGCGTGCCCGACTGGGCCACGTCGTCGACGATCTTGGACAGTCCGCTGAACGAGCGCTGAAGCTCCTGAATGTCGACGCAGCCGCCCACTTCCATCGCGCGGCTGCGCTCCTCGTCCACGAGCGTGACGAGATCGGTCTCCCCGCCGGTCACCTGGAGGACGACCATGTCCCGAAACAGGTCGAGCAGCTGCCGCGAGAAGTGCAGCATGTCGAGCCCGTTCTGCGCGAGCGTGTCGACCTGCATCAGCACCGCCGCGCCGTCTCCCCCGAGCACCGCCTTGGCGATGGTATGCACCGCGTTCCGCGCCGCGATGCCCAGCACCCGCGCGACCTCGTCGCCCTTTAGGCTGTCGCCGCCGAACGCGACGATCTGGTCCAGCAGGGTCAGCGCGTCGCGCATCGAGCCCGCCGCCTCACGGGCCACCATCGCGACCGCGGTCTCGTCGGCCTCGATCGACTCCGCCGCGAGGATCTCGCGGACGCGGCCGGCCACCACGGCCTGCGGGATGAGCCGGAAATCGTAGCGCTGGCAACGGGACCGGATCGTGACGGGGACCTTGTGCGCTTCGGTCGTCGCGAAGATGAACTTCACGTGCGGGGGCGGCTCCTCCAGCGTCTTCAGGAACGCGTTGAACGCGCCCGTCGACAGCATGTGAACCTCATCGACGATCACGACCTTGAAGCGGTCCCGCGCCGGTCGATACGGGATCGACTCCTGGAGCCGGCGGACGTCCTCCACGCTGTTGTTCGAGGCGCCGTCCATCTCCTGGACGTCGGTGTCGCGCCCCGCGGTGATGTCCACGCAGACGTCGCATGTGCCGCACGGCGTCGGGGTCGGACCGTTTTCGCAGTTCAGCGCCTTGGCGAGGATCCGCGCGGTGGTCGTCTTGCCCACGCCGCGCACCCCGGTGAACAGGAAGGCGTGCGCGACGCGCTCGGAAGTGATCGCGTTCGAGAGCGTCCGGGTTACGTGCTCCTGACCGACCAGGTCTGCGAACGTCTGCGGTCGGTACTTACGCGCAAAAACGGTGTAGGCCATGGGGGCGGGACTGTAGCAGAGCGCCGTCGCCCACGGAGGGCGAGCCGACTTCGGTCGGCCGGGGACGGCGCCTTCGACTCGCCGTTCCCCGTGCGGCGAGGTAGAGGCGGGGGCGTGTGGTTCGGCGCGGTGATGCTCTTGGCGGCGTACAACCTGCTGGTGGCGGGGGTGTTTGCGTTCGACAAGCATCGCGCGAAGTCGGCGGGGCGGCGGGTGTCGGAGCGCATGTTGTGGCGCCTGACGGCTCTCGGCGGCGCAGCGGGGGCCTGGTTCGGCATGCGGGTGTTTCGGCACAAGACGAAGAAGCCTCGCTTCGTTTGGGGGGTACCGCTTCTGCTGCTCCTGCAGCTCGGAGGTGTCGCGGCCGCCGGCTTCCTCGTGGGACGCGGCCCGGTAGACATGGCACAGTGGAGGGATGCGGGCTGTGCGCGCTCTTCTTTGCCTTTCTCTTCTCTTGATGTCGGCCCTGTTCGTGGCCGCGTGCGACGGTGACGCCCCCACGGACGCCGGCCTCACCGACGCCGCGGCGGTCGACGCGGGCCCTGCGGACAGCGGGGCCATCCCGCTGAGCGCACCCATCCGCTGCGTGTCCCCGGCCTACGGTGAGATGCTTCGCGCGCGCCCAGGGGAGCCGCTCCAGCTGCGGGCGGCCATCCGCGGCCTCGGTGGTGACGTCACGATCGACGGCGAGCGGGTCGAGCCCGACGACTTCGGCCTGGTGTCCGTCGAGCGGGTCGCGCGCTTCGGCCTTCAGTCGTTCACCGTCGAGGCCGCCGGCCGGCGGCAGCACTGCGCGTTCTTGGTCGCGCCGCGCTTCGAGGGAGACGACGCCCCGATCGCCACCCAGGCCGCCCTTCGTTTGTCGCAGTCCGCGGTGGACGACGAGGACGACGCCAGCACGCTCGGCAGCCTTCACGACGTGCTCACGCGGGTGAACCAAGCGGGCCTGCTCAGCACCGTGGTCGACGCCCGGCTTCCCATCGGGCCGTATGTACTTCCGCCGCCGCCCCCCTGCGTGCCGCCTCCGGGGTTCTCCTGCGTCGACGACATGCCGGAGGCGTGGTTCACGAACGTGGATTACATGACGAGCTCGCTCGACGACCCCGAGGACACCTCGTTGACGGTGATCGACGATGGCCTCCGTTTGGTTGCCACGGCGAGTGGCATCGAGATCGAGACCCGGGTCGAAGGCTCGACCCTCTTCGTCGTCAGCGAGTGCGACCCAGTCACGCTCATGTGCACCGAGACGGCTGACTTCGCCGGCACCGGAACGGCGACGTTCGACGTGGAGGTCACCGCCGCGCTGGACGTGGGGCTGGTCGACGGCGAGGCGCAGAGCGCGCTGCGCGAGATCGAGTCGGTCCGACTCCAAGCCGTGGCGGCGTCGTTCCCCACGCTCGCTCCCGAGCATCAGCCGCTCGTCACCGACGCGTTCCTGGAGGCCGGCGGGGACGACGCGCTCCGCGACCGGATCGGGACGTTCTACAGCGAAGCGGTCGCCGCGCTCGTCGACGCCATGCTCGAGGGCGTGGGCGTGGCCGATGCGGTCGACGTCACCTCGGTGTCGGGGACCACGCTCCCGATCACGGTGCAAACACGCCCCTCGTCGGTGGACGCCAGCGCCGAGGAGGGCCTGACGCTCGGGCTCTCGACGCGCTACGTGCCGGCGTCGGGCGCGCTGCCCGGGCTCGGTGTGCCGATGCGTGAAGACAACGCGCTCGTCGTGGGCAGCCTCGCGTCGGCGAGTGGTGTCACCGTCTCGGCCTCCACCCTTAACCAGGGGCTGTACGCGGTGTGGGCCGGCGGCGGGACGCGCGGGATCGTGGCGCCGGACATGATCGTGGCGCCGGACATGATCGTGGCACCGGACATGATCGTCCTGGACTCGCAGCTCCCGCCGGTCGTGGACACCGGGGCCGACAACGTCACGCTCATGCTCGGCGGCTTCACAGCCACCGTGTCGGGGCCGGCGCCGTACGGCGAAAGCATGGAGATCCGTTTCTCCGTGACCGCAGAGACGGCGTTCGAAGGGGAGGGCGACCGCCCGGCGCTCGGCAGCATCGCGCTGACCGAGCTCGGCTTCTCCACCGACCGGGCGCTCAGCGTGGAGGAGCGTCAGCGGGTCGGGGCGTTTGTGGCCGTCCTCGGTCACCACCTGACGGGCGTGCTTCTCGGCGATGGCCGCGCGCCGCTCCCCCAGCCTGTCTTCTCGGCCCCGAGCTCGCTGAGCTTCGGCGACAGCATGGAGCTCGACACCGGCGTCACGGCCGGCACACGGCTCGGCACGGTGTCCCCGACGTTCTCGTTCGGCGGCGGCCAGCTCGAGGCGAGCGGCGCCTTCGGGGAACTCTGAGCCCGGGGGCGCGACCGTGTTCACCGCCGCGCTTCCTCTCGTCGAAGCCCCCGTGCCTTCGTTCGGGTGGGGACGACGAGCGGCGCTGCGCGTTCGACGCCCCTCAGTGCTGCTACTTTCGACGGCGACGAACCGCGACGAGCGCACCGATCACGAGCATCCAGGCCGGCAAACCGTCCCGACTTGACGCGCTGACGCCGCAGCCGCCCTCCGCGCTGCCGTCGCTGCCCCCGTCGATGCCCGACGGTGCCCCATCGCTGCGCCGGCCCGCGTCTCGAGCTGAGGGCTCCCCGGCGTCCGTGTTGGCGCCCGCGTCTGTGCGTGTTCCAGCATCGGTGCCGGAACCGGCGTCGGTGCCGGAACCGGCGTCGGTGCCGGAACCGGCGTCGGTGTCCGAACCCGCGTCCATCACCCCGGCGTCCACCTCCGGCGGGGCCGTGAACAACGTCTCTGCCCGCCCGTCTGCGTCCCCGACGGAGCCCCGGTCGATGTCGAAGAACACCATCCGGTCGATGCGGAAGCCCTGCGAGCGGCCCTGAACGACGAGCGTGTAGTCGCCCGCCGGCAGCGTCCATTGGGCATCGTGCTTGCCGGCGATGTCGAGCGCGCGCCGCCCTGTGAAGCCCCAGGCGTTGTTCGCGCCGCCGAACAGTTTGATGGGGTCTCCGACGCTGGAGCCTGGCTGGCCGATGAACTCGACGTACTCGCCGGTGGACGTCTCGATGTGCACAAACGCGTCGTTCGAGATGTCGGTCCGGATGCACTGATTGTCCGCCGCGCAGGTGTTGTCGACCGGTTCGCCGAGGCTGTCGCAAGTGCGGTCTTCCTCGCTGCAGCGGTTCATTGCGTCGTGCGGAGCGCCCAACACGCAGTGGAAGATGCGCGCCGCGCGGAGGCGGAGCTCGTACGTGCCTGCCGTGTCGATGCGGAACGTGTACCGAAGCGGGCTGTTTGCGGGGCCGTTGCAGATCCCGTTTCCCGTGAACCGGTAGTAGGCGCCGCCGGACGCGTCGGGCAGCGCCGTTCGCCGTGACCATTCGTGCCCGCTCGGGATGGGCACGGATTCCATCTCCATGACGATGTATCCGTCGGCATCGGCTTCGAACTGCGGCTGGGCCTCGCTTGGGCTGGCCGCGGCCAAGGTGCTCACGAAGAGGGCGAGGCCGAGCGTTTGCGCGGCCGGGAGAGTCAGGTGCCGGGGGGTCATGCCTTCAAATTACGCGCATCGGCACGAAGTTCGTAGGAGGATTGGCCTGACGGTGCGCCTACCGACGTCGGAGGCGGTCGAGCCGGCGTTGGATCTCGCGTTCGAGCGCGCGGTCCCCGCCTTGGAAGCCCGCTTCGAGGCGTTGCTTCGCCTGCGCGCGGTCACCGGATGCAGCGAGTACATCCGTGATCATCAGCCACGCGCGTGGGTTGCGTGGGGCGCGATGCTCGGCTTCTTGGGCCGTCAGCAGGGCGCCCTCGAGGTCTCCGAGCGCCATCCTCGCCGCGCTCAACGAAAGGGTCACCTCGAAGAGCAGGTCTTCGTCCTCGCCTTCGTCCTCGAGACGCTGCCCGGCACGCCGCAGATGCGCTGACGCGTCGCTGGCGGCGCCCTCCCGGAGCAGCGCGCGCCCGAGCGCGAGCTCCATGGCAGGGTCGTCGGGCGCCAGTGTGTGTGCCCGTCGAAGCGTGTCCACGGCGCGCGGGTCCCGAACACTGAGCTGCGCCTGCCCAAGCTTGTGGAGCGCGTGGGCGTCGTTCGGACGCTCCGCCAACGCCGCCGCCGCTTCCCGAGCTTCGTCGTGGGCCGGGGTGGTGCGCACCCGAAGTGCGTGCGCACGTCGCCAGCGGAAGAAGGCGTACGCACCCAGGATGCCGTAGCCGAGCAGCGCGAGGTCTCCGCTGCCGGCGTGGCGGGTCTCGAGGGCTTCCCGGAACGCCCAGACATCGCCCTCCTGCCGCAGGAGCGACACGACGGGCCAGATGCCGAACGCGAGCATGAGAAGAAGGCGCCCGCTTTCAACGAGAAGCGCATTCCGGGCGGCGCCCTGAGGGCGCAGCGCGACGAGGGAAAAGGCCAGGCCCGCGCCCAGCATCATCACGACCGGACCGGTCGCGGCGACGCCGGCACGTCCGAGTGGAGTGAGCGCTTCGGGGACTGCGGGCTCGAGGTGACCCCAATAGATCACGGTCGAGGCGGCACCGAGACCGTTGTCGAGCAGCTCGAGCATGAGGATCTGCGTCAGCTGGGACAGCAGGACCCAGGCCGGCACGGCAAGATAAAAGGCGGTCGCACCGACCAAGCGTCGGTCGGTGGGGCGCATCGGAGACGCGAACGCGCGCTCACCGCGCCGGCGAAGGCGCATCACGACGCTGATGGCGAAGGCAGCCCAGAGGCCGATCAGGATGGCGTTGAGCACGTCCATGCGGCCCGATCACTCTGGGGGTGGTGGTGCCCGGGATCAAACCCTCACTCCACCCCAGCGGCCTCCATCATCTCTTCCATGGTGAGCGGTCGTCCGCCGGCTTCCTCCTCGATGTCCGTGGGGCCTTGCTCTCCGTTGGGCTCCTCCTCGTCGGAAGGCGCCTCCTCGGACTCGCCGTCTTCGCCGATGCCAGCCGCGCGCATCATCTCCTCCATGGTCATGGCGCCGCCCTCGTCGTCCTCGTCGCCGATGCCGGCCTCACGCATCATGTCTTCCATGGACTGTGTGCCGTCTTCGCCGTCCTCGCCGAGCGCGCCGTCGTCGAGCGGCTCCGGGTCGTCGAGGGGGGAGGGGTCCGGAGCCTGCACCTCTTCCTGATCCTCGCCGGTGATGAACGCGCCGAGGCCCACCGAGACGGCCGGCACATACGTGATGATGCCGAGACCCACGAGCATGAGTCCGATGAACGGACCGACCGAGCGGATCATGTGACCGAGCGGCTTCTCGAAGAGCGTCGAGGCCACGAACAGGTTCAGCCCAACGGGCGGGGTCAGGTAGCCGATCTCGAGGTTCACGATGAAGATGATCCCGAAGTGCATCGGGTCGACGCCCATCGACGCCGCGATCGGCGCGAGCAGCGGGACGAACAGGAACATCGCGCTCAGGATGTCCATCAGCGTGCCCACGATGAGCAGCAGGATGTTGAGGATGATCAGGAACGCGACGGGAGAAAGATCCCAGCCCTGGATCACCTCGACGGCCGCCTCCGGCACGTGTTTGACGTGGAGGAACTCGCTGAACGCGAGCGCCGCCACCATGATGACCAGCAGCGAGCCGAGGATGACGCCCGTTTCCTTCACGATGGGCGGCACCTCCCGAAGCTTGAGCGCCCGGTGCACGGTGATCTCGACGACCAGCGCATAGACCACGCTGACGGCGGAGGCCTCGACCACCG
>JBGCFC010000187.1:0-59026 GCA_045106715.1 Sandaracinaceae bacterium
CCGTCGGGTGTTCCTGCGTCGGACACGTCTGGGTGACCGTAGGGGAGGGCCGGGGCTCCCCGCAAGCGAAGAACCACGTTCGCGTCGCTCAGCTCCCGCTGTCGGGGGGTCCTGCGTCCCTGGAATCGCCGGCGTCAGGGATGGGACCGCACTCCCCGTCCTCGTCGAAGACCTCTCCGTCGTCGCACCGCACCGTCTCGGGGCAGCCCCCGAGCAGCGCCGCGCTCCATAGAATCAACCCGAGAACGAAGCGCCTCGCCATGCTCAGAAGCTCCCTGTCACCCAGACGGCGGCCGATTCCTCGCTTGCCGCCACATCAACGCGGATCGGCGCCACGACATCGACCACGACTGCGGCGAGCAACGCACTGATTCCCACCCCGAGGAGAATCCCGGTCTGGGCTCCGATGCGGACTTGCTCGACGCAGCCGACATCATCGATGCGATCGGTGCACTCGCCGTCCCGCGCAAGCGTGGACAGTGGAGAGATCAGCGCGACGACCCCCGCGACCGCAAGTCCGCCGCCGATCGCCCAGTTCCACGGGCTCGCTTCGGTGGCCGGATCGATCGTGTGCTGTAGGTCTTCCTCCTCCGCGTCGTCCTCCTCGGCGTCCGCGGTGTCGACGATCACGGAGGCTTCCTCGCGCTCGGTCACGGTGGCGAACCGCTCGATGGGATCCCGACCGCTCGGCGTCAGCTCGATGCGGTGTTCGCCTGCCGGAAGCGAGCGACGAAGCGGGGTCGTGCCCGCGCGTGCGCCGTCGATTCGGACATCGATGCCTGGAGGAGACGATTCCACGCGGAGGAAGCCGAGCGCGGCCAGCGGCGTGGACTCGAGCAGGCGTTCGGCGGCGGCCCCAGCGGCGAGCGCAGCGTCCTGCTCCGACAGGGACGCTGTCGTGCTCCGGGTGTCGCCGTCTCGGTTGACCGCCGTGAGACGGACCGCATCCTCGGTCAATTCAAGCAGCAGCACCGTGTCCGCGCCCGTCGTGAGCGCCATCCGGGCCGCACACTCCGTCTCGGCGCACGGCGCGCCATCGGGCGTCGGCACCAGTCGCACGGCTTGCTCGGCCAGCACTTCGATGACGCCGGCGCGGGCGCGCTCGAGCTGCTCGGGTGCCCCGCGCTCCCCGACGAGCACGAGTGCGCTGGTCTGCGCCGAAGCGCCCAGGGGCGCCATCCCAGCAACCAGCGTGAGCAGCCCAACTAGCCACGCCGTGCGCGGACTCGAACACAGCGACCGGCGCAGCGAGGGCATGCGCGGCGATGATGGCAAGCGGTGCGTGCCCACGCCAGGCGTCATACTGGTGCGCGTGCGATTCCGACGTGACCGTCTCCTGGCCCCCTCGCTCCCCCGCCGGGTGCGATGGGCGAGGGCGCGCGCGCTCGACATCGCGGAAGCGGGTCTTCGCGCCGTCGATGCGGAGCATGCGACCCGCGAGACGCTGCGACGTGCCCCGGTGGAAGGGCCCGTCACCCTCATTGCATTCGGGAAGGCCAGCGTGCCGATGGCGCGCGCGGCGCTCGGCGAAGCGGACGTCCAGGGCGGCTTGGTCGTCGCGCTCGACCCCAGCGGGGTGAGTCTCGGGGATCTCGAGGTGCGGCTCGGCGGGCATCCGGACCCCGCTCCCAATGCGGTCGCCACCGGACGGCGCGTGGCCGAGCTGGCGGGCTCTCTTGGGCCGGACGACCAGGCGCTGTGCCTGATCTCGGGCGGAGGCAGCGCCATGCTCGAGCTGCCCAGACAGGGGATCGCGCTCGAGACGATCCACGATGCAAGGCACACGCTCATGCGTGCGGGCGCGCCGATCGACGTGCTGAACACGGTTCGCGCGTCGCTGTCTCAGATCAAGGGCGGCGGGCTCGCGCGCATGGTCGCCCCGGCCCGTCTCCGGACCCTCGTCCTCTCGGACGTGCCGGGACGACCGCTCTCGTGCGTGGCCTCGGGACCCACGATGGGGCTCTCCGGGCCCCCGCTCGCACAGATCGCGGCGACGTATGGACTCACGCTGCCGTCCGCGGCGTGTGCTCCGCGGATGCTGCCCTCACCGCCGTCCGTCTCGCTCGTCGCCGACCATCGATCGGCGCGGGACGCGGTGCGCGCCGCCGCACGCGATCGTGGGTTGTCGCTCCAAGATCGGCCCGGCGTGTTCGAGGGCGAGGCGCGCGTGCTCGGGGGTCGCCTCCGAGGCGGGGGATGGGTATGGGGCGGCGAAACGACCGTCGTGGTGCGCGGCGGAGGCCGGGGCGGGCGGAACCAGGAAGTCGCGCTGGCCGCGCTGCTCTCGGGCTGGTCGTCCTCGGTTTTGCTGGCCTTCGGCACGGACGGGGTCGACGGCACGAGCGCCGCAGCCGGCGCGCTCGTCGATGCGCAGGCGGTAAAGGACGCGTCCGGGCTGGAGCCGGCGCGCGCTCTCGCCGACAACGACTCGTCCGGGTTCTTCGAGCGACTCGGGACCGCCCTCCATTGCGGACCGACAGGGACCAACGTGGCCGACCTGTTGCTCTCGATTCCCGACTGATTGACTGTACGTGTGTTCAGTGTACGATGGGGCCGTGCAGACCACGCTGTTTGGGCGGGCTGAGGTCCCGGAGTTTGACGCCAGCTTTGCGGCTGCCTCACGCCATCGGCTGGACGCACGCGGCGGCTGGGTGGAGCGCGTGCCGGGCTGGATCACCGGGCACCAAGCGCTGTTCGATGAGCTGCGTTCGGTGCTGCGCTGGCGGCGAATGGAGCGCGTGATGTACGAGCGAGTCGTCGCGGTGCCGCGCCTCCTCGCTTCGCTGCCCGAGTCGGGAGAGGCGCCCCTCCTTCGGCTCATGGCGGACACGTTGGGGCAACGGTACGGGTATCGTTTCGACGCGATCCAGCTCGCGCTCTACCGAGACGGCGCCGACAGTGTGGCCTGGCATCGCGACAAAGGCGTTCGCGATTGGGCGCACGGGTGTGTCTGTGTAGCGTCGCTCGGCGGTTCGAGGACCTTCGCCGTGCGGCCGCTCGGCGGTGGGGCGACTCGAGCGTGGTCGACCGGGTGGGGCGACCTCGTCGTGATGGGCGGCACGAGCGGACGCCACTGGGAGCACGCGGTCCCAAAGGTCAAAAGGGCGGAGCCCCGCATGGCGCTCATGTTTCGGCACGGTCCCCCGTGAGCGCCCCGTTCGGCCGGCGCCAGTCAGATGGCTGGAGGCAGTCAGATCGCTTCGGCGGTCTCGAGCGCGTCGATGATCGCCCATATCGCGCGGCGCCGACGAGTATGGTCACGGGTCCGCTTCAGGTCGTTGACGAGGCGCCGCCGGTCGGCCTTGGAAACACCGCTCCGGCCGAGTTCCTTCAGGAGCGCGGCGACCACGGCCTCCAGCTCCACGGCGCTCTCTTGCGCACGGAGGACCCGGTGGCGCCGCCCGTACTTGGTGGCGCGGCGCCTCTTCTCATCGGCGGATCGAGGCACGCTTGTTCGTCGTAGTGCGATTCACACGCACAGGCCCCAGGTTTCGCCGTCGACCGTAAACGGAAGCGGCGCGCACGAGCCCACGGTGCAGGGGTCCCCGGGCGGGTCGAACCGGCACGATTCTCGGCAGCGCAGGCTTCCTCCCTCGCAGAAATAGCCTTTCTGGCAATCGCTCAGCGACGCGCACGCGGCCCCATTGCCTCCCGAGCCAATCGGGCCCGCGCACGCGATGGTCGGCCGCAGCGTCATGCCCTCGAGAAACACGACGCAGTTCCCGTTGGCGCCGCAGCCTTCCTGGGTGTCCGGACGGCAGTCGATGGTGCAGCCGCGAATGCCGTCTCCGAGGTCGTAGTGGCAGTACGAGCCTTCGCCTCCGGGACAGTCCGCGTCCGTCTCGCAGTACGGGCGACACTCTCGTTCTCCGGTCGGCCCTCCGGACGCGAGGTCGTACACGTCGCCGCAGTGGAGCCCAGGCGCGCACGCGTTGCCGAGGACACACGGCTGTCCGCTGGCGCCCGAGCCCGCGGGCAGACAACGCAACCCCGACGCGAGGTAACAGCTGTTTCCCGGGAGGCAGCCGCACTGAGGCGAGACCGGCTGGCACGGAGACACCTCGCAGCAGCCGCCGACTTCGCACGTCAGGCCGACCCCACATCGACCGGCGATGGGCGGGTTCGAGCAGGCCCCGGACGCGTCGCACACGTTGGACGTGCAGTCCACGCCGTCATCGCAGTCGCCAGGCGTGACGCACTCCACGCAGCCGAGCGTGGCGGAGCAGCGTCGCCCGACCCGGCAGACCGTGTCCTCCGGCGAGTTGACGCACATGCCGGCGTCGCACGTGTCCGTCGTGCAGGGCACGCTGTCATCGCACGCCGCATCAGTCAGGCATGCAACGCAGCCCAGGCTGGGGTCGCAGACCATCCCGTCTCCGCAGGCGGCGTTCGACGGGGTGAATGTGCACGCCACGTCGACGCAGGAGTCGACCGTACAGGCGATGCCGTCATCGCAGGCGGGGCTCGCTCCGCAGCCCCCCGCGTCCGGCGGACCTGCGTCTGGAGGGCCTGCGTCCGGCGGACCCGCGTCGCGGGGACCGGCGTCCGACGGGAGATCCGTGGCCACGCAGCCGTCGATCGGATGGCAGATCGCGCCGAGCGGGCACGTGCCTCCGGCCACGCACACACCGTCCGCGCAGAGCGCGCTCGCGCAATCGGCGGCGTCGCATTGATCGTCCTCCGTGCACGCCGGCACGAACCCTTCGCAGGTCTCCGGTCGGGCCGGGACGCAGGCTTCCGGTACACACTGCCCATCGACGCACGTGAAGTCCGAGCCAGCGGGACTGCAGTCGACGCCCACGCAGCTCCGCGTCAAGAACACGGTCACGAGCGTGGCCTGCCGCAAGTCGATCGCGACGGCGCGAGACACGACCAGGCGCTCTCCGAGGAGTGCGCGCGCAACCATGCGCCGTCGACCGCCGACCACGTCTTCGATTTCCGCAACACGCACCCCGTCGCGGAACGAGTCGGCCGGTCCGATCGCCACGCTCCGCACGTGTGGGTCGAGGCCGCCCTCGGTTGGCTCCACGGTGAGCTCGATGCGATCGACCTCGAGCGAGGGGGCGAAGTCACCGCGCACCTCCACGACCAAGGGAATGGGGTTCGGGTCGCAGCCCGACAGCGCGGAGATCAGGAGGAGGATCAGCGTGTGTTGGAGGGCAGACTTCGACATGCAGTTCCATCTCCTGATGGTTTAGAGCGCTGGGCCGAAGGGCTAGATGAGCTCGGCGCACTGCCAAGCCTCCTCACGGGCGGGACACGGCTCATCAAGTCCACCTCGCACATCTAACCGGGTGACGCGTTCTCCATCAGCTCGACCAGCTGGCCGAGCGTCGTGGGCTCGCGCTCCATCCGCGGAAAACGACGGCAGACGTGCACCCGCGGTCCGGCGTGCAGCTTGAAGTCGGCGGTTGCGCGATCGAGCTCCCGGTTCTCGCGTACCCGGCGCGCCCGGAGCGCCCGCGCCTCATCCAGGACAGCCGCGCCTTCGGGCCAACGCCGCTCCACATCGGCCCTCTCCCAGGTGCCTTCGCGGAGCGGGCGGCCGTCGTCCCCAGGAACGTAGGCGCGGTTGAACAGCAGCGCCTCGAGGGGAGCGCTGCGCGCCACCAGCCCATCCCTGAGATACGCGGCGTCGGCGAGATGGCTCAACTGCGGGGCCGTGACGAGCACAAACGCCGTCCGTTCATCGCGAAGCCACTGTTGCACCTCCGACGCACGTTCGGCGAACCCGTGACGCAGATGGAAGAACACCTCGAAGAAGCCAGCCAACTCCTGCATGAGGTCATCGCCGACCATCGCGCCGAAGAGCCGGAGGGCGACTTCCGCGCTCTTCGCACGGAGCCACGCCGCGGCGCCTCCGCGGGGTGCGCCCACGAAGGCGCTGAGCACCCGTTCGTCGAGGAAGTGCACCAGGCGTCCTGGCGCGTCCAGGATGTCGAGCGCGCTGCGGGTCGGCGGCGTGTCGAGCACCACCAGGTCGTGCTCGCCTTGCTGCATGACGGCGTGCAGTCGCTCCATGGCGATGTAGGCATGCGAGCGCGCCAGAGTGCGCGAAAACGACTGGTAGACCCGGTTCTCGAGGATGGCCTGACGCCGATCCGGGTCCTCGGTGACGCGTGCGATGAGGGCGTCGTAGCTGCTCTTCGTGTCGAGCATCGCGGCGTCCAGGCTGCCCGGTCCGACGCCCGCGACCGGGCGGAGCGTGTCGTCCAGCCCGTCCAGCCCGAGGGCGTCGGCGAGCCGCCGCGCCGGATCGATCGTGATGACCGCCACCCGCTGCCCGCGCCGGGCCGCGTCAAGCGCGATCGCCGCGCCGAGCGTCGTCTTGCCAACGCCGCCCGGGCCCACGCAGACGAGCAGCCGACGCCGTTCGAGGAGTTCACGCAGGCTCACGGCGCGCCTGCCAGCCGGCCCAGGGCCTCCAGATCCAGCCGCGACTGCTCCGGGAGCGGCACGAGCGGCATGTCGACCTCGGTGCGGAGCCGAACGAGCTGAGCCTCCGCCCGCGCACGTTGCCGATGCTGTGCGGCGAGCAGGCCGAGGTCTGTTCTGGCTGGGTGCATGTCGGGAAGCAGCTCGATCCAACGCGCGATGTCGTCGACGGTGCTCGCGGGCGCCGCCGGCACACGATTCACGAAGAGGCTTCCACGCCGGACGGCGTGTTCGTCCCGCAGCGTGCAGAACAGCTCGACCGTCTCTTGTACGGGGAGGGCGGCCGCAAGGGTCACGAGGTGGAGCGCGGTCCGGTCCGGGTCCGACAGCAGCCGGGCGAACGATTCCAGCAGTCGATGCACGGGACCGTCCGAGACGAGGCCATCGAACACGCGCGGAAGCTCGAGGAACATCAGCGCATGCCCCGTCGCGTCGAAATCGACGAGCACGGGATCCCACGGTCCTTCGAGCAGTTCCTCGAGCCGCTGCAGCGTCAGCACCTCACCGACCGCCGGCGCGGCCTCGAAGAACCGGGCCATGGACGGGCTCTCCGCGATGCGTTTCGCCAGCGCGGCGATGGGCACATGATCTGCGATGTAGTCGCGGAGCGCGGCGTCGAGGTCGATGTTCGTCGCGAAGACCCCCGGGCTCACCTCCACCGGCGCGTGCCCGATGCTCGGCACCCCGAAGACCGCTTGCATCGACGCCCGGTGCCCGAGCTCTACGATCAACGGGCGCTGGCCTCGGCGGGCCGCCTCCGTCGCGAGCGCCGCGACCACGGTGGTCTTGCCCACCCCGCCCTTGCCGGTGAACAGCGACAGGCGGGTGGCAAACGGGTCCGGAGGCACAACGTGCTTCGATAGCACGCTTCCCCGCGCCCGGCGCGTCGCAACTCGGCGAGCACGGTGGCCTCGAGGCGGCCGCCGCTCTACCTTCCCGCCATGACGGCGCGGGCGTGGTTCCGGGCGGCGCGGCCCCTCGCGCACGCCAACATCGCGCCGCCGATCCTCCTCGGAGTGGCGTTCGCGCACGCGATGGGATTTGCACTCGACCCGGTGCGGCTCGCGGTGGCGTTCGCGTTCGGTGTGTTCGACCACCTGTTCATCGTGTTCGCCAACGACTACGCGGACCGCGAGGCCGACGCGCACCACGACGCGCCTACGCTGTTTTCCGGGGGATCACGCGTAATCCAAGACGGTCTATTGACCCCTGCCCAGCTGAAGCGCGCGGCGTGGGTGTCCGCCGCGGGGGTGATGGCCGTCTCCACCGTGGGCGCCGTCGTGATCGAGGCGCCGTTTCTTCCGGCGCTCGGCGCGGCCGCGTTGGTGCTTCTTCATGCGTACTCGTTTGCGCCCCTGAGTCTGAGCTACCGCGGGTTCGGGGAGGTGCTGCAGGGGCTCGGGGTCGGCGTGGTGTTGCCGCTCGTCGGCTGGGCCAGCATGACCTCACGCGTGGCCGACGCGCCGTTCGAGGCGCTGGCACCCCTCTTCCTCATCGCGTTTGCGTCGAACATCCTCACCGCGCTGCCCGACGTCGAAGCCGACCGTGCCGCCGGCAAGCTCTCTTGGCCGGTGCGTCGCGGTGAGCGCACGGCCCGGCGCGACGCGCTCGTGCTCACGGGCATCGGCGTGCTGCTCGCGACACAAGTTGGCCCCCCGCTCACGGTCGAATGGCGGGTGCTCATGGCTGCGGCGCCGCTGTTGTCGCTGTTCATCGCGCTCCGGTGGATCAACCGCGCCGATGCCGCCCAGCGGGACGCGTGCCTTCGTTTCGTCACCCTCGTGGCGGGCGCGGCGACGCTGCTCCATCTGGGCTGGGCGGGCGCGCTGATGTTCGCTTGAGCATGCCCAGCGCCTCCGCTTGTCGGTCGCGTAGCTCGGTATAGGGCCGATCCCAGTGGGCGGCGGCCTCCGTGCTCCACGCCTCGATGGGGAGCATGCCGTCCCTGGCCAGTGCGCGATGCAGGCGTGTTTCGTCCTCAGGCTCACGCGAGAAACCGAAGGGGTTGCGGTGGCGGGCGTCAGAGAGCGGCGGGTACTTCCGGTCCGCCTCTGCGATCTGCTCTAGGAGCCGGGCGCCGCGTTCCAACATGACGGCCAAGAAGCGGCGCGAGTAGGGGTGGATGCCCGCCCGCGAGGCGGGGTCCCGCGCCGTCCAGCGAGCCCAGTCGAACCCGTAGACGAAGTCGTGTACGTATCGAAAGCGGATCGGGGTCTGGGCACCGAACAGCGCATGCAAGGCCACGATGTCGTCGAATGCGCTCGACAGCGCAACCGGGGAATCGGCCTCCCGGACGGCGGTCGCGACGAGACCATCCAGGTCCCAGAACACGTTCTCGGGGAAGTGCAGGCCGATCGCCTCGACGGTGCGAAACAATCCGTCCGAGAGCGCGTCCGCCAGCTCCGGGCCCACGTCCAGCGACCGTGCGAGGGATGCCAGCGGTGTGGCGAGGGTTCGACCCGGCGCGACCGTCAGGCGCAGCACGCCGCGCTCGTCCAGACGCCGGTCGAGCGCTTCGAGTCGGGGGAACGCTACTGGAGAAGGAGATGCCACGCCGCCAGCAACATGGCCGCGCTCGCCCCGCCGCGCCAGATCGCGTGATGCAGCGCGCCCTTGTACTGCCGCTGAGCCGAGAACCGATCGGTCTTGGCACGCCCGCTTCGAGCGAAGGTGCCGCCGACGTACCAGTAGGCGACGAGCGCGGCGCCTGCGCCGACCCACACGGGTGTGCCGGCGAACCACCCGCTCCCCGCCCAGAGCGTTGCGCCAGCGAACGCGAGCACCTCCGTCGTCCGGCGTCCGGCCGCGTTGCCAAAGCGGGTCACGAAGGTGTGTTTGCCACCGGCTCGGTCGGAGCGTTCGTCGGAGAGCCCGGACGCCACCGCACTGGCGAGCGAGAGCAGCGCAAACCCAGGCAGGAGCGCGACCCCCGGAGCGACTTCGCCCCCCTGCAGGTACATGTGGAACGCGGGCAGCACGAGCCCGACGCCCGCCATCTCGAGCAACTCCCCTCCGCCTCGGTAGTTCAGCTTCAGCGGCGGCAAGGTGTACGCGACGAAGATCCCGAGCGCGCCCGCCGCCAACGGCCCGAGCCAGGGCCGGCCGAGCAGCACGCCGGAGACGACGGCCACCGCGAGCGCGAGCCCCCCCGCCGCGAGGCCGGCGAACAACAGCTGGTGTGCCGCCAGCAGCCCGTCCGGCACCGTCTTCTGACTGCTCTTCGGGAACATCTGGCGTTTGATCGCGTCGACCTCGCGGTCCCCCCAGTCGTTCAGAAACACGATGAACAGGAGATCCAAGACCGTAAACACGAGGCCGAGCCCAAACGCGAGTGTGCGCTCGGTCCAGGCGGAGTCTCCCGCGCCGAGGCCGATGGCCTGACCGAGCACAAACGGCACCAGCAGCTTGGGCCAGCTCGCGGGTTTGGCCGCGCCGATCCAGGCCTTGTTCACGGCCCCGCCTGGAGCAACTGCACCACCCAGTACGCGCCCGCTCCGGCGATCGCGAACAGCACGAGGCCGATCCCTGCGATGAGGGCCCAGATCCAGGCCGGCGTCCCCACGCGCTCGGGAGCGGTCCCCTCGTCGACGCCGATCACCGAGACCTGCATCGCGGGCAGCGAGACGTTCGTGGCCGGGATCGCGTACGGGGAGGGCGTGTCGTGGTGGCTGACGTGCGTGGGGTCGGTGGCGCTCCAGACCCCACCTGCGGTGTGACCTGCGCTCGCCGAGACAGGCGCGGTTCGGGTTGCGGCGCCGGGGTCCGATGGCCGCACGTCCGGGTAACGGGGCGCGGACGCGATGGCCAGCTGCTCGGTGGGGAGGGCGCCGGACAGCTCGAGCGATTGACGCAGCGACTGGCCCGACTCGCGCACGACGCCACCGAGCTGGCGGCTGACCGTGGCAGGGGGCGCGACCGAGGCCAGGGCATCGAGCAGCGCGCCGGCGCTCGCGGGACGGGCGGCGGGTTCGGGCCGCAGGAGCTGTTCGACCACTCCGATCAGGGCCGGCGGCGCGCCGGGGGCGAGCTCGGCGAGCGAGCGATGACGCCCCTCCCGAATGACCGTCAGCGTCTCGAGCTCGGTCCGCCCTTGGTACGGCCGCTCACCGGCCAGCGCCTCGAAGAGCAGGACGCCCAGTCCAAAGAGGTCGGTGCGCGCGTCGAACTCCCCGGTCATGGCGTACTCGGGCGCCATGTACGGGACCTTGCCGCGCACCACGCCGGAGTCGGTGCGGCGCTGGGCCCCGAGCGCGCGTGCGATGCCGAAGTCGGTTAGGTAGACCTCGCCTTCGCGGCTGACGAGCACGTTTGAGGGGGACACGTCGCGGTGGATGATCGGCGGCCGCTCGCGGTCAGCACGATGCGCAACCTCCAGCGCCGCCGCCAGCTCCAGCCCGATATGGACGACTTGCTCGGGCGAGAGCCGCGCGCCGCGGTCCCTCAGGCGCTGGAGAAGCGTGCGCAGATCCATCCCGTCGATGAGCTCGAGCGCCAGGTAGTGGCTGCCTCCGACCTCGCCGAAGTCCACCACCTGCGCGATGTTGCCGTGCCGGAGCCGCGCAGCGAGGCGGGCCTCTTCGAGGAACTGCGCCACGAACGACGGGTCCGACTCGAACGCCGGCAGGATGCGCTTGAGGCACACGTGCTGGACGAAGCCGCCCGGACCGCGGCGAACGGCCAGATACGTCTCGGCCATCCCGCCGGTGCCCAGCCGGTGGACCAGCTCGTAGGGGCCGAACCGAGCCGTCACCATCGCCGGAGGGTAGCAAACCGCGCCGCCACATGGTTCCCGCGCCACCGGAATGCCACTGTTCGCCCCATGGCAGCCCGATTCGACACCCTCGCCGTGCACGCCGGCGACGAAAGCGACCCGGTCACCGGCGCGCTCGAGGCCCCCGTCGTGCTCTCGAACGCCTTCGCCTTCGAGTCCGCCGCCCATGCCGCCGACCTGTTCGCTGGCCGGCAATCAGGCGGCATCTACGGGAGATGGAGCAACCCGACCGTTCGCCGCCTCGAACGGAAGCTCGCCGCGCTCGAAGAGGGCGAAGACGCGGTCGTCTTGAGCAGTGGAATGGCCGCGGTGCACGCCGCTCTGGCGGCCCATCTCGCGAGCGGGGACCACGTCGTCGCGGCGGCGAGTCTCTACGCGGAGACCGGCAAGCTGCTGCGCTCGCACTTCGCGCGCTTCGGTGTCGAAACCACCTTCGTGGACGCCACCGACCCGGCGAGCGTCAGCGCGGCGCTGCGCGACAACACGCAGCTCGTCTACCTCGAGACACCGTCCAACCCCGTGCTCGCGGTCACCGACATCGAGGCGGTGGTCGAGCAGGCGGCGGCGCGCACGGTGGTCGTCGATTCGACGTTCGCCACGCCCTACCACCAGCGGCCGCTTTCGCTTGGCGCGGACCTGGTGGTGCACTCGGCCACCAAAGGGATCGCGGGGCACGGCGACGCGATCGGCGGGGTCGTTGTCGGCAAGCGTGGCGCCATCGAAGAGGTCCGGCGCGTTGGCACGCGCATGTGCGGCGGCATGCTCTCTCCGTTGTCGGCCATGCTGATCGCCCGCGGGCTCCGGACCCTGGGTCTGCGGGCAGGGCGGGCGTCGGTGACCGCGCTCGAGTTGGCGACGCGACTGTCGGGTCATCCATGCATCGCGCGGGTCGCCTACCCCGGGCTGACCGATCACCCCGGCCACGCGGTGGCGTCCAGGCAGATGCGCAACGGTTTCGGGGGGCTCATCGCGTTCGAGGTCGACGGCGGTCGAGCCGCAGGGGCCGCGATGTACGACCGGTTGGAACTGATCTCCCGCGCCGTCAGCCTTGGCGACGTGCGTTCCCTGATGACCCACCCGGCGTCCACCACCCACGCCAGCTGGACCGAGGAGGAGCGGCGGGCCGCCGGGATCGGCGAAGGCCTCGCCCGCATGAGCGTCGGCGTCGAGGACGTGGAGGACCTCTGGGAAGACCTCGATCGCGCGCTGCGCGGTTGACCGGACCTCGAATCTCCGGCGCAGATGTGCTTGGCTCGGGCATGCGCCTGCTTCCTCGCCTCTCCATCCTCGTCCTGCTCACACTCGTTGGCCTCGCGGGCTGCGACGAACAGAGCACCACCGATGGCGGGGTGGACGGCGGCATGGGGGCGGACGCGCAGGTCCCGGACGACGGATCGGCGCCGGACGCGTCGCGACCGCCGTGCACCGACTCTGCCGCGGTCTGCGCCGAGGTCGCCGCGGCGGCCACGGCGGCCGAGATGGAGACGCTGCGCGACGACACGGCCGCACTTTTCCGCTTCCTCGAAGCGATGCCCAAGGGCGGAGATCTGCACAACCACCTCTCGGGCGCGGTGTACGCCGAGGACTACCTCGACTGGGCGCAGGAGGGCTCGTTCTGCATCGCCACCGGAGGAAGCAACCCGCTGGCGCTGAGTTCGTCGTGCAGCGCGGACGGTCGCGAGGACGTGCCGGACGACGAAGACGAACTCTACGGCGACGTCGTGCGAGCGTGGTCCATGCTGGACTTCGTCCCCACGCCGAGCCGCAGCGGCCGCGACCACTTCTTCTCCACCTTCGGCAAGTTCGGGATCATCTCGGGCCGCGAACACCCGCGCATGATGGCCGCCGTTCGGCGGAGCGCCGCGGCGGAGAACGTCGTCTACCTGGAGCCGATGCTCACCACGAACTCGCGCGCTCGGAATCTCGGCGAAGACGTCTGGGACGCGGGGCACACCGGCTCGATCGGAGAGGACGACTTCGCGGAGTTCCACGCGGAGATCCTCGCCGCCTCCGACTTCGGCTCCGCCCGCGCTCGCTACGTGGACGACGCGAGAGAGACCCGCGACGAGTCCGACATGGAGCTCCGCTGCGGCACCGACGCGGCGGAGGCCGGGTGCAACGTGGCGTTCCGCTTCCAGGAGTACATCTCGCGGAGCGGCGGCATGCCGGGGGTGTTCGCCCAGATGGTGGTCGCCTACGAGGCCGCGCGTGAAGAGCCGCTGATCGTCGGCCTCAACCTGGTGGGACCCGAAGACTCCTCCGGCGCGCGCCGGCAGTACGACTTGCAGATGGCCATGCTCGGCTACCTGCGCACCTACTATGTCGAGAGCGGCCTCAGCCCCTTGCGGCTCTCGCTTCATGCGGGGGAGCTGACGCCGGAGTTCGTGCCGTCCACCTACGCGCTCAACGAGGAGAACCACATCCGTGAAGCGGTGCTGACGGCAGGCGCGGACCGCATCGGGCACGGCATCGACATTACCTACGAGTCCGACCCCGCCGGGCTGTTCACGCTGCTGCGTGAGCGCGATGTGCTGGTCGAAATCTGCCTCGCGAGCAACGACATCATCCTCGAGGTCAGCGGCGACGCGCACCCGCTCGATGCCTATCTGGAGGCCGGCGTGCCGATCGCGTTTGCCACCGACGACCCGGGCGTGGCGCGCTCGAGCCTCACCGCGGAGCTGTTCCGGGCGGTGGCCGACCAGGGCATGACGTACGAGGAGCTGACCACCGCGGCGCGCGCCAGCCTGCACTACAGCTTCATGCAGGGCGACAGCCTGTTCACCGACCTCGCGAACGCCACGCCCGTTGCGGACTGCACCCCGGCCGACGGCGAGACCTGGCTCTCCGCGCCGCTCTCGGCCGAGTGCAACACCTTCCTCGCGACCCACGGCCGGGCGCGGATGCAGTACGAGTTCGAGCGTCGGCGCCTCATGTTCGAAGCGGCCCGCTGAAGTCGGTTCAGCGCCGGTCGTATCGCCCATCGGACGGGAGCGGCGATCCCTTCTGCAGGGCCTCGAGCAGCGCGAGGAGCCGCGCATCATCGAGCTTGCAGAACCACGCCTCCGACAGTGCGCCGTCTTCGTCTCCGCTGTAGACGACCGCGTTCGGACCGTGCGCACACGCGCCGAGACACCCGGACTCGGTCAGGCGCAGCGTGCCGCCTCGCACGTAGTAGGCGAGTCGCCGGCGCTCCGCCTCGGCCCACGCCCGCTGGAAGAGCGCCCGGGCCCCTGCCTGCCCGCAGCGGGGGCCAGTGCAGACGAGTACGTGCGCGCGTGTCTCGAAGAACAGAGGGAGGGCCACCGCCGGAGTCTGGGTTGGGTGACGCGGCTGCGCCACGGTATCGTCGCGACGTGAACATCGAGGGGAAGACGGTCGCCGTCACCGGGGTGGGCGGATTCATCGGCGGCCGCGTCGCCGCTCGCCTGGCGTCCATGGGCGCCAGGGTGCGTGGTGTCGATCTCGATCCGGATGCGGTTTCGCGCGCGTCGCGAGCCGGCGTCGAGGCGGAACAGGGCGACATCACGTCGAAGGCGTGCATGGCGCGGCTGGTGGAAGGCGCTGACCTCGTCGTGCACACGGCGGCCTGCGTGAGGGAGGGCGGCCGGTACGCGCTCTTCGACCGCATCAACGTGGGCGGCACGCGCTGTGTGGCCGACGCCTGTCGCGCCGCGAGGGTCGCTCAGCTCGTGCATCTCTCGAGCGTGATGGTGTACGGCTTTGACTACCCCGACGGGGTGACCGAGGAGGGCCCGTACCCCGCCCTCGAAGGCAACCCGTACGTCCTCACGAAACTCCGCAGCGAGGGCGCGGCGATGACCGCACACCATGGCCCCACCGGCGTCACGATCATCCGCCCTGGTGACGTCTACGGGCCGGGCTCGGTTCCCTGGGTGGAGCGGCCGCTCGGCCTGATGCGGCAGGGCCTGTTTGTGCTCCCCGACGGCGGCCGCGCGCTGCTCAATCACGTGCACGTCGAGAACCTTGTGGACGCCATCGTGCTCGCGGTGGAGCGCGACGTGACCGGCGTCCCCATCAACGTCACCGACGGGGCGCGCACCACGACGAAGACGTTCTTCACGCACCTCGCCCAGACGGCGGGGCTGCCGGCACCACGCACCCTGCCGTCGGCGGTGTTGGACCGCGCGTTCGCCGTCCTCGAGGGCGCATGCCGCGTCGCCCGCATCGAGCCCCCCGCCCAGCGCTCCGCGCTCGACTTCCTCCGCCGGCCCGGCCTCTACTCCATCGAGCGCGCCCGGACGCGGCTCGGCTACGTGCCCCGGATCGATCTCGAGACCGGAATGCGGGAGCTGGCCGGCGCGTGATTCACGTCGATTTTCTGGGCGCCGCGGGGACGGTCACGGGTTCGATGCATCGGGTGCGCACCTCGCGCGCGACCGTCCTGCTCGATTGCGGGATGTACCAAGGGCGGCGTGCCGAATCCATCGCGCGCAACCGCACTCTCCCGTTCGAGGCACGAGACATCGACGCGTGCGTGCTCAGCCATGCCCACATCGACCACTCTGGGCGCCTGCCGGTGCTGGGGAAGGCCGGCTATCGGGGAACCGTCTTCGGCACGCCGGCGACCCTCGACCTCTGCACGGCGATGCTCGAGGACTCGGCGCATATTCAACAGAGCGACGCTCGGTATCTGAACCGACGGAGAGACCGGGATCCGGACTCGCCCCCGGTCGTCCCGATCTATGAGCAGGCCGACGTGGACCGCATCCTCGCGGCCATGCAGCCGGTGCGCTATCGGCACCGCGTCTCCATCGCCGACGGAGTCGATGTGACCTTGCTCGATGCAGGCCACGTGCTCGGCAGCGCGATCGTGGTCCTGGACATCGACGACGACGGCGCGACCCGACGAGTGGTCTTCACGGGGGACCTCGGGCGGCGAAACATGCCCATCTTGCGTGACCCCGAGGTGCCGGGCGGCGCTGAAGTCTTGCTCATGGAGAGCACCTACGGCGACCGGACCCACGCGCCCGTCGAGAGGATGGATGACGAACTCGCTGCCGTCGTGACGCGAACGGTGCAACGGGGCGGCAAGGTCATTGTGCCGTCCTTCGCGCTCGAGCGTGCGCAGGAGGTGGTCTACGCGCTCAGCCGCCTCAAGGTGGCGGGCCGACTGCCCAAGGTTCCCGTGTATGTCGATTCGCCGCTGACCGTCAGGCTCACGGACGTCTTCCGGCGTCATCCGGACTGCTACGACGCGGAACTGTCTGCGGTCGCGTCGAAGCACTCTCCGTTCGACTTCCCCGCGCTCACCTACGTCTCTTCCGTCGAGGACAGCAAACGGCTCACGGCGTCCAGCGCTCCGGCCGTCGTGATCAGCGCCAGCGGCATGTGCGAGAACGGAAGGGTTGTGCACCACCTTCGGGCCGCGCTGGGAGACCGCAACTGCACGGTGGCGATCGTGGGGTGGCAGGCCCAGCACACGCTTGGCCGGCGCCTCGTCGAGGGCCGCACGCGCGTGCGGGTCTTCGGGGTCGAGCGCGAGCGGCGCTGCGAGGTCGCGGTGCTCGATGGTTTCTCGGCGCACGCGGACCGCGATGACCTCGTCGACTTCGCAGAGGCGGTGCGCGAGCGCGGGCCACTTCGGCACATCGCGCTGGTTCACGGCGAGCCCCCAAGCCAGCGGGCTCTTCGACAACGACTACGGGACCGCGGCTTCCCATCGGTGCACCTGCCCGAGGACGGCGACTCCCTCTCGTTCTGACCGACTCAGCCCGCTCCGTCACGCGGCTGACCGAGCTCGTCGGCGAGCTGGTCGAGCGTGGCCTCGAGGTAGGCTGCGCGCCGATTCGCTTCCGCGCGCCCGACCTCGGTGCGGAACGACGCAGGCAGGCGCAGCAGCTTGGTGAAGAAGTGATCGACACTGTAGGCGCGGTCGTCGCGCTCGCGCTCGCGGCCGAACGGGTCGCCCGCATGAAAGTACGCCGCGCCCATGCGCACGCCCGTGGAGATGCAGCGCATGAGTCCGAGCACGCCGAGCGCCTCCAGCCGGTCCGCGTCCTGCAACCCGTCTCCGAGAGCCGAGCGAGGCGTCGCCCCTCGGCTGAAACTATGGTCCTCGACCGCGTCGGCGATCCGATCGATCGCCTCGTCGTCAAAACCGTGGGACGGCAGCCACTCTCGGGCGACCCCGGCGCTGAGCGCGCTCGCCTGGCTTCGCCGCGGGTCGTCCTTTGGGACGTTGACCACATCATGCAGCAGCGCAGCGGCCACGACGTCTCGCGGGTGTTCGTGTGGCGCGCAGCGCAGCGCCCAGCCGGCGACACGCAGGCAGTGCTCGAGGTCGTGCCCCGGGTCGTCATCGAGCCCCGCCGCGACCCGACTCATCAACCGCGTGAGCTCCGGATCATCGGCGATCACCCGCTTCGCGTCGTCCCGCGCGCGGCTCATACCGCGCTGGCAAGGATGAGCTGGGAGTAGAAGTAGAGCGGCAGCCCCCAGAGCCGGTTCGCGAGCGCCTCGCTGACGAAGCGCTGCCGCGCGACCGCGAGGTCGGAGAAGTAGAAGCCGACTGCGCCGAGCACCAATAGGCCATTTCCGTGCGCGGCGAACGTCCCGATGGACAGCGCGACCATGGCCGTGATGACCAGTACATAGCCGAGCACCGGGCCGCGCATCGGCCCTTCCACATGCGGCCAGAGCCAGCGCATGATGGGCACACCGACGGCGACCAGCCCGACCGAAGCCATGCCGACGGCGACGAGGTCGAGGCCCCGGATTCCGAACGCGACGGCGTAGCCGAGGTGTCCGATGAGGAAGCTCACCAGGCCTCCGAGGAACGCTCGGCGGTCCTTCGGGATGAGCAGGATGTCCCCTCCAGCGGCGAAGAGCAGGCCCACGAAGAGCGCGGTGCCCCAGTCGGTCGACAGCGCCCCCTGGAACAGCGCGGTCGCGATGAACGTGAGCGCCGCGGCGGGTTTGATCAGCCACTCCCACCGTTCGCGCCCCGTGCTGAGGGCCCACAGGTAGACCGCCACGAGGGCGGTCATCATGCTCCACGCTACCCACACGCGTGCCTGTGTAGCACGACGACGAACGCCCCCTTCGGCGTGGGCCAAAGGGGGCTACGAAGGCATCGGCATCAGGCCGCGACGACCTGCTTGCTACTACGGGTGCGCGAACGCCGAGGGGCGACGGTCGGGAGCACTGGCTGGGCGGGGTTGTCGGAGCAGAGCACGATGAGCAGGTTGCTCGCGAGCGCGGCGCGGCTCTCGTCATCGAGGTCCACGATTTGCTGCTGGCTGAGCTGCTCGAGCGCCATGTCGACCATGCCCACCGCACCATCAACGATGGTCTCACGGGCGGCGACGATCGCGCTGGCCTGCTGCCTCTGCAGCATGGCGCCGGCGATCTCGGGCGCGTACGCGAGGTGGCTGATGCGGGCCTCGATGACCTGGATTCCCGCCTCTTCGAGGCGAGCTTGGATCTCCTCGGCCAGCTGCTCCGCGATCGTCTGCGCGTGGCTGCGCAGGCTGATCGCGCCCTCGGTGTGGGCGTCGTAGGGGTAGCGCGTCGCGAGGTTGCGCAAGGCCGCCTCGGACTGCACCTCCACGAAGTGCTCGTAGCTGTCCACGTGGAACAACGCCTCCGCGCTGTCATCCACGCGCCACACGACCACGGCCGCGATCTCGACCGGGTTGCCCTCGGCGTCGTTGACCTTGACCCGGTCGCTCTCGAAGTTACGGACCCGGACCGAGACCGCGCGCTTCGTGTAGAACGGGTTGGTGAATCGCAGCCCCGACACGCGCACGGTGCCCGCGTAGCGGCCAAAGAGCTGCAGCACGCGCGCCTGGTTCGGCTGCACAACGAACAAGCCTCGCGCCAAGAAGATGGCGGTGAGCCCGGTGACGAGGCCGATCAACGCGGTCCCCGGACCGAGGCTCGTTCCAGCCACGAACATCACGGGCCCCCCCACCAGACCGGCGAGCATGAAGGGAAGGATCACAAGCCCGGGCATGCTGAACCCGGAGCGCTCACGAATGACGTCAACCATCGAACTCCTCTCTTGGGTGAAAGACACCCAGGAGCTCGGGATCATTCGAAGAATCGGACCTCAATCTTGCTTCTTGGCGTCGACGATGATCCGCTCGAGGCCCTCGCCCACGGCGCGCGCAAGGATCTCGACCCGCTCCACGCCGGCCGCGCCGAACCGCACCTCGGAGGCGGCGAGCACCGCGACGAGCTTCCCACCGACGAGGACGGGCATCAGCGCCACGTCACCGCCTCGGCTGCCCAGCGCGGCGCGGAAGAGTCCGTCGGCGGCGGTCGTCCCGTGCGCGCCCGCGTACGGCACCTGGTGGAGCGCGACGTCGCGGAACATCGACGGGCTGCTGGTGGGGATCCACAAGTTGCGGATCGCATCGCGGGAGAGCCCCACGCCTGCGCCGCCGAGCCCCTTGAGCACGTTCTTTCGGAGCGCCAGCAAGACGGCGGCACGGGCCACGGTGAGCGCGCCCTGACAGGCCAACTCGACCACATCGTCGCGTCGCCGGCTGGCGCGGATCGCGGCGAGGGTGCCCCCGATCGGCGCCGGGCGAGGGGCCGGCGACGAGCGCACACGACGCGCGGACCGCGGGTTCACCTTCTGGGTCGAGGGGGCGGAGTCGAGCCCAGGCTCCCAGCTGTCATGGTCGGGCGGGATGATGGAGCGAGGCGCCATCTTGCGGGGCTTGGCGACCGTGAGTGGGACGGGCGGCTCGCTGTGTGTGCCGACTGCGGGCGAGGGCACGAGCGGCAGCGGCGCCGCATCGAGGTGTTCGGGAGGCGGTGGTGGCTGCGCAGGGCGCTCGGGCCGCTCGCTCGCCACGGGATGCACGTGAGAAGCGCGCGCGACGCGTTCGGCGGCTTCTTGAGCGGCGCGCTCGAGAGGAGCCTCGGCTCGGGTTCGGCCGCTGGTCGTGGACCATCCCCGCGCGGGCGTGGGGCTCGTGGGCCCTGCGGAGGCGTCCAGGTCCGAGAGATCGATGACGAGGTCGACTTCCGTCTCGTCGTCCTGCGGGGGGGCGGCAGTGGGGTTCGCGGCCTCAGGCGCTTCGTCCTTCTTGGGAGCCGCCTCGAAGTCTCGGGTGATCGACTTCTTGCGGAGCCTCCGGTTGCGCGCCTGGGCCACCGACCGCGAATCCGTTGCCGCGACGGCGGTCTCACCGCTCCTCGGCTTGCTGGCGACCGGCTTCGAGGCGGCCTTCGGCACCGGCTTGTGGCGGACCAGCGGGACGGCCACGTCCGCCTCGGGACGGCTCACCGCCGCGCGCGCATCCGATTCGGATGGCCGCACAGGGGAGGGCCGGCGCTTGACCAGCTCCAGCACCGGCGGCTCGGAGTCGCGGACCGCGGGCCGGTCCGACGGCCGCTCATCGGGGTAACACGCGCGGAGTGCCTGGCTGAGGTCGGTCGCCCGGGCGAGCGCGGGGAGGATCTGGCCGCCCGCGGTGCGGGCCAACTCCGCGCGAACATGCGCATCGGAGGGCGCCACCATGGCCACGACGAGCCCGGCTGGGGTCTCCTTGAGCGGGAGCGCGTGGAGCGCGTGCGCCATGCGGCCGGGTACGCGGGCGAGCGTGCCTCGTCGTTCGGGGACCAGCTCCGCGGCGGCCACCAAGGGGCCGAGTCCGTGCGCGATGAAGAACCCGGCGAGGCCGTCTTCGTCGACGCCCGCATCGGCCAGCGCCGCGATCAGCGCTCCCTCGTTCGCAGGCGCGCGCTCGAGCGCCTGACGCAGCTGTGCGCGGGTGACGAGCCCCGCCTGCACCAGTCGCGCGCCGAGGTCCGTGCCCATGCCTCAGCACTAAACATCCGCGCGCGCGGCCGTCAACCTTCGTGCGCGCCCGCGAGAGAATGGCCCCCCCGCGCCGGCCGGACTACCCTCGGCGTGTGGCCCGCATCCTCCACATCGAGGACGATCCGAAGAACCGCCTGCTGGTGCAGAAACTGCTCCGCGCGGACGGTCACGAGGTCGTTGACGCCGAGAATGGGCTGGACGGAATCCGGCTCGCCCAAGAGCACCGCCCCGACCTCGTTTTGGTCGACCTGTACCTCCCCGACCTGGACGGCTACGAGGTCACCCTGCGGCTTCGCGGCACTCCGGCGCTGGAGGGCGTGCCGATCGTGGCGATCACCGCGGAGGGCGACCGGGAGATCAGCCTCGCCGTCGGGGCGGACGGGTTCCTCGAGAAGCCCATCAACGCGGCGCGCTTCGGAAAACAGATCCGGCGCTATCTCAAGGGGCACCGAGAGCGGGGAAACACCCGCGCGTCCCAACAGCTGCGCATCGCGGGACAGCGCATTGTCGAGCGCCTCGAGCGCAAGGTGGTCGAGCTCTCGGAGGCCAACGCGCAGCTCGAGGAGATGATGGCGCTCCGGCGCGAGTTCCTTCGCAACCTCAGTCACGAGCTTGCCACGCCGATGACGCCCGTCGTCGGGTACCTTCGGCTCTTGCTCGGTGAAGAGCTGGGCCCGCTGACCGACATCCAGCGCAAGAGCTTGAACGCCGTGCAGGACTCTACGGAGCGGCTACGTGGCCTGATCGACACGCTGCTGGACGTGAGCAGCCTCGAGACCGGGAAGATGCACTTCTATCACCGGCAGTACGACTTCGCCCGGGTCGCGTCGAAGGCGCTGGAGGCGACCCAGCGACGCTTTCAGGAGCGGAAGCTGGACGTGCACATCGAGCCGGCACCGGCCGGGCTGGACGCCGAGGGGGACCCGGACAAGCTGCGTCGGGCGATGATGCATGTGCTGGACAACGCCTCGAAGTTCTCTCCCGTGGGCGGGACGGTGGCGGTCGGCATCGACCGCGTGGGGACCGCCGCGACGCCAGGCTACGAACTGCGGGTGGCCGACGACGGCCCCGGGATCCCGGAGGAGCAGCACGCCAAGGTGCTCGACGCCTTCTATCAGGTCGACGGCTCCGTGACGCGCCACCACGGCGGCGTGGGGCTCGGGCTCGCGTTCGCGGCGCGGGTCTCCCGTGCCCTCGGCGGTGACCTCGAGATCTTCAGCCCTCCGCGGCACGAGATCGCGGGCTGCGCGCTCGGCGGCACCGAGGTGGTGCTTCGGGTCTCGGCGTCTCCGCCCAACCCGGCGCACCTCGTTTGATCTACCTCGACCACCACGCGGCCAGCCCCCCCGACGAAGCCGTGTGCGCGGTGATGGCAGACGTGCGGGCTCGGGCGTGGGGCAACCCATCGAGCGCGCATGCGTGGGGGAGGGCCGCGCGCGCCGCGCTCGAGACCGCGCGTGAGCAGCTCGCCGAGGCCATCGGGGGCAAGCCGGCGGACGTGGTCTTCACCGCGGGCGGGACGGAGGCCTGCAACCTCGCGGTGCTGGGGGTGGCTCACGGCCGACGTGTCATCCTGACAACCCCCATCGAGCACCCGGCCGTGCAGGAGGCGGTCGCGGCGCGAGGGGCGGACGTACGTCACCTCGCGGTGCCGGCGGGCTGCCCGCCAAGCCCGGACGCCTTCGCGGCCCAACTGGATGGCGTGGAGCTCGCGGTCGTGCAGTGGGTCAATCACGAGGTCGGCACCCGCTTCGACATCCCCGCCTACGCCGAAGCATGCCGGGCGCGCGCGGTGCCGCTCGTGGTCGACGCAACGCAGGCGCTCGGCAAGCTGCCGGTGAACGTGCAGGAACTCGGCGCCGCGGCGGTCGCGTTCGCGTCGAGCAAGGTCGGTGGCCCGCTCGGCGCGGGGGCCCTGTGGATCCGCCGTGACACCGAGATCGCTTCTCTGCTGCACGGGGGGGCTCAGGAACGAGGCCGCCGCGCCGGGACGCCTGACGTGGTCGCGCTCGCCGGATTCGGAGCCGCCGCCGCTTGTGCGTGCAGCCGGGTCGCCCAGATGCCGGCGGTCGAGGCGCGTCGGGACCGCCTGGAATCGTGCCTGCTCGAACTGGGCGCCGAGGTCGCGGGCGCGACGGGGCCTCGCGTGGCCACGGTGAGCACGGTGAGCGTTCCGGGCTGGCGTGGCTCGAGCCTTGTCGCCGCGCTCGACCTCGAAGGCCTCGGTGTCTCCAGCGGCGCCGCCTGTTCCTCCGGAGTCGAGAAACCCAACGCTACGTTGCTCGCGATGTACCCCGCTGAGGCCTGGCGCGCGAACGCAGCGCTGCGGGTCAGCCTCTCCGTGACGACCACCGATGACGACGTCGCCACGGCCGAACGGGTCCTCCGTGCGGTTCTCCCGCGCAAACGAGCACCGCGCCCCTGAGCCGACGGATACGCAGCCAATTCGGCTTCGAGTGCGCCGAATTGGGTTCGAGTGATTTCGAGGTTTACGGATTCGAGATCGCCGCGTTTCTACGCTCGGCCCGCAAGTGTGCGGAATCGGATCCCTTTCTCGAACCGCGGCCGTGAGGCTGCGTCGTTCCTCTGAAGAGAAGCCTTTCTTTTCAATTGAACGCAAACCGCTCCACGTTTGTTCAGTGGGCGGCGCTTGACGCGAGCCCTTCTCCCCGACACATCTCCGGAATGCAGAAGGTCGGCAGGGTGCTCGTCGCGATGAGCGGAGGCGTCGACAGCTCGGTCGCGGCCGCGCTGCTCGCGGAGCAAGGGCACGACCTGGTCGGCGTCACGATGCACCTCTGGGACGCCGGCGGCGGCCACCAGGTAGGTCGCTGCTGCGCGCCGGAAGACCGGGAAGACGCGCGCCGCTCCTGCGATGCGCTCGGCATCCCCCACTACGTGTTCGACGAGCGTGCGTCCTTCCGTGAGGGCGTCGTCGAGCCCTTCATCGCCGCCTACCGTTCTGGCACGACGCCGAGCCCCTGTGTCCACTGCAACCAGCAGGTGAAGCTGGGGCGCTTGCTCGAGGTCGCGCAAGAGCTGGGCGCGACCCACGTGGCGACGGGGCACTACGCTCGCATCGAACACGGCGCTCGCATCGAACACGGCGCTGGGCAGGAGACCTCGATCGACCGTGACACCGGATCACCGATGCTGCTCCGCGGTCGAGACCGGGTGAAGGATCAGAGCTACTTCCTGTACGGAGTTGGCGACGAGGTTCTGTCACGTTTGATCCTCCCTCTCGGCCATCTCGAGAAGGGGACAACCCGCGAAGAGGGGCGCCGCCTCGGCGTGCCCAATTGGGACAAGAAGGACTCGCAAGAGTTGTGTTTCGTCCCGGACGGCGATGTGGGCGGCTTCATCGAGCGCGAGACTGGCCAGTCTGCTCAGGGTCACTTGGTCACGGCTGACGGGGATGCCGTGGGGGAGCACGAAGGCGTCTATCGGTTCACCGTGGGACAACGCCGCGGGCTCGGCCTCGGCGGCGGAACCGACCCGAAGTACGTGCTGCGCATCCTCCCGGACTCGGACGAGGTCGTCGTGGGGCCCGAGGCGGCGCTCTACGGCACCGAGGCAGCGGCGCAAAACGTGATCTGGACGAACGACGCGCCGAGTGCCCCTTTCGAAGCCGAGGTTCAGATCCGCTACCGCCACCGGGCCGCGCCCGCATTGGTGACGCCGGTTCCGGGCGGCTTCGAGGCGACTTTTCATGAGCCGCAGCGCGCGATTGCCCCCGGGCAGGCCGCGGTGGTGTACGGTGGGGACAGGGTCATCGGCGGTGGCATTCTCGCGTAAGACAGTGGCAATCTCGCGGAACACGGCGGTTCGCAGGACGTCGGCGGTGTTCCTCCTGGGCACGCCCTTGCTCCTGGGCACGCTGATGCTCGCCACGAGCTGTTCAACCGGGAGGGGAACCGGGGAGATCAGCGGCTCACTGCAAGGGTTGGACTGCGGCGAGCTGGACGTGCCCGACTACGCGTTGGAGCCCAGCTTCTTCAGCGGCGAGGTCACGGCCAACCAGCTCAACATCCGCATCCAGCGGGGCAGCGACTTCGAGAGCTTCGCGGACGGTCTCTCGATCCAGGTCCGCGATGTCAACGACGTGCGACAGAACCGGATCGGGCTCCCCATCGAGATCGGTGACGGACCGGACGCACTGGTCGAGGTGGTCGCGTACTTCAACGAGAGCTGCGCCGCCGGCTTCCCCTCCCAATACCGAATGCGCCCGCTGATCATGGAGGCGAGCGCCGGCACCATCGTGTTCGAGTCCGTCTACGCGCCCGACATCGACGCGGGCTCGACGGGGATCCGAGCCACGCTGACCGACGTCGTGTTCGTCGACCGCGACGTCCCGGAGCTTCGCTCGGCGCAGCTCTCCGGCGACTTCGCCTTCTTCTACCAACGTGGCGGCCCCGCCCAGCGCTTTCCCTGAGAGCCGAACGATGAGCGACGAGCTGGAAGGCACGGTCCGCGACCTCTCGCGTTTCGGCGACGCCGTGGTCAAGACCGAGAAGGGGCTCGTGTTCGCGCGCGGCGCGCTGCCGGGCGAGCGGGTGAAGCTCGGCGGGGTGCGAAAGCAGGGGAAAGTCCTCCGTGCCGAGCGCGTGCAGGTGGTGGACGCCTCGACGCAACGGGTGGATCCGGTCTGCCCGATCGTGGGCCGCTGCGGGGGATGCCCGCTGATGATCGGCAGCCCGCCGCTGCAGGCGCAGTACCGGCGCGGACTCTTGAGCGCCGCGGTCGCAGGGCTCCCGGGCGCCGAGGAGGCTCCGCTTCGATGGCGCGGGACCAAGCAGACGATGGGCTACCGCATGCGGGCGCGCATCCGCTGGGAAAACCGCGGTAAGGGGCTTCGATACGGGTTCCGGGGCGCGCGTTCGGACCGGGTCGCGGACATCCGAAGCTGCGCGGTGCTGCACCCGACGCTCGACATCGCGCAGGCGGCCATCCGCCGGACCGTCGGCGCACACCTGGCGGGCTCGGGCGAAGTGCACCTCGCGATGGGCGAGGGAGGCTTCGCGGTGGCGGCCCTTCGGAGCGAGGACGCGCAGCCGCCCGAACTCTACACCGCCGCCGCTGGCCTGGTGAGCGACGGCCCTCTCTCTGGGCTCGCGCTGCGAGTGGGGGGCGCCACGACGGACGTGGTGCACGGCGACCCGCGCGAGTTTCGCGCCGCACGCGACGGGGAGCCGCTCGTCGGCACGGTCGCTGGCTTCTCGCAGGCGCACGACGAGGTCAACCGGGCGCTCGTCGACACCGTCGTGGAACTCGCGGCGCCGGCCGATCGCCACGTGCTGGAACTCTTCGCGGGCGCCGGCAACCTCACCGTCGCCCTCGCGCCGGACACGAAGTCGATGGTCGCCGTGGAGCTCGACGAGCACGCGGCCGCTGCCTGCCGCGAGAACCTCCGCCGTCGGGATCTGACGGTGACAGTGCGCACCGACGACGCCGAGACGTTCCGCGCTAAGGAGCGCCCCGACGTCGTTGTGCTCGATCCGCCGCGCGCAGGAGCGCCCATGGCCGTGAAGAAGATCGCCAAGCTCGCGGTGCCCACGGTCGTGTACGTGTCCTGTGACCCGCCCACGTTGCGCCGCGATCTCTCGTTTCTGGCCGAGGCGGGCTACCGGATCACCGATGTGGTCGGGCTCGACATGTTCCCGCAGACCGCGCATCTGGAGAGCGTGGTGCGGCTGCAAGCGACGTAGTCCAGCGACGCGGGCTCCCAAGTCTGCTAGATCCGGCCCGCCATGAAGTGCCCCTTTTGCGGAGTGCTCGACAACCGGGTCATCGACTCACGTCTCTCGCAAGGAGGCGAGGTCACGCGTCGTCGCCGTGAATGCGAGGGATGCGTGCGCCGGTACACGACCTACGAGCGCGTGGAGCAGGTGCTGCCGTACGTGATCAAGAAGGACGGACGTCGCGAGTCGTTCGACCGAATGAAGATCCTCGGAGGCCTGCGAAGGGCGTGCGAGAAGCGCCCCGTCTCGAGCGAGGCCCTCGAGTTGCTCGTCGACAGCATCGAACGCGACATGGTCGAGACGGGCGAGAAGGAGGTGCCGTCGTCCAAGGTGGGCGAGCGGATCATGGAAGGGCTGCGCAGCCTCGACCAAGTCGCGTACGTGCGATTCGCGAGCGTCTACCGCTCTTTCAAGGACATCCACGAGTTCATGGACGAGCTGTCCCATCTGCTCGGCGAGCGCCGGAAACCCACGTGACCGACGCGCCCGACGGGCTGCGCGTGGCTTTCTCGGAAGCCAAGCGGGGCCGCCCGAGCCCGCGGCCTCGCCTCGGGGTCGTGATCCAGGCGGGTGACGCCACTCTCAGCGCACAGCACCAGCTCGACGGGGAACAGGAGCCGCTCGAGGCGGCCCTCGCGGAGGCCGGCGACCGCGCGCGTGGGGCGACCCTGTTCTGTACGCTCGAACCGGCTCTGGAAGACGCCGGGGTCCTCGTGACGGCCCAGCTCGCGAAGGTCGTCTATGCCGCCGCGCGCGTCTCGTCCGAAGGCGCGTCAGACGCGCTCCGGGCCGCGGGAATCGACGTCGCTCAGCACCTTGAAGAAGAGGGGGAGCACCTCGTTCGAGACTGGCGCCACGTGCAGTCCACCGGGTTGCCTTTCGTCACGTTGAAGGCCGCGGTGACGCTCGATGGCCGAACCGCCAGCCGCACCGGCGACTCGAAGTGGATCACAGGCGAGGCCGCCCGGACAGAGGTCCACCGCATGCGTGACCGCACCGACGCGATCCTGGTGGGGGTCGGCACGGTGCTGGCCGACGATCCCGCGCTGACCGTGCGCCACGTCGAAGGCCGAGACCCCATCCGCGTGGTGCTCGACACCCACCTCCGGATGCCCCCGCGGTCCCAGCTCGCTCGTCCGGGACCGCCGACGTGGGTGTTTCACGGGCCCGCTGCCACGGCGGAGCGGCGCGCCAGTCTCCCGAACGTGGAGCTCATCGAGACGCCGACCAACGGAGGCCACGTCGACCTCGACGCTGTGCTGTCGACGCTGGCGCAGCGCGGGGTGGTGCGGCTCATGGTTGAAGGCGGCGCCACGGTACACGGGGCCTTCCTGCGTGAGCGACGTGCCCAGCGCGCCGCGATCTTCGTTGCTCCGGTCATCTTGGGGGACGCAGACGCCATCCCGCTGGCGCGCGTCGGGCCACAGCCCGCCATGGCAGACGCGTTTCGGCTTGCTTCGCCGCATGCGCGAACTCTCGGGCCGGACGTGCTCGTGGAGGGCGATTTGCTATGACTCCAGCATGCCCAACCGTGAGACGAAGCTGACCGCGATCGAGCGAGTGCACCGGGCGCTCGAGGACATCCGTGCTGGCCGCATGGTCATCCTCGTCGATGACGAGGACCGGGAAAACGAGGGCGACCTGGTCATGGCGGGGGAGCTCGCCACGGCCGATGCCATCAACTTCATGGCACGGCACGGGCGTGGGCTGATCTGCCTGGCGCTGACGGAAGAGCAGGTCACGCAGCTCGATCTGCCCATGATGGTCGACGCGAACCGCTCGAGCCGCTCGACCGCGTTCACGATCTCGATCGAGGCGCGGGAGGGCGTCAGCACCGGCATCAGCGCCGCCGACCGGGCCCATACGGTCCTGACCGCCGTCAAGGCGGACGCGCGCCCGCGCGATCTCGTGAGTCCGGGTCACATCTTCCCCCTGAAGGCCCGGCCGGGCGGCGTGCTGCAGCGCACCGGACACACGGAGGGTTCCGTCGACTTGGCGCAGATGGCCGGCCTGACGCCGGCGGGCGTGATCTGCGAAATCATGAACGATGACGGAACGATGGCCCGCATGCCGGACCTCGTGAAGTTCGCCGACACGCACGGGCTGCGCATCCTGAGCATCGCGGACCTCATCCAGTTCCGCCTCCAGCACGAGCAGATCATCACCCGGCGATCCACCGCCGAGGTGACGCTGCCCTCCGGCAAGACGTGGACCGCGCATACGTACGTGGCCGAGCACGACGCGAGCCGTCAGTTCTTGGCGCTCACGCTGGGCGATCTCGGCCCCGAGCCGACCACCGTTCGCATGCACACCGGCAGCGTGCTGGGGGATGTCTTCGGAGTGGCCTCAAAAGGCAGCGTCGTCATGCGCGACGTGGTCGCCCGGCTCGAGTCCGAGGGACGTGGCGTGATCGTCTTCATCCCCCCGAACCTCATCGATGTCGAAGCGGACCTCGCTCAGAAGACCGGCCGGGAAGTCACCCGCCGCCCGCTCGAGCACGGTGAAGTGCTGCGTGAATACGGCCTCGGTGCGCAGGTGCTCAGTGACCTGGGCCTCGCGCGCATCCGGCTCCTCACCAACCGCCCGCGCCGCATCGCCGGCCTGGAGGGGTACGGTCTCGAGGTCGTCGAGCAGGTGTTGGTCAGCGAAGAACAGGCGAGCGTGGAACCGACCGACGGCGCCGGCACGCCGACCCACCACTGACCGACGATTCGTTGACGGCGAGTTTCTCCCGGCCTGCTACGGTAGCCGCCCCTCACTCGCGGAGCGCCACGCATGACCCAGGATATCCAGACCCTCGAAGGCACGTTCCATCCCCCTGAAGGGGCCCGGTTCGCCATCGTCGTGGGCCGGTTCAACCACTTCATCACGGACCGCCTGCTCGAGGGCGCCATCGACACGCTCGTGCGCCACGGCGTGCCCCGGGAGAACCTCGTGCTGGCGCGCACCCCCGGCGCGTACGAGGTCCCGATGGCCGTGCGGCGCTTCGCAGAGAGCGGCAAGGTCGACGCCATCATCGCGCTGGCTGCGGTGATCCGAGGCTCCACGCCGCACTTCGATTACGTCGCGGGCGAGGTCGCCCGAGGGTGCAGCGCTGCGGGCGACGCCACCGGCAAGCCGGTCGTGTTCGGCGTCTTGACCACCGACACCATCGAGCAGGCTGTGGAGCGCGCCGGGACCAAGGCGGGCAACAAGGGCGGAGAGGCCGCCATGGCCGCCCTCGAGATGGTAAGCCTCCGCGCCGCGATGGAAGCGGCCGGCTACTAGAGGCCAAAAACCCATGGGCAGCCGACGACGGGGGCGCGAAGCCGCGCTCCAGATGCTCTATCAGATGGACGTCTCCGGTGTGAGCGCCGAGCAGGCCGTGCATTCGTATTGGGCCTACCTGTGCTCCAGCAAGGAAGGCGAGGACTTCGGGAGCCGCCTGGTGCGTGGCTGGTCGGAGGTGCGCGACGACATCGACGAGCGGATCCGGGCCGTCAGCACGCACTGGCGCATCGAGCGCATGGCGTGGGTGGACCGGAACATCCTCCGACTCGCGACCTTCGAGCTCGTGGGGCTCCCCGACGTGCCACGGCGGGTCACGCTGAACGAGGCCGTCGAGCTCGCCAAACGTTTCGGTTCCGAGGGAAGCCCCGGGTTCGTCAACGGTGTGCTGGACCGCATCGCGTCGGACCTCGGCAAGGACTGACCGCACGTGGACGTCCGCTTCGTCACCCCCGACCTCCGACGGCTCGATGAGCTCAAGAGCGAGGCGCTGGCGCTGCCGTTCTTCGAGGACGAGCGTCCCCTGCGTGGCGCACTGGGTCTGGTGGATTGGCGGTTGGCGGGGCAGCTCTCCCGACTGCTCCTGGCCTCCCGGGCGACCGGCGCTCCCGGCGACGCGGTGTTGGTGCCCACGCGCCGGCGCCTCGCGTTCGACAAGCTCTTCCTGTTCGGCGCCGGCCCGAGCGACGCCTTCGACGAGAAGGTCTTCCGCCGGGTCTCCGACCACATGTTCGCCACGCTCGAGCGCGCCTGGGTTCGCTCGTCGGTCCTCGCGTTGCCCGGGCGGAGCCTCGAGCGAATCGCCCCCGCACGTGCGCTGGAGCTGTTCATTCGCGTGGCCGGACGCCACGAGGGGCAGGACCATGTGACGCTGGTGGAGACCGCCGAAGGTGCCCGCGCCATGGGCCCGGTGATCGAGCGGGAGCGTCGTCGCGAGCGCGCGGCGGATCTGGCGTAGCGGCCTACCAGCCGCCCATCCCGACGGGCCAGCCCATCGAGTAGCGCGCGTTCAGGTCGCTGAGGGGATGAAAACGGACGTCACCGTGGGCGTCCCGATAGCGAAATCCGTCGATGCCGAAGGGGCCGGTGTAGCCGGCTTGATCCAGCGCCGCGGCGACGGATTCGACGGTCGCGTGCATGCAGTCACGTTCGGCGACGGTCACCTCGTCCGTCGCAAGTCGTGAGTTGCGCCACTGCCCGCGGTCCAGCGTGGCGACCGTCAGTTGTCCGCGGCGCCCGTCGGTGTGACCGTGCAACGAGACGTCGAGCAGCACCTCGACCTGGGGTTCGAGAAACACGCTCCCGCGCCGAAGCGAAGCTTCGACGAAGCGAAGGTCTTCTTCGGTGGCCGGCCCCTCGACCCGGCGCACACCGCGCCCGGCGAACGCGAGACCCCGCCGGAGCCAGACGCGATCCCCCTGTGCGACCACGAGCATGGACGAGTCTCTGATCCGCCGCGCGTCCGGCAGCGCGTGAAGGGCAAACGCGAACGCGCGGTCGTTGACCCGACGCAACACTCCGACGCCGGGCGAGCCGGGCAGAGAGGCTCCGCGCGAGGAGAGTTGCTGAAGCGCGCTGGGGGTCGGACACCAGGCCGCGCCCTCCCATCCACGGGCGTCTCCCTCGACGTGTTCGATCCACGCGTCGCCCTCCGGAAGCGTCGCCGCCACCTCCTCGGCCCACGCGTGCGTGCGCTCTCGCGCCGCTCGGCTCGGGGTCCGCCCGGACAGTTCGACCTCCGCGTCGAGATTCAGCACCCACAGGCGTGGCATGCCGCATCATGCGGGGCGGGCGGGTTCAAAGCACGGTCGCGGTCTGCCATGCTCCGGCCGGCATGCAGAGAAGCCTCCTCCTCATCTTCGCCCTGACCGTCCCAGTCGCGCTCGCGAGCTGCGGCGCGCCGGCCGCTGTCCAACACGCGGAGACCCGATCGGACACGGTACCGGACCCTGACCCGCCGCCGCTTCCATGGCAGGTCGACGACGCGGACGACGCGCCGATCTCGTCCCCGCTGACCGCCATCGTGGGCGGCACCGTCATGACCGCGACGGGCCGCACCATCGAGTCCGGCGTCGTCGTCATGGAGAACGGGCGTCTGCTCGCGGTCGGTGCAGCGGATGAGGTCGAGGTCCCTGACGGCGCGGACGTCATCGACGCCGCGGGCCGCTACGTGACGCCGGGCCTCATCGACACCCACTCGCACATGGGCGTCTACCCGAGCCCGCACGTGCGCGGGGTCTCGGACGGCAACGAGATGACCTCGCCGACGACCCCCGGGATCCGCGCGGCAGACGCCTTTTGGCCGCAAGACCCCGCCATCATGCGCGCGGTCGCCGGCGGCGTGACGACGATCCAGGTCCTGCCAGGCTCCGGCAACCTCATCGGCGGCGCCGGCGCGATCCTCAAGCTCCACCCCGGACGCACCGTCTCCGAGATGGAGTTTCCGGGGGCGCCCGAGACGCTCAAGATGGCGTGCGGCGAGAACCCAAAGCGGGTCTACGGCGGGCGCACCTCGTTCCCGATGACCCGGATGGGCAACGTCTTCGGCTACCGCACCGCCTTCCAGGCGGCGCTCGAGTACGGGCGCGGCTTCGAGGAGGGGCAGGCCAGCCACGTGGAGTGGGCGCGCGACCGGGCGGCGTACGAGCTCGCCGAGAGCCGGGGCGAGCAGGACGAGGACGGCGCTCCCGAAGACCCCGGCGCGGCGCCCAACCCGCCGGCCCGCGACTTCGGCAACGAGCGCCTGCTGGGCGCCATCGAGGGCCGCGTGCTGATTCAGATGCACTGCTACCGCGCCGACGAGATGGTCCGTGTGCTGGAGATCGGCGACGAACTGGGTTTCACGATCCGCTCGTTCCACCACGCCGTCGAGGCTTACAAGATCCGTGACGTGCTCGCCGCGCGCGACGTCTCGGTCAGCACCTGGGCAGATTGGTGGGGCTTCAAGCTGGAGGCCTACGACGCCATCGAAGAGAACCTCGCGTTGCTCACGCGCGCCGGCGTGCGCGGAATCCTGCACAGCGACAGCGCGATGCTCATCCAGCGCCTCAACCAGGAGGCGGCCAAGGCGATGACGGCCGGGCGACGCGCCGGCATCGAAGTCAGCGAGGACGAGGCGCTCCGCTGGATCACGATTCATCCCGCGTGGGCGCTCGGGGTCGATGACCGCACGGGATCCCTCGAGGCGGGCAAGATGGCCGATGTGGTCATCTGGAGCGGGCATCCGTTCAGCGTGTATTCGCGCGCCGACCAGGTGTTCATCGACGGCCGCGTGGTGCACGACCGAAGCGAGGGCGTGCGGCCCTCGGACTTTGAGCTGGGGCATGACCTCGAGCGGCAGATCGAGGCGGAGGCAGCACAGTGACCGACAGCACAGTGACTGGCAGTGCGGTGACCGACAGCGCAGTGAGGGCGTTTGTCTTGTGCCTGGCGTGTGTGGCGCTGTGGGTCGCTCCGGCGGCCGCGCAGGACGAGGAGACCGTGGCGCTGGTCGGCGGCATGATCGTGACGGGGGAGGGCGACCCCATCCCCGAAGGCACCGTGGTGATCCGCGGTGAGACCCTCGTCTCCGTTGGCACGGGACCAGCGCCCGCCGGTGCACGCGTCATCGACTGCCAAGGCACCGTGATCACGGCGGGCTTCGTCGGCACGCAGAGCAGCCTCGGCCTCGAAGAGATCAGCCTCGAGCCCTCCACCGTCGAGACGGCGCCGGAAGGGGACGACGTGGACGCGATCCGCGCCTCGTTCTCGGCCGCCGACGGCTACAACCCGACCTCGACGTTGATCCCCGTGGCGCGCCGCGGCGGCGTGACGAGCGCCATCTCCACGCCGCAGGGTGGGCTCATCGCCGGCACCAGCGCGTGGGTGGACTTAGCTGGCAGCTCGATGGACCGCGCGCTCGGCGAAGGCCTGCTGGCGCTTCACGTGAGCCTCGGCGACGGAGCGGTCGAGGCCGCCGGAGGCACGCGATCCACCGCGCTCGCCGCGCTCCGCGAGGCGCTCAACGATGCGCAGCTCTACCGGACACGCCGCACCGCGTTCGATCGCCGCCAAGTTCGTGACCTGTCCGTGTCGCAGGCGGATCTGGAGCGGCTCGGCCAGGCGCTGTCCGGTGACATCCCGGTCGTCGTTCGCGTGTCCCACAGCCACGACATCTTGCGGGTCCTGGCGCTGGCCGCGGAGTTCGAGCTTCGCCTCGTGTTGGCGGGCGCCGAGGAGGGCTGGCAGGTCGCGACTCAGATCGCCGCCGCCGAGGTGCCCGTGATCGTGCAGCCGATGACCAACATGCCGGCGCAGTTTTCGATGTTGCACGCCCGCTACGACAACCCGACGCTGCTTCACGCCGCGGGCGTCCGCCTCATCCTCAGCACCGAAGACGCCCACGGCCTCCGGAACCTTCGGCAAGAGGCAGGGAACGCGGTCGCCCAGGGTCTGCCCGCGGACGTCGCGCTCCGCGCGTTGACCTCCGAGCCGGCGCGCGTCTTTGGCCTGGAGGACCGCTATGGCACGTTGGCCCCCAACCGGGTCGCCAACGTGGTGGTCTGGAGCGGCGACCCCTTCGAGCTGACCACCTGGGCGCGGAACCTCTTCATCCGAGGTCGAGAGATCCCGCTGACCAGCCGGCAGACGCTGCTGCGGGATCGCTACCGACAGCTCGATACGGTCCCGCGCGGCCGCCGGGGCCTGCCCCGGGTTCGCCAGTAGCTCAGGTGATCTCGACGACGACGGCGGTGATGTTGTCGCGTCCGCCGCGGGCGTTGGCCGTCTCGATGAGCGAGCCGACCGCGTCGTCGGGCGAGCAGTTGAGCGCGTCCGGGATTTCCTTGTCCTGGACGTAGCCGTGCAGGCCGTCTGAGCAGAGCAGGAACTTGTCGCCCGGGCCGACTTCGATGGTCTGTGTGTCGACCTGAACGTAGTCGCGGCTGCCGACAGCGCGCGTGATGACGTTCTTGTGAGGGGACATTTCCGCCTCGGCTTCCGTGATGATCCCCTGCTTGACCTGCCACGCGACGAGCGTGTGGTCCTCGGTGAGCTGGTAGACCCCGCCGTGCCGGACCAGGTAGATCCGGCTGTCTCCGACCTGCGCGATGATCGCGTGGGAGTCGGTCGTGAGCAGCGCACTGAGCGTGGTGCCCATCCCGCGCTGGTCTGGGTCGTTCTCCGCGATGGCATACACCATGTAAGTGGCTGCCTGGATGGCGCTCTCCATCAAGCGCTCGACGCCGCGAACGTTCTCGGCGGTGGGGCCGTCCTTGATGAACGCCTCTACCTTGGCGTAGTCGCGCCGGACCATGCCCATCACGGTGTCGACGGCCTCCTGGCTCGCGATCTCGCCCGCCGCGTGTCCGCCCATGCCGTCCGCGACCACGTAGAGGCCGAGGTCGTTGTCGAGGAGATACGCGTCCTCGTTGGACATGCGGCGGCGGCCGATGTCGGTGAGCCCCACTCCGTACCTACCCACGGTGGCCTCCGGACAGGGGCGCGGACGCGGACAGGTCGCCCCGGTGGAAGCGCCCTAGGGACACTTGGAGGGGCTCCAACACGAGCAACAGAACCTCGGAACAGAGGTTGGTGAGACGGTGGGGCGCCAAGGTAACGAGGCTATCCCAAGCCCAGGACGTACTGCAACAAGAGTAGAAACATCCTGAGAAAGAAGACCGGGAAGCATCCTCGCAGCTCAGGGGTTGAATCGACCGCGAAGCCTCCCCATCTATGTATCGTGGCTACGTATCCATGGCAGGCAACATGAGTACTCGAACGCTTCCCTCGGCTCTCCCCTCCTCTCGCGGACACGCTGCCGCGATGGCCCTCGCCCTGGTCTCGACGGTCGCGCTGCCGGCGCTCCCCAGCGTCGCCGCCGCGCAACAGACCAACGAGCAACGAAGGATCGAGGTCGCACGCCGGCTCAGCGAGTCGACGGTGAGCGTGGTCTCCGGCCCGTCCACCGGTTCGGGATTCGTGACGGGTGACCAGCGCTGGATCGTCACGAATTCGCACGTGATACGGCCCGCGCGCCGACACGGCGTCGAGGTGCGATTTTCGTCCGGGACCACCCGCCGGGCCCGGATTCTCGTGGACTCGCCGGGCCACGATCTCGCGGTCCTCGCGGTGGACGGGGAGGTCCCCGCGCGTCCGCTGGTGCTCGCCAACTCCGATGAGGTGTCGGTCGGCCAAGCGGTCTTGGCGTTCGGAAGTCCCTTTGGGCTCGACGGGACGCTCACTCAGGGCATCGTGAGCGCGATCCGGGACGTGCCTCCCGGCAGCCGGTTGGGCGGCGGCGATGTGCGTCGGCTCATTCAGACCGACGCCCCGATCAACCCCGGCAACTCGGGCGGGCCGCTGGTGACCTCGAATGGCCAGGTGATCGGCGTGAACACGGCCATTCTCTCGCGCACGGGCGGCAGCCACGGAATCGGCTTCGCCGTGCCCTCGAATCACGTGCGGGCGTTGCTCGAGGCGACGTCTCGCGGACAGCAGGACCGCGTGGCGCAGAACGGGCGTACTCGAGTTGCGCCGCCGGTCGATCCTCGCGCCCCACGCCCCGCTCCTCGGGACCCGAGGGCCCGTACGCGAGGTGCTGCGTTCCTCGGCATTCTGGGTGACGACTTCCGCGCGCGCGGTGTGCTGGGTGTGCGCATTCGGCAGGTCGTGCCTGGCTCCCCCGCCCAGAACGCCGGGCTCGCCGGCGCCGCCGATCCGCCCCCCCGGGCGCTCCGCAGGATGGGGATCCCCTGGACCGGGCACATCATCGTGGCGGTGGACGGACGGCCCACACCGACGATGGAGATGCTGCAGGCGGCGATCAACCGACGACGCCCCGGCGAGCGAGCCGTCCTGACGGTGGCGGTTGGACCGGGGGCGGATCTGAGCGGTCAAGCCGTGGTCACGCTCGGCGCGGCGCCTCCGCCGGAGTGACGCCTCTCCACCCCGCACCTATAGTCCGCGGCCCATGCCGGCCGACCCCACCAACGACGCCAACGACCACTCCCCCGAGCGGGTCGACCCCGCTGCCATCCAAGCCGCGCTGCTCGCCGCCTCGCAGGCGGACAGCCGGGAGGCCCTCTGGTCGGCGCTCGAGCCGGTAGCGGCCGCGGTTACCGAACATGCTGACCTGGCGCTGCTGTGGGGAGACGCCCTGCGGACGAGCCCAGGGCGCAGGACGCTGGAGACGGAAGCCAACCTCATCCTGGATGCGTTCCCGGCCGAGCCCGCGATCGTGGCGCGGGTATGCGCGGCGCTGATCCGCGCGGCCGAACGCCGCCCGGTCGACGAGCCGCCCCTGGCGGACGGTCCAGCATCGATCGCGGCCAGCGCGCTGAGTCGCTGCATGGGCAAGCTCGCCCCCGATGGACGGCTCGATCCGGACGTGGGAGGCCGTCTCGCCGCCCAGAGAGGCACCGCGCTCGGCCTCCTAGGACCGAATCGACACGCGGAGGCGGTCGGCGCCATCGAGTCGGCGCTGTCGCTGGCGTCTCGCGGGGACTGGTGGGGAGACCTGGCCATCGTGCAGAAGCGCGGGCGTGATTTTTCGGCGTCGCTCGAGGCGGCGAAGAAGGCGCGCGCGGCGCTCGGGAACCAGAAGCCCGTCTTGTGGAACCTCGCGATCGCCGCGACGGCGACGGGAGACGGCGAATTGGCCGCCGAGGCGTGGGCTGCGCTCGGCCTCCCTGTTGAACGCGTGGGAGACGGCCTGCCCTTCGTCGAAGGACTCGAGCCGGCCCAGGTGCGCCTGCCCACGGTCGGCGCCGGCCACGGCCTCGCGCCGTTCGTGCCCGACGAGGCGGCCGGCTTCGAACTCGTTTGGGTGCAGCCGCTCAGTCCCTGTCACGGCGTGGTGCGCTCGCCGACGTTCCGGGACGCGATGGCCGATTTTGGCGACGTCGTGTTGTGGGACGGAGCGCCCGTCGGCGTCTCGGAGATCGACGGAAAGGCGGTCCCGCGTTTCCCGTTGCTCAGCCCGCTTCACCAGGGCGACGAGCGAAGGTTCCGCTTTCTGACGCTCGAGCAGGAAGAGGGTCAGACCGACGCGCTCGGTGCCGCGCTCGAACACGGGGCGATCCTCTACCGTCACGGCGAGCGCGTCGAGCATGTCTGCCCGCGTTGCGCGGCAGGGGAGACCCTGATCAAACATGAGCACCTGCCCGCGGAGACCCACCGCATCGCGTTTGGCAAGCTCGTCTTGGCAGGCGATGTGGACCTCGAGACCTTCGCCCGGCACCTCGAGCGCACGAGGCGAGACCACCCCGGCGTGCGGATGGCGATCCCGTCCCTCTACGAGGCGCTCGGGGAGACCAAGAACGCCGGCACGCACCACAAGCGGTGGGGCACCATCGAACGCACCGCCATGAGTGGGTCCTCGTGAGCCACGAGGAGCGCGGCTGGCTGCCGAGCGAGCAGCACGCGTTCGACGACTTGCCCGCGCTCCCCGAGGTCGAACTGCATCACCGCAGGGAGCGCGTCTTCCTCGTATGTGCGGGCATCTTCCTCGGCACGCTGGCGATGCTGAACATCCTCGGCATCACGCGCTTCATCGACCTGTCGTTCACCCTGCCGGGCCTGGGCTGGACGATCCCGATGCCGCTCGCGGTCGGTGTGCTGCCGTACCCCGTGACCTTTCTCTGCACTGACCTGATCAGCGAGATCTACGGCCGCCGGCGCGCCAACCAGGTCGTCTCGGTCGGCCTGCTCCTCAACGCGTGGGTCGTGCTCATCCTATGGCTCGGGGGCGCGCTGCCCGGCTTCGAGGGTGAAGACCAAGAGAGCTCCGTCTTTTTTCAGCTTCAGGCGCTCGCGTTCTCCGCGGTGACCGCATCGATGGCGGCCTACGTGACGGCGCAGTTCGTCGACGTGCAGCTGTTCCACTTCTGGAAGCGACTGACCAAGGGCAAGCACCTCTGGTTGCGAAACAATGGCTCCACCCTCGTGAGCCAACTCGTGGACGCGATCGCCGTCACGCTCGTCACGCACTACCTGAGCCACGCCCTGCCGATCGACGAGGCGGAGGCGCTCTGGCCCCAGCTGCTGACGTTCATCGCCGCGAGCTACAGCTTCAAGCTGATCACGGCGCTACTGGACACGGGGCCGTTCTATCTGCTGAGCCATTGGCTCGCCCGCTACTTGCGGCTTCCGATAGGAACCCTAGCATCGAGCGCAGCGGAGGCGTGAGGCGGCCGGCTTGGTGGGATCGCGCGCCCTTGCTAACGTTGTCCCGCTCCAGGCGGTCATGCCGTGCTGGGGGTCCCTCAATGGAAAGAGCTGACCATGACCGGTGGAAATCTGCGTACTTGGCGAGGTGGGCTAGCCCTCGGCATTACCCTGAGCATGCTGGGGGTCGCCGCGGGCGCCTCCGCAACGGTCATGGTCGAGATCCCGCTCGACACGATGATCCGTGATGCAGACGTGATCGTACACGGCCGCGTGGTCGAGTCCGGTGTTCGCATGAACGCCAACGGGGACTCCTTCGTGCCCGAAACGCTCACGACCGTGCAGGTCACCGAGTGGCTCGACGGCGAGGATCGCGGTGAGACCGTCACCCTCCGCGAACTCGGCGGCATCTGGCAAGGCGGGGGGCTCCACTACGAAGGCACGCCGAGGTACCGCGTCGGTGAGGAAGTCATCCTGTTCCTCGAGCGCCGCCCCGAGGCGCCGAACGACCTGCGCACGATGGGCATGGTCCAGGGCAAGTTCTTCGTTCGGCACGGCGTGCCCGGCGTCCCGTCCAGCGTGCGACGTGACCTGGAGGGCATCGCCTTCGCCAGCTGGGCCGACGGTCAGCAACATGTGAACGCTCCGGGCGACGATCCGGCCATCGAGCTGGACGTCTTCCTCGACCACGTGCGCCGTGTGCGAGGTGCCCGATGAACCGCCCGAATGGAATCGCGGGCCTGGCGACGCTGCTCGTCTTGGGGAGCGCCTCGAGCGCACTCGCATGGCAGCCCATCGCCGGAGGCAGCCCGACGTGGCGTCCGCCCGTCCCCTACTCGCTGCATGAAGCGGGCTCGCCCGACCTGGGTGGATTCGCCGGCACCGAGGCCGAGGTGCGTCGCGGGATGGACGACTGGACGCTCGTCGCCTGCACTAGCCTCACCACCAGCTACCAGGGCTCGACCTCGCGGCGCCCCGGCACGTACGAAGGCACCTCGACGATCGGCTGGACCGAGTCCGGCTGGCCCCACAGCGGCTCTGCGATCGGCGTGACCGGTCCGCGCTGGAGTTCCTCCATCATCGAAGCCGACATGGAGATGAACGGCGTCAACTTCGTGTGGACCACCGGCAGCGGCAGCGGCGGCAACCCGAACGCGTACTCCATCATCCTTCACGAGGGTGGGCACTACTACGGGCTCGGGCACACGAACGTGCGCGGCAGCTCCATGTGGCCAAGCTACAGCGGCGGCATCGTCGGTCTCGGCTCCGACGACCAGAACGGGATCTGCGCGCTCTACCCGGGAAGCGGGACGCCGACCGACTGCACCACCACGGGCTGCCCGAGCGGCCAGGAGTGCATCAGCGGCGCCTGCCAGACGGTCACCGGCGATGGCAGCATTTGCGCGGTCTGCACCAGCGGCGCGGACTGCGCGGGCCCGGGCGCGGCTTGCCTCGGCTACCCGGACGGCGTCGGCTATTGCGGACAGGGATGCTCCTCGGACGGCGACTGCGCTGGAGACACCTGCGTGAACACGTCTGCCGGCGGCCAGTGTGTGCGGGTCGTCGGCAGCTCGATCAGCTGCGCGGGCGCGAGTCCATCGGGGTGCACGCGGGACTCCGACTGCGGCGCGACCGAACTCTGCAGCGGCGGCTCCTGCCAACCACGCCCAACCGACGGCGCAGGCCTGGGCGAGGCCTGTGACGTGGATGAGGACTGCCAGACCAGCTTCTGCATCGGCGGGCTCTGCACGCAGACGTGCGATTGGACCGACCCCGCCGGATCCTGCCCCGGCGGTTTCTACTGCGATGCCGACCCGACCAGCTGCACCGACGGTTTTTGCGTCGCCGGCGGCGCTGGAGGCGGTGCCAACGGCGCCGCGTGCAGTGCCGACACCGAGTGCGCTTCCCTGCTCTGCGACGAAGGGACCTGCGCCGAGCCGTGCATCCCGGGCGGCGCGGCCAGCTGCCCGGCGGGCTTCGCCTGTCAGGTCGGTTCGCTCCCGTGCCGCGGGAGCTGCCGCGTCTCGGGTGCGCTCGGGGACGAGTGCAACGTCAACGGCGACTGCACCTCGGGCCTTTGCGCCGACCGCGGTGAGTCCGACTTCTGCACTTCGCTCTGCAACGCGGACAACGCGTGCCCCGACAACTTCACGTGCACGCCCGTGGGCGACGCGTCCATCTGCGTGCCCAACGCAGGCGGCCTGGGCGCGGACTGCACCGGCAACGACGACTGCCTCAGCAACATCTGCGCGGTCGACGGCAGCGACAGCTACTGCACGCGGATCTGCAGCGACGGCATCCCGTGTCCGGGCGGCACGTTCATGTGTGTGGCGACCGCAGACGGTGTGACGAGCGTGTGTCAGCCGACCGACGACGGGGGCGGACGCGACGGCTGCGGCTGCCGCACCGCCGGCGCCCCCGCCAGCAGCGGCTTCGGCGCGCTGCTCGGCATGCTGGGCGTGGGCCTTCTCTTCTGGCGGCGACGAACCTGAACTCTGTGTGGCGCCAGCGCGCTGCACACCTCGACAGCGCCGCACCGCGGCTCCAGACTCGGCGCCCCTCTCGCTCGCCCGCGAAGGAGGGAGCCAGACGCCGTGACTGAAGACACCACCGACGAGACCGCGCCCTCCATGGGGCGCTCTCTCCTCCGCTACCTGCGCCCGTATCGGCGGCAGCTTGGCGTGGGCGTAGTGTTTCTCCTGCTCACCAACGCCGCGGAGAAGTCCATCCCGTGGCTGCTCAAGGTGGCCCTCGACGCGATCCGGGACGGACATGTCGACACCGTGAGGAACGCGGCCCTCGGTGTGATCGGGCTCGCGGTCGTCGTCGGGATCGTGCGCACCCTGTCCCGGGTCTTGATGTTCAACGTCGGGCGGGACGTCGAGTTCGACCTGCGAAACGAGGTCCTCCGGCAGATCCACCGCCTCGGGACCGCCTTCTTTGCGCGCATGCCCACGGGCGAAATCATGACGCGCGCCACCAACGACCTCGCACAGGTCCGTCTGCTGGTCGGGTTTGCGGGTCTCAACGTGGTCAACTCGGTGGTGGCGTTCATCAGCGCCATCGTTCTCATGCTGGCGATCAACCCGGTCCTCACCGGCTACGCGTTGATGCCGTTTCCGCTTCTCATCCTCGTGACACGCTTCTTCGGCGGGGCCATCTACCGGCGCTCCACCGACTCGCAGGCGGCGCTCGCGACGCTCGCCGATCGTGCGAACGAGAACGTCGCCGGCGTTCGTTTGGTGCGCGCGATGGCCATCGAGGACCGCGAGACGGCCCGCTTCGAGGCGGCCAACCAGAACGCGGTCAACAAGACGATGAGGCTGGTCGTGCTGCGCGGCACGATGTGGCCCGTCCTGATGGGGATCAGCTCGCTCGGCACGCTCATCGTGGTCTGGGCCGGCGGCGGGATGGTGCTCGAGGGGACCCTCACGCCGGGCGAGTTCGCGGCCTTCAACGCGTACCTCGCGCTCATGGTCTGGCCGACGCTGGCCTTCGGCTACATCCTCAGCGTGGTCCAGCGGGGGAGGGCCTCCTACGCGCGCGTCCGTGAGATTCTGGACGCGGAGCCGGAGGTCGCGGAGGCCAAAGGCGCGCACGTGGCCGACGGACCGGGCGGGCTCGAGGTCGAGGGGCTCTCGTTCTCCTACGGCGACGACGCGGTCCTGCGCGATGTTGACCTGAGCGTGCCGGCCGGGGGCTCGCTCGCGGTGCTGGGCCCCACCGGATCGGGCAAGTCCACGCTCGCGGCCCTGCTCCCGCGGCTGCTCTCCACGCCCGCAGGAAGCGTCTTCCTCGATGGCGAAGACGTCAACGGGATCACGCTGCGCAGCCTGCGGACGAGCGTGGGTTACGCCCAGCAAGAGCCGTTTCTCTTCTCCACCACGGTCGAGGGCAATCTCAAGCTGGCGCTCGACGACCCGGCGGCCCCGGACGCGGAAGCTCGCATCCGACACGCTGCGAAGGAGGCCTGCGTGCTCTCGGAAATCGAGGACATGCAGGACGGGATGAAGACCATCGTCGGCGAGCGCGGCGTTCAGCTCTCGGGAGGGCAGAAGCAGCGGCTCGCGCTGGCGCGGGCGCTTCTCAACCAGCCGAAAGTCCTGGTCCTCGACGACCCGCTCAGCGCGGTCGACGCCAAGACCGAGGCGACGATCCTCGAGGCGCTGGACCGGGCCAAGGCCGACCGCACGTTCGTCCTGATCACCAACCGCGTCGCCGCCGCCGCACGGACCGACCACATCGTGGTCCTCGACGACGGCAAGGTCGTGGAGCGCGGCACACACGCCGAGTTGGTGGAGGGCGACGGCCTGTACGCCCGCATCGCCGCGCGGCAGCGACTCGAGGCGGAGCTGGCCCAGATCGGCCCTGAAGGCACCACCGAGTCGGCGGGGGTGTCGTGAGCGATCCCGTAGACGTCCAAGGCGGACCTGAAGAGCCTGTTCTCGGAGCGCGACACGGCTCAGCTGCGGTCCGGGCCCATCGAGTTCGCCCGTCCCAGATCGCGCCTCCTGAGGAAGGCCTGCGCGCGGACGTCGGCACCGACTTCACCATGCTGCTTCGGCTGCTGCCGTACGCCCGGCCGCAAGCGCTCTTGTTCGGGGCCGCCTTCCTGATGGTGCCTGTGGCGGCGCTCGCCTCCTTGGTCCAGCCGCTCTTGATCAAGGGCGCCATCGACGCGGCGCTCGTGGACCACAGCGAGGCCGCGCTGAGCCAGGTCATTTGGATGTTCGCGGTCGCGATCTCCGGCGAGTTCGTCGCCCGATTCGCGCAGATGTACGCGCTTCAGCTCGGCGGGCAACGCGCACTGGCCCAGCTCCGCCGGGACACGTTCCTCCGCATCCAGCGCCTTCACATCTCGTACTTCGACCGCACTCCGGTGGGTAAAGTGGTCACGCGGGTGACCAACGACGCCGACTCGCTCGGGGAGATCTTCTCGTCGGGGGCGGCGCTCGCCGTCGCCGACTTCCTGATGCTGGGCGGCATCGTGGGCTTCATGCTCTACCTCGACTGGCGCCTGACCTTGGTCGCGTTCGTCGCGCTGCCTCCGCTGGCCCTGATGGTGAACCTGTTCCGCCGGTTCGCGCGCAAAGCGTTCCGGGCCATCCGCTCCAAAATTGCCCAGCTCAACGCCTACATGGCCGAACAGGTCCAGGGTGTCGCCGTCATTCAGGCGTTTGGACGCGAGGCCGAGTGCGCGCTCGAGTACGAGCAGATCAACGCCGAGTACCGGGACGCCAACTACCTCTCGATCAAATACGACGCGCTGCTCTACTCGGTCGTCAGCTCGGTCAGCAGCGTCACGGTGGCGCTCGTGCTCTGGTACGCTGGCGTGCGGCTCGGAGACCTGCCACCCGAGGAGACCGCCGCCTGGGTCGGGACCGTCGTCGCCTTCTACGAGTACATCCAGAAGTTCTTCATCCCCATCCGGGACCTGAGCCAGAAGTTCACCATCGTGCAGAGTTCACTGGCGGCCGCCGAGCGCATCTTCGGGCTGCTGGACCTGGACGAGCAGGACGCTCCGGCCGATGTCGTGCACGCCCCTGCGAAGGAGGTGCCGCCGGATGATGTGCTCGTCTTTGACGGCGTTCGATTCGGGTATCGCGCGGACCAGACCGTGTTGCACGGCATCGACCTGGCGGTGAAGCGGGGCGAGAAGGTCGCCATCGTGGGGGCCACGGGCGCGGGCAAGACCACGCTCACGTCGCTGCTTCTGCGCCTCTATGACATCCAGGATGGAAACGTGCTGGTGTCGGGACAGGACGTTCGGGACATGGACGCCCAGACCCTTCGCCGGAGCTTCGCGGTCGTCTCGCAGGATGTGTTCCTCTTCGCGGGGAGCGTGCTCGACAATGTGGCCATCGGAGACGACACGCCCGACCGAACGCGCGCGCAGGCGGCGCTCGAAAAGGTGGGGGCCTGGGAGCTGTTCCAGCGGCGCGGAAAGGACCTGGACGCTGCGGTCGACGAACGCGGCGCCAACTTCTCGGCCGGGGAGCGCCAGCTGATCGCGTTCGCCCGCGCGCTCTACCTCGACCGCGAGGTCCTCATCCTCGACGAAGCGACGGCGAGCATCGACTCGGAGACCGAGAGCCGGCTTCAGAGCGCCATCGAAACGGTGCTCGCCGAGCGCACCGCGATCATCATCGCGCACCGGCTCTCGACCATCCGAAAGGCGGACCGGATCGTCGTGTTTCACAAGGGACGCATCGTCGAGGAGGGGTCCCACGACGCGCTCATCGCGGAGGGAGGGGTCTACGCTCGGCTCCACCGTCTCCAGTTCGCGGACGGCGAGGCCGCCTGACGACGTCCGCATGGGCAGCGCCGCGTCGATCGTTCAGCCAAGCGCCCTGGGATCGCCTATACTCCAGCCGATGATCGGGGGGGTCCATCCCAGGGTACGAGCCCACGGGAAGCGTGTCGCTCAGGAGGGCCTCCCAGGCCGCTCAGATGAGCTCCGTCGGTGCGCGTTCCGCCCGGATCTGCGCGAGGATCCATGAGCGACGCGGCACCCGTCCTCTACGGCAAGTACCAGCTTCTCGAGCTGCTCGCCCGCGGCGGGATGGCCGAGGTGTACAAGGCCAAATCGCACGGCGTCGAGGGCTTCGAGAAAGTCCTCGTGATCAAGCGGATCCTGCCGGAGCTGAGCGAGAACCCGCAGTTCGTCGAGATGTTCATCAACGAGGCGAAGATCGCCGTCACGTTGAGCCATGCCAACATCGTGCAGGTCTTCGACCTGGGGCGCGCCGACGAGAGCTACTTCATCGCCATGGAGTACGTCGCGGGCTGGGATCTGCTCACCATCCTCGGGCGCTCCAAGCGCCTGGGCCCTGCGCTTCCGCCCGAGCTGGCCGTCTACATCGTCAGCGAGCTCGCCAAGGGGCTCGAGTACGCGCATCGACGCCGCGACGCCGACATGCGCCCGCTGCACATCGTGCACCGGGACGTCTCCCCTCAGAACGTGCTCATCAGCTTCGAGGGCGAGGTCAAGGTCACGGACTTCGGTATCGCCAAGGCCGCGTTGGCGGTGGAAGACCAAACCGAGGCCGGTGTCGTGAAGGGCAAGTACGCCTACATGTCGCCTGAGCAGGCGCGGGGCGAGGCGGTCGACGCGCGCACCGACATCTTCGCGATCGGCACCGTCATGTACGAGCTGCTGACCGGGCAGAACCCGTTCCTCGTTCCCAACTCGGCGTACGAGACACTCAAGCGCGTGCGCGGATGCGAATTTGCGCCGTTGGCTCAGGTCGCGCCGAGCCTGCCTGGGGAGCTGGTCGAGATCGTGCAGCGCGCGATGGCGCCCACCGCGGACGAGCGATACCCGAACGCCGGCATGCTGTATGAGGAGCTGGTTCAGTTCCTCTATTCGAGCGGTCGCCGCGTCGGTGGACACGACCTCAGCGAGTTTCTGCTGGAGCTCCGCCGCGCGTCCGAGCAGGCCAAGGCCGCGCCGGAGGAGGCCCGTCTTCGGGCGGTCTTCAACGAGGGGCCCGGCACCGGCGAGGTGTACACGCCCGACGCGACGCCGGTCGAGGTTCCCCACACCCGCGCCGGGGTGCGCAAGGGCAGCGGTCCACGCAAGCCCGGCAGCGCGCAGCCGAAGCAGGAGCGCCGGGATGTCACGGGTCTGGTGGTCGAGGCGTCCGAGCCCCGGTTCCTGGAAGACCCCCTCATCGACCGCATGCTCAAGCGTTTTGGGGGCTCACGGGTGGAGACGACCGCGGTGCCCGGACGCGGGCCGACGCTCGTCGCGCTGTTCGGCATCCGTGACCCCGACGGGAAAGACACGGTGCTGGCCGCTCGCTGCGCACTCCGAATGGCGCACTCCGCGCGCACGGGAACCCAGACGGGCATGCCCGGGGTGCAGGTTCAGATCGGCATCGAAACCGGACGAATCCGCGTCGAAGCGAGCGGCGAACCGGTCCGAGACGAGCAGCTCGAGGGCCTGATCACGGATGCGCGTGGTCTCGCGGACCAGGCGGCGCCCGGGACGGTCTGGATCAGCGCCGATGCGCAGCGCGCGGTGGGGGAGCAGTTTGAGACGCAGGCGATGGGCGACGGGCCCGACGTCCCTGCGCTCGTCTCGGCGGAGCGCAGCCTGGCCGACGCGTCGGGCAAGTTCGTCGGCCGCCGGGATGAGCTTCGCCGGATGGGCGAGCTGCTGGCCGCGGCGAACCGCGGGAAGATGAAGCTGGTCGGGTTGTCCGGTGACGCCGGTACGGGCAAGAGCCGGTTTCTTCTGGAGACGCGCCGTCGCCTGACCGTAGGCGGACACGATGTCGGCATGTACGTCGCGACCTGCGCACGCCAGAGCCGCGACGTGCCGTTCTCGGGCATGCAGGAGATGCTGCGGTCCATCCTGGGCATCGACGAACTCGAGTCGGAGGCAGACGCCAAGGAGAAGGTGCTGCGGCTCCGGGAGCTCGGCCTGACGCCGGTGGAGATGCGCATCGTCTCCAGCACGCTGGGGCTCGAGCCCGCGGACACCGCCGTGAGCGCCGACCCGGCCGAGGTGCTTCGCGCCGCCGTCGGGCGCATCGCGATGAAACTTGCCGAAGACCGCCTGACGGTCTTCGCCTGGGACGCTGCTTCGAACCTGGACGAGGAGACGCTCGCGCTCCTCGACCACCTCGTGCGTGATGGCCGTGGGACGCGCATCGGTCTGGTGCTTTCGTATCGCCCGGGCTGGGTGCATCGGTGGGTCGACCTGCCGAGCTACTTCGACCTGATCCTCGGCCCGATGAGCGATGAAGACGTGGCTCGGCTCACGGGCACGCGCTTGGCGGCGGACGAGGTCCCGCTGGAGCTCCTGCGCGAGGTCACCGCCAAGAGCGGTGGCAACCCGCTCTACGTCGAGGAGTACCTCAAGGCCTTGGTGGACGCGGGCGCCATCGTGGTGAACGACGGACGCGTCACCTACGATCCCGAAGTCGCCGAGGTGGAGGTCCCCAAGACCCTCCGCGGCATCGTCGCCTCCCGGGTGGCTCGCTTTGCGGCCATCGACCGTCACCTGCTTCAGATCGCGGCGGTCGCCCGCGAGCGTTTCAGCGCCGAACTCTTGGCGGAGGTCTCGGGCGAGGAGCTCGACGTCGTCCAGCAAGCGCTGGTGGGCCTCGAAGGACGCGGTGTCGTGAGCGGTGGGCCGGAGCTCGACTTTTGCCACGAGCTGTTCGGGGATGTGCTCCGCGACGGTTTGACCCTGGAGTCTCGGCGCGAGCTGCACGCCGCGGTCGCGGAAGGACTGGAGTCGCTCTACCCGAATCGACTGGAGGAACTGGCGGAGAAGCTCGCGGGCCACTACCGCGAAGCCGGCGATCGGTCGCGCGCCATCGACCACCTCGTGCGCGCTGCCGACCGTCTCGAAGGCGAAGAAGCGCCCGGCGCCGCGATCGCAGTGTTGGAGCGCGCCATCGAGTTGCTCGGGCAGATGGCCCAGCCCGACCGCGACCGGACGATGGTGCTGTATCGCCGCATCGGCGAGCTGGCCTTCCGAAGCCGGGACCTCCAGGCGGGGGCCGCGCGCATCGTGCCTGCGATCGAGTTGGCCGAGTCCTTGGGGCGCGATGCCGACCTGGGGTGGCTGTCGATGATGCGAGGGCGGTTGCTCGTCAACGCTGCCGGAACCGTCGATGACGGGCGCCGCTGGCTGGACCGCGCGAGCAACCTGGCCCGCAAGCTCGGCGACCAGCGCCTGCTTCGGGACGTCACGCTCGCGACCGCGGAGGCAGACATGCGGCTCGGAGAGCACCGGCTCGCCGCCGACGGGTTCCAAAAGACGCTGGAGCTGTCCCGTCAGATGGGCGACGTCGAGGCCCAGACTCGCTGCCTCATCCCGTTTGCGCTCGCGAGTGCGTCCGACGGCAAGATCGATGCGGCCCTCGCCGCGCTCCGCGAAGCCGAGCAGCTGTCCGCGCCGAGCGGGGACCGCTTCACCGAGTGCGAGCTGATCAAGATCGAGTCCCTCGTGCACTTCTTCGCCGGCGCGCACCGCGCTTCGTATGGCGCCGCGTCACGCGCGTTCGAGCTGAGCAAGGAGTACGGCTTTCCGTACGAAGCGGCCGTCAACGCGCACAACATGGGCGAAGCGCTCCTCCGGCTCGGGGACTTCAAGCGGGCGTTCGCGTCGCTCCGCTACAGCTACGGCATGAGCCGGGACCACGGCTTCGTGAGCCTGCAGTGGTCGAACATGCGGGTCCTGGGGTTCATCGACGCGACTCGTTTTGGGAGCGCCGACGGCCGCGATCACGTCGTGCAGGCGAACACGTTCGCCGAGAAGCACGGCTACGTGTGGGACCTGATCCAGGGGCGCTACTACCTGGCGATCATCGACCAGCAGGGCGGCGACGACGAGAGCGCGCGCGTGAACCTCCGGGAGATCCTCCGCCTGGCCGCAGACCACGGGCACAGCGACTACGTTCGAGCCGCAGAGAAGGCGCTTCGGGCGCTGGACAGCGGCTCGACGATCCAGCTTCCGGGCTGAGTCCCCCCGGTCTTGCTATCGATTGTCCTCGCAGGCCGGCACCCCTTCTACGGGGAGGTTGCGGTCGAGCACCCGTCCGCCAACCCAAGCGCGGAAGCCCGGCGCCTCGCGCGTGAGTTCAGTCCACGTGCTCAGGTCGACGGAGCGCGACACGCGCCCCCCCGAGCGCCCAAACCAGGCCCCCTCCGCGTAGGTGAGGTTGGCGGGCACGCCGTCCACGATCTGCGCGGTCCAGGTGACGCCATCGATGCTCTCGAGGTACCCGTCGGACGTCGGCGCGACCCAGCGGGTCCCGTCGTGCACGGCCTGGCCTGCTTCCACGAGGGCGCTGGGGCAATCCGAGAAGTTGTCACCGCCGTCGACGCTGATCGCGCAGCCGTAGTCGAACCCCTCACCGTTGTAGCGCCGCCCCTGGACGATGAAGGCACCCGCCCCGAACGAGACGCGACTCGCGTGCTCTGCGGCCGGGTGGGTGGTCCACGTCTCTCCGCGATCGGCAGACACGAACACTGAGCCGGTGCCCGTGCCGGCGACGAAGCGCCCGGAGCCGTAGGCGATGGACCGCACGGCGCCGGGGCGCGGGTCCGGATGCAGGCCCGCCCAGGTCTGGCCTCCGTCGGTGGAGCGCATGAGGGCGCCGTTGCCGCCGCCGGCGAGCCAGACCCCGTCGCCATAGGCCACGCCGCCCATCCAGCTTCCGCAGGACGCAGGGTAGGGGTCCTCGTCGCAGGCGTCGGTGGGGTGCAGATCCACCTCCCAGTGAACGCCGTCGAGCGAGCGCATCACCATCGCGTTTCGGTCCCCGCCCACGGCGATGAACACACCGTCGCCGTATCCGATGTTGCGGAGCAGATCCGGGCTGTGGTCGTCGCCGGTCGACGGGTTGCCGCACGCGGCCCACTCGCTTCCGCCCTCACTCACGCCACGAAGGCCCCACGCTCCCACGCCGATCAGCGTCAGCGTGCCTTCCGGCAGCAGCGGGCCAGCGTCCAGCGTGCCGGATTGCCCCGCATCGCCAGGGCCCGCATCCGAGCCTCCCGCGTCTTCGCTCCCACCGTCGCGCGCACCACCGGCGTCGATGGCGAAGTCGGCGTCCATCGCGGGCTCGGCATCGGGGCTGGTCGACGGCTCTTCACAGCCACCGATGCAGAAAGCGAGCAGGATGGCGGTAGTCGCCACACCGAATGGGAAAACGCGGCGCATGAGTCACGCTACGCTCCCGGCTCCGGCGAATGCAAGGTCGGCCGCCCGCGGTGCACGATCCGAAACGCCCCGGCCGGAGCCAGGGCGTTCGTTCCTCGATCGATTCGCAGCCGACTACTCGGCGGCTTCCGGCTCCGCCGGTGCGGCGGCCGGTTCAGGGGCGGGCTCAGGGGCCGGCTCGGGCGCAGCGGCAGGTTCCGGAGCGGGCTCGGGCGCCGCTTCGGGTTCCGGATCGGGCGCGGGGGCCGTTTCGGGTTCCGGAGCCGGGGCAGGTCGAACTCGGCGTCGCGGCGCGGCCGCCGGCTCTGCTTCGGGCTCAGGAGCGGGCTCAGGCTCAGCAGCAGGCTCGGGCTCGGTGGCCTCGTCCTCCAGCGCAGGCTCCTCCGCCTCGATGTCAGCGCCCTCTTCCTCGGGCGCGACCTCTTCCAGATCGATCCCCAGCCCTTCGAGGCCCTCGAGTTCCGGGTCCTCGGCGGCCTCTTCCGGGGTGTCCTCAGACGCCGGCTCGGACTCTTCGGTCCCCTCGTCGGAGGCTCCTTCACCATCGGGAGACTCGAGGCTGGCTTGGGCCTGCTCGTTCTCGAGGTCCTCGACCACCTGCATGTGCCGCTCGCCGCTGGTGGACATGTAGGCCAGAACGGCCGACAGGACCATGAACGCCGTGGCCGCGCCGGCCGTCAGCTTCGTCAGGAAGTTCCCTGCGCCCGCGCCGCCGAAGACCGTGTTGCTCCCGCCGGCGCCGCCGCCGAGCGAGCCCATGCCGCCGCCTTTACCCTGTTGGAGGAGAACCACCATCACGAGGAAGGCGCAGACGAGCACGTAGATGACTGAGACGATGGTGAACCACATGTGGATACGCTCCATAGCCCGGGGAGACCGGGCTGGCCCGGGACCCTAGCAAAAATCGCGAGGAGGGCCAGACCCGTCGCACGCGGGCGAGGTTTGACCACCGCAACACCCGCTACAGCGCGCTTGTTCGCGCCGTTCGAGTCAGCTCAGGCGCCCGCCGCCTCGATGATCGGGACGAAGGTGTCGGCCGTCAGCGCGGCGCCGCCCACGAGCGCGCCGTCGATGTTCTCGCAGCGGAGCAGCCCCTCGGCGTTCGCCGGCTTCACGCTGCCGCCGTACAGGATGCGGAGGGCGGCTGCGGTGCCCGCACCGTGTGTTTCCGCGACGCGCGCGCGAATGGCGGCGTGCACGGATTCGGCATCTTCGGGGGTCGCGGTCTTTCCGGTCCCGATCGCCCACACCGGCTCATACGCTACGACGAGCGGCAACATGGCCGCCGCATCGAGGCCGGCGACGGCCGCGTCGAGCTGCCCGAGCACCACGGCCTCGGTCTCGGAGGCCTCCCGCTGCGCGAGCGTCTCGCCGATGCACACGATGGGGCGGAGCTTGTGGCTGAGCACGGCGCCGACCTTCTGGCGGACCGCGTCGTCGGTGTCGTGGAACCGCGCACGGCGCTCGGAGTGCCCGACGATGACGTACGTGCAGCCCACATCCTTGAGCATTGGCGCGCTGACCTCTCCTGTGTGAGGGCCCTCGTCCGCCCAGTAGACGTCCTGGGCACCGAGGGAGATGCGTCCCGTGTCGCCGAGGGCCTCGTGCACCGCGTGCAGCGCGGTGAACACCGGCGCCACCATGATCTCCACGTTCGTGTCCCGCGGTGCGCGGTGCAGTACGGCGCGCGCGAGCTCGACCGATTGCGCGACGGAACAGTGAAGCTTCCAGTTGCCCGCGATCAGAGGGGTACGGCTCATCGGAGGCTCTCCACGCCCGGCAGCTTCTTGCCTTCGAGCAGCTCGAGCGACGCGCCGCCGCCCGTCGATACATGGTCGAACCGGTCGCTGAGGCCGGCCTGCTTGATGGCCGCGACGCTGTCTCCGCCACCGACCACGGTGAACCCCGGAGCCGCGGCCAGAACTTCTGCCACTCCGAGCGTGCCCGCTGCGAAGGCGTCGTTCTCGAACAGCCCCATGGGACCGTTCCAGAAGACCGCCGCCGCCAGCCGAAGGGCCTCGCTGAAGCGTTCGAGCGAGTCAGGGCCGATGTCGAGCGCCATGTCGTCCACGCCGAGGTCGGTGACGGGCAGGACCTCGGCCGCGGACGCCTCCGTGCTCTGTGCCACCCGCACATCGACCGGAAGGAGCAGCTGGGTACCGCGCTCTTCCGCCCTCTGCAGCAGGGTCCGCGCAAGGGCGAGCTTGTCCTCTTCCACAAGGCTGCGTCCCATCTCTCGGCCCTGGGCCGCGAGGAAGGTGTTGGCCATCGCGCCGCCGATGACCAACGTGTCGACGCGCGCCATGAGCGCCTCGATCACGCCGATCTTGTCAGAGACCTTGGCGCCCCCCAGCACGGCCACGTACGGCTTGGGCGCCGCGTCGCGCAAACGGCCGAGCGCGTCCAGCTCCTTCTCGAGCAAGAGGCCCGCCGCGCGGTCCCGGACCAGGCGGGGCAGGGCGCTGACCGACGCGTGGGCTCGGTGCGCCGCGCCAAACGCGTCGTTGACATAGACCTCGGCGACGCGGAGCAGTTCCTTGGCGAAGGCCTCGTCGTTCTCCTTTTCGCCAGCCTGAAAGCGCAGGTTCTCGAGGAGCGCGACCTGCCCATCACGGAGATCGCTCACCACCTTGCGGGGCCCATCGCCGATGCAGTCGTCGGCCAGAAGCACCTCACACTCGAGCAGCTCCGCGAGCCGAAGCCCCGCCGGCTCGAGCGACAGCTCCGGAACGACCTTGCCCTTGGGGCGGCCGAGGTGGCTGGCGAGCACCGGACGGCCGCCGCTCTCCATCACGGCCCGGATCGTCGGGAGCGCCGCGCGGATGCGCGTGTCATCGGTGATCGTCGTCCCGTCCAGGGGGACGTTGAAGTCCACCCGGATGAAGACGCGGCGCCCCTCGAGATCGAGGCTGGAGAGCGAGCGAATGCCCGCGCGACCGACTGGCTCCGCCGCCACGCTCAGCCCTTCGCCATGATCGCGGCGAGGTCGATCATGCGGTGCGAGAAGCCCCACTCGTTGTCGTACCAGGACAAGACGGTGAGAAGGTCTCCGCCGATGACCGCGGTGCTGGCCGCGTCCACGATGCTGCTGTGCGGGTTGCCGATGTAGTCGGTGGACACGAGCGGGGTGGTCTCGAAGCCGAGCACACCCTTGAGCGCGCCATTCGCGGCCCCCTCGAGCGCCGCGTTGACCTCCTCTGCGCTCGTGTTCTTGGCGAGGTTGGCGCTCAGGATCACGAGGGACACGTTCGGCGTCGGCACGCGGATGGCGCTGCCGTCGAGCTTGCCGATGAGGTCCGGGATGACGAGGCCGATGGCCTTGGCGGCGCCCGTGGTCGTCGGGATCATGCTCAGCGCGGCCGCGCGGGCGCGGCGCATGTCCTTGTGCGGCAAGTCGAGGATGCGCTGGTCGTTGGTGTACGAGTGCACCGTCGTCATCTGGCCCTTCACGATGCCAAACGTCTCGTGAATCGTCTTGGCGACGGGCGCGAGGCAGTTGGTCGTGCAGGACGCGTTGGACACGACCTGGTGCTTGGCTGCGTCGAACTCGTCGGCGTTGATGCCCACGCAGAAGGTGCCGTCGACGTCCTTGCCGGGCGCGCTGATGATTACCTGTTTGGCCCCTGCGGCGAGGTGCTTGCCGGCACCGTCACGGTCGCGGAACGCGCCCGTGCACTCCATCACCACGTCGACGCCGAGGTCCTTCCACGGGAGCTCTTCGGGGTTGCGGATCGCGAACGCGGGGATCCGCTTGCCGTTGATCGAGATGGACTCTTCATCGGAGCTGACATCGGCGCCGAACGTGCGGTGCACGCTGTCGTACTTCAGCAGGTGCGCGAGCGTCGCGTTGGTGGTCAGGTCGTTGATGGCGACGAGCTCGAGGTCGTCACGACCCGAGTCCACGAGGATACGAGCGACGCAGCGCCCGATCCGTCCGAAGCCGTTGATGGCGATTTTCGTGCTCATCGATCTCTCTCTCTCCCGCGCCGTCCGTCGGCAGGGAGCGCATATCTATGCGCCGCAATTACGTCCGTCAAGGGTCACTGCGGTCAGCCGTGGTGTGCCTCTTCGGTCGGCGCGAGGAGACCATTCTGAACAGTCCAAAAGAGGGGACATCCTGCGCACCAGCGCATCGCTGGCCCCGACGGAACGCAAAACGCCCCGCCGAAGCGGAGCGTTGTGACAGCGCGCGTGTGCGCAACGGATGGGAGCCGGCAAGCGCGCGAATCGAGAGCCGGGACGGCTATTCGGCGTCGGCGCCGTGGTGCATGTCGGTGGACTGCAGGTCGGTGCTGACGAGGCTCAGCATCTCGGTCGCGAAGGCGACGATGTCCGAGCGGGAGTATCCCGACGTCTTGAGCTCACGGAACACCGACTTCGCGACGATCCGACGGGCGCGAGGCTCAGGGGCCGTGGGGCGTCCGGTGTTCATGGTGCGGTCAGGGGTCATCGTGGTTTCCTGCACAGTCGTCCTCCTTGGGGCGGCGTGTTCGCCCTGTTCCTGAGCACAGCACGTGCCACGGAAGCTAGCCGAGCGTCCAGAATGTGGGATTTCGCTGTAGTTCCGGGCTCCTGGGATCGCTTCTCGTACGTGCGGCCGGTTTTTGTGTCCCGCGGAAGTCCCCTCAAGTGCGTAGCCGCCTACACGTTCGGGGGGGCGATCGCCGCGAAAACCGTTTCGCAGTGCGCCACGAACGCGCACTGCCGGGGTTCATCCTGCGGTGCTGTCGTCGTTCCCCCATTTCATGCTCGTACGACTCATCTACGCCAGCCGCTCGAACAGCGATATCACAATTGATTCAGTAAGGGCCATCGCAGAAGAAGCACGACACAATAATGAGGCCAAATTCCTCACGGGGATGCTAGGTTTTGCGCGGCGCTCGTACCTGCAAGTCCTCGAGGGCTCTCGGGATGAAGTCAACGCCCTGTACCAGCGCATCAGCAGGGACCCTCGGCACACCGAAGTGAGCCTTCTGTCGTTCACTGAGATCCACGAGCGCGCCTTCGGAGCGTGGTCGATGGGTTTCCTGGGACGGCTCGGCAAGAGTGAGCGGTTCGTCTTGCAGTTTGGGCAGTCCGACCGGTTCGACCCCCACACGCTGACGGGAGAGAGCGCGCTTCGCCTGCTCCGCGCCGCGCAGGCGAACGTCGCACTGTCCGCAGCAGCACCGACCCGCGTCAGCGCGTAGGGACCGGTCTCAGGCCCCGTTCAAGAGCCCGTTCGAAAGGCAACGAGCCGACTGCACCGGCGAACCTCGCCGGCCCGTCAGCCTCGGTCGGAGTGCTCGGTCTTGTCGGACTCGCCCGGCAGATCGGTGCTCGTGGCCTGGCCGTCTTCGGGCTCCGGGACCTCGTCTGCGTCGTCGTTGCTCGGCACGAGGCGCGCTTCGACGTACGCCCGCATGGCGCGCTGCGCCTGCGAGTAGCCGCCTTCGGCGTCGTGGGCGCGGGCCAAGAAATAGTACACCTCGGGGTGCCGCAGCACGTAGTCCGGCTCGTGGCGGACGAGGTCCTCGAGGTGCTCGACCGACGCACGGTACTGCGCGTAGGACCCGTCGGCTGCCTTGTAGAGCAGGTAGCCATAGAGGAAGCGCATGCCCGGACCGCTGTGCAGCCGGAGCGGGGCGGGGATGTTCTCCATCGCCACCAACGCGGCGCCATACGCGCGCTCGCTCGCCGAGTCACGGACGGCGTCGAAGCCGTCGCTGAGCGCGCGTGCTGTGTCCGCATCCATCTCCGGGCCGGGGATCGGCGGCTCGATGCGCACCGATGGCTCGTTGTCGCTCGTCAGAAGGTGAGTCAACACCTCGAGCGCGACCGCGGTCTCCCGCGCGCGGCCGACCTCCTGGCTGTGCTCGATGAGGTCCCCCGCCCAGCCGTAGCGTCCGTGCGCGATCATGCTCATCGCCAACTCGGCGTAGTTGCGTGAGGCCTCGTCGCCCTCACCAAAGCTGCGGAGCACCGGCTGGTCGTCGATCCGTGCGTTGAGCGGGTTCCCGTACGGCCACTCCTCGGAGTAGATGGTCGACAGGTAGCCCTCGTAGCGCGAGAAGCCGATGAGATCGTGGGGCGCGGAGAACTCGATGCGCGCGTTGTCATCGGTGTTGAGGATGGCGTCGCGTCGGCGACACGTCGGCTCCTCGCAGCTGTGCGCATTGGTCGAGCCCGGGTCGTCTTCCCACTCGGTGCCGCGGCGACGCTCCTCAATCTGGGTGTACGCCATGACCTCGTCGCGGCTGGCCAGCAGCACGCGGGCGAAGATGTCGTAGGGCGAGAACACGTTGGCGCGCTCGAGTTCTTCGGACACGCCCTCCGCCGCGTAGGCGGCCTGGGCGCGCTCGAGATCGAGCACGATGGGCTGGTCCGAGCCGAGCATCACGGTGTCGCTCGAGCGGTCGTCGGCGCTGAGCACGATGACGTGGTCGAACTGCGAGGCAAAGGTCCGGTAGATCGTCTTGATGTTCTCGGGGCTCAGCTCGTAGAGCTGAACCCACTGGCAGTAGATGCCGCCGGGACGAAGCCGCTGCTTGGTGATGCGCCAGTGATCCACCGTGAACAGATCGCTGACGCCCGTGATCCACGGGTTCGACGGCTCACTGATGATCACGTCGTAGTCCTGCTGGGTCGACGCGAGGTAGTTCCGGCCGTCGTCGTTGATGATGGTCAGGCGATCCATCTCGACAAACGGCCAGTGGTCCAGGCGGTAGTCGAGGTGGTTCACGTCCTCGAAGAAGCGCGCCGCCTCCGGAATGGAGCGCTCGAGCTCGACGACGTCGACGCGGCGCACCGGGAAGGAGAGGGTGGTGCCGACGCTGACGCCCGATCCGAAGCCGACGACGGCAACGTCGAGGTCCTCCGGCCCGTTGGGGTGGAGCAGCAGCGGGTACGCCGCCACGTTGATCTGCGTGGGCATGTCGTCGCCGTTTGAGGCGTCGACCTTGCCGTTGTTCTTGAGCGCGTAGTGACGCCCCCAACGCTCGACGCTCACGGTCGTGGTGAGTCCGTCGTTGTAGTAGATGAGGTCCGGCGCGCCCCATGAATCCGGGTCGAGCATGCCTTCGGCGAGCGACACGCGGAACACGCCGAGCGTCATCTGCGTCCGGTTCCAGCGCAGCGGCGAGTCGAGGTCCTTGGTGCCCAGCCAGAGCAGCGCGAGCAGGGCCGGGATCAGAGGTGACAGGATGTAGACGGTGACGGCGTGCCAGGTGGGCAGGTCGAGCTTGCCCTCCTCGATCGGCGCGCTGCGGAACGGACCATCGGGGCCGTCGGCGCTCTTGTTCTCCGAGACGAGCAGCGAGAGCGGCTCGGGCGAAGTCATCTCCCGCCAGTTGGCGTACGCCACCCCGAGCCCCGTCGCGAACAGGCTCGCGCGCAGCACCCAGGTGACCGCCTTGACGGCCCAAGGGTCCGAGTCGCCGGCGTGGATCAGCGTGGCGAGACCCGCGCCCACGGCGATCGGCGCGACCAACGCGACGTAGTCGATCAACCTCCGCTCGGCGGGGGCGTTGGCCCTCCCGCGGAGGTAGGACAGCTCGGTGATCGAGAGCAAGAAGATCGGCGCAAACACCGCCGCCTTGATGATCCGTGTTCCGCTGATCCCTTCGAGCCACGCAGGCAGGTTCGTCACGCCGATGCCCACGACACCGAGGAAGAACCAGGTGACGAGGACCGGAACCGCAACCGCGAGCAGTCGCCGCCAGCTCCACCAAGTCTGGTCTTCGTGCGGGTCCGACGCGCCGGCGATGAGCATCACCAGCGCGAGGATCATGTTCAGCGCGATGCCGATGTGCAGGGTGCGTTCGGCGCCGACGAGGGCGAAGAGCACGAAGCCCGGCAACCACGAGCCGATGATCGAGCCGAGGGTGTTGCCCGTGTAGACCACCGCCACATCACGCGCGATCCGGTCGCCCCCCGCCGTCCAGACACGCACCACGAGCGGGAACATCGCCCCCATCCCTAACGTGGCCGGCAGCGTGCACAGCACGATGGTCACCCACATGAAGACGTTCACCGTGCCGACGTGGTCGGGGAGGGTGTTGCTCGGGATGCTCACCACGAGCTGCGCGAACGCGTACGGGATCTCGTCCTGCCAGACGTACGAGATGACCGTGGCGCCCGCGATAAACAGCTGAATGACCGCGACGAGCAGAACCGGCGCGCGGCTCAGCAGCGACGCCAGGACGATGAACAGC
>JBGCFC010000188.1:0-32880 GCA_045106715.1 Sandaracinaceae bacterium
ACGGACACCGCGCTACGGACACCGCGCTACGGACACCGCGCTACGGACACCGCGCTACGGACACCGCGCTACGGACACCGCGCTACGGACACCGCGCTACGGACACCGCGCTACGGACGCAGCACGCCGGAGCGCAGCGCGAGGTCGACGAGCTCGGCACGGGTGCGCAGCCCGAGTTTGTCGCCGATGCGAGCCCGGTAGGTCTCGACTGTTTTGACGCTGAGCCCGAGCACCTCGGCGACTTCTCGCTGGGTCTGCCCACGGGCGAGGCGCGCGAACACCTCACGCTCGCGGGGGCTGAGCAGCTGAAGGCTGTCCTCGCCCATCTTCGGGACCTTCGGCATCGGCTTGGTCACCGACTCGATGGAGTCTGGCGCGCCGGCCAGTCGAAGGCAGAACCGCGCGGTGCCGACCTCGAGCTCGTCGTTGAGGGTCAGGTCGACCGTGCCGTAGACGCGCTCGCCATTGACTCGGACGCCGTTGCGGCTGCCGTGGTCGGTGAGCTCGACGCGGTCAGGGTGGACGCGCAAGCTGGCGTGACGTCGTGAAACGGAGTCGTCGTTGATCCGGATCTCGCACGACGGGTCGCGCCCGATCTTCCACTGACCGGGGTTCAGACGGACCTCATGGTCGGGGCCGAGCGAGAGGACGAAGCTCACGGGGGCGAGCATAGCTCAAGTCCGGCGGGGTTCGAGCCGGGACGTGTGCGTGGCCTCGTTTTTCCCGTCGCCCCTCCTCAAGCACGCCGCCTGCGGTGACCGTGCTCGTGGATCGCGCGGATCTCCGCCATGGTCGCCGCGTCTGTCGCGGCCTTGTCGGGGCGGTGGTGCTTGAGGCGGGCAAACCGCAGCGCGAGCCCACCGGGGTACTGCGGGCTGTCCATGACGTCGCTGAACGCGACCTCGACCACCAACTCGGGTCGGACATGCACCACGTGGCCTTCGCGGCCGATCTCGAGCTGCCCGAGCCGCTCGGTCTGCCACGCGAGCATCTCGTCGGTCATGCCCTTGAAGGTCTTGCCCAGCATGACGAAGCTCCCGTCGGTCGAGTCCCGCGCGCCGAGGTGAAGGTTGCTGAGCCAGCCCTTGCGGCGTCCGGAGCCCCACTCGACCGCCAGGACCACCAAGTCCAGCGTGTGTACCGGCTTGAGCTTCAGCCACGAGAACCCTCGGCTGCCCGCCTCGTAGGGAGCGTCCAGCCGCTTCGCCATCAGCCCCTCGTGCCCGTCCGCGAGCGCCGACTCGAAGAACGCGGCCGCCTCCGCTGGGTCTTCGGTGATGAGGTGCGGGATGCGATGCGCGGGCGGGGTGCGCTGCGCGAGCAGACGAAGCCGGGCCTCCGCGGGCGCGTCGAGCATGCTGGCGCCGTCCAGGAAGAGCAGATCGAAGTACAGGTGGGAGAGCGGCAGCGAGGCGCGCATCGCGGCGACGTCTTTGGTCCGCCCGAAGCGGCGCATGGTCGTCTGAAACGAATGCGGGGCCCCGTCGTCCCGAAGCGCGATGGCCTCGCCATCCAGGATGAGCTCGTCCGCGTCGAACGCGCGCACCGCCTCGATGACCTCCGGGATGCGCGCCGTCACGTCGTGCAGCCGCCGACTGAACGCCTGGACGTCCTGCCCGCGCTTGTGAATCTGGATGCGCGCGCCGTCGAGCTTGCGCTCGAAGATGGCTGCGCCGAGGCGCTCGACGGCCGCGTCGATGTTGTCAGCCGGCGATGCGAGCATCGGCAGAACGGGACGGAACAGCGTCAGCTCGAACCGCGCGAGCGCGCTCCGTCCTTCGAGCAGCGCCGCGGTCGCGACCTCCGGCACCGACCCGGCCAGCATCGCGGCCCGGCGCAGCGCCGCGGCGTCGATCTCTGTCGCCTCTGCGACCGCTGCGGTCATCACCCCGACCAGCGCGCCTTGACGCAGCCCGCCGAGCACGAGCTGCGTGAGGAACTCTCGCTCCGCCAGAGTCGCTCGCGTGAACAGGGCGCCGAGCGTGTCTCGCCGGCGCTGGGCAGACCCGGACCCCGAGATCGCGGCGAGCGCGTCGAACGTCCGGTGCACGTCCTGCAGCTCGAGCTGCGGCTCCGTGGAAGGGAGCCCCGCGTTCAGGTCGCGGAAGGCGGCCCAACCGAGTCCGATCCGACCCTGCGGCAGCTCCCCAGCCAGGTACGACACGCCGATGGACGTCTCGTCTGGCGCGAGCTCACACAGCAAGGTGGCCAGCGCGGCTTGTTTCTTCTTCCGGCTGCGCGTCTTTGCGACGGCGTCCGAGGTGGCGACGAGCGATCCGAGCTTCACGCCGCCTCCGCCACGACCAGCCCCGCCTCGACGCGAAGGCTCAGCGGGCCACCGCCGAAGTAGGTGTCGAGCGATTGCTGAACTTCGGTGAGTGTGCGGGCGGAGCCTCGCTCGAATCCGGCGATCCAACGCCACTCGGGCAAGGCCACGAAGCGCATCGCGGGGTCCGTGAAGATGTGCGCGGCGTCATCGAAGCGGAGATGGAGTGTCTCGTGGCTCACCGTGACCGACCGGAAACCGGCGCCCTCCACCATCGCTCTGAGGCGCGCGGCGGTCGGATAGCGGCCCCCGATGCGGTCGATGCGTTGGCCCAGCGCAAGGTCGTCTCGCTTGAGGCCCACCTCACGAAACATGTCCATGACTTCTTCGAACGTGTTCTCGAGCGCCATCGTCAGCACCATCCGTCCGCCGGGGACCAGCACGCGCTGCATCTCGGCGAGCGCGGCCTCGGGGGTGCCGAGCGCGTCGAGGACCAGGTTGCCGATCACGATGTCGAACACCTCGTCGCCAAATCCGAGCGACTCCGCCGAGCCCGGCTTGAAGAAGATCCGCCGACCGGCCTCGTCCAGCGCGCGCCGGCGCGCGACGTCGATCAGCGCGGGGTCCGGATCGATGGCGATGACCCGGCCTCCCTCCCCGAGCCGGGCCATGACCTCCAGCGCGGGATACCCCGTGCCGCAGCCCACATCCAAGACCTGGAGCCGCTGCCCCTCGGGGATCTGCGGGATCAGCCGTCGCCCGAACAGGGAGCTGAAGCGCGGCACGACACTGGACGCGTAGAGCTCCGCGTCTTGCGACGACATGGCCGCCGTTAGACGCTGCGAGCTTCGGCGTCGCCTCCGGGTCACGCCTCGATCCCGAGCTCCTCCAGCGCGGCTTCCGCGAGTTCACCGAGCCGGACCGGGGCGTCGTCGAGGTCTTCGAGCGTCGTTTCGCGGGTGTCCTCGAGGAGCGCTTCGAGGTGCGGCGCCGCGTTTGGGTCGCCATAGGAAGCCAGCGCTTCGATGCTCGCGCCGACCACATCCGGCTCCGGGTGGGCCAGGAACTTCGCGAGGAGGGGGAGCGGATCGGGGTCGCGCACCTGGATGAGCACAAACGGCAGCTCCTGCATCGCCGCGCCCGTGTCCGACGTCTCGAGCCGGCGTTCGATGGCCAGCGCGACCTCTTTGAACCGCGCGTACGCGACGTCGAGCAGCGCTTCTCCGGCCTCCGTTCGAATCGACGGAGTGGGGTGGTCGAGGATGGCGAGCAGCGCATCCGCCATCTCGGGGCCCTCCACCTGAGCGCAGAGGTCGGTGAGCCTCCGGAGCCGCAGCTCCGCGTCGTCACCGCTCTCCTTCAAGGCCGTCGACACGGCGTCGGCGAGGCCGTGGGCGAGTTCGACCGCCTCGTGGGCGAGCACCGCGACCTCGGCGGCTTGCGCGCGTCGGTCCACGTCGAAGAGGGATTCCAGATCGTCGGCGAGGCTCATAGGAGGCGCAGCGTACGCAAAACCGCACCCCGGGGCGAGCGTCGACCACGACAAGGAAAGTGGCGCGTCTCGCGCTCACGGGATGCTATCGTTTGCCCCCCGGATGACGGAGAAGACCGACAGCCGATTCCGCGGCACCCAGGTGACCGACGACGGCACCGGGCCAAAGCTCCTGGAGCACCATCATCGACTTCTCGTCGTCGATGGCCCGGACCGCGGTCTGGAGATCGATTCGCCGTCGACGACGCTCACGATCGGGAGCGCCGAGGTCAACGACCTCCAGCTCAACGACACCACCGTGAGCCGGCGTCACGCGCTCATCGCCGTGGAGGCCGACCGCTACATCCTGCGGGACCTGGAGTCGACCAACGGCAGCATCGTGGACGGCACGCCGGTCAAGGAGGCCTACCTCGCGCCGGGGGCCCGCATCCAGCTCGGTGACACGACGATCCTCTTCCAACCCCGCAAGAAGTGGGAGCGCATCGACGTCACGCAGGCCGATCACTTCGGTGAGCTCTACGGCACCACCGACGCCATGAAGCGCGTGTTCTCTCTGCTGTCGAAGCTCGCCCCGACCGGCCTCGGCTGCATCCTCGTCGGTGAGACAGGCACCGGGAAGGAGCTGGCGTCGCGGGCCATTCACGACCACAGCCCGCGCGCCGGCAAGCCCTTTGTGGTGGTCGATTGCGGCGCCATCAGCGAGAACCTGATCGAGTCGGAGTTGTTCGGTCACGAGCGCGGTGCGTTCACCGGGGCCGACCGCCAGCGCATCGGGGCGTTTGAGGCGGCCGACGGCGGCACGGTGTTCCTCGACGAGATCGGCGAGCTGCCGATCGAACTGCAGCCCAAGCTCCTGCGGGTGCTGGAGCGACGCGAGGTCAAGCGGCTCGGGGCCACGCGGCTCTCGGACGTCGATGTGCGCGTCATCGCAGCGACCCACCGCGACCTGCCCGCGATGGTCAAGGACGGCACCTTCCGAGAAGACCTTTACTACCGGCTGGCCGAGGTGGTGGTGGAGCTGCCCCCTTTGCGGGACCGCGTGGGGGACGTGCCCGTGATCGCCGCGCGCCTCCTGGAGACGATGAAGGACGTGGACCCAGCGCCCCGCTTGGCGGACGACGCGGTCGCCGCGCTTCAGCGCCGCACCTGGCCTGGCAACGTGCGCGAGCTGCGCAACGTGCTCAAGCGTGCGGTCGTGCTCGCCTCGGGGCATGTGCTGGGCGCGTCGGACCTCCAGCTCGACCCTGGTGGGCCTCTCCGAAACACGGGCGCCGTCGCGGCTGCAGCCCACGCTGCGCCGATGGAGGTCTCGGACGACCTGCCCATCAAAGAAGCGCGCGACCGCTGGGTGGCGCCGATGGAGCGAGAGTACCTGTCGCGCATCGTGACGCGCTGCGCGGGGGACCTCGACAAGGCGGCCGAGGAAGCGGGCATCCATCGAAAGAGCCTCGAGCGGCTGCTGCGTCAGCACGGCCTCAAGGCGTCGGATTTTCGGCAGTAGGCCGGGGTCGCAGGCCCGCCGCGAGTTCAGGCTGCCGGTTCAGGCCTCGAGCCAGACGGCGAGCACGAACACGCCGACCGCGAGCGCGAGAATCAGGAAGAAGAGCACGTTGAGCCAGCCGAGTACGATGCCGGCGAGCGCGTAGCCCTTGCCGCCTTCGGGGGCTCTCCCGGCCTGAATCGCCGCCAGCTCGGTGTGGCCCAGCAGCGCCGCAGGCACCCCGAACGGTAGAACCATCAAGACCACACCGGCGACGCCGAGGCCCATGGCCCACGTCGCGCGGCGAGACGCGGGCTGCTGGTGGCTGCGTCGCTCGAGGCATGTGAGGCACAGCGCTCGGTAGTCGTAGAAGGCGCGGCAGGCCTCACACACATGGCTACCGCAGCGCTCGCACGTTGCGACCGCGGGCGCCGATGCGTGCTTTGCGCACACCCCGAGCGCGTTCGACGCCAGGTCCGTCATGAGCGTAGCCTACCGTGCGAAGCGTCGCGTCAGGCATACTCCCTGCCAGCATGCAGCCGAACCCACCAGGATTTCCCGAGACCCAGAAGGCACCGACAGAAGGGCTCGCTCCGCTTCCTCTCGATGCGCCTCCTGCGATGGAGATGACCTTTGCCTTTGGGGTCTCGCGCGCGTTCGAAAACGGCTGGCTGGCCCTGAAGCGCGCTCCGATCCCGATGATGATCGCGGGCTTCCTGATGGCCGTGCTCGACGGGAGCAACGGCGGCTTCAACGGAAGCGGTGGAGGCAACGACTACAACACCAACTCCGACTCCGACACCTACTCGAGCCTGGTCGACAGCGTGGGCGTGCCTCTTGAGGCGGCCTTCACGGACGTCTTTGGCGATGTCCTGCACCCGGTCGCGGTCTGGGCGCAGATGGGTGGGCCCGAGCTGACCTTCATCCTCGGTGCGATGCTGGTGATGCTGCTCTGTGTCGGGACCATCGTGATTGCGATGACCGTCGCGCGCGCGTTCGTCCGGCCGGGCGTGATCCGTCTGCACAGCCACATCCTGCAGACCGCAGAGACCGACTCCGTCGCGGTCATCTTCAGCGGCAGCGATCGCTTCCTCCACATGCTTGGCTGGGAGTTCATGGTGATGCTCATCGACCTCGTGGTCGTCGTGATCGCGTGCATCCCGGGCGTGCTCCTCATCGTGATTGGGTGGAGCATGGACATCGTCGTGCTGAACATCTTGGGCACGGTCCTGATGGCGCTGATGTTCCTCGTCGCGCTGCTGTACGTGAACCTCGGCCTCGCGTTTGGCGCCCACCTCATCACGCTCGAAGACCGCAGCCCCATCGATGCGCTGAAGCGGAGCTGGATGCTGGCACGCGGCCACCGCTTCTGGCTCTTCCTCTTCTTGCTCTGCGGCTTCATCCTAAAGTTCCTCGCGGCGCTGCTCGGAATCTTGATGTGCTGCGTCGGCCTCATCGCCACCATCCCCGCGGCGCAGGCCATCGCCGACTTCGCGTTCACCGAGTCGTTCCTCCTGTTCACGCGCGGCGAAGACGTCAGCGGCTACTGGCAGTTCTGGCGCATGTCGGACGGCCAGCCGCCCACGCCGGCTGGCGCCCCCGGCGGCGGTGACCCGATGGACGCACAGCTCGACGCGGAGCTGCGCCGCCACGACAACTGATTCGGAGAGGCGGTCTAGATCCGGTAGCGCTCGTACGTCGGGTTGGGCACCCGGCCCATGCGGCCGCTGCGGTAGTCCATGAACGCCTGCCGGATCTCGGCCTCGGTGTTCATGACGAACGGGCCGCGCCGCACCATGGGCTCGTCGATGGTCTCTCCGGCCGCCAGCAACACGCGCGCCCCGCGTGGCCCGTCGCTTCGAAAACGAATCGTGCGGGCGCCCGGCCGGGTGAGCGCGGCGTGGCCGTCCTGGACGCGTTGACCGTCTACCTCGATGCGGCCCTCGACGACGTGCAGCACCGCGTTCCAGGTCGGATCGAGGTCCACCTGGACCTCCCGGTCGCGGTCGAGTGCGTAGTCGACGAGCGTGAGTGGCGAGTGCGTCTCCAGCGAGGAGGTGAGCCCGTTGGCTGCGCCCGCGAACAGGCGTGCGGTGACCCCGGCTTCGCGCTCGGTCGCGATGGCGTCGTGCCGGGTGTCCTGGTAGCGGGGCGCCACGGACTTCGCGCGGCGAGGCAAGTTCACCCAGAGCTGCACTCCGAGCACACGTCCGCCGGACTCGCGAAGCGCGATCGGCGGGTTCTCTTCATGCACGATGCCGGCGCCCGCGGTCATCCACTGGATGTCGCCCGACTCCAGGGTCGCGCGCGTGCCCAAGGAATCGCCGTGCTCCATGGCGCCTTCGAGCAGCACCGTCACGGTCTCGAGCCCGCGGTGCGGATGCGGCGCCAGCCCGCCGCGCTGACCGGGGGACAACGTGAAGTCGAAGTGGTCCAGCAGGACCCACGGCGACGCTTGGTCGATCCCCGGCCCGGGGATGGTGCGCCGCACCTGGAACAGGTCGCCCACGCGGTCGTGCCTTGGCGAGCCGACAAACTGCACCGACCGAAACGATTCGGCTTCCGGCAGGCGAGCACCGGAGGGGGGCGCGGCCCGGCACCCAGCGAGCAGGCCTGAAGTGGCGGCGAGGTGCGTCAGAAATCGTCGGCGGTACAGCATCCTTCGCTTCGTTCTAGGGCACAGCGTGCCCGTTGTGCCAGTCCGGCGACCGGAACAGAGCGTTCCCCGTCGTCAGGAGGCGGGCAAGAAGCACATCAGCGCGAATCCGAGGTGCGTGAGCCCGATGAGCGCCGTGCCGACCACCGCGTGAACCTCGCTCCGGTTCATTCGGAAGACACCGACCGTGGCCGCCACGCCCAACAAGAGGGTGAAGCCGAGCATCGGGATGATGAAGAGGTAGAACGCCCATCCGATCTGCCGCCACCCGAGGTCGTCCATCACGAAGGCCTGTACCGCGGGGTACGCGAACACGAAGCCACCGGTGAGGACCCAGGTGAGCAGGGGCGCGAGCCGGAGCGTGCATTTCAGCATGTCGGCAACATGCGCACGCCCATGGGGCGGGCGGTTTCAGGCAGGTTTCCGAAGGTCCCAGAGCGCGGCCAAGACGTCGTCCACCTGCTCGAGCGAGTCCGTGCCCGCGTCTCCGTCGAAGCGGCGCGTCAGCTTCATGTCGGGGCTGAGCTTCCAGGGGCTCGGGCGCTTGGCCACCAGGCCCATGATCTGGGCGGGGTCGAGCGGGGTGTCCTCTCGCAGGTGCAGCGTCACGCGCGTCGGGCTTGCCTCGCACCCGAGAACCCGCAGCTCGCGAAGCGGGGGCTTGAGACGCATGGCGCGGACGAGGGCGACCGCGGGCTTGGGCGCGGGCCCGAAACGGTCCTCCATCTCGGCCGCGAGGTCGGTGACCTCCTGCTCGTCCTCGGCGCTGGCGAGCCGCTTGTAGAATGAGAGTCGAAGCCCGACGTCCTCGATGTAGTCGTCCGGCAGGTAGTGCTCGATGTCCAGCGTCAGCTCGGGATCGACGTCGTGCACCCGCGGCTCGCCACGCAGCTCGGCGACGGCGTCCTGAAGCATGCTCATGAACAGGTCGAACCCAACGGCGGACACCGTCCCGCTCTGCTCGGCGCCGAGCACGTCGCCCGCGCCTCGGAGTTCCATGTCGAGCGTGGCCACGTTGAACCCCGCGCCGAGCCGCGAGAACCGCGTCAGCGCCTCCATCCGTGCGCGCGCGTCGTCTGTCATCTTCGCCGGGGGCGGCGTGACGAGATAGCAATACGCGCGCTCCTTGCTGCGGCCGACACGCCCGCGAAGCTGGTAGAGCTGCGCGAGGCCGAAGTTGTCGGCGCGGTCGATGATCATCGTGTTCGCGCGGGGGATGTCGAGCCCGCTCTCGATGATCGCGGTGGAGCAGAGCACGTCGTACGCGCCGTCCACAAAGTCGGTCATCGTGCGCTCGAGCGTCGTCTCCGCGAGCTGGCCGTGCGCCACGACGATGCGCGCCTCGGGCAGCAGCTCGCCCAGGATGTGCGCGCGCTCGTAGAGCCCCTCGATGCGGTTGTAGACAAAGAAGCACTGGCCGCCGCGGCTGAGCTCGCGCTGGATCGCCTCTTTGATCAGATGTGCATCCCAGCGCGTGACCAGCGTGCGCACGGCGCGGCGGTCGGTCGGCGGCGTGGTGATGAGCGACAGGTCCCGCAGGCCCCCGACGGCGAGCTGCAGCGTCCGCGGGATCGGCGTCGCCGTCAGCGTCAGGACGTCGACCTCCGCACGCATCTTCTTCACGCGCTCCTTGTGCGCGACGCCGAAGCGCTGCTCCTCGTCGACCACCAGAAGGCCGAGGTTCGAGAAGTGCACGTCCTTGCTGAGCAGGCGGTGCGTGCCGACGAGCACGTCGACTTTGCCTTCTTTGGCGTCCGCGAGGATCTTCGTCTGCGTCGCGCGGTCCACGAACCGAGACAGCACCTCGACCCGCACGGGGTAGTCCTGAAGGCGGTTGGCGAACGTGTTGTAGTGCTGCTGGGCGAGCACGGTCGTCGGGCACAGCACCGCGACCTGGCGGCCGGCCATGGCGACGCGGAAGGCCGCGCGGATGGCGACCTCGGTCTTGCCGAACCCCACGTCCCCGCACACGATGCGGTCCATCGGGCGGGGTTCTTCGAGGTCGCTGAGCACCTCGTCGATGGCCTTGGCCTGGTCGACGGTCTCTTCGAACGGGAACGTCGCCTCGAGCTCCGCGTACGCGCGACCGGGCGGCGGCAGGGGAGGGCGCTCTTGGGCCAGGCGCTCGGCGTACAGGCGGAGCAGCTCCTCCGCCATCTGCTTGACCTTGCGCTCGACCTTGGCCTTCGTCTTGGTGAAAGTCTGGCCGCCGAGCTTGTCGACGCGCGGCTTGTGGCTGTCGCCGCCCGAGTACTTCTGCAGCTGGTGCAGCCGCGTCACGGGAAGGAAGAGCTTGTCCCCCTTGGAGTACTCGACGACGAGCACCTCGACCCACGAGGCGGTCAGCCCACGCAGCTCTTCGCCGCGGCTCAACCCCAGGTTCTTCTTCTCGAGGCCCAGGTATTTCCCGACGCCGTGGTCGGCGTGCACGACGTAGTCCCCCGGAGACAGCTCGCGGAGATCCTCGAGGAAGGCGCGGCCCTCTCCCTTGCTCATCCCGCGGCGCTTCTTCTTGGCGCGCTTGCGACGGGCGCGTGTCCCGAAGACCTCCTCTTCGGTGACGAACACCAACGCCTCGGTGCCGAGAACGAATCCCGCGGACAAGTTCCCGACGACCACCATCGCCCCCTCAGGCGGTGGCCCCTCCAGCATCGTGGGCGCGAAGGGCTCGGCGACGATCGAGAGCGGCACGTCGTAGCCGCGCAGCAGGTTCGCGAGTCGCTCGGCCTGCGTCTGAGTGCGGGCGGTGAAGACCACGCGCAGGCCGTCGTCGAGCCAGCGTCGGGCCTTGCGGGCGAGCGGCACGAGCGCATCGTCCCGCCCGTTGCTCGATCGTCGCGCGGTCAGCTCCGCGCTGAGCGCGGCTTGGTCTTCGGCGGCGAGCCGGAGCACGCCGTCCGCGGGCGTCGTCTCCAGCACCGCGAGCGCGCCCTCGTCGTCGACGTGGCCGGCGACCGCCAGTCGGTGCACCAGGCCGAGCGGCCCCCGCGTGATCTGGGCGGCGATGTCCGGCGCGTCGAGGAGGTGCGCGTCCAGGGAGAAGCAAGGCTTGGTATCGGCGACCCTCGCGTCCCGGTCGCGCAACGCGGCGTCGAGCTTGCCGGTCGTCTCGCGGACCGCGGCGGTGGGATCGAGGACGACGGTGAGCACGTCCTCGGGCAGGTAGTCTTCGAGCGTCTCGAGCCGCGGGTAGAACGCGGGCAGGAAGCCCTCCATCCCGAGGTAGAGGCGACCGGACTCGAGGTCGTCGAGCAGCTGCTTGGTCGTTCGGGTGGGCAGGTCGATGGCGTCGCAGAGCTCGCGGACGCGCATGCGGGCGAGCGCGATCTCCTCCGGGCCGTAGAGCGCATCGCGGACGGGGTGCACGTGCAGGGTGTCGACGGTCCCGAGCGTGCGCTGCTCGTCGGGATCGAATGTCTTGATCGAGAGCACCAGCCAGTCGTCGAGCTCGATGCGGGCGGGCTGGGCGAGGTGCGGCGGGAAGACGTCGACGAGCGCCCCGCGCACCGCGAACGTGCCCGGGTCTTCGACGACCGGAACGCGCAGATAGCCGCCCGCCACGAGCGTGTCGACGAGCTCGTCCCGGTCGAGCTCGGCCTCGGCCTTCACGACCATGGACCGCGACTCGATGGCCTTCTGAGGCACCACCCGCCGGGTGAGGGCGTGCATCGGCATCACGAGGAACCGCCAGGGCAGGCCCTGGGCGAGGTGGAACAAGGTGCCCAGCCGGTCCATCGCGGCGCGGCGGTCCGGCGCGACATCCAGGAACGGGCTCGTCTCGTGCCCGGGGTAGAGCAGGACCTCGCCCGACGATTCGCCGTCGGAGTCAGCCAGGCCCGAGAAGAGCTCCAGGTCGCCCACCGTCTGGCGCGCCGCGTCCGTGTCGGCGGTGAGCACCAGGACCCGCCGTCCGCGCGCCCCGAGCCGCGCGAGCACCAGTGCCGTCGCCGACGACGGCAAGCCCGTCAGGTCGACCCGCGCCTGTCCAGCCAAGGCGTCGACGGCCTCTTCGACCCGCGCCGTTGCTGCGGCGAGCGCGCCCTCGATGGCGCCGTGGAGGGGAGGGGCCACGCGCGGAGCGATGTAGACCTGACCCGTCACGCGCGCAACCGTCGGGGTCTTGTCGTGGCCGTGCGCGTCCAGGCTGGTAGGGTCGGCGTCATGCGACGTTTTCTCGGAGGTGGTCTCGTCTTGGTGGCGCTCGGTCTCGTGGGCTGCGGCCCGGGAGTCGATCGGGAGACCACGCTCAGCGCCCTTCGAGAGGCCTTGCACGAGGAGTTGCCGCCGGGCGGGGACCCGCAGGTGCTCGAGAATCACAACCAGGTCGTCGAGGACGCGCGCGACGGGAACATCTTCCTCGAGATGCGCCGCGCGGAGGTCGAGGCGGCGATCGGTCGCGGTCAGGAGTGCGGCACACGTGATCTCTGCGCCCGCGGCGGCTTCGAGGCGGACGACTGGGTCTACGAGGTGGGCCAGCGCGACGGAGTTCCCTGGGGCCCCACGCTGATCCTCGGCTTCGACCGGCAGGGCATCGTCGAGCACGTCTACTCGTTGACGCGTCGCTAGCCGGGCGAAGCCCCACGTGCACGTCCTCGCAGCGCGCACGTTTACGAGGACGTCTTTCCTGCGCGCCCGCGCCGTGCCGGCCGATGACGGTCTCTCCAACGCAGCCTGACGGGTGCGCGGTCGTCGAGTAGACTCGCGCCCGCATGTTTGTCCCCGACAGACCCGGCTGGGTTCGAAACCTCTTCCGCATCCGCGGCACTGCGCTGCGTCGCATCTGGCGCCGCCTGCTCGTGACCGTGTCGGTGTCTGTGCTCATCACCTGGATCGACCTGGGCCCGCCCATTCCGATTCCCGGGACCGAGATCAGCCTGCACTACCAGTTTCACGACGACCTGACGCCGCTGCCTTTTCAGCTGGTTGGCCTCGCGCTCGGCATCTTCCTCGGCTTCCGGAACAACACCAGCTACGACCGCTTCTGGGAGGGTCGGAAGCTGTGGGGTCGCATGGTCAACACCAGCCGCTCCATCACCCGGCAGATCCTGACGCTCGTCGGACCGCAGCCCGGCACGGACCCGGACGACCCGGAAGTGACCGCGTTCCACGAGGAGATGGTGCGGCGCGTCGCTGCCTACGTGCACGCCTTCCGCATGCACCTGCGCAACGAGGACACGCTCGAAGAGCTCGCGCCGCTCATCGGCGACGACGAGATCGCCGCGTTGAAGGACGAAAGCAACCGCCCGGTCGCCATCCTCCAGACGCTCGGGGATCGCTTTCGCGAGGCGTGGCGGAAGGGCTGGGTGCACCCGCAGCACCTGCCCGTGCTCGAGGCTAGCCTCACGGGCATGACTGACATCCAAGGGGGCTGCGAGCGCATCAAGAGCACGCCCATCCCGTACAGCTACAGCGCGCTCATCCACCGGCTCGTCGCGCTCTACTGCTTCACGCTGCCGTTCGGCATCCTGAACGCCACCAAGGAGTTTACCCCCGTCGTCGTGGCGATCATCGCCTTCGCGTTCTTCGGCCTCGATGCGGTTGGCGACGAGATCGAGGACCCGTTTGGCAAGGACGAGAACGACCTCCCACTCACCGCGCTGTCCACGATGATCGAGCGCAACATCCGGCAGCGCATCGACGACCCCGACTTGCCCGAGCTGAAGAAGCCCGTGCGCGAGGTCCTGCGTTAGCGCCGCGCGCGGGAGAGTGAGCTTCTTTCTGCAGGGTGGGGGGCGGTGCCAGTGTCGTTGGCCAGGGGAGACCCGCTCTCCGAACGCGCCGCCGTGGTCCTGGCTCGCCTGCCTCCTGGTCGCGTGTGGGTCGCCGGCAGCATCCGGGCCGACGGAAGCGCCTCCACACCCCCAAGGTTCGGTCGAGAGCACGCCGGCGGCCGCGCCCTCGGCGAGCGCCGCAGAGGACGACACCCCGCCGGTAGCTCGGAGCGCTGCGCCGACGTTTGCCGCGGCTCTCGTCTACGCGCAGGCGAGGCTCAGTGAGTGCCCGCTCGCGCCCGACGAGGACTGGGTCGAGACTGCCTCGCTCGACCCCGAGCTGTTCTCCGATGTGCGGGTCGCGGCGTGGGGCGACGAACGCCATGTGTTCCTGGAGGACCTCACGCTCGGTACTGGCGTGGACGGGGAGAGCTTCACCCGAGTCCAACGTGTCGACGTCGCAACGTGCCGCGCGGTCGAGGTCGGGACCGGGAACGCCGACGGGGCCTACTTCGCTTCGGTGAGCGTGGAGCCCACATCGACGCCGGCCGAGCAGGTCGCGGAGATCCTGGGCTGCGCGCTCTTGGATCGCTCCTCCGCCGAACAGGGCGGGCTGCTGCTCTATGCCGACATGAACCGAGGGCCGGAGCTCCGTGCGTTCGAGGATGGGGCCGGGCCGACGCAGCCCCGGGTCAGCCCTCCGCTCTTCCGTCCGCAGCCCTGGTTCGAGGGCGAGCCGCAGCCCGCTCCCTTCGTCTATGACCCGGCGGAGGCCCGCGAGCTGTTTCGGCTCGACCCTCCGGTCCGTCTGCGCGTAGCGGCCGGCGTCGAACTCTGGAGCGCTCCCCTCCGAGGCCGCAACGGCGGCTTCGCGCTCGCGCAGCGAGACGCCGTAGAAGACCGCCATCGATGGGTCTTCTGGTCACGTGGGGTCCTGAACGCGACGGAGGCCTCGTGGGGGCCGAGCGGTGAGGGCGTGGCGCTCGCCTACGGATGGTCGCAGCACCCTGTGTACAGCCAAGGCGAGGGCTTCTTCGTGCTCGACCTGACGCGCGGGACCGCGCACCGTTTGGTCCTCCCGCGCGGTCTCGAAGGACGGTGGGACCTGGAGGACGCGGAGAGCCCCGAAGCAGCCCTTCGCCTCCTCGGCGTACGCTGGACGCGGACCGGCCTGCGGTACCGCGACGCGGAGGGACAGCGGGCCCTGCTCACCGTGGCCGACGTCCGGCGGATGATCGACGCCGCCGCCCAACCGTAGACGTCACTCGGACGCGTCGAACGGCAGCGGGTGTGTCAGCGCGGCCTGTCCGCGGGGCAGGTCGAACCGCACGCGGGTGCCGACGTACTCCGGGCCTCCGACGCGGCCCACGGTGGCGAGCGCATCTTGGTCGACCCGCAGTCGGTCGTCCGTGAGGCCTTCGTCCACCCACGCGTGCACGGCCTTCGCGACGACGAGGTTCGCCGACAGCGCGTGGCCGGGGTTGGTGCGGATGACCTGGAGCGTCTTGCACTCGAACGCGATGGGGCTCTCGACGATGCGGGGCGGCGCCACCTTCAGCGATGGCTGAGTCGTAAACCCCGCCAGCGGGATCTCGCTCTCGCCGTACGGGAGGTCCTCGGCGCACGCGGCGACCCCGCGCACGTTGGACTCGACCGCCAGGTGGATGACCATCTCGCCCGTGCCGCCGTCCTCCGGCAGCCGGACGTTGCGAAGGGTGTCGCGCAGCACTTCCTCGCCGTCGTTCACCATGGTGATCGGCGAGAACACGAACACGATGGGATCGCAGCCCATGGCGTTGAAGAACGAGAACGGCGCGAGGTTGGTGCGGCCATCCGGCGAGATGGAGGAGACCAGCGCAATCGGTCTCGGGGTGATGCACCCCGACACGAGGCGATAGCGCTCCCCCGCGCTGAGGCGGTCGAGGTCGAGAGACGCCATGCCCCTCAACCGACCCGCACGATGTGGTAGCTCTTCTTTCCGGCGCGCAGCACGATCATCGTCTCGGTGCCCAGCGCGTCCGAGCCGAGTGTGGCGGCCGCGTCCTGGACGCGCTCGTTGTTCACGTACACCCCGCCCTGCTCGACCAGACGCCGCGCCGCGCCCTTGCTCTTCGCGAGCCCGGTGGTGGCGAGCAGCTCGGTGAGTGCGACGCCCGACTCGAGCGCGGCGCGCGCGAGAGAGCTCGACGGAACGTCCGCCAGGAGCGGCTCGAGGTCCGCGTCGCTCAGCGCCTCCAACGAGCCTCCGAACATGACCTGACTCGCCCCCACCGCGCGCCGAAGTCCGTCGTCGCTGTGCACCCAGCGCGTCACGTCCTCCGCCAGGGCCTTCTGGCCGGACCGGCGGTGCGGGGTCTCCTCGTGCTCACGGATCAGCGCTTCGATCTCGTCGAGCGTGCGCCAGCTGAACATGCGAAGCAGCTTCGGGACGTCGGCGTCGTCGACGTTCAACAGGTGCTGGTAGAACGCGTACGGACTGGTCCGCTCGGGATCCAACCACACCCGTGTGCCGGCGGCGGTCTTGCCCATCTTCTTGCCCGACGCGTCAAGCAGCAGCGGCGTGACGAGCCCAAACAGCTTCTCGCCCCCGGTCTTGCGTGCCAGCTCGATGCCCGCGGTGATGTTGCCCCACTGGTCCGAGCCGCCCACCTGAAGACGGCAACCGTGCTCCCGCGCAAGGTGCGCGAAGTCGTACGCCTGAAGGAGCATGTACGAGAACTCGGTGTAGCTGATGCCTTGGTCGCGGTCCTCGAGTCGGGCCCGCACCGATTCTTTCGCCACCATGTAGTTGATGGTCAGGTGCTTGCCGACATCCCGGAGGACCGCGATGAACCCCATCGAGCCGAACCAGTCGTGGTTGTTCACGAGCCGCGCGCCGGTCGGGCCGTCGTTGAAGTCGAGGTAACGCTCGAGCTGCTTGCGCTGACCCGCGATGTTGGTGGCGAGCTGCTCTTCGCTCAGCAGCGAGCGCTCCTCGCTCTTGCCGGACGGGTCGCCGATCATGCCGGTGGCGCCGCCGACGAGCACGACGGGTGCGTGCCCCGCCTTCTGCAGCCGGGCCTGCATGACGATCTGCACCAGGCTGCCGAGATGCAGGCTGGGGCCGCTCGGGTCGTAGCCGGTGTAGAAGCGGGTAGGACCCTCCGACAGCAGCGCTCGGAGCGCGTCGGGGTGCGTGGTGTCCTGAACGAGGCCTCGGGCCTCGAGCTCGTCGAGGATGTGCATGGCGCCGCCAGCATGTCCGCTCGGTCCGCCTGGTCAAGGCCGGGGTCGCGGGTTCTTCGCGGACCGCCGCGGAGACCCGTATCCTTGTGCCCTGTGGTCGCCTCCGTCGAGATTCCAAAGCCATCGGTCTCGCCCGAGCTCACCGTGCTTCTGGTGGCGGAGGGGGAGCCCCTGGCGGCCGCGATCGAGGAGCGCCTCCTCGCGCGCGGGCTGCAGTTGGAGACCGCCACCGCGGAGACCGCATCGAGTGTCGCGTACGTGGTGGCGCCGGATTTGGTCGTCGTCGCCGGGCACCTCTCCCACGACCCGGACGGCCTGCTGGCCTCGTTCGCGTCTCGCAGCGCAACCTCGACGCTGCCCGTGGTCATCGTGGCCGACCCGCACGGGGAATCCGTCGAGCGGCCGGTGTTCCGCCACGGCGTCGTCGCCCGGATCGATCGGAGCGCTAGCGCGGACGAGATGGCCCGGCAGATTCAGCGGCTCGCCGAGGAGCTGCCGGAGCGAGAGGGCACGGCCGAGGGCGATCTCGACGCGGCGGACATCAACGAGGTCCTCGGCCTCCTGACCGAGTCGCTGCGCAGCGGGGTTCTGTCTGTCGAGTCCGGGGCTGGGCCACAGGCGCAGGTGCTCGTGCACGCGGAGCGACCGCTCCGGGAGACGTTGCTCGAGCTGGTGTCCCGCCTTCGCGGATTGGTGGAGAAGGACGCGGGTCCGCTCCGCTATCGCTTCGATGAGGCGCCGACCGCCCGGATCAGTTCGCTCGATGTGTTCGGCAATGAACACGTGGATCGCCCGGACTTGGCGGGCCGGAGGGTCTTGCTGGCGGAGCGCGACCCCGCTCGGGCGGACGTGCTCGCGCAGACCCTGCGCGCCATCGGGGTCCAGGTCGCTGTGGTCGATGGGACGGGAGCGCGGCTCGAGCTGGCGCGTGAGCTCATGCCGGAGGTGCTTCTCATCGATGACCGCGGGGTGGAAGGGTGGGCCTCCGGGCTGCTCCGCGCGGTCCGCCACGATCCCTGGCTCCGATGGGCTTCGCTGCTCATCGTGGACGCGGCGCGGCTGTGGGCGGACCCCCGGCGACCGGACGTCGACATGCTTGCGCCCCGTGTCCAAGGACTCGTGGCCACGGACGAAGAGCTGTCGCGGCGAGTGCGCGAGGAGCCCTCGCTGCAGGTGCGTTTGGATCTCGTCGGCCCCGTGCGCCTGCTGCGCCTGCTCGGTCGTGCGGAGCGGGGGATTCGGCTCGAAGTCACGCACCCGCGGATGCGCATCGAGATCGACATCGCGGAGGGGCTCGTGGCAGGCGCGGCGGGCTTCGTCCAGGGCTCCCAGGCCCCGGTGGTGCACGGAACGGCCGCCCTCGCGACGCTCATGGGGCTCCATTCCGGGAGGGTGCGCATCACGCACGTCGAAGCCCCGCGAAGCGCCAACTTGATGAGTCCGATCGACGATGCCCTCATTGCGGCGACGACGGAGACGCCCGCCATCGCTCCCTCGCTGCCGCCCCCGAGCCTGCGGCCGAGCCGCCCGCCGGAGGCGCGCGCGGACGCCGGTGACCTCCCTCGCGCGCTGGACCGCCTCGAGGCGCTGCTCACGAGTCTCGTGCCACCGCCGCCGGCGCCTTCCGCGGCGGACGGCGGCGGCCCGAGGGAGAACGAGTTCCCGCTCTATGCGGAAGACGCGGACGATGAAGGCACGGGACAGTACGGGCCCGAACTCGTCGAGCGGCTTCGGCGGCGCATGAAGAACTCAGACCGTTCGATGGCGAGCGGGCCCCCCCCCCAGCCGGAGCGTCCACCGGCTCCCCCTCAAACGTCGGATCACGCGGGTGAGTCGGCCCAACCACGCGTGGCGCCGCGACCCACTGGAGCACGGCGAAAGGGGATTCCGCCGCCGCGGGCCTCCCTCGATGTGCCACGGCCGAAGTCGATCCCGGCGCCGCCCTCGGCTCGCCCGAAGCCGCTGGTTCGACCCTCGTCGCGTCCGGCGAGGAGCAAGCCTTCGGCGCCGCCGCCGCCGGGTCGGCCCGCGTTGCGTTCGGGGAAGGGCAAACCCTCGGTGGCGCCCCCGACGGCCACGCTGCCCCAGCCCCCGAGGCGCAAGCGCCGACGCGACCGAACCCTCATGCTGGGGTCGGCGATGCGGCCCGCCCCGTCGAGCGCCGAAGCCAGCTCGGAGCGGCCGTCGGCGGACCCCTCGCCTCACACCGCGCAGCTCTCGCAGTTCGTGCCCCGAGACACCCCGCCGGGACAGGAACAGGCGCGTACCAACGAGCCGCTGGCGCAGGTGGAGGGGACCGAACAACCCACCCTCGAGCCCGTGCAGGATGCACCGAGCGCGCCCCCGTCGGAGGAGCCCCCGCTGGACCTTCTGGCCGGCGTGCCGAGCGTGGATGCTGTGCCCGACGCGACGCCGTTCGCTCCGGTCGAGGTGGCTCCCCGACGCACGTGGCTGCCGCTCGTCCTGGGCGCGGGTCTTGGCGGACTCTTGCTCGTGGGTGGGGGCGCCGCGTTTTGGGTGTTCCGCGGGGCGTCTCCGGAGGCGCACGAATCGCCGTCGGTGGCCGACGCGGTGGAAGAGCTGCCTCCGGCATCGGATTCGGCGCGGGGAGAGTCCACGGACCCCGTCGCGGAGCCGCTCGAGGTGGAGCCGCTCGACGAGGCGGCTGAGGCCGAGCCGGTTGCCGAAGCCGCGCCGGTTGGCGAAGCGGAGCCGGTTGCCGAAGCAGCGCCGGTCGCAGGAGGCGGTGCCGAGGTAGGCCCCAGCGCGGACGAGCCGATCGAGGGAACCGACGCGGAGTGGGATCCGGAGGCGTTTGGCATCGAGCCGGTCGATGTGCCCAGCACGCGTCGGGCGGCTGGCCGCATGCGCGACCGCCTCATTCGCGAGGCCAATCGACTCCGTCGGGAAGGTGAGCTCGAGGCCGCGCAGCGCGCCTACACGCGCTTCGCCGGGGCCTTCCCCAACGACCCGCGTGGCATGGCCGGTCTGGCGCGGGTGCACATGCAGCGGGGTGATGCCGCGAACGGGATCGTCTTCGCGCAGCGGCTCACGCGCATCCGGCCTCGCTTCGCCTCCAACTTCCTTCTCTTGGGGGACGTGCTGCTCGCCGCCGGCAATGCACACGCTGCCCGGCGGGCCTTTCAGCGCGCGGCCCGAATGGAGCCCCGCTGGGCGCCTGCGAGGCAGCGTCTGGCCACGATGGACGAGTGAGCGTTCGCCGCGCGAGGCATTCAGTAGGGGTTGGCCGGCGGGTCGAACCGCGAGACCCGCAGCGTGCCAGTGGCGGGATCGAGGGAACCCACGGGCACGCGGATGACGCGGTCCGTCGGCGGGTAGCGTACGTGGTGCTCCTCGAGAAGCACGCCGCGAGCGTCTTCGATGGTGCGCTCCCGAACGATGGTGTAGCCGAGGATGCCGCGCTGGCTCACCCGCTCGCGGCCCTCGGGCACACCCTCGTCCTCGACGTAGCGATCGCCGTACTCCTCGGTCGCCAACGTGCGGCGGCTCCACGTGACGCGCCGCGGGGCGGTCTGCCCAAACAGCTCCACCACCATATCCCCATCGCGAGCCCACGCGCGCACCGTGACCGGGAAGGGGTGCGGGTTGACGACGCCGAGGTCCACGTTCGGCCAGACGACCGTCGCGTCGAGGCCCATCGGGATGTACGCACTGGGGCGGGAGTGCGGGGTGTGGTCGACGACGGTGAGCCCGGCCAGGAACGCGGCCGCGTGCAAGGTGCTCGCCACCTGGCAGACGCCGCCGCCCATGCCGTCCACCATCTCTCCGTTGAGGATCACGTGCGCCATCCGATAGCCGCGGTCGCGTGAGCGTGCGCCGACCTGGTCGTTGAAGCTCAGTCGGCCGTGCGGCGGGATGACCGCGCCGTCCAGGTACGATGCTGCGGTCGCGACGTTGTGGCCCCGATTCCGCTCGTGCCCGCGCATCCCCAGTTCGGTCCGGTAGCGCGCCATGCGGATCGGAGAGGGCTCGGGGCGCGCGAGGGGAAGGGCGTCCTCCCCCACCCCCGAGGAGGTCACCTCGCCCGGCAACGCGACGCTGAGCGCGCCTTCGCGGAGCGCCGTGACGAGCGCGAGCTGAGCGCCGTCGCGGTCCAACGTGAAACCGTCCGCGCTGAGGGTGACGAGCCGGCCGCGTGCGTCCAGCTCCGCGGGCTGCGGCTCACGATCCAGCTCCTCCGCCAGCCCCTCTACGCGGTCCTCTACGGTCGCTTCGTTCACCTGCACGTCGAAGCGAAGGTCGGTCTCGCCGGACCAGGCACGCCACCACGCCGGGATGTCGGTCAGTGGGTTGCCGGTGCGTCCCAGCCGGTCGATCCGGCCCTGCATGCCTGAACGGTCGACCTGGGCCCCGAGCTCGCGCCGCGTCTGCGCGATGATCGTACCGCGCACCCGCAGTCGGACGACCTCGTCTTCCCAGGCGCCGGCGCGGCGCGCCACGGCCGCACGGCTCCGGGTGGCCGCCGGGATCGGCACACCCTCGATGCGCACCCCCGTGGGTGAGCGACCGGCCGCGAGCAGCGCGCCCCAGCACGCGAGCGGCACCGTGAGCGCCGCGCACGTCAGCCACAGGATCGTGCGAAGCGGGCGGGGCACGCGGCGCAGCGTAGCAGCGGCCTCTTCAGCCCGCGCAATCTCTGGCGCGCGAAAACGGCCCGACGGACGCTATCGTACGGGGATGACAGCCCGTCCGTACCTCGTCGCCGCCGGCCTCCTCACCGTCACCCTCTTCTCCGCGCAGGCCGCCCACGCGCAGATCCGCGTGGGTCCCGGCGATGACTTGGAGGCCCGCCTGGTGGGGCTCTCGCCGGGCGACGAAGTCATCCTCGAGGACGGGCTCTATGTCGTGGACGAGCGCTTCGCGTTCAGCGCGACGGGGACCGCCGCCATGCCCATCGTGGTGCGCGCGGACGACGGCGCGAACCCGCACGTGCGTCAGGACGCCAACCAGAACATCTGGGACATCCAGGCGGAGCACGTGGTCATCCGCGGCATCGAGTTCTCCGGGGGCTCGGCCGGGCTGCGCTTCGAGAGCGGCGCGAACGTGACGGTCGAAGACTGCGAGATCCACGGGACGAGCGACGTCGCGCTGCGTTTCAACGACACGGGCCAGCTCTACGACAACATCCAGATCCTCCGAAACCACATCTACGAGACGAGCGGCACTGGGGAGGGCATGTACTTGGGCTGCAACGGCGACGGCTGCCAGTTCGCCAACTCCCTCGTGCAGGGGAACTACGTGCACGACATGAGCGGCAGCCAGGGAGATGGCATCGAGCTCAAGCCGGGCAGCTACAACAATGTCATCTCAGACAACGTCATCCATGACTCGCACACGGGCTACCCGTGCCTGACGCTGTACGGCACGCGCGGCAACGGGGACGCGAACGTCGTCGAAGGGAACTTGATCTTCGCCTGCGGCAGCCATGGCATTCAGGTCACGAGCGAGGCGGTGGTGCGCAACAACATCATCCTGTTCGGAGCCGACAATGGGGCGCTCTCCATTCAGCCGCACGACGGGTTCGACCCGCTCGACCTGACCGTGGTGCACAACACGATCCTCGCCAACGGGGGCGACGCGATCGCGCTGCGCGGTCTCTCGGGCCGGGCCTTGATTGCCAACAACGCGCTCTACGCGCAGTCCGGCCGAGCGCTGTTCGTGCGCGACACCCACCCGATGCTCACCGTCGAGGGGAACGTTGGGGAGGGCTCGTCGGGCAGCTTCGGGACCGGACTGTCAGACGGCGCGCGGTCTGCGGACATGGTCTCGGCGAACTTCTCGGGCACCGTGCCCAACGACGTCTTTCCGACGAGCGCGGGTGCGCTGGCGGGCGCGGGCGTCGGCGCGCACGTGCCGAGCGTGGACTTCAATGGGACCGATCGGGGCGGCGTCGCAGACGTGGGCGCGTACGCGTTCGGGTCCGGCTCGAACCCCGGCTGGACGCTCGCGGAGGGTTTCAAGGAGGCGGCCACCCCGCCGCCGCCGACGGACGGCGGGCCCGGAGATATCGATGCGGGCTCGCCCGGGACCGACGCGGGTGGGCCCGTGGGTGACGGGGGGGGGCCCCTCGGCACCGACGCGGGCCCGGGTATCGACGCGGGGATGCCCCGGGTCGATGGAGGCACGGGCACCGAGGACGGGGGCTGCAGCTGCCGCGCGACCGCTTCGCGGCGGTCGGGTCTCGTCGGGCTGCCGCTCGTCGCGCTCCTGGGGCTCGTCCTCTATCGGCGCCGCCGCTAACACCGTCTACGCGTAGGCGTATGTCTACGAGTACGTGCTCGTGTACGAGTACGTGCAGGTCACGCGTGCACCCTCCCTCGGGGCGTCTTTGTGGGGCGCGGCCCTGACGGCGCTATGCTGCGTGCCACGTGGCCGCAGTTCGCCTCGCCAAGATGACCCGTGGGCTCGCCGCCGTGATGACGGTTGGGGCCGCGTGTGCATTGGCGCAGCCAGCCTTCGCGCAGTCCAACTTCGTGCCCACCGCGCCTCCCACGAACGCGTCGGATCCCGCCGAGAGCCACTCCATCGGGCACAGCGCGGCCGGTCGCCTGCTGAATGGGGTGCCGCTCCCGGACTCCGACGCCATCCAGACGTACGAGCGGCGCGCGCGGTACGGGACGGCGGAGCTGGTGACGCTTCTTCAGACGGCCGCCCGCACGGTGCGGGGCGCGCACCCCGGCACTCCTCCCCTGACCGTGGGCGATCTGTCGCGGCGTCGGGGAGGCGCTTTCCCTCCGCACCGCTCGCACCGCAACGGGCGCGACGTCGACGTGGGCTTCTACTATCTGGACGCGGAGGGGGCGCCGATGACCGCGCCTCGTTTCCTCGGCATCCGGCGGGATGGCCGTTGCACCACGCCGGGCGGCGTGCCGTGTGGACTGGACCGTGCGCGCACCTGGACACTGCTGGCGTCGATGCTGCCCACGGACACCCAGGTGCAGTACATGCTCATGGCGCCGCACATCCGGACGATGCTGCTCGAGCAGGCCGAGCGGAGTCACGCGGACGAAGGCCTGGTGCGGCGTTTCCGTATGGTGTCGCTCCCGACAGCACAGAGCCGCTCCCACGTGAACCACGTGCATGTTCGGCTTTACTGCGCAGAAGACGACCGCCCGCGTTGCGTGGACCCGCCCCCGCACTTGCCCTGGTATCGCTTCCCGGCCGACACCGATCCCGCGCTCGTGGCCGCGGCCGCGACGCGGGTCGAGCGGCGCTTGCAAGAGGATGGCGCCCTCGAGGCGCGGGCGCGGGCCCAGCGCGCACGCTTCACCGAACGCGCGGCGCGCCTCCGCGCCCAAGACGAGGCGCAGCGTGCCGCGAGGGCGGCGCGGCGGGAGCGGGTGAGGGCGCGCGCGGCGGCGGCGGCCGAAGTCGAGGCCCGTGCGCGAGCGGAGCGCAGAGCCCGCGGCAGAGCGCGGGCCGAACGCGCGCAGGCCGTAGTGGACGAGGCGGCTCGGGTCCGGGCCGAGAGGCGGGCGCGCGCCCGAGCTCGGGTCGAGGCACAGCAGGCGGAGGAGACGGCCGCGCGCGACGCGCGACGGGCGAGGGCCCGGGAGCGCGCGGCGCGGGAGGCGGCAGAGGCCCGAGCGGAGCGGGCGGCGCGGCGAGCCCGGGCGCAGGCGCGCGCGGCGGCCATGGAAGCGGCCGAAGAGGAGCGGCTCCGTCAGCGGAGGGCGCGGCGTTCCCGATGAACGTGCTCGTCACGTGTGAGCACGCGCGCGGCGACGTTCCAGATGGGATCGACCTGGGGCTGTCCGCCTCCACGCTGGCGAGCCACGTGTCGATGGACGCCGGCGCCGAGGAGGTCGCGGTGGCCCTCGCGGAGGCGCTCGGGGCGCCGCTTCATCGTGGGTCGTTCTCGCGTCTGGTTGTCGACCTCAACCGCCGCGAAGAGAACCCGGACGTCATCCTCGGAACGACCTACGGCATGGACGTGCCCGGCAACCTCGGCCTTTCCCCCCAAGACCGCGAGGAGCGCATCGCGCGCTTTCATCGCCCGTACCGAGACGCGGCGCGCGCCGACGCCGTTCAGCGCAGCGCTCGTGGCGGCTGCCTGCACTTGTCCGTGCACAGCTTCGACCCGAGTCTCGACCCCGAGGCGCGGGCGTTCGACGCGGGCGTGTTGTTCGACACTGCCCGTGCGGCCGAGGTGTCGGTCGCGGGCCGGCTGCTTCGCTCCCTCGGGGGCGCTGGATTGGACGTACGCGCCAACGACCCCTACGCGGGGGTGCCCGAAGGCCTCACGAGCTGGCTGCGTGAGCAGCTCCCCAAAGAGCGGTACGTGGGGCTGGAGATCGAGGTTCAGCAGACCCGGTTCTCGACGGCCTGGGCGCGGCGTCGGATCGCGGGGCAGCTGGCCGCCGCGGCGTCTGCGATCACAGGTTGGTGAGGAACCGGCTCGCGGGAAGCCCGAGCTGCGTCGCGAGCGTCCGCAGCGCGTCGACCATCGCCGGCTGCCCGACCGCCAAGACCGTTGCGTCGCGAAGGTCCGGGTGCTCGGCTGACAGCACCGACTGAACCGTCTCGCCGACGAGCGCTCCGCCTTCGAAGCGAGAGAAGCAGAGACGCGTTTTGACTCCGGACTTCGCCCAGCGGGCGATCGCCTCGTGGATGGCGACGTGGGCAGGAGTCTGCACGCCGTGAATCAGCGTGATTGCGGAGGGCGCGTCGCGCTCGAGCCGGGCGTCGATCGCGGCGCACACAGGGGCCACGCCGGTGCCGGTGGCGACGCAGAGGATGACCTCTTCATCGTCCGACAACGAGAACCCGGTCCCCGCGGGAAGGCTCATCTCGATGTCTCCGCCGGCGTGCATGCCCGCCATACGATCGGCCGCATCTCCGCCGTCGCCACCCACGCGGACGAGGAACTCCACCGGCGTCCGGCCTGGCGCGGAGGCCATGGCGAAGATGCCCTCGTGTCCGCCCACGCGCACCCGGCAGAACTGCCCCGCGTGCACATGTGCCTCTGCGAAGCCCGCTGGCGGCCGGACCCAGACGCGCGCCTGCTCGGTTGCGGCGGCCTCGGCGGCCACCACGCTCGCTGGCTCGTAGGGCGAAAACGCCGGGAGGTTCACAGGGCTGTTTCCCAGCTCACCCTGTTACAGGCGCATGTCGATGATGGCCTGCCGGCGGAGCTCCTCCTGGAAGGTCGCCTCCTGCTGGCTCATCGCCTCTTCCATCATCGATTGGTAGACCTGCATGCGCACCTCGTCGTAGGCGGGCAAGTTCTCAGCCACCTGCTGGCGGCTACGGAGGAGGAAGATGTGGAAGCCAGCGGGCCCACGAACGGGCTGGGAGATCTGTTCCGGCTCGAGCTGCATCAGCGCATCCTCCAGCTGAGGGGGAAGGTCGCCCTGACTCAGCGTGCCGAGGTCCATGCCGCCCTCCGCCCAGAAGTCGTTTGCGTCGACGATGCCGTCCCGGATGCGCTGGGCTTCGCTGCGCGCGCGGGCGACGGCCGTGGCACTCTCGCCCGCCACCTCCACGAAGATCTGCGCAGCCGTGAACTGCGACTGCCGCCGCGCCCGCGCCACCTGCATGTCGTAGCGCTCCCGGACCTGAACTTCCGTGATGTTCACGCGTCCGCGCGCGCGCTGGTTGAGGACCTTCAGGCGCAGCAGCTGGCGGCGAACGTCGCTGCGGTACTGGACCTCGGTAAACCCTTGGCCCGCGACCGCCTGCCAGAATTCCGCGTCCGCGAGGCCGCTCTGTCGCTGCACGTTGCCGATGGCTCGGTCGACCTCCGCCCGGCTCACAGAGACGCTCATCCGCTCGGCGGCCTGAATGAACAGCTCCTCCTGGATCATCCGCTCCAGCAGCTCCCCGTAGAGTTGTTCGATCGCCTGCATCTGCTGCGCCTGGGAGGGCGCCTGCATGATGCGGTCGAGGAAGGGCGCGGCGCGGCGCCGCAGCTCAGAGAGGAAGATCGCGTCCTCGTTCACGACGGCCACGACGCGCTCGATGACCTGGCCTTGCGCCTGCACCGAGGACGTCGCCCCCAACAGCAGCGACATCGCGACGAGCGCGCCGGCCCAGCTCCGCGTCATGCGGCTGCCCGTGACTGTCGAGGTGCTCATTCTTCCGCTCCCGGCGCCGTCGGGCGCTGCAGGCGGGGATCGTCGATCGTCGGGGCGTTGCCCTCCGGGATGTCGATCCGAATGTCGTCGAGCACGCTCAGGTTCTCTTCGACGTCGCTCTCCTCGCGCAGCTCCTCGAGCATGCTGGAGATGGCGGCCTCACGACGCTCGCGGTGCAGCCGGCTCCGGATCGAGCGCTCCGCCTCTTCGACGGTCTGCGCGCTGCCGTCGCGGCGGCCGGTGAGCTTGATGATGTGGTAGCCCGCGTCGGTGCGCACAACCTCGGAATGCAGCCCACCGAGGCGCTCGATGCCAAACGCTGCCTCTACGACGGCGTCCGGGATCTCGCGCTCGCCCTCGGCGCGCTCGTCCGGGCGCGAGAAGAACTGAAGGTCCCCGAAGCGCTCCCGCGTCTCCGGGTCGGTGTTGTGCTGCTCGGCGAGCCGGCGGTAGAGCCGAAGGTCCGCCGGCGCGGCCTGGAGCTCACGCAGCACGCGCTCCGCTGCGGCACGGTCCCGGAACAGGATGTGACTCGCGCGGACCTGGTCGGGGGTGTTGAACTCGCGGGTGTGCTCCTCGTAGAAGGCGCGGACGTCTTCTTCGGGAATCGCCTCGGGGCCGCCGTTCTCGAAGCGCTCCTCGAGGAAGCGGCGGATCATGCGCTGCTTCTGGGTGCGCTGGACCTCCGGCAGCTCGTGGTAGCCCCGGCGGCGCGCTTCCTGCGCCAGGAGCTCGAACCGGATCATCTGGTCGAGGAACTCCCGCCGCCGCTCCGGGCTGTTGTATCGCGTGCGGATGTACGCGCCCTTGGAGGCCAGCTCCTCGGCGAACTCACCCACGGTCACGGTCTCGTCGCCGATGGTCGCGAGCACCTCGGCGCGCTCCTCCTCGGTGAGGCCGTGCACGCGGTCCCCGGACTCGCCGGTCGGATCCGGGTCGGTGTTGGTTTCCTCGTCTGAACCGCAGCCGACCGCCACCGTGGACGAAACGACCAACGACAAGGCGAGAGACACGAGGATTCGGCGGCGCATGGGCACCCGGCGAGGTAGCACACGCCAATTTCCCTAGCAACACCGCCTTCCCACAAGACACCGCGGCGGCGCCCGCCCGCGACGCCCTAGCGGTCCTCGGCGGAATTCACGACGCGCCTCACCGGCGGGACCGGGCCCCGCCTCCGGCGCGCCACTCCTCGCCGATGCACCGCATCGACTCGTCACGCCGCACCCCAGGTGGACCCATTCGCGCTCGTCGATCCGCATCACGACCTCCGCCTCAGCCACGAGCGGTGGACGGGGTGCTCGGGGCGCCCATACTCGGCCCATGGGCTGCCGCGCCGTCGCCATGGGTCTCGTGTTTTCACTGTCGCTCTTCGCCTGTGGCGAGTCTTCCCCGCCGGATGCAGGCCCCGATCCCGTGGATGCGGGCCGGGACGCGGGAGGATCCGGGCGCGAGCCCTGCTCACGCGACGCGGGGGCCTCGGACGCGGGCGTCGCGAGCGGCCTGAACAACGTCTGCGCCGGGGCGCTCGTGCTGTCCGGCTTCGGGTTGCGCCACGACGGGGAGGCGCAGCGCATGTCGCGGTTCGCCGTTCACCCCTCCCTCACGGAGCACGCGCCCGACGGCTGTGCAGCGGGCGCTACGCTGCGCGGAGCGACGCTGGTGGCGGACTTGGGCGCGGAGGGGAGCGTGCAGGCGACCTATCACGTGGCTGGCGTCGGCGCGTCGCCCCTGCCGACGACGCGGGGGTCGGTCGCGGTCGACCTCGTGCAGATGGAAGAAGGACGCGGTGCGGAGCTCGTCGACCTCGTTCTCGCAGGGATGGAAGACGCGCCAGCCGTCGCCGTGGTCTTGGATGGAGTCGAGGTCGATACCGATGTCGGCCAGGGCCCCGACTACCCCATCGACTACGACGAGGCCGACGGCTACACGCTGCGGGGCTGGGGGGCGGCCATCGAGAACGTGACCCGGGACGGGAACGACCTCCGCTTCGACGTCTCGGCACGGGTCGCGCTCGGGAGGGGCGACGATCCGGCGATGAACCGAGCGCTGTCTGAGGCGCGGCTCAGCGCGGTGGTGCACTACCTGGTGGTTGGCTTGCCGGTGGCGCCCGCGACCGGGTCGGTGAGCTACACCGAGTCGCACTTCGGGCACGGGCGTCGTGAGCTGGAGGTGTGCCGGCCCGAGGCTGCCCTCACCGAGCTGACCATCGACGGGGAGGATCTGCCGCGCGCCGCCCCAGGGCTGACGCGCTTCTCCGTCACGATGTTCCCGGGCGACGCGCCCAACGGAGATCGGATCCGCGAGCTGTCGATGCAGGTGGAGGGGTTCGAGTGGGACCCCGGCGTGGGGGAGGCCCGCATGCGTGTTGAGGGCTACGTCTCGAACGCCGGACCGCCCGCGCCGCTCCGGCCCATGTCCGTGGAGGTCGAGGCGGAGGTCGCGCTGCTCCAATGGGATGGCACCGGGCCCGTGGAGAGCCTGCGGTGGGAGGCACCGATCGTGGAGGGCCGCAACGCGCTCGCGCTTCCGTTCGAAGCGCGTTGAGGCGCCGTGTCTGTCAGTGGATGGGGCGGAGCACGAAGCGGGCCTCGCCGACGCTGCTCAAGACCGCGCGCTCATCTGCCTCGAAGCCGTCCTTGGTCACCCGGACCCACACGCGCGCCGTTCCTTGAGGCAGGGTGACGCGCGCCGGGGTCACGTCGTCGAGCCGCTGGTTGTCGACATAGACGGTGGCCCCCGGTGGATCGCTGACGATCGCGAGGTCGAGGGCGCCGGGCCGCGCCGCGACTTCGGTGCCCGTCGTCGGGGTGGAGGTGGTTGAGGAGGAGCCCGCGCCCAGCAGGCGAACCACGCCAAAGGAGAGCAGGCCCACGAGCCCCATCGCCACGAAGGCGCCGACCACGAGGAGCGCGATGGAAGGCAGGCGGCTCTTCTTCCTCGCGGCCTTGACCGGCGGCACGAAGGTGGACTCCGAGAGCGCGCTTCGGCGAAGGCTTGGGGCGTCTTTGATCGAGACGAGGCGGGTGGGGGCCTCCTCTTCGGAGCCCGGCTCCACGGGTGCGCGCGGGCGGGCGATCGTGCGCGCGTCGTCCGGGTCGAGCAGCGGCGCCACGTCTTCGGGCCGCTCCTCGAGCGTGAGCGGCGCATCGTCGCCGAACGTGACCGTGGCGTCGTCCCAGGGCAGTCGGGCGTCGCCGACCGGGCGGCCGGGGTCGGTGTCGCCGCCCACGCCGCTCGGTTCGAGTGTGAGCTTCTGCGTGCCTGAGCCATCCGCGCCGAACGGGCGGGGCCGCTTTGATGTGGCCGGGGCTCGGAGCGGCTGTGGACCCTCGTCGTCCGGCACATACTGCTTGACCGCCGAGGCCAGCGCGACCTGGGTCGGCACCATCCCGTGCTGCCCGAGGTGGCCCGCCAGCGCGTCGATCAGCGTGCGCATCGTCTCGGGGCGCCCCGACGGGTGCGGGGTCAGGCACTGCGAGATCAAGCGGTCCAGGTCGCGCGGGATGTCGCTCTGCACGGAGCGCGGGCGCGGGTAGCGGGCCTCCAGGATGCGGTCGACCAGGTTGGGCTCGTCGCTGACATCGAACGGGTGCGTCCCGACGACCATCTCGTAGAGCAGGATGCCGAGCGCGAAGACATCGGCGCGGCGATCCACCGCGATGGTGCCCACCAGCTGCTCGGGGGCGATGTAGCCGTAGGTACCCTTGATGACACCGGTGCGCGTCTCGTAGACCTTGGTCGCCGCTTTGGCGATGCCGAAGTCGATGAGCTTGACGGCGCCATCGAAGCTCACCAGCACGTTGGCGGGGTTGAGATCGCGGTGCACGATCGCGAGCGGCCGGCCCACCTCGTCGCGCCGCTCGTGTACGTAGTGCAGCGCCTCGGCGATTTGGAGAGCGATGCCGAGGGCCTCCTTTCGGGGCAGCCGTTCGTTCTTGTCGCGTGCGCGCGCGAGCATCTTCTTGAGCGTCGGCCCGCGCACATACTCCATCGTCAGGTAGTAGGCGTCGACCGCCTTCCCGAGGTCGAAGACCTGCGCGATGTTCGGGTGGGAGAGGGCGGCGAGCAGCCGAGCCTCGTCCAGGAACATCGTGATGAACTCGTCGTCGTCGGCGTACTTGGGCAGGATCTTCTTGATGATGATCGTGCGGTCCACGCCCTCGATCGCGCGCTGCCGACCCAAGTAGATCTCCGCCATCCCGCCTGTCGCCACGCGGCGCAGGACTCGGTACGGCCCGATCTCGGTGGGGGCATCGTCGAGCATCAGCGCGCGGAGCATAACGCGATGCGTCCCTCTTCGGGGGTGTGGCTTGTGGGCGAACTGAGCGTGAAGTACCCTTCTTCCGGGTGTTTCGGGCATGACCACCGGGTCCCAGAACCGCGCAACTCCCCCCGGACGGCCGGAGGGAGCGGTGAAGGGCGACAATGACGCGTTCGTCGAGCGACTCGGCGACCGCCTCGATGCGTCGGCTGGCCCTCCGTCTGAAGATGGTCCGGCGGCGCAGGACGCGTCGGTGGATTCACCTGCGGCAGACCCGCCGAGGGGTCTGGGGAATGCCGAGTCCGAGGGTCCTGGGGCGGAGGGCGCTGGATCGTCCGCGGACCCGAACGGCGCTGCCACAACCCAGGGGCGCGCCGACGAGTCGGGGCCCCCAAGCGTTTCGGCGGGGGCGTCAGACGGCGCGGCTCCGGACGGCGCGGCACCGGACGGCGCGGCTCCGGACGGCGCGGCTTCGGACGGCGCGGCTTCCGACAGCGCGGCTTCGGACGGCGCGTCCCCCAACGCACCTTCGGCGGACGAGGCGTCGTTGGGCGCCCCAATGGGCAAGCAGAGTGGAGCCGCGCCCGTGCTCCCCAAGCCGACCGTCGTCTCGAGGCCGGGCGCCGTGCTCTCGAAGGGCGCGGTCTCGAAGCCCGGCGGGTCAAAGCTGGCGGGGCCGAAGCTGGGGGGGGCCAACACGCCCTTGAAGCCGAGCGCCTCGGGAGACGGGGCGCGCGCGTCCTTCGCGTCCAGACCCTCTGCCTCCAAAGCGCCGGCCCCCAAAGCGCCGGCCTCCAAAGCGCCGGCCTCCAAAGCGCAGGTCTCCAAACCACTGGTGTCCAAGCCTGCGCGGCCCGTCGTGTCCAAGCCTGTGGTGTCGAAGCCGGCCGATTCAGCTACCCCCGGGGGCACTGCATCCCGGGAGACCGCCGTGGCCCCGCGTCCAACGGGACGCGTCCCGCGGCCCGGGCGGGCGGAGGGCTCGTCGAGTGGCGCCGCGCTCGTGGGCCAGCCAGGCAGCTCGACGGTCGGGGCGGCTGCGGTCACCCCGCCGGGATCGGGCGCGGGCATCGCACCACCGGGGGGCGCCGCCGCTGCGGCCGCGTCCGCCATGGCTGCCGTCGCCGCTTCCGGAGCGGCTGCCGCTGCGCAAGCTGCTGCGGCCGTCGCCGAGCCCGCACCGTTTTCGGCAAGTCCCGCGGCGTCGGCTCCCGCAGCGGTGGGTGCGGCGCCCGTAGAGCGCCTCGATCCGCCCGCCCCGCCTGTCAGCGCTTCGGCGGAGTTCCCGGCCACCCCGCCGTTCGATCCCACTGAGGACGGAACGGCGATGACGGAGCTGCCGCCGACGCCGGAAACGAGCGACGTTCACACGGTGCCGCTTGCTGGCGGCAAGGCGCTCGAGGACGATGAGGCACTGGACTTCCCCCCGGCTCCGATGGCGGGCGCGGCAGACGCGTTTGCCGACTTCGAAGACGAGCTCGAGGCCGAGAACACGCGCATCGACGACAGCCATCTGCTGGCGGAGCAGAGCACGGCGCTCCTGGAAGACCTCCCGGAGCAGCCGTTCCTCCCCGTCGAAAAGGGCAACGACCACGGGCGTGAGTTTGTGCTCCAAGAGGGCCTGAATGGCATCGGTCGCGGGATCGACAACGATGTCATTCTCGCCGACGTTTCGGTGTCCCGGCGCCACTT
>JBGCFC010000189.1:0-4315 GCA_045106715.1 Sandaracinaceae bacterium
CCAGGGCCGGTTCACGCGGGTCTCCGGGGCAGGGTTCAACGTCTCCAACGGCCTGATGGAGTACCGCGGCCACGAGACGCTCGAGCCGGTGCCGGGCACCGAAGAGGACGAGTAGGCTCTCGCCCCCTCACCTCGGGCCTGTCGCTTCGGCGACGGGCCCGAATGCGTTAAGCGAACACGTGACTGGGCGCGGCCTCGTACAACGTCCGATTCGAGCGCAGACCCTCCCCGGCCCAGGCGCGTCCTCTGGGGCATGACGACACGACGCACTCTGGTTTGGATCTTGATCATGGCCCTTCCGCTCGCCGGAGCCTGCGGAGCGACGAGGGCGCATGGCGACACGACCTGTGACAGCGACGGGGACTGCCAATCGCAGCTCGGAGACCCGCCCGCGGACGCTTCCTGGCGATGCGTGGAGCATCAGTGCTCCGCGCGCGCAGCCGGGCCGTTCGAAGCAGAGCTCGCCCCGGACGAAGTGGAAGCCGAGGCCAACGCCCCCGAGGTGGACTCCGAGTCGACGCCCCCCCCACCACCGGTGGGCCCCGGCGACCGCGACGTCCAATGCACAACCCCGGCCGACTGCATGGTTCTCGGGCCGATGCCCGCCGACGCGTCCTGGGTGTGCATCGATGGGCGCTGCGGACTGCAGGGCGCTGGGCCGTTCCGCGCGGAAGACCGCGCGCCACAATGAGCGCTACGGCGCGTAGGTGCGGAACACGTCGACGAGCTCCGGACGGAAGCCGAGTGTGACCGCTGGGTCGTCGCGCCACACCGGCACGAAAGCGTCCTCGCCCTCCCCGACGACCGCCCCGATGTGGAGTGTCACGGTGCGCGCGCCCTCGGTCCCCGCCCGCCGCGTGACCTGCACGTCGACCTCGGCGCCCTCCCCAGCCGCGTACGCCACGAGGCGTGCGCCGCGGAGGGTGGCGAGGCGGTCCAGCAAGGCGCGGGTCTGGGCCGGATCGGGGCTCTCGCCCTCCGCGGTCTGCCACGCCGCTCCCTCACGCCGAACTTCGACGCTCTCGGTGCCACGGGTGATGCGGAGCTGCGCGATCTCCTCGGTCTCGACCGTCATCAGGTCGAGGCTGACGAGTGGCTTCCGGACGGTCTCGTACAGCTCGCGCGAAATTTCGAATACCGGACCCGCGCCGTCGAGTCGCGCGTACGCCCCGTCGACGGTCTGGGTGCCGATGGCCAGCGTCACGGTGCGCGCTTCGCCTTCCTCGGGCTCGAAACGCACGCTCGCCACGACGCTGGGCGTCGCCAGGCCATGTTCCTCTGTTGGCGTGTCCGTGACGAAGCGGGTCGCCGAGAGTTCGGCGAGCTGGCGGGCGATGTCCCGGACGACCACGCGGTTGGCGCCGGTCGGCATGGGAGCCTCGAGCCGCCAGTCGGCGTCGTCGACGCGGACCGCGCGCTGCTCGACTCCATCCGAGGTCAGCGTCACGACGCGCGCCTGCCCGACCAAGACCTCCTCGACGAGCCGGCGCTGCCGGAACCGAAGCGCGTCGGTCAGCAGGAGAGGCTCGACCGACATCGGCAACCGAGCGGCCACGGGCTCCGCATCGCGCCGCAGCCAGACGCCGTCTTCACTGGCGTCGCCGAGGACGAGCCGGTGCTCGGCCTCACGGTCCGAACGGTGCAGCACGAGGGTCGCGCGGGGGCGATCCAGGCTGTGCCCGTCGGGGCCATTGTCGTCGAACGCCAAGACCCGGCTGCTGCGCAGCTCCGTCAACCACCCCGCGATCGCCGCATCGTCCGCCGAAGCGGCCTCCGCGTCTCCGGTCGTGATTTCCCAGCCTTGTTCGCCACGGCTGAGCTCGAGCGATGTCTCGCCGACCGTCAGCTCGATGCGCTCGACCGTGTCCGCTCCGAGCGTGGTCAGGCGCGCCTCCCGGAGGTGCGCCCGGTCGACCTCGAGGGTCGTCACCGCGGAGGCGCTCACGCACACCACCGGTCCATCGTCCCCGCCCCTCGCGTAGCGCTCGTCCTCGTGCTCCCCGCACACCGCGCCCACCGTCAGGCGCGCCCGGCGCGGGCCGCTCACGTCCTCGGACCGCGAGACGATCAGCTCTCGCCACGGCTCGCTCAAGCCGTACGGGTCGAGCGACTCGGGGTCGTCCTCGACGAACCGCGCCACCCGCACTTCGCGAACCACGCGGGACAGCGTGTCGACCAGCGACTCCGCCGCGTGCCCCTCTACCGGCGCGCGGACGTGCCACTGACGCTCCTCCTGCACCAGCTCGATGGTCGGGCCCCCTCCGTCGAGCGCCATCGACAGCGCATCCGAAGGGTAGAAGCCCCGGAACAGCTCGCGGGAGCGGAAGTGATCCACATCGTGGTCGAGCGCTTCGACCAAGTCTTCGCCAACGACGTAAGCGCGGCTGTCCCCTTCGACGGCGGCGTAGACGCCTTCCCCGGTCGGCGCCGCGTCGCCCACGCGGAGCTCGACCTGCTCGTCGGCGACCGTGAAGCGGACGACGAAACGCGGCGAGGTGAGCCCGAACTGCTCTCGATCCGCGTCCGAGATCTCCGTCAGCGTTCGGCGGGCGTCGAGCCACTCGAGCGCGCTCAACAGGCTGTCGACGGCGTCGTCGTCGGCCTCGACATCGAGCGGCTCCACGAGATTCCATGTACCGAGTTCGATGGCCCCGTCGTCTTCTTCCTCCGCGCGCTCACGCACGAACACGATGGAGGGCTCCTCCCCGCGCTGAAGCGCGACGCGCTCGACGCGGTCGCGCACGAATCGGGTCAGCAGGTGGCCGCGCCGACCGAGCACGTCCCCGGTCGAGAGCTGGCCGCGCTCGACGAAGTAGACGAACGAGAGCAGCGCGAGGTTCAGGATGGCCAGAATGGCGGTGGTTCGTCGACTCACGCTCAGTTCCTCCGGTTCCACCACACGGCGATGCCGAGGAAGATGAAGGCGAGGGGAATCAGCACCACCACGCGCAGGAAGAGGTTGACGATGTCGTCCTGGCTCATCGTGAACGGCTGACGCTCGATGGTGCGCGCCTCGATGGCGAGCAGCGCATCTCGCTCCGTCAGCCAGCCCATGACGCCCGAGGCGAAGCTCCGGTTCACGACGGTGTCCTGCTGCAGGTACTCGCTGGCGAAGAGCGTCGCGTCGCCAATGACGACCAAGCGGCCTCCGTGCGGCCTCGCCGCCGCGGCTTCTTCTTCGTCGTCGTCTCCGGTCTCGTCTTCTCCGAGCACTTCAACCTGCAACGCCACCGCGATCGGAACCGGCCCCTCGAAGTCTTCCGCGTCCGGCATCAGGTCGGTCGGACCGGCCGACAGCGATGCGAGGTTCGATTCGGCGTAGGACTGCTCGCTCGTGGTGAGCAGCACGGTGCCTCGCTCCTCGGACATCAAGCGCACGCTGCGCACCTCGGAGACCACGAGCGCGAGCCCCATGTCCCCGAACGGCTCGGTGATCGGGTGATCCCCCCACCCGACGACCGCGAACGGGCCGATCGGGTGTCCTCCGCCGGCGGGGAGCAGCGCTGGGTTGGGCTCGATGACGATGGTCCGGTCCACGCGGACGCCCAGCTCACGCAGCATTCCGTCTACGCCCATGGAGACGAGCGCCGTCTGATCGGGGTTGGGAATCGGGTCGAGGGCCACCAAGAGGTTCCCGCCTTCCCGGACATACCGACGCAGGAGGCTCGCCTCGGCCTGCGTCAAAGCGACCTCGGGTCCGATGACGGCGACCGCGTCGCACTCGTCGTCGATCCGCGTCATCCCGCGTGTCTCGATGGACTCCATCTCAAGGTTCTCGCGGCGCATCTCGGCGGCGAACCCGGTCAGCGAACGGCCGCTTCCCGACACTTGGAACTCGCCGTGGCCGCTGACGACACACACCTTCGTCGCGTGGCCGCTCATCAACTCAACCAGCGCACCCGTGATCGCCCGCTCGCCGTCGACGTTGAGGGTCACTTGGCCCTCGTCGTCGAGCACGTCGGAGTAGTCCTCCTGAAAGAGGTCGGTGCGCCTCACCTCCCACTGCCGCCCGCCTGCGACGACGACAACCGCGACGTCCGGGCCCTGCGCCGAGCCCAGCGTGTTTGAACCCAACCCGAAACGCGTCGCGGCCTCGCGGTATCGACCGGGATCCCGGTCCGGGTCCACGTACTCCACCTCGACGAACTCGGACTCGGCGCCGTAGCGGCCCAGGACGTTGCGCAGCTCACCGAAGCCGGGCTCGACCTCGCTGACGAGAACCCAGATCTCCACGGGCTGATTCAGCCCTTCGAGCACCGCGATCGTGCGGTCCGACAGCGTGTATACGCCCTGCTCGGTCCAGTCCCAGCGCTCA
>JBGCFC010000019.1:0-41909 GCA_045106715.1 Sandaracinaceae bacterium
CGGGGTGGTCGCCCGTGAGCAGCCGCAGCTGAACGCCGTCCCGGCGCAGCGAGCTCAAGGCCGCCGCCGCCCCTTCGCGCGCCGGGTCCCCCACCGAGAACACCGCCGCCGGCGCGCCGTCCACCGTCAGGCCGAACACCGTCCCGCCAGCGCGGCGCAGCGCCGTGACGTCGTCGTCGTCGTCGAGCCAGTCGGCCCGCCCCACCTCGACCGCGTGGCCATCGACTTCTGCGCGGACGCCGACTCCGGCCTGCGCCTCGAACGCGTGGACGGTTCCGAGGGCACACGCGTCTCGCTCCGCCCGCTCCAAGAGCGCCCGCCCGAGCGGGTGCTCGCTGTCCTGCTCCGCAGACGCGGCCAGGCGAAGGGCAGCAGACTCCGTGAACGCGCCGCGCGGCTGGATCTCGAGCACGCGCGGGGCGCCCTGAGTGAGCGTGCCGGTCTTGTCGAACACGAACCTCGTCACCGTAGGAAGCGCCTCGAGGGCACCCGCGTCCCGCACCAGGATGCCGCGCTGCGCGGCCGCTCCTGCGGCGACCATGACCGCGGTGGGCGTGGCCAACCCGAGAGCACAGGGGCAGGCGATCACGAGCACGCTCACCGCGTGCAGCAGCGCGCCCTCGAAGGAGGCGCCGAGCCCGAAGAACCACACGAGGAACGTCGTCGTCGCGATCAGCATGACGACCGGCACGAACACGGCGCTCACGCGATCGGCGAGCTGCTGCGCCGGCGGCTTGGACGCCTGGGCGGCCTCGACCATGGCGATGATCCGCGCGAGCGTGCTGTCTTCCCCGACGCGGGTGACCTCGAACGTGAACGCGCCCGCACCATTGAGCGTGCCGCCGGCGAGCTCGGCGCCCACGGGCTTGGCCACCGCCCGGCTCTCACCGGTGATCATCGACTCGTCGACCCACGCCGTGCCCTCGACCAGCCGGCCGTCGGCCGGGATCCGCTCGTGCGCACCGACGCGCACACGGTCGCCGGTCTTCAGCGCCTCGGCCGGCACGGTCACCTCGCCGCGGTTGTCGACGCGGCGCGCGGTGGCCGGTCGCAGCCGCGCGAGCGCTCGGATCGCGTCGCCGGCGTGTCGCTTGGCGCGCGCTTCGAGGAACCGGCCCACCAAGATGAGCGTGACGATCATGCCGGCCGTCTCGAAGTAGAGATGCGCGGGGTGCCCGGAGAGCAGCTGCGCAGACGAGTAGGCGAAGGCCGAAAGCGCGCCGAGCGCAACGAGGCTATCCATGCTGGCCGAGAGCGTGCGGAGGTCGGCCCACGACTTGGCGAAGAAGGGCGCCCCGGCCACGAAGGTCACCACCGCGGCGAGTCCGGCCTGAACCCACCCCGACACTGTCGCCGGCAACACCGGGACCATCGCGATGACCATCAGCGGGACGCTCACACCGACGGCGAGCATCAGGCGCGCCTGCGCAGCGCGGTCCGTTGGCGCGTCCGTACGGGGGTCGGGCAGGGGGGCGAGGCGGAAGCCGGCGCGTTCGACGGTGTTCTCCAGCACGGCGTCGTCGAGCGCGGTGTGCACGAGGGCGCGCTCGGATGCGATGTCGACCGAGACCGCCGTCACCCCGTCGAGCCTGCGGAGGCGTGTCTCGACGCGGCGCGCACACGACGCGCACGTCATGCCTTCCACCCGGAAGCGCCTTTCGGTCACCATGTCCACCGGCTCTATGTGCGTCCCCCCCGTGCCGACGCCAACCCGCCGGCGCGCTTCTTGATGCAGAACCACTCCATGCGAACCGCCCTCCGCCCTGCCCGTCATCCATCCGTGCACGCCGTGTCGCGCTGGCCACAGCGTTGGGTTCTGATGGCCGCGCTCGTGCTCTGTGCCTGCGACACCCCCCCCGCGCCAGAAGCTCCCGCACCCGCGCCCGTCGAACCGGTGGCCCCCACCGAGCCGGCAGCGCGTCCAGACGTTCCGGCTGTACCAGCCGCGCCCGCCGAGCAGCCGGAGGACCGCTGGATCGCCATCGACACGCACGTCGACACGACCCAGCGCATGCTGGACGCAGAGGACGACATCGCCGAGCGCATGCCGGACGGCCACCTCGACCTGCCTCGGATGCGGGAAGGCGGGCTCACCGGCGCCTTTTTCAGCATTTGGGTGCGCCCGTCGGCGTATCCCGGGGAGCGCGCGTGGCAGCGCACGCTCGACCTGATCGCGGCGGTTCGTCAATTGGCGGAGACCCATCCGGACGAGGCGACGCTGGTGGTGGACGAGGCGGGCGCGCGGCGGGCGGCACGGGAGGGCAGGGCGGCGCTCCTGATGGGCGTGGAGGGGGCGCACGCACTCGGGGCGCCCGAGGACCCCGAGGTGATGTTGTCGCGTCTCGCGGAGCTGTACGCGCTCGGCGTCCGCTACATGACCGTGACGTGGTCGAACGACAACGCGCTCGGTCACAGCTCGGGCGGCCAGCACCCGCGTCGGGGGCTGACCGAGCTGGGGCGACGTGCGATCCAGGAGATGAACCGCCTCGGGATGATCGTGGACGTCAGCCACGTCTCGGACCGGACGTTTTGGGACATCCTCGAGGTCACCGAGCGCCCGCCGCTGGCATCGCACTCGTCGAGCCGCGCGCTGGCGGCCCATCCGCGGAACATGACCGACCGGATGATCCGCGCGGTCGCGGAGCGGGGCGGGGCGGTCTGCGTGAACTACTACACGAGCTTCATCGACCGCGAATACGGGCTGCAGCGGCGGCAGGTCGAGCGCGCACACCGCAGCGAGCTACGAGCGATCCGCGATGCGCACGAGCACAGCTGGCAACGTTGGAGGCCCGTCAACGCCCGCCTCCACGCGCTGGACCCGACGCTCGAGCAACCCACGTTGGCGACGTTGGGCGCTCACTTTGCTCACGTCGTGTCGCTCGGCGGGCCGCGCGCGGCATGCCTTGGCTCGGACTTCGACGGGGTCGGTGAGCTCCCGGTGGGGCTCGAGGACGTCTCCGAGCTGGGTGTGCTGCGTGAAGAGCTGGAGCGGAGGGAGCTCGATGCGCGCGCCATCTTCGGCGAGAACGTGCTTCGGGTCCTGTCAGCTCAAGCGGCAGCGGACCGGGCTGCGTCACCCTCGACCACGCCTTCCGAATGACGCCGGCGCGCATTTCCGTATACTCGCGCCGCCATGAACACCGACCCCGTTGCGTTCTTCCGTGAAGACTTCCCCGCTCTCTTCAACGAGGGCGTCTCCCAAATCAAGGCCCGCGCTGAGGAGGGCGACGACAAGGCAACCGCGCGCCACGCGGACATCGCCGCGGCGCACGGGGCGGTCCGCGTGCTGCTCGAGGGAGAAGGAGGCGGTGAACTCTTCCTCTCCGTGACGGGCGGCACGATGACCGCGCTCGATGCAGCGCCTGGCGATCTCCCGCTTCGCATGGCCTTCGCGGGCCCGGCCGACGCGGCGAAGGCCGCGCTGGAAGAGGTCGAGGAGGCGGAACTCATCACCGACAAGAGCCCGCGACGGGTCGCGCGGATCGCGTCGGGCGAGGTCGAGCAGATGCTTTCCGGCCACACCCTGGGCTTCCACGCCACGATCACCGACCTGCCGGCGGACCCCGACGAGGTCACCATCCGGATCGCGATCGGCAGCGGTGAGCCGCCGGCGGACCCCAAGTTCAGCGCCACGGTCAGCTGGGACGACATCGAGGATGTACGTGACGGCGAGATGACCCCGCAGCAACTCTTTGGACGCCTCAAGATCGTCGGCGACGCCAGCCAAGCGATGGCGCTGGGCATGGCGCTGATGCAGCGCCGACGCTGAGAGACGACCACCCGGACCACGAGCCGGATCGCGGACGACTGGATTTCTGTGATTCGGGGGCAGCGTTCGACCCGGCCGCGCCGTACACTCTGTTGACGTGGACGTGCCGCTGTACATCGTCGTAGGCAGGTCGACGGACTGCGACCTCATCCTGCCGGATCCGAGCGTCTCGGGTCGGCACGCGCGCCTCAGCTGGCGCGGGGATCGCATTCACGTCGAAGACCTCGGAAGCGCCAACGGCACCTGGTTGGACGGCAAGAAGGTCCGGCGAGCCGATGTGCGACCGGGCTCCGAGCTGAGCTTCGGCAACGCCCCGCTTCGATGGAGCGATCCCACGCTCAAGCGGTTCCTCCGCCGCGGGGCGCGAGGGGACACGCTGGTCGGTGTGCGCATCCCCGGCCGGCGGTTCATCTGCGGGTCGTGCGGCGCACGGGGCGTGATGCCGCCGGGGTTCACCAAGGGCCAGCTCAAGTGCGGCAGCTGCTCCGTCGAGTTGGCGGTCGGCAAGAAGCAGTCGAGCAACTGGGGCGCGGCGGCGCTGATGATGCTGCTCGTCGCGGGCGCGGGGGTCGGTGCCGTGTGGCTGCTCGGGTCGGGAAGCGGCGCCTCGGCAGACAGCCTCCGCCGGGCGGCTGAGCGGCTGGGCATCAGCGAGGAGGGGACGGGGGAGCGCGCCCCTGCCAGCCCGCAGGAGCGCAGCATCCGCGCCCGCATCGCACCGCGTGTCCAGGAGGCGATGACGCCGACCGACCAGGTCACCCGCAACGCCGCGGTGCGCATCGCCGCCGAGGACGAGGGCACGTTCCGCATCGAACAGGTCGCGCGAATCTGGTCGCACGTTCGAGGCGAGTGGAGCTACGTGAACGACCCACGCGGAGACGAGTTCTTCGCTTCGGCCAGCGACAGCATCCAGAACGACTATGCGGGGGACTGCGATGACTTCGCCATCGTCCTGGCGTCGATGATCGAGTCGATCGGGGGAGAGTCGCGGATCGTGATGCTCGACGGCGAGGCCGGTGGACACGCGTACACGGAGGTCTGTGTGCACGAGGATCCGGCGGAGATCGCGAGCCGCCTGTCGGTCCACTACCGACGCAACTGGGACCGATACATCGGCCAGACCACCATCGAGAACATCCACTTCCGCACCTCGCCGGATTGCCAGGTCTGGCTCAACCTCGACTGGAACGCGCGCGTGCCCGGGGGACCCTACGGGCACGAGTACTGGGCCGTTGCGATCTACCCGGACGGGCGCACCGAGACGCTCGCGCCGAGCGGCGCCACCGAACCGGGGGCGACCACCGCCGACGCGGTTCGCGCGAGCGCCTTGCCGACGCCGTAGATGATCGGTTCGACGTGCTTCGGCATCTCGCTGGGATGCTGCTAGAGTCCCCGCCCGCGGGAGAACGACACGATGGCCGATACGCGATTCGAAGCGCTGCGCGAGATCCTCACCGAAGACCTCGAGAACGTCACGGTGACCGAAAAGGGCCTGAGTGCCTCGGTCGATTGTCGCTATGGCGACATCACCCTCCGCATCGATCCCGACGAAGAAGAGCAGGATGAGAACACGCTCGCGCTCCGCGTGCAGGTGTTGCTGCCCACGCCCGTCGGCGCCGGGAACGCCTTCCTCGTTTGGTGCCTGACCACCAACGTCGAGTATTGGGGCGTCAAGATCGGCATCGACGAGACGGGGATGATCGCGGTGCACGCCGACCTCGAGGTGGTCGGCGCGGTGGCGATTCAGTCGCTCGCCGCGGAGATCGTCGACCGCAGTGACTCGGTGATTCAGCTCCTGGACGAGGACCTCGTGGAGTATTGCTTGGGCCACGGGCTCGGTACGCCACAGCAGCAGGCTCGGTGGCGCGAGCGCAGCCCCACTGCGCATGCTGACGAGGATTGACTCGTCCCTGCTGGCGGCGGATTGGTGGGTCCCGCTTGGGGCCCTCGCGACGTCTTCGGGCGCCTCAACGCACCACCGAGTCTGGTAGACTGCCGCCGACATGAGTGACGGAGAATCGGGGGATACGCGCGACGATCTGGAGGCTCCTTTCGAGGTGCTTCCGACGCAGCTCCACCGTTCCCCGCCGGAGAAGGACCCGGACGGTACGGGTGAGGTGGCGTCGCCGCCCGCGGCGGCCGCGTCCGTGCCGGAGTCTGTACCGGGTGAACCAGGAGGGGCCGCCGTCGCGACGCCTTCGTGGCAGGAGCCGGAGCCGGGAGACGAGGACAAACGCACCGAGTTCTTCGACCGCGACCGGCTGCTCCGGAATCGGCAGGGCAAGGGCCTCGAGCCGACGCCGAGCATCATCGTGGACGGGGCTTCCAAGGCGCCCCCCCCACGCGCGGTTGACGCGGTTACCGATCGCCACATGCGGCCCGCGCCCGTGGAGGCCCCGAAGAAGAAGGGCAAGGGCGCGATCATCGCTGTCGTAGGACTGCTCTGCGGTGTGGCCGGCATCGGCATCGGTGTCTCCGCTGCCTTCCTGATGGGCGACGACGATCCGCCGGAGGTCGCTTCGAACGAGACTCCAGCGCGGCTGGAATCGACGCCACTCGGCGAGTCCGACCCCCCCGAACCGGAGGGCGACACCCCGGAGACTCCCGAAGCGCCACCGGAAGGCGAGACGCCGGAGGAGACGGATACACCGACGGGCGAGGACACGCCTGCGGCGGCCACCGACGCGACGGACCCCCCGGCTCCGGTCGAGACGCCCGCCATGTTGGTGGAGCAGATCCGCGCTGCCATCGAAGAGGTGAACCCCGAGGCCGCGCAGGAGACGCTCGAGCGAGCGCGTCCGCTCATCGAAGCGCGGATCGCACGCCGGCTGGAGGCCGAGCTGATGGTCATGCGAGGAGACGGCGCGCTGTCAGTCGAGCGGCTGACCACGTTGACCGAGTCGTATGACCAGGACCCGGTGCTGTTCATCGCGCTGGGCCGGGTCCTCGCGCAGGCGGAGCAGGACCAGGCCGCACAGCGGGCGTTTCAGAGGGCGGTCGAGCTCGACTCGGAGCGCGCCGACGCGCACATCGGGCTGGCGCACATCCGCGCTCGGTCCTTTGCGCTTCCGGCGGCACGTCGCCACCTTCGCGACGCTCGCACGGCGGCCGAAGTGGGCACGCCGTCCGATCGGCTCTCCGCGCGGCTCAAGGCCGTGGAGGCCGCGATCGCGCTCGAGAGCGGCGATCGAGATGAGGCGACACGGCTCGCTCAGCAGGCGCTGGACCTCGACTCGGCCTGCGCCGAAGCGTCCGTGTTGATGGCGCGCGTCGCCATCGCCCGTGGCGCCAACCCGGACCGGGCTCTCCGCGCCGCGCTGAGCGGACGCGCTCCCGGTCCGGTGGCGATCGGCATGCTCGCGGCCCGCGTCGAGGGGACCGAGTCGTGCGACCTCGCGACGCGCTACCTCGCGCGCGCCCCGCGGGGCTTCGACGCGTCGGCGATGCGACGCATCACCAACCGCTGCTGAGGCGCGGGGAGCTTGCTGCCGCCGGCGCCCTGGGCAACGCTCGCGTTGTGACCCGCGCCGCCGTCCTCGTCTGCCTCCTGCTGGTCCCTGGGTCCGTCGTGGCGCAGGACGTCGACGTCGTCGAAGACGAGGTGGAGGCCACCGGGGATGCGGTGGAGTCGGCCGTCGCCGAGGATGGGACCGAAGACTCCGTGGCCGAAGACTCCGCGGCCGAAGCGCCCGCAGCCGAAGCGCCCGCAGCCGAAGCGCCGGCGGCCGAAGCGCCCGCAGCCGAAGCGCCGGCCGCCGAACACCCCACGGTCGAGGAGCCGGCCGCCGAAGCGCAGGCGGCCGCGCAGTCGGACGCCCAGGGGCTGGACATGCCCGGGGGGGACGAAGAACTCGGCGCGCTGCCGGAGCCGCTGGAGTACGAAGAGGAAGAGGGTGGCCCGGTGCGTCCCGGCGACGGCTTGGTGGGTCCGGTTCTTCGCCACCTGATGGGCGCGCGGTTCGCTGCCTGGGCGGAGCTGTCCATCACGACAGGTGGCCCCAACCCCTCCCAGGTCACGGCTTTTGTGCCTGAGTTCGGCCTTCGCTACCGCATCGCGGACGCGCTCGTCGCCGATGTGTCGTTCGGCATGCTGGTGGCCGATACGCTCGTCTTTGGTCAGCCCGAGGTTGGCGGTGTGCCGGTGCCGTTCGAGAGCCGATCGGTCCGCGCGGAGCCGGGGAACCCCGTGCTTCGCGGCCTGTTCGCACACTCGGAGGCCGACTGGCAGCTCGAAGTCGGGGCCGGCGTGGCCATCCCGAGCGCCTCGCGCGCGGAACTCGGCAACGACCCGGACTCGCTCGCCGCTCGCGCCGCGTCCGAGGCGGCGTACCGGGCGTCGATGTCGATGCGCGGATGGTGGTCGCCGTGGCGGTTCGCGCCGGAGCGCGTGTCCATCGTGGTGCCGGCCCGGCTCGTCGGAGAGATCGAGGGGGTGCGTCTCGAAGGCGAGGCCGGCCTGGCGGTGATGATCCCCGTGCTCGGCGACCGTGGTGTCGACCCGGATGTGGTCCTGCAGCTCGCCGGGGGCGCGTCCTTCGCCGTCGTGGACGAACTGCACCTCGGGGCGCGCGTGCGGGCCGTGGGAGGCGCGCTCGGTACGACCCTCCCGGGCGCGATCGCGAGCGCAGAACCGTGGGTCCGCGTCGACCTCGCGCCGTTCCACGCCACGGTGCGCGGCGTCATCAACCTCAACGGCATGGATGGGCTCGTCGGCCGGCGGGGGCCGGGGTTCGGCGCGTTCGTCGCGGTCGGCGGCTCCGATTGAGTATTCGTTCGTGCCGTCGCGCTGCGCGCGCCCTCTTCGCACGATACGAAAACTCAGAGCCGAACGAGCGCCGCGCCCCAGTTGAGTCCGGCGCCGAGGCCGAGGAAACACACCAGCTGGCCCGGCTTCACGGAGCCGTCGCGTCGCAGTTCGTCCACCAAGATCGGGATGGTCGCGTCCGACGTGTTCCCGAAGCGCGCGATGTTGGAAGGGACCTTTTCGGTCGGGACGCCGAGGCTGTTGACGACCGCGGCGTTGATGCGGTCGTTGGCTTGGTGCGCGAGGAACCAGTCCACGTCGTCGAGGGTCACCCCGACCTGGTCACACACCTCGTGCACGACCTTGGGGAGCCGCTGCACGGCGCATTTGAACAGCTCTCGACCGCGCATGCTCGGGATGCGCTCGTCCACGGGGACTTCCCAGTATCGGTAGTGGCGGAAGCCGCCGGCGGGCACGAAGAAGTGGTCGTGCCGCTCGCCGTCGGTGTGGGTGACCGAGCCGAGCAGCCCGAAGCCCTCGTCGGCCTGCGGATGTCGCTGACAGACCACCGCCCCGGCCCCGTCACCGAACAGGACCGCGGTCGAGCGGTGCTGAGTGGCGAACTCGAACTGCGCGGGGTCCGCGGGCGTGTGGTTGCGAAGCGCGTCCCAGTCCCACGGCATGAAACCGGCGTGGGCGTTGGCTCCGGCGATCAAGATGGTCCTCGCCACGTGGGCGTGAAGCAGGGCGTCGGCGATCTGCAACGCAAAGGGGAAAAAGGCGCACTGCTGTCGAATGTCCAGCGCTGGCACGCCGGGGATACCCAGGCCCGCGCCCAGTAGCCCGCCTGAGCCCGGCAGGATGTAGTCGGGGGTCATCGTGCCGAAGACGATGTAGTCCACGTCCGATGGTTCGAGTCCGGACGACTCCAGCGCGGCGCGCGCCGCGGGCAAAGCGAGCTCGCTGACGCCTTCCCCCTCGTTCGCGAAGTGCCGTTGGGCGATCCCGGAGCGCGGTCGAATCCATGCGTCGCTCGTCTCCATGACCCGACCGAGGTCGTCGTTGGTGACCGGAGCGCCGGGGACGTGATGGCCGGAGCCGATGATGGTGAGACCAGGCATGGAACAGGGCGGCGACGGTAACAGTTGTGCCCCGTGAACGCAGGGGTGTCCTATGAGCGCCCGACCTTCCTCCCCATTGCCGTCTGGGACCGCCGACTTTAGGCTCCCGATGCGGACAGGAGCCCCCTTTTGGAACGAGACCCCCACTTCGACTTTCAATCCTTCGTCGAGCTCGAGCGCAGCGGCGCTTGGGGGCGGGACGAGGGAGTGCGCTATGCGTACTCCGCCGACATCAAGATGATGCGCGGCTTCAGCCGTCTGCGCCCCGTGGAGTTGGCCGCCGCGTCCATCGTCCGAACGAGCAAGGAGTGGATGCGCGCGCAGCTGCTCGGAAGCACCGTGCGTGTCGGGCCGAAGCAGTTCCCCAGCATCCAGAAGATCGCCGAGGAGTGCGCCAAGACGCTCACCGTTCCCACGCCGACGATCTACATCCAGAACAGCCCGGTCCCCAACGCGTTCACGTACGGCACCGAGCACGATTCGTTCATCGTCATCACGTCCGCGCTGATCGACCACTTCGACGAGTCCGAGCTGCGCTTCGTGATCGGCCACGAGACCGGGCACATCCAGAACAAACACGTCGTCTACAGCACCGTGCTCTCGGTGCTCACCCAGGGCGCCGGCATCTACCTCGCCTGGTTGGCGCAGCCGGCGTTGATCGCGCTTCGCAGCTGGTACCGGCGCGCGGAGATCACTTGCGACCGGGCGGGACTTCTCTGCAACCAGGACCTCGAGGCGGCCAGCCGGAGCTTCATGAAGCTCGCGTCCGGGTCCCAGAAGCTGTACGGCGAGATGAACATCGACGCTTTCCTCGATCAGTTCGAAGAGAGCCAGGCCAGCCTCGGGCGCATGGGCGAGGCGTTCCAGACGCACCCTTACGTGCCCAAGCGAATCCACGCGCTGCGGGTCTTTGCTGACAGCGAGCTCTACCGTTCGGTCAACGGAGGCGACGGCGGGCTCGACATGGACGAAGTGGATCGACGCACCAGCGAGATCATCCAGATTACCAAAGCTGCGACTCCGCAGGCTCCGGCGTCTCTGTCCTCGGAAGGGCTCTTGTCTTCCGAGGGAGATGGCGTGGGGGGGAAGGACCACGAAACCGAATGACCGACCGTCCGCTCTCGGACTATCAGGCCCTCAAGTCCGACGTGCTGGCCTCGCTTCGCGAGGTCGCCGGCCTGGCTGAGGATACGGGCGCCGCGTCGCTCGCCGCCCGCCTGCGTGAAGACCGCATCCCGCGACTCGAGGAGGAGCGTTTCCACCTCGTGGTGCTGGGCGAGTTCAACCACGGCAAGACCACGTTTGTGAACTCGCTGCTCGGCGCCCCGGTGCTGCCGACGGGCGTGACGCCTACGACCGCGGTCATCCATCACGTGGTGCACGGGGCGACCCCCCACGCGACCGCCGTGGCGGAGGGAAGCGAGCACGAGGTGCCCGTTGAACAGGTCGCGGACTTCGTGGTCGGTGGGGCCGCGGCGGCCGAAGAGGTGCGCTACCTGCAGGTGGACTACCCGGCGGCCATCCTCGAGGGCGGCGTCGTCCTCGTGGACACGCCCGGCGTCAACGACCTCAACTCGCAGCGCGCCGAGATCACCTACAGCTACCTCCCCAAGGCCGACGCGATTCTGTTTCTGCTCGACGCGGGGCAGATCCTGAAAGAGTCGGAGCGGGCCTTCATCGCGAACAAGCTGCTCACGCAGTCGCGCGACAAGGTGCTCTTCGTCATCAACAAGATCGACCTGCTCGACGAGGACGAGCGCGCCGAGGCGCTGGCCTACGCGCGCACCCACCTGAGCCGTCTGGTCGACGAGCCGAAGATCTTCGCCGTCAGCGCCCAGGACGCGCTCGAGGGCGACCCGGACGGGGCTGGTCTCACGCAGCTGGCGAGCGAGCTCAAGACGTTCCTCACCGAGGAGCGCGGGCGGGTGCTGCTCGACAACGCGCTTCACGAGGGCTTGCGGTCGGGAGCGACCCTGCAGCGCAGCGTGCGCATCCAGAAGCGCGCGCTCGAGATGGACCAGGAGGAGCTGGAGCGCCGCCTGTCGACGCTCGAGTCGGACCTGAGCCACTCGGAAGAGATGGCCGACCGCCGCGAGCGGCAGATCCGCGAATCGCTGAGCGGGGTCAAGGCCATCGTGCGCCGTGAGACGCTGGACTTTGGGAAGCGCTTCGCGGCCGCCATCCCGGCCGAGATCGAGGCGGGCAAGCCCGATGACCTCAAGCGCTACCTGCCTGGGTTCATGGAGGAGCGCTTCCGCGCCTTCGCCGACCAGCAGGGTGAGGAGCTCGCCAAGCAGCTCGAGCGGGTCGCCGAGGAGGCCATCGCGTTTGTCACCGAGGACGCGCACGAGCGGAGCAAGAAGCTCGAAGAGCTGCTCGGCACGGGCAGTGGGCCGGACATCGACCTGACCGTCAACACGCTCGCCTACGATGTGGGCGTGATCGCGCTCGGCGCGTTTGGCCTGGGCATCATGGCGTTGTCCAACGTGTTCGTCGGCGGCGCGATGACGCTGGCGGCGCCCGTGCTCGCGTACTTTTTCCGAGGGCGTGCGGACCGCGAGATGAAGAAGCGGGCCATGGAAGAGGCACCGCTCGCCGTGAAGGAAGCGGCGTCCAAGCTCGCCGAGGCGTTCGAAGCCCAGATCGACGAGTTCGGCGACAAGTTGGTCGAGTTCGTGAAGACGGCCAACGAAGAGATGACGCGCTCCATCGCCGAGGTCGTTCGCACGGCGCGGACGGCGCGCGAGTCGGGTGAGGACGAGCTCGACGAGCTCGAGCAGGTCGTCGGCACCACCCTGGGCCGCATCACTTCGCTCACCGCAAAGATGGAGGCGCTTCGCAAGTCGCTCTGGACGGGCGAGGGCGCGGCGGAGGTCGTCGCGGACGGTGCCGAAGCCGGTTCGGTCTCCGACTCTGACGCTGGCGGCTCTGACGCTGGCGACTCTGACGCTGGCGGCTCTGACGCTGGCGACTCTGACGCTGGCGACTCTGACGCTGGCGACTCTGACGCTGGCGGCTCGGAGGCAGGGGACGACGACGCCGCTGAAGACGCGGCGGGCGTGGCGATCGGCAACGAGGTCAGCGACGAGGAAGAGTAGGGCGCGCTCGGCGCTCGAAGCTCGCTCGCGAGCACCGGCGTACGCCTTCGACGGCGGGCCGGTGCTCTTCTTCGTGGGGCGGGCCGTGCTCAGCGCGTGAGGTCGGCCTGGAAGTCGTCGTCGCTGGCATAGACATCGGCGACCTCGGGCCGCTCGAGCAGCCATTCGCCGACATGTGCGCCCGGGTGCCGATGCCCCGCGAGGCTCACGAGCTTCTCCAGCAGCGCTTCGGCGAAGGAGTCGGGGTTGACGTCCTCCTCGAGCTCGATCTTCTCCTCGTCGAGCCACTTCTGGAGCAGCGCACGGGTCTGGATGTAGAGCGGCGACGGGCCCTGTTCCGGTTCGGGCTCCTCCTTGCCCCCGCCCGTCAGCGCGGCGGCGAGGGCTTCCAGCCCCATGAGGTCGTCTGCGCTGAGGGCCTCGTCGTCCAGGAGGTCGTCGAACTCGTCCTCGCCGACCAGGTCGTCGTCGCCTTCTTCGTCCTCGTCCGGCTCGAGCAGCCCGAAGTCGGTGACCAAGCACACGACCTGGTCCGCGGCGTCATAGCCCCAGAAACTCGCGTAGATGCCGTCGCCGGCGCCGCTCACGAACGCGACCACGTTCGCCGTGCCCTTGACCAGCTCGGCTTCGGCCGAAGCCTTGCTGAGCAGCGTCTCCATCAGCTGACTGAGCGGGTCCCCCCCGAGCTCCGCCCGCCGCTCCGCGAACGCTTCGTGGAAGGTGAGCGGATCGCTCGGCAAGATGCCAGCCTGAGCCAGCTCGTCACTGATCTGGTCGTACACTGCGTCGTCGTTCTTGACGAAGGTCTCGATGGCGCTCTGATCGACGAAGCAGCCGGTGCCCGCGTCCACGCTGTAGCCCGGCCAACCCTCGGCGTCCTCTTCGCCCGGGCACCGCGCCACGGCCCATCGCACCACCTTCTGATCGGTGACGCGCAGCCGGGCGAAGGCGTTGTCCCCTCCGAATCGGCCCACCGAAACGGCATACTCGCCCGGCTCCAGCTCGTGCGCGAAGGGCTCCGCGGTGCGCAGGAAGACCAGAGGATCACAGGCGGTCAGCTTGCCGCTTGGCAGCTTCAGGGTGGGGCCTTCGACGACCTTGACCTCATCCAAGGTTCCGTCGGCAAGCCGGTCGAGCCAGCGGGGAGCGTCGGACATCGGCGCGCACCCTAGCAGGCGTCTCACGATGCGCATCCGGACGGCCAAGGCGCACACTCCGGAGTGAGGTAGCGTGAGCCAATGGCCAAACGAAGCGCTGGCATCTTGCCCGTCCGCCGCACGCCCGACGGGCTCGCGTACTTCCTGGTGCATCCGGGGGGGCCGTTCTTCCGCAACAAGGACGCCGGCGCCTGGACGGTGGCCAAGGGCCTGCTCGAAGCGCAGGAGGCGCCGCTCGCCGCGGCCCAGCGAGAGTGGCTCGAAGAGACCGGCCTCACCCTCCCGGAGGGGCCGTTCCTGCCGCTCGGCATGATTCGACAGAAGAGCGGCAAGGAGGTCGAGGCGTGGCTCATCGAGGCGGAGCTCGATCCGGGCGCGCTGAAGAGCAACACGTTCGAGATCGAGTGGCCGCCGCGAAGCGGGAAGACGGGCGTGTTCCCCGAGGTAGACCGGGCGGCCTGGTTCTCGGCGCCCGAGGCGAGGGAGAAAATCCTGGAGGCGCAGCGGCCGTTCCTCGAGCGGGCGGCGGGACTTCTCAGCTGACCCGCAGGCCGACCTTGGCCCAGCGCCCCCGCTGGAACACCCACGCAGCGAGCGCGAGGCGCAAGACATACGAGGCGGGGAACGCGACCCAGACGCCGAACGCGCCCCAGCCGAGCGGGAAGCCGAGGGCGTAGCTCGCGGGGATCTGGAGGACGGACGCGACGGCGTTGATGGTGAGCGCGACGCGCGTGTCGCCAGAGCCACGAAGCATCCCGACAAGCGCGATCTGCGCTCCCACGACCGGCATCCCGAAGCCGAGGATGCGGATCCACTCGACGGAGAACGCCTCCAGCGCGGTCCCCGGCGGGACGTCGAACACGGCGACCAACGGGTGTGCACCCAGGACGATGGGGATCGCGAGACCCGTCATGATCAGAACGCAGAGGGCCACTGCGCTCAGCACCACGCGGCGGGCCCGCGCGACGTCCTCGGCCCCGAGGGCCTGGCCGACCATCGCGGCGCACGCCTGCGAGACCCCCAGTCCAGGGACGAACGCCAGGGACTGCACACGCAGCCCGATCCCGTGTGCGGCGACCGCGACGGGATCGATCCGGCCGAGCATGCCGAGGATGCTCATGAACGAGCCGTTGAGAATGAGGAGGTCGAGCGCCGCTGGGGCGCCGACCCGAGCGAGCTCTTTGGCCAGCGCGCGATCGACAGGGCGGGGCCGAAACGAGACCCGCAGCGTGGGGACGGCGCCGGACCGGAGCACCGCGACGAGGGCGAACACCGTGAAGACTTGGGACGCGACCGTTCCGTACGCTGCGCCGCGGACCCCGAGTGCGGGCAGCCCGTAGTTCCCGAGGATGAGGCCGTAGTTCAAGGCGACGTTGATCGCGGTGGCCGCGAGCGCCACCTGGAACGCGATGCGCGTGTTGCCGACCCCGCGCAGCACCGCGGCATACAGCAGGCTGAGGTAGTAGAAGACGGTCGCGAACAGGAGCGGCCGGAGGTACGCGAGCGCGGCGGTCAGCGCGTCGCCTTCGGCGCCCAGGAGCTGCAGGAGCGGCCGGGCGGCGATGTTCCCGAGCACCGCCACGACGACGCCGAGCACGACGGTCAGTTGGGTGGATTGGAGCAGAAGGTGCTCGACCCGGTCGGTGTCTCCCGCGCCGTGCGCGCGCGCGACGAGCGCCACGGACCCGACGAGCAGCCCCATCATCATGACCATCAGCAGGAAGACGATCTGCGTCGCGAACCCGAGGCCGGTCAGCACGGCCTCGGCGCCAGGGACCCGGCCGCACATCGCCGTGTCGATGGCGAGCGCGAGCACGTTGAGCACGTTCAGCCCGACGATGGGCATCGCGAGGCGGGTCAGCCGGACGAGGATGCTCTGTTGCTCTGCGGCCTTGCTCGGTGCGTCCTGTGGGCTCAAGAAACGGGCTCGATCCGTTCGTCCCGCCAGAGGTCTTCGAGCGGCTGCCGTCGCCGGATCCAGCCCGCCTGGCCCGATTCCACCATCACCTCCGCGGCCAACCGGCGGGAGTTGTAGGTGCTCGCCATGGTGGTGCCGTACGCGCCGGCGCCGCGAATCAGGAGCAGGTCGCCCCGGCCGACATCGGGCAGGGCGCGGTCGATGGCGAAGAAGTCGCCCGTCTCGCACACCGGCCCCACGAGGTCGGCGACGACGGTCTCCGCGCTCTCGGTCATGCCCATCACCGCGTGGTAGGCGTCGTAGAGCGCCGGGCGGATCAGTTCGGTCATGGCCGCGTCGACGATCACGAAGCGCTTGTCGGCCTGCTCCTTCACGAAGAGCACACGCGTCAGGAGGCCGCCGGCGTCGCCGACGAGTGCGCGGCCCGGCTCCACGATGGTCTCCAGGCCCAGCGCGCTGGCGCCGCTCTCCTTGAGCCCATCGCGGATCGCGTCTCCGAACGCCTTCCAGGACGGCGGAAACGCATCCTCGTCTCCGTAGAGGATCGGCCAGCCGCCACCGACGTCGATCGTGTTGAGCTCCGCGCCGGCTTGCTCGCATTCGACGGCGAAGCGCCCGAGGATGGCGACCGCGTCGCGCATCGGGTCGGCGCTGCCGAGCTGCGAGCCGATGTGGCACGCCACGCCCTCCAGTCGGAGATGCGGGCTGTTCAGCACCCGCGGCAGGAGCGCGCGGGCGGCGTCCAGTTCGAGGCCGAACTTCGTGTCGTGCAGCCCCGTGGCGATGTAGGGGTGCGTGTCCGGGTCGACGTCGGGGTTGACCCGGAGCGTGAGGGGGGCGCAAACGCCCTTGTCGCGGGCGATGGCCTCGAGTGCGTCGATCTCCGGTGCGCTCTCGGCGTGCACGGCGCGGATGCCGGCGTCGACCGCGGCGGCGAGCTCCCAGTCGGCCTTGCCCACGCCGCTGTAGACGATCTTCTTCGGGTCGATGCCGGCCTCGATGCAGCGCGCGAGCTCCCCGCCCGAGACGATGTCCGCCCCGCAGCCGCGCTTCGCGAGGCGGCGGAGCACGGCCAGATTGGAGTTGGCCTTGATGGCGTAAGCGACCAAGCAGGGCGGGTCGACGGCGTCGATGAGCCGGTCGTAGGCCTTGTCGATGGAGTCGGCCGAGTACACGTACGTCGGCGTCTCGAACTGCTCGGCGACCTTCGCCAACGGCACGCCGTCGCAGGTCAGCTCGCCGTCCTCGTAGAAGAAGTGCCGGCTCTCGGGGATCTCTTCACGCGTGCCGCGATCCATCAGCCGACCTCCGGGAGGGTCACGTCGCGTTCCGCAAGACGCGCCGTGAGCGCGTCGATCTGCTCGCCCACGCGTTTGCGCGCCGGCCCTCCGTAGAGGGCACGCCGCTCGATGGCCGTCTCGGGGTCGAGGGCCTCGAAGATGCTCTCGTCGAAGGACGCGTGCTCCTCTTGGTAGGCGGCGAGCGGGAGTTCGAGCAGGGTGGTGTTCTCATCCAGGCAACGCCGGACGAGGCGCCCGCTGACGTGGTGCGCGTCGCGGAACGGGACACCCCGCGCCGCGAGCCAGTCCGCGACCTCGGTGGCGTCGACGAACCCGCGGCGAAGCGCCTCGCCCATGCGACCCTGGTTGAAGTGGGCCTCCGCCACGGCTCCAGCCAGCACATCGAGGCAGTCGTCCACCGTGTCGAACGCGTCGAACGTGGGGGGTTTGTCCTCCTGCATGTCGCGGTTGTACGCCAGCGGGAGCGCCTTCATCAGCATCATCAGGCTCATGAGGTGGCCGACCACCCGGCCCGTCTTGCCGCGAACCAGCTCGGCCATGTCGGGGTTCTTCTTCTGCGGCATGATCGAGCTGCCCGTCGTGTAGGCGTCGCTCATCTCCACGAAGCCGAACTCCTGGCTGCTCCACAGCACGAGCTCCTCCGCGATCCGCGACAGGTGCACGGAGCAAATCGACAGCGCGCTGACCGCCTCGAGCAGGAAGTCGCGGTCGCCGACGGCGTCGAGGGAGTTGCGGCTGGGCTGCCGGAATCCGAGGCTCTCTGCGGTCTGGTGGCGGTCCAGGTCAAAGGTCGTCCCGGCGAGGGCGGCGGCGCCCAGCGGGCACTCGTTGAGCCGGTTCGCCGCGTCGAGAAGCCGCCCACGGTCCCGCTCGAGCATCTCGGCCCACGCCAGGACGTGGTGGGACAGGCGCACCGGCTGAGCGCGCTGGAGGTGGGTGTAGCCCGGCAGGAGGTGGTCCATGAGGCCCGGCGCGCGCGCCGCGATGAAGGCCACGAAGCGGTCCACCCGGGCCGCGGTCCCCTCGAGCGCCTCACGCGTCCAGATGCGCATGTCGGTCGCCACTTGGTCGTTGCGACTTCGCCCGGTGTGCAGGCGTCCGCCCGCCTCGCCGATGCGCTCGGTCAGCAGCGATTCGACGTTCATGTGCACGTCTTCCTTCTCAGCGTGCCAGTTCATTTTGCCGCGGGCGATCTCGTCATCGATCGTCCGCAGCCCCGACTCGATCCGCGCCGCGTCGTCTGCGCTGACGATCCCGCGCGCCGCGAGCATGCGCACGTGGGCGATGGAGCCCCGCACGTCGATTCGCCCGAGCCGCTTGTCTACGTCCACGCTGGCGCTGAACCGGAGCGCGAGGTCATCCAGCTCACCGTCGAATCGTCCGCCCCACGCCTTGTCGCTCATGCCGTGAACCCCGTGTCCGGAAAAGGGAGGGAACGTTCAACAACTTCGCCGGAGCGTCAATGGGCCCGATGCGGGCGGCGCGGTTGACGAGGTTGGCGCGCGCTTGCATACCCGGGCGGTGTCGTCGGCCCGTCCCAGCCTCCCGCCGCGCCCGTGCCCGGTGTGTGGGCGCCCCGTTCGGCCGCTTCGCGCCGGCGCGGTGATCCTGCTGGAGGATGGCTTCCGGTTTCTCTGCGATGCGCAGTGCCGCGACCGCTTTCGGCAGGGCGAGCGCGACCACGAGGCCAACCGCCATCTCCCAGAGGCCCAGACGCCGCGCGCGTCCACCCCTCTGCCTCCGCGGCCCCGCCGCCGCGCAAGTCCGTCGACCGAGAGCACCGCGGCCCACCAGGCGCTTTCCCTGCCGCGATCGCCGCCGCCGTGGCTCGGCCTCGGCGCGTCGGTGCTCGGCTTTGTTCTCGCTTGGTTCGCGCACAACCCCTACGCGGCGGGCCTCTCGACGCTGGGCACGCTCGCCGCGGCCGGCGAAGCGCTTCGCCTGTCGTGGGCGGCCCGGCAGGAGACCGGTTGGCTCGCGTGGTCGTTCCCTTCTCTGGGAGTGGTGCTGGCCTTGCTCGCCGCCTGGACGGCCGAGCCCGACCCACGCCTGCTGTACGTCGGCGGTGCGGTGGCCGGCGCGGCCGTGGTGACGCGAGCGTGGCTGGATGCGCACGCCAACCAGCCGCTCGCGGCGATCGTGAGCCTCCTGGTCGCGCGCATGCCCGGTGTCGCGCGGGTGCCGCAGCCCTCCGAGGACTGGGCGGTCGAGGTGGCCACCGACCGGGTGGACGTTGCGCGCGTGCGTGCGGGCCAATCGGTGTTGGTGGGGGCCGGCGAGGGTGTGCCCGTGGACGGCGTCGTCGAGGCGGGAGAGGCGTGGGCGCTGCTTCACCCGAGCACCCGTACGCCGGTTCGGCGCGTCCCGGGGGATCCGCTTCTCGCCGGCGCGACCATCACGGAGGGAGAGGTCCGTGTCCTCGCCACCCGGGTGGGGGCGGACCGCGCGCTCGTCCGGCCGATCGGGTTCGGCGAGGGCGCCGGGCGTCGCGCGGCGCGGCTCACCAACCTCGCGTCTCGCGCGGCGCGGGTCGCGGGACCGTTGGCGCTGCTCGCGGCCGGCGCGGCGGCGGCGCTCGCGCTCGGCGGCGGCGCTTCGGGCCCTTTGTCGGCCGCCGCGGCGGTTCTCTTGGCCGCCCCGCTGGTCGCGCTTCGGCGCGCGTCGGAGTCGCCGTATGTTGCGGCGGCGGCGAGCGCGGCGGAGCGAGGCATCACCTTCGGCAGCGCGCGGGAGCTGGATCGCGCGGGCCGCACCGCCGTGGCCGCGCTCTGCACACACGGCACGATCACGGAGGGCGAGCCCGAAGTCGTGGAGATCGCGAGCGTGGGCGATGCGGAGTGGAGCCGGGTCGCGGCGCTCGTCGCGGGGGCCGAGAGCGCGGTCGAAGCACACTCCATCGCCGGCGCGGTCAACCGGTTCTGCGACAACCGCGGCATCGAGCCCATCCCGGTTCGGCGCGCCCAGCTCGCGCCCGGCCGCGGCATCACGGCGGTCACGCCGGAGGGCGAGTCGCTGGTGGTCGGCAACCGAGGTCTGCTCATCAGCGAGGGGGTCAGCGTCGCGGTGGCGGACGCCGACGCGACGCGCTCCGAGGAGCGGGGGCACTCGGTGATCTTCGTCGCGACCGAAGGCCGAGCCCGGGCGGTGATCAGCCTGCGGGACGAAGAGCGGCTCGGGGCGCGCGCGGCGGTGCAGCGACTGATCGACCTGGGCATCGAGGCGGTGCTGCTCAGCGGCGACCACCGGGGGACGATCGAGGCGCTGGCGGCGCAGCTCGACATTACGCACGTCAAGGCCGAGCTGCTTCCGGAGGAGCGCGGCAAAGAGGTCAAGCGCCTGAGAGAAACAGGTGGCGTCGTGGCGGTCGTCGGCCGCTCGGGGCGGGATGACATGGCCCTCGAGGCGGCCGACGTCGCGGTCGTGCTCGGCGCTGCGGGCGCGGCCGATGGGGAGCGCGCGGTCAGCCTCACGAGCGACGATGTGCGTGACGCGGCCGCGGCGCTCTGGCTTGCCCGGGCGACGCGTCAGGCGGCGTGGCGCAGCACCGCGCTGGCATTGGCCGGCGGGGGCGCGATCGTCGGGTTCTCCATCCTCGGGAGCACCGCGCCGGGCTTGGCGGCCCTCATGGCACTGGGCGTCGACACGTACGTGTTGCCCACGGCCGCGCGCCTGCTCCGTCGTATCGAACTGCGCCTGCCGGCGCGCGGGTGACTCCGCGGGTCTGGGCTCTCAACCGCAGCGGCGACGACAGCGGCCGTCGCAGCACATGTCGCGGGGCGCCTCGCACGCTTCGCCGCAGCCACCGCAGTTCGCCGCGTCGCTGTTGGTGTCGACCTCGCAGTCCGACGGGTCGTCGTCGCAGCTCGCGGTGCCGGACGTGCACTCGATCTGGCAGAGGCCACCCACACAGGGCGCGTCGCCGCAGCTCCGGCCGCACATTCCGCAGTTCGACGGGTCGCTCGTGAGGTCGAAGTCCTCGTCGACCGACTCGTCGCAGTCGTCGTCCGACCCGTTGCAGACCTCGTCCCCTGGCACGCACGCCCCTGCGTCGCTCGCCCGCCCCGCGTCGAGCTCCGGGCCGCCATCCTCCGCCGCTGCGCCGCTGTCCTCGGAGGGGGCCCCGGCGTCTCCGAGCGGCAGCTCGCGGTCGAACTCCTCGAGCTCGTCTTCCGCGCGAAGCTGCGGGCGGCAGCCCCCCGCGTCGCAGGTCTCGCCCTCCGCGCAGGTCACGTTCATGCAGGAGGCGAGCAGCATCACGCGAAGAACACGCGTCTCGTCGGGCACGAACATGAACTCGACAGTCTGCTCGACCACGGGAGCGCTGTTCTGAAAGCCCCGGACGCGAACCTCGAAGGTGCCCAGCGGGCCCCCCTCATGCGCGAGGTTGAGCGAGCGCGGCGGCGGCGTGTCGCGGAGCATGGCGTTGGCGAACTGCCGTTCGAAGAGCGGGCTCTCCACCTCGATGCGCACCTCGTCAAGCGCGTCGGGGACGGAAAGGTCGGTGTCCACCACCAACAGCATCTGCGTGCGAGGCTGGGTGCAGCCGGCCACCAAAAGCGCGAGCAACGCGAACCACTTCAGTCCCATCTGAGCACTCCCGGCGTGGTGTTCCCGACGAGCGGCTCCTCGAGGCTCGCGTTCTCGCTCGCGAGGACCGCGACCGTAATGACGATGGCGATGACCGCGACGGCACCGCCAACCCCGAGCCAGAGGCGCCAGTCTCCCAGCAGACCGAGCTCGGAGGGCTGGGCCCGATCAACCTCGGCTTGCTCCTCCGCGGTGAGGGGCAGCGTGAGCAAGACCGGCACGTGTTGCCCCGCGTCGACCCTCACGGAGGTCTCGGCCGCCACCGCTCCGTTGCGCGTCACATGCACGCGATGGGCACCGACACGGACCGGCGTGGCCGCGAGCTGGGACTCCGGGATCACCTCGTCGTCGACCTCGACCGATCCGTCCACGCGGGTGCCTTCGACCGTGATCTCCAGCGTGCCGCCGTCGGTCTCGAGCTGCTCGGCCAACGCCTGCGCGGCGTCGCGGACCGTCTCCGGCGTCTCCTCGTCGGCGAGCACGCTTCGGTTCAGGCGCGCCGCCTCTGGATAGCGGCCCAACTCGAACAGCGCCGACGCGAGGTTGTAGCGGACCGCCGGGGCGTCACGGAGGGCCATTGCGGCGCGAAAATGGCCTTCGGCGCAGGCCGTCTCGTGCTCCTGCACACACGCCACGCCGGCCATGAACTCGGCCCTCGCGCGCTCCGTATCGCTTCCCTGGGCGGCGGCCTGGTTCGGCATGTACGCCGCAGCCACAAACAGGCACATCCAAGCTGCTCGCGCGCACCGTTCCATCCCCGAGAGCGTATCAGGCGGTGGCCGTCGAGCGCCTCTTTCTACGGCGTCACGTGTACGACGCTGCCGCGGCGGGTCGACATGCCGTGCCATGACTCCGGCACGGTGGGGGAGCTCCACTGGAACAGCCAGCGCGCGTCCGCGGGAGCGAGGTTCACGCAGCCGTGGCTGCGCACACGCCCGAACCGGTCGTGCCAGAACGCGCCGTGCAGGGCGTACGAACCCTCGAAGTACATCGTCCACGGGACGTCCTCGATGGAGTACGCGTCGGCGCCGGCGTTGGGGTCGTCCATGGTCGTCGAGACGTGCTTGGACTGGATGCGGAAGGTCCCGACCGGCGTCTCGTTGCCCTCCCGTCCGGTGGAGACGAGCGTCGCAAAGACGGGCTCGTCGCCCTCGTAGGCGACGACGACCTGTTCCGACAGGTCCACGTGGATCCAACGCTCGTCCTCGGCCACGCCCTCGGGACGGGCGATGACCTGGGCGATGCGGAGCGCATCCTCACGGACGATCTGACCTCGGTCGCTGATCCGATAGCGCCGCTGTCCACGCTGAACGGTCTCTTCCTGCAGAGGCAGCGGGGTGAGGCGGTCGATGCTGTCGGCCATGGCCAAGACGCCGCGCGACGGGTCGCGCCGCAGGGTGCGCACGCCACCCCGATACACGAACCCGAGCGGCAAGCGCCAGCGGCCGCCGACCACGACGCCGCGCATCTCTGGGGGCGAGGCTTCGGCGACGACGTCGGCCGGCACGAATCCGCCGCGCACGGTGCGATAGAAGCGGCGGTTCCCGACCGTCTCCAGGCGGTCCACGCTGATGTAGAAGCCGCGCCGCATGCGCATCCGGAGGAACGACGGCCGCTCGTCGAGGCGCGGGCCGGCGTCGGCTTGCGGGAGCCCGCCGTCGGTCGGCTCTCCGGGCTCCGGCGTCGGCTCTTCGTCGAGACCGGGAGGCGCCTCGAGGCCCTCCTGCGGTCCGACGCCCTCGGCCTCCTCGCCGTCGTTCACGGGGGCGGGCGGCGGCGGGGGAGGGGCGTTCTCTCGGGCGCGCTCCCGGGCGATCCAGGCGCGCGCTTCTTCCTCTTCGGCCACGGTCGGCAGGCGCCAGTACTGGGGCGCGTCGGGGCGAACAACCCACGCGTAGGCATAGGGAAGCGCGGCGCTCCGGGCGGGGGCCACCGGGGAGGGGTCGAACGACTGCGGGGTGTCTCCGAGATCGAAGCCGTTGCCGCGGCAGACGAACCCGTCGCCCGGCACCCGACTCCAGCCGCGCGCGCAGCCCGGTCCGCGGAGGGGGGGCTGGGCCCGGAAGGTGGCGCCCCGGCGCATGTATCCGACGACCGGTGAGTTCCCGTCCGGCGAACGGTGGACCTGCGCGAGGAAGTGATAGGCGACGCCGTGCCACGGGTACTCAGCCTCGAAGGCGGCTCGCGCCGCTTCTTCCCGGGCTTGGGCGAGCGCTTCTGGGTCGGGGGCAGGCTCCGGCGGCGGAGCGGGTGCGGCGACGGGCTCGGGCACCGGCTCGGCGATGGGGGGCGCAACCGGCGCCGACGCGATGGCCGGCGGTTGTGCGGGCATCTCGATGACCTCGGGGGCTTCATCGAGCAGCGCGCACCCCGGGGTGAGCGGCGCGAGCGAGATGGCGATCGCCCCGAGAATCGGGCGAAGACTGCGGCCTTGGTCCTTCGGCATGAGGGTCCCCTGCCGGATCGCACAGTCGAGGCGGTGAGGTCCAAAAAACGGCGTGTCACTCCACGTAGACGGCGCCCCGAGGCAGCGGTCCGCCGTGCATGACGCGCACGTGTGCGGGGATCTCGAGGGCCGCGGTCACCACCAGGCCGAGGGCGACGAGCAGCATCGCGGTCCAGCCGCTCCACCGGTCCCACGGCACGAGAGCCACCACGACGAGCACGCCAACGAGCGATGCGAGGTAGCCGCCGTAGCTCATCGCGAGGAACTGCCGCCGGGTGGACTTGGCCACATCGAAGTGAAACAGGAACGGCGAGGTCACCGGAGGCGCATGAACGGTGGCGCCCGACAGCAGCGCGCCCGTCAGGTGGCCCCACTCGTGGCCGAAGAAGGCGACCAGCACGGTCATGAATCCGGTCAGCATGCCGACTGCGAGGGCGAGCGCGCCGCTCTGAGCCGCCAGCGTCGCGTCCACGAACCACAGGGCGCCGCACACCAGGGCCACAAAGGCGTCGCGAGCGGCGAAGCGGGCGAAGGGGCGCACCTTCCTCTTCTAGATGTCCTCCGCGGAGGCCGCAACGCGCCTCGGCGGCGGGACCGGGGCCCGCATCTCCCGCCTCGGCCATCCAGCAGCCTTGGGCAGAGCACCCCTACGCGCTCAGCGAACGAAGACGCGGTCGTCGTCCGGGCGGATGTCGAGGTGGAAGTGGTTCCGGTGACCGTCGTTGTAGTTCGGCGTCAGGATGGAGTTGAACCGTCGGGTCTCGGCGAGGTCGCACGCGATATTCAACAGCGCGGCCGCGCGCCAGTCGTCCGGCTCCTCGGCGTCGCACGTCTCCGAGGCGGGCGTCTCGAGGAAGTGGTCGTTGACGATGAGGTTTCCGCGGCGGGTCTGGAACGAGAAGATGTCGAGCGCCATGCCCATGGTGTGGAAGCTCTGTCGTGGCCGTCGGCGATGGGCGCTCAGGATGGCGATGCGCCGGACGCCCTGGCGTCGCACGATCCGGCTCAGCAGCGGCAGGCGTGCGGCCATCTCGCAGCTGATGACGATGGGCTCACCGTCGCGCACCGTGACGTAGCTGACGCCGCCGACCGGTCCGTCGAGCTCGATGGGGGTGGGCACGGGCGTGCCCAGCGGCTCCTCGACGCGCCGGTACGGAATCTCGGCCTCGTCCAGCGCCTCGAGGCAGGCCTCTTCGGGGCGGATCTGCCAGCGCGCGCGGCGCGAGGTGTGCCAGACCCCGCCGGCGATGACGGCGCGGTAGTTGTAGAAGGTGGGCACGTTGCGCGCGATAGTCCGGGCGATGGGGCCGTTCGGGTCGCGGCGGCCGGCCAGGAAACGACGAGGGCGGTCCGGCGCGGAGGGGGCGTCGCCGGGCGGGAGCTGGGCGGCCGGGGTCTGCTGCAGGACGGCGCTGGGCAGCACGAAGTCGGGCGGAGCGCCGACCATCAAGGCGTACTCGCGCATCTGTTCGGCCGTCACCCCTTCGGGGAGGGGACGGTCGGCGGCCGCTCCGGCGCTCGCCGCGGTGGAGCCGCCCTCGGGCTCGGGGAGCTGCCAGAAGCGGTCGAAGTAGCCGGCGGCGAGCTGCCGGCGGCGCCCGGCGATCAGGCGCGGCCGGCTCGCGGTCGTCGTGCGGTCGTAGATGACGTAGTCCGGCAGGAAGTCCGGGAGGTTTCGGGTGCGCTCCACCGCGCCGGCGCTGACCCCGGTGTGCACCAAGAGGTAGCGCCCCTCCGCCTCGGGGTTCGGGTAGATGAAGCGCGCGCCCACGTCGCTCCCGTTGAAGCGCTCGCCGCTCTCTGTCAGGACGGCGCCGTCTTCGACCCGAATGGGGAGCTGGTCCATGACGCGGTCGAGGATGAGGTTGTCGCCCGGGGTGCCGTAGAGGGCCAGGTGCGCCCCACGCATCATCTCCGGCGTCACGTCGGTGTCGGCCACGGCGCGCTGGTTGAGATACCACAGCCCGGTCACCCAGCCGTTGGCCCCGCGGTTGGCGGTGCGCTCGAGCACGCGCCGGTTGTCCGCGTTCTGCGTGCCGTACACGTGGATGATCTCGTCGTGGTACGCGTCCGACATCGGACCGGCGAGGCCGGGGACCTTCTCCAGGCCCTCCGCTTCCGGCAGAAACCCGAGCGCCCACGCGCCGTCGGCGTCGCGGAAGGCGTGCACGACGTGGCCGAGGTGCGCGCGCGGCCCGTCGTAGACCTCGCTCCCGTCGATTTCGATGCGCGTCTCGCCGCGGTCGCCGAGCGGCGCGTCCCGGAGATCAAAAGCCACCTCGAGCACGTTGTCGGTCTCGGCCTGAATGCCGCGGGCGTTGGCCGTCGCGCGCACCGTGCCCAGCTCTGGGTAGCGCTCGATGCGGGTCAGCGTGACCCAGTGCTGCCGGTTCGCGCGGTAGTCCCCGGTGACGACGCGCACCTCTTCAGGGTGCCGGTCGCGCACGTGCGCCGCGAGGTCCGGGTACACCCGGCCGTGCCGGTGCACGAGGTAGAGCAGGTCGTGGCCGTGCTCATACCAACGCTCGTTGGCGTCGCCCCCCTCGAGTCCGTTCACGTGGCGCGTGAGCTCGCGGACAAACGCGGGCCGCATGGGGCCCGGGTCTTGGGTGCCGTGGTAGTAGTTGAACGCGGTGTTGACGGTGTTTTCGAACAGGTGCATCGCGCTGTAGCGCCGCATCGCGGTGACCTCGGCGGGGGTCGGCCGCCCGCCCGTGTACTGAAGCCAGCTGGGTGCGCCCGCCATGGCCTGCACGTGACTGAAGCGCCACGCATGCCGCGTGCCGATGGTGTAGGCGCCCATGCCGCCGTTGCTGAGCCCCCCGAGCACGACCCGGTCGGCGTCCACGTTGTAGTGGCGCTGCACGTCGTCGATGACCTCGAGCACGTCCTGCTCCCCCATCCAGCGCCAGATGAGCTGTCCGACCCCATCGGGAGCGACGACGATCGCGTCCGGGGACCAGCGCGGCGAGAAGTCGTTCCAGAGGAACTCGTTGTAGCGAAGCCAGTCCATGTTGTTGCCCAGCACGACGCCGAGGAAGAGGTTTCCGTTGGACGAGCCGCCGTGCAGCATGACGACGAGCGGGTAGCTTCGGCTCGGGTCGTAGTCCGGCGGGATGTAGATCGCGTAGCCCTGTCGCCGCGGGCTGAAGCTCGGGTCGTAGCCCCGGTTGAGCAGCTGGCCAGCCGCTTCGGGGTAGGGGTCTTGTCCCTCTTCGGCCGCTGACAGGAATCGCGCGGCGCGCTGCCGCCACGCCTCCGACTGCGGCGGGAAGCGGCGCTCGATGCGGTTCGAGATGTCGAGCAGGTACTCGATGCTCGTCAGGGTGCCTTCGGGCACGGCCGCCCCTCGTTCACGCAGCTGGGCGACCCGCGCGCGCAAGCTCTCGACGTCCTGCGCGCGGGAGGATGCCGGCGCGCAGACAAGGGCGACGAAGCCGAGGACGGCGACAAAGCCGAGGAGGGCGGAGACGACGCGGCGGCGCGCCGGACGGCGGGGAAAGTCGAAGGGCATCTGTCGTGCTCCAACTTTGTCGCATTCGCGGCCTCGGGGCTCCTTTTCGGGTTGTCTCGACGCCCTCGAAGGTGGGCTGCCTTGGTCCGCCGGCTCTGCCGACACGCGCTCAGGTTGGGCTGGCCGGGGTCTCGTCGTGTGTGCCGGCGACGACACGGGCGCGGAGGTCCGGCGCCAGGAAGTGCGCATGCGCGGCCAGATCCTTCTGAAGCGCGCGCACGTCGCGGGCGATTCGAAAGGTCCCCGCATGGTCGAAGTACGTGATGGTGTGAGACGAACGGTTGCCCCGCATCATGCGAAGCACGGACTCGGCGACCTCCGATCGCCGATCGTGCGGCACCGGCCAGGTCGGGGGTTCGCCGAGCGCGATCCAGCCGTCCCACAGGAGCCTCGGCCATCTCTCTTCCACCTCCCGGAACGCGGCGTCGGCGGCGGTAGCGTCGTCCAAGGCGCGGTACACGAGCGCGAGGTTCAGCCACGCGCCCGCCCGCCCGCGTTTGACGCGCACCGCTTCCTCGAGCTCGCGTGCCGCCGCCGCCATGGCCCCCCGCCGCCGCAGGGCTTCGCCGAGGTACACGTGGGTGGTGGCGCCGAGGATGGGCGTGTACTCGTCGCTGCACTCCGTCAGGACACGGTCGGCCTCCGCCCAATCGCCCCGCATGATGTGGCAGGCGGCCTCGCCGACGTACGCCCAACGGGCCGAACCGCGTTGAAGCGCCTTGCGGAACCGATCGATGGCGCGGTCGTAGTCCCCCATCCAGAGGTCGAGTTCGCCCCAGTAGCACAGCGGATGGGGGGAGTCGGGGAACCGCGCGGCCAGGGCCCGGAAGTCCTCTTCGACCAGGTGCCGCGGTCGATGGGTGAGCCCCTTCAGCACGTCCGAGGCGGCGTCTCGGCTCACGCCCAGCGCGTCTTGCGGCGGGAGGCTGAACGGCACCAGACCGAGGCCTTCGGTCCCGGGAACCATGAGGGTCAAATGCTCCGAGCGGTTGCCTCCGAACCGACGCAGCACGCGCATCCCCTCCTCCCTCGGGCCGCCATCGTTCCACCAGGGCCCGAGGGGCTCACCGAGCGCGTCAAGGAGGTGATTCAGACCCGTCTGGTACGGACGTGCGAGGTACACCTCGGTGGCGCGAGAGAGAAGGGTGTGCGCGGCGGTCTGCGACTCCGCTCGCCCCACATCCAGATGTGCCTGGTAGCGCTCGTCGTCGTTGAGGTGGAGGTACACCTCAGCCAGCCAGGTGTGCGTCTCTCGGTCGTCGGGCATGGTCTCGAGGACGGCTTCGAACGTGTCGCGTGCGCCCTCCCAGTCGCCCTCCAGAGTCTGCCGAACGCCGTCCAGACGTCGGCCTCGCGGGTGATCCCGCAGCCGCGCGAGCAGAGGCCGCGCTTCCTGAGTCCGCTCCGCCCACATGAGGAGCTGGGCGTGCGCGAGCGCGATCTCCTCCCCCACGGGTTCGGACAGGCAACGCGCCGCGAGCGCCTGGTGGGCGTCGTCGATGGCCCCGAGGCGGACGAGCTCAAAGCAGCAGCGCTGCAGCAGGTGGTCGTCGCCTTCCGCCTGAAGAATGCTCCGCCGCAGGTATCCGATCGCGTCGTCGTCCCTCCCGACGCGGCGGGCCAAGCGGGCCATGTCGGGACCGAGCGTGGCGCCGAGCGGCCCGTGGAGCGCGGCGGTCGCGTGGTCGAGCCGGTCGAGCGCGGCGTCCTCGAAGCCGGCCGCCGCGAGGGCGCGGCCTTCCAGCACGGTGGCGGGGGTGGGCGCGGCCGGTAGAGCGACCTGCTCGCCCAGGCGAGACACCACCCCGGACAGGGCGATCAAGACCGTCCGCGCCCACGTCGGCAGCACGCCCGGCGTGTCGGACTGCGGGAACACGCGACCCCAGTCGCCGGCCACGATGTCTTTCAGGATGCCTATGGCACGAACGGACCCGAGATGATGTTCGCGCAACGGGCCGGTTCGGTCCTCGACGGAGAGCAAGGCCTCCGCCGTCCGCACGGCCTTGAGGGCGTCAGACAGCCGCGAGACGGCCTCCGCCGCTCGGCCAGGAGAGGGGGCCTTCTCGCCGCGCAGCCACGCGATGCGGTCTAGAAACGCGCCGACCTCGGCGTCCATCGCAGAGCTGAACCGTGGCTCCGCCGAACGTCGTCGCGTCTTCAGGTCGATGCGAACACAGGTCCCTCCGCTCACCCCGAAGGCCCAGGCGCGTGGCCCGTCCAAGGTCGAGGCGCGGACAAACGGCACCCCCATCTTGGTCCAGGCCACGACCTCCCTCGTGGGTCCTCCGGCAAGCTCGTCCACCCAAGCTGGCGGCGGATGGAGCGCGAGCGGGGGGATGTCATGCCTCATGAGTGACCATCCCGGCGAGCGAACGCCTCGATCACCCGTTGAGTGATGCCGCTCGCCCGGTGGGTCTCCAGCAGCGAAGCGTACGCGCCCGGCTTGGCTCGCGTGGCGAGCACGTGGTGCATTCGGACGCGAAGGAAGGCGGACCAGATGTCTTCATCGCGGGGGGCTTCGCGGCGCACCTCGGGCAGACCGTGCCGAACCCCACGGAGGGGCTGGACCGTCTGCCGGGGTGCCTGCTGGATCGCCTGCGCAACGCGGGGCTTGAGAGCGGGCAAGCCGGGCCGGGCCGCCCCGAACGCGAAGAGAGTCGCCGACGCGCGCGGGTCCACGACGATGCGGACCCCGTCGTGCTCGATGAGGGGCAGGGTCCGGTCGTCGAGCACCGCGAGCTCCACGCCCTCGACGATCGGCGCGAGCAGGAGCGCCACCAGCTGGCCTGGGACGTCGGCGTGCACGAAACCGCGCACGAGGTCGCAGTACAAGAACCCGGAACTCTCGCCACGCTGCGGCGGTAAGGGCAGTCGCAGCGAGAGGTGGTCCAGCAGCAGCTGCCGAACGAGCGCGGCCGCGCCCTTGGCGCACTGGAGCGGAGCGGAGCGCTGCGCCATCCGGATGCGGCTCGAGTGGGTGCCCACCCACGCCGCGAGGAGCGCCTCGCAGGTCTGCGTGATCCGTTCGCGCTCGCCCGCGTCGTTCTCGGAGAGCCATGCTCGTCGTCCGGGGAGAAAGAGCGTGGGATGGAGCGTGATCAAGGCGCGCGCGGTCGTGTGATCCCACTGCTCCGGGCGTGGACGAGGCTTCGTCAACCGCTGGATCACCGCGCGCTCGACGGGGGACGGGTCGGGGGTGTCCGTGTGGTAGCGAAGCGGCCGCTCCACCGTGATGGTGGGGTTCTCGAGCACCCGGAAAGCCGACCGCGCCACCGTCTGGGTGGAGTGCAGCGCGAGCCCGTGGGTCACCAGGACATCCCCCGCCCTGCCGGACAGCTCACGGACGTCTCCGCATCGCGTCATGAGCCCGTTCGCCCAGCCGACGTCCCGCGTGTCGCACCCCTCCGCTCGCGCTTCCAGGTGCCGCACCACGTGGGTGAGCGACTCGCCACTGTAGAGCGTCCCGCCCCCACCCTCTGGGAAATCGGACCAAAGCACCAGCAGGGTGAGCGCGTCGTGGCGCGCGTCCAGCGTGGAGTCACGTGCCGGCGTGTCGATGTGCCAGGACGTCCCGACGAGCGCGTTGTCGACCGTGGCAAAATCGCGCTCGAAGTCGGCCTCGAGCGAAGGGCGCTCCGGCGCGGTGGTGTTGGGGGCGACGATCCACTGCGTGCCCATCTTGCGGCGTGTGATGTGCGCCCCTGGTCCGACCAGTGCGCAGATGACCTCCCAGAGCTTCGGCGCCAGCGCCTCGATCTCGAAGCTCAGGCCGGTCTCCACGTCGAGGCGGTGAACGGGCTCCCAGGTCGATGCAAGGTCGTACGCAGGGGGGAAGTCGACCGGCCTGCCTTTGCACGACAGGAGCGGCGGCGGAGCGCCGGCGATGAGCGTCTCGCGCACGCGTCGCTTCGCCCAGTCCGGATCGAAGCAGCCCGGAACCGCGAGCACACCGCGCTCCACGAAGGAGTCGACGTCCACGCCCGCCGGCCCGCTCAATCGCACTCTCGGTTCAGTCCGGCGCCGAGGGAATCGACCACCTCGAGCGCAGGGCGCGTCGGGCAGATGAAGAGCCCGGGCGTACGTCGGGTCGAAACCTCGTTGCAAACGCTGCGCATGATCCGCCCTGAGCGCCGCGAGTATAGCAGGCGGGTGAGAATCGACGCGGATGGGCGCGGGGGCCCGACGACCTGGTACCGTCCGGCGTGGTCGGCGTCGGATCGCAGCTGGGTGGCTACACCCTCACCGCCAAGTTGGGGACGGGGGGCTTCGCGTCGTTGTATCTCGGCCGCAAGACCGGTCCCTCGGGTTTTACCCGTTTGGCGGCGGTCAAGGTCGTGCATTCGCACCTGATGCCGGAGGAGAAGTTCCGGCTGATGTTCGCGGACGAGGCGCAGATCAACACCCGCGTCCAGCACCCGAACATCGTGCGCGTGGAAGACTTCGGAGAGCACGCCGGCACCCTCTACATGGTGATGGAGTACGTCTACGGCTGCTCGTTGGCCGAGCTCCTGCAGCAGCTCTCGCAGTCCGGGCTCCGGCTCGATGTGCCGCTGGCGGTCTGGGTGCTGATGAACGTCGCGGACGCGCTGCACGCGGCCCATGACGCGTACGACGAGGACCAGCGTCCGCTCAACATCGTGCACCGGGACGTCAGCCCGCAGAACGTGCTGCTCAGCTACCACGGGTACGTCAAGCTCATCGACTTTGGCATCGCCAAGGCGACGTACCGCCGCCACATCACGCGGACCGGCGGGGTCAAAGGCAAGCTCCGCTACATGGCGCCGGAGCAGGCGGCGTCGAACAAGGTCGACCGACGCATCGACGTGTATGCGCTCGGCGTCGTGGCGTGGGAGATGCTCACGATGCGAAGGGCGTTCCGCAGCAGCAATCCGCTCGAGCTGCTCCGCCAGATCCAGAACCCGAACATCCCTCGGGCGTCCACGCTGGCCGACGTGCCCAGCGCCGTGGACGACGTCGTCGTCCGCGCGATGGCGCGCGAGCCGGGCGATCGGTACGCCACGGCGCGCACCCTGCGTCGGGAACTCGCCAAGGCCTGCCCGGAGGCGCTCCTGTGCGAGCCCCGAGACCTCGCGAAGCTGCTCGAAGACAACCTGGGGCGCATCCGACCTCAGCCCCAGGAGGGCGTCGAGACCTCCGACTTTGCGCGCCCTCTGCCGCCGGCGAAGGATCTGGCGCCGATCCCCAACCTCGACGCGCCCGGCACGAACCGTCTCACCGACGAGCTCCCGGTGGATCGTTGGGAGCCAGCCGAGGATCTCTCCATCGAGGAGCTGTCGCTCTCGGACGTCGCCTTCGAGGACGTGCAGGACATGATGTCGGCCACCGTCGACGAGTCGGACGCCGTGCCGAGCCTGGACTCGGCCTCGCTCGAGCACGTCCAGCAAGCGCTCTCCAAGCCGAAGCGCAAGCGCCCGGTGATGGACACGATCCAAGACTCGGCCGTCGAGGTGATCGCGCGGCTGCAACAAGCGGACGATCCGCACGCGAACACGCCGCCGCCGAGGCCCCCGGCGATGCCGGAGCATCTCTCGGCCGCTCCTGTCAGCGCTCCCGTCGCTCCGCCGCCATCCCCCGCCCCGCCCCCCGCGGACGCCGCGATGCGCCGCCAACATGCGGCGGATTCCACCGCCAAGGTGCGTCAACGCTCAATCGCGACGGTGGAGATGCGACGCGGCAAGGTGACCGGCGACCGGCGCGCCTGGGTCATGTTCGCGATCGTGCTGGCGGTCATGGCGGTGGTGGTGGCGACGTTCGCGTTCCTGCTCATGCGCGCGCTGTTCTAGCCTTCGCTGGCCCCGGTCACTCACTGCTTTCGAATGTCGCGAACGGGCATGCGCGGGCCGAAACGTGGAGCGGAGACGCCTGCCGCCATCAGCATGGCGACCACCCGCCCTCGGTGCGGCGCAAACGGGGCGAGCAGCTCCATCATCTCGTCGTCTGAGCCGCGGTCCTTCCCGGTGAACGCATGCACCACCATGTGGCAGAAGTGGTAGTCGCCGACCGGCACGAGGTCGGCGTCTCCCCGCGCCCCGCTCAGGACGTTCGCCGCCGTCCATGGCCCGATGCCATGAAATGCGTTCAGCCGTGACCATGCGAGCTCAGGGTCCGCGGTCGCGAGTCGTTCGAGCGTCTTGGCGCGTCGCACCACGGACAGGATGATCATGGCTCGCTTCCGCTCGACGCCGAAGGGATGGAAGTCCTGGTACGCGAGCCGACGGAGCTGCGCGGCGGTGGGCGGCAGCCAGAGTGATTGGACGGGTCCGGGGGCGCGCTCGCTCGTCGCCCAGACGAGCTCTCGCCAGGACCTCGCGGCGCCCTTTCCGGTGACCTTCTGGCCGAGGATCGCCGGCACCAAGCGCTCCAAGACACGACCTGAACGGCCGAACCGAAGGCCGTCGAAGCGCGCGATCAGCGGGGCGACCACCGGGTGATCCGACCGGAAGCTCTCGGGCCGGTCGTCGGCCCCCAGATGCGCTCCCGCCGACGCGAGGGCCACCTCGGCGCCGGGGCCAAAGGCATCTACCTCGACGGTCTCGGAGTCACGCTGCTCGTAGCGGACACTCGCTGGACCCGCCTCGGTGTGGAACGCGAACCAGTGCGCACCGCCATCGACGCGGGTCGTCGGGTCCCCAAGAGCCAACGTCAAACGCCCCAGCGTGCGCTTCATGTCGAGGGGGCCGGGCAGTGTGACGACGCGGCTCACAGGAACAGCGTGCGGCCTGCCGCGCGTCGGGGCGAGTCGAGGTTGAAGCGCGCGTACTCGGAGGTGTGCACAAGTCGCACACCGGAGCACAGTGTCGTCTGCTTGAAGAAGCGCCTCGGATCCGCAATATACGGGTACTCGTCCGGAGGTCCCATGAAGCCGTTTCTTCGCTCTTTGTTCGTTGTCGCGCTCGCATTCCCCCTCGCCTCGGCCTGCACGGTCGACAACCGCTTGGGGCGTGACGCAGGTGGCGGCGGCGGCACCGATGGTGGCATGGGAATGGCCGACACAGGCGTCCCGCCGGGCCCGGCCATCGACTACGCGCGCGTCACCGGCACCGTTTGGGCGCCTGGCAACGGTCCCGGTCAGGTCCCCGCCGGCCACGAGATTCCGGTGTTCGATGCGCTCGTTCGCGTCACCCCGACCCGCCCGCAGCCCATCCCGGACACCGTCTACTGCGAGCAATGCGTCGAGACGACCGGTCCCAACGCGCGCACTTCGCACGATGGAACCTTCGAGGTCGGCTCGATCGTGCCCGGCACCTACTGGGTGACCATCGAAAAGGGCCAGTTCCAGGTCACGCGCCAGGTGACGTTCGCTGACGGGGAGGTCACCAACCTCACGCCGGACATGACCACGCTGCCCTCGGTGCACGACCCCGCCAACGGCCTGACCATTCCCAGCATCGCGATTGCCGCCGGCGCGCACGACCACCTCGAGGACGTCATCGGCAAAATGGGCATCGGCGGCGTCGACACCTCCTACGAGTGGAACCAGACGAACGACGGCCGCGTGCACGTCTACGACAACGGCGGCCGCTCCTACACCGACCAGGGCTCACTCGAGTCGCTGGTCCGCGACCTGAACCGGATGATGCAGTATCACATCATCTTCATCCCCTGCGCGGGCAGCTCGAACACGAGCGCGCTCCAGGATCAGGCCGTTCTCCAGAACCTCCGCGCCTACGTCGCGGCGGGCGGCAAGCTGTACGTCACCGACTGGTCCGGCGAGTGGATGGACAACGTCTTCCCGGCGCACGTGGACCTCGGTCCGGGGGAAGACACGCCCGGGACGGCGTACGACCCCGAGACGAACACGTGGAACACGTCGCAGTTCGGCGACGCCAACGGCAGCCTCTACAACTCGGACGACGCCGAGGTGGTCGACGATGACCTGCACACGTGGCTCAGCGGACAGATGGGTCCCACGCCAGACGACGGCCCCATCCAGACGTACAACCCCGATCTCTTCGAGGTCGTCGACAACTGGAACTACATCGCCAACGTCAACCGCGTGCAGGTCGGCTTCGATGACGAGGGCCTTCCGGTCACCGACGAGCCGGTCGCCTACGTGATCGGCAGCGGCGCGAGCGAGCCGGGCAAGCACCCGCTCACCGTGACCTTCGAGCCCGCAGGCTGCGGCCGGGTGATGTACAGCACGTATCACACGACCCCGAACGAGCATGAGGGCCTGGTCCCGCAGGAGCGCATCCTGCTCTACCTCATCATGGAGATCGGTGTCTGCAAGACGGGCCCGATCCTCATCTGAAGGTCCGCAAGCATTGCCGGACCCCACGCGACGGCCAAGCCGGCGCCATGGACATCCTCAGTCTTCGTTTGTGCTTCCACACGCGCGCTGCGCGACCGCACAAACGAAGACTGAGTTCGGACCGTCTCCGCACGGGCAAAACGCCCCGCCGCTTCGCCGCGCGGGGCGTTTGCCGTCCGTCGGCGCGTTGTCTTTGTGGGTCCGGCCGGTGTACATGTTCGCGGTGCGGCGCCTCGACGTCATCGAACTCGAAGACCTGAGCGCGTGCCCGCGCGCCATCCGGGATGGTGGGACGGACTGGTTGCGTTTCGCAGCGGAGTTCACGGGTGCGTTCGACCCGGTGGCCCCCAAGCTGCGCGCGGCCATGGACGCCGGCGGCGTCGACCGTATCGTTGACCTCTGCTCGGGCGGTGGCGGGCCGTGGAACCGACTCGAACCGGTGCTACGGCAGAGCGGCGACGTCGAAGTGACGCTGACCGACCTCTACCCCAACGAGGACGCGCTCGCCCATGCCCGCGCCCGCTCCGGCGGGCGTCTGAAGACCCGCCTGGAACCGACCGATGCGACCGACGTGCCGGCCTCTCTGCCGGGCGTGCGCACGCTCTTCAACGGCTTCCACCACTTCAACCCCGCACAGGCCCGAGCCATCCTCGCGGACGCCGTCGACAAGCGGCAGCCCATCGCGATCTTCGAGGGGTTTCACCATCGCGCGCTCGGCATGCTGATGGTGTGGAGCCAAGTGCCGCTCGTCTGGCTGTTGACCCCGCTGGTGCGGCCGTTCTCTCTGACGCGGCTGTTGCTGACTTACGTGGTCCCCGCCATTCCGTTCATCGTGTGGTTCGACGGCACGATGTCCATGCTCCGTCTCTACCTGAAGGACGAGCTGCGCGAGATGGTGGAGTCCATCGACGGTCACGCATCGTTCGACTGGGACATCGGGACGACCAAGATCCCCGGTGTTCCGCTGGGCCATCTGACGCACCTGGTCGGGACCCCGCGCGCCCTCTCGAACGACGACTAGCGCCGGTCCACGCCGCGCACACGTCCGCATCGAGACCACGTCTTCGTGCACGTCCTCGTCTTCGTGTACGTACCCGTTCAGCCCACGCGGGCTCGACGGACCCCGCCTCGATGGCCGAGGCGCGTTGCGACCTCCGCCGAGGACACTAGCGGGGGACCATCGAGCCGCGCAGCACGGCCCCCTGCTGCGGGCTGAGTTCGGTGCCGCTCCCGGCCCAGAACATGATGTTCTCGGCCCCGCTGCCCGCACACTCGGACGGGGCGACGAAGCCGTCACCGTTGGTATCCAGAGAAGCTGGGCACTCGGCGGTGTCGTCGTACGGATCGGAGAGTTGGCCGCTGTTTTCGGTCGTGTGGAACAGGCCCAAATAGTGGCCCACCTCGTGCGCGATCACGGTGCCCAGCTCGTCGATGGGGATCAGGTCTGCGCTGATGGCCACGCCGCTGGCCCCCGTCCCAGGCAGGACCTGCACGCCTGGGATCCCCGAGGCGATGCCGAGTGCGCCCTCGATCTGGCGGACGAAGAACACATGCACGCTCGCTCGGCGTGCGCCGGCGCTCAGCCGGTACAAATCCGCCAGGTCGGCCGGGGCGTCGAAGGGAGGCACGCCGCCGCGGAGCACGCTGAAGCGGCTGCGTAGTCCGCCGACGATCTCGTGGACGCGAATGTCGCCGAGCTCCAGGCCCGCGCCGTCTCGAAGGATGGCGCGGGCCGACTCGACCCCCAGCGCCAAGCCGGGCGGAATGGATCCGTCGGGCGAGGTCCACCGGTTGCCGCCCGCGAGGTAGAGGTCGAGATCGAGCACCGTCCCGTCGCCGGTCCGGCGCGCCACGGTCCGCTCGGTGTTCGTGCTGTCGAACTGCGCCGCCAGGCCGAGGTCGTACACACCAGGGTCGGGGCTGCGCGGCCCGTTTGGGTAAGCCAACGTGACGAACCCGTTCAGCGCGACCGGGTTGATGCCCCAGTCGGGGTCGACGCTGCCCAGCGCGGTGACGTCGAAGACCGTGTCCCCCGCGGCGTCGCGGATCTCCGCGAGCACGGCGACCGCGTCGGCGTCGCCCTGGTAGACGACCAGCGTGTTTGCGGTCATGTCGATGGGATCGAAGCTGGCGGCGGCGAGGTCGACGAACAGGCTTCCCCCTATGTTGACGTCGACGGTGTCGGGGGCGGCGACCCGAGCCACGCACGCCTCCAGGGTCTGCATCGTGGACCGCGACGTGAGCACGTAGACCTCGCGGCAAAGCTCCCCATCGTCGCAGTCCGTCTCGCTGATGCAGGGCCGAACGCATGTACCCGCCGCGACGCAGAGCCCTCGGTCGCATGCATCGCGACCCTGACACGCCGTGCCGACGGCGCTGCCCGCAAAGGGACGTCCGCAGGTGAGGGGGAGTGCCGTGAGGTCGCTGGGGGTGAAGGCCTCCTCTGCACGACACACCTCGCCGTCTTCACACGCCGCGTCGCTGCGGCAGGGCGGTGCGGGTGGCGGTCCGGAGTCGGGTGGGCCGGCATCCCGACCGGCGTCTCTCAGTGTCGCCGCGTCCCCGCCCCCGTCGCGGCGCCCAGCATCTTCTCCCACGCTCAGGGTGGTTCGTGCGCCGCAGCCCAAGGCCAGGCAGGTCAGGCCGAAGACGAGTGAGCGAGTGGCGGCGTGAGGCACAAAAGGTCGTACCACGCTTTCTGGAAGGGTGGGTGCGGTGGCCGAGGCGTGTAGGATGGCGTCATGCGTACCTCGCTCTCCCTCGTCGCCGTCCTCGCCTTGGGATGCACGGTGCTTCCCGATGGCGACGCGCGCCGGATGGGCGAGGCCGGTGTGGGCTTCGACGCGGCTGCGCGAGATGCGGGGCGCAGCGACTCCGGGCGGAGCGACTCGGGGTCGGTTGACTCCGGAACGCCTGACTCGGGTGCCGAGGATGCAGGCCCAACCGACTCCGGCGCCGCAGACTCGGGCCCGAACGACTCCGGCGTGCATGATGCGGGCACGGATGCGTGCACACCAGGGACGTACTTCGGCGACTGCGATGGAGATGGGTACGGAGCGGGTGACCCGGTCGAGCGCTGCGCCGAGTCCGAGGCCCTGCCGCTGTGCAGCTCGATCGCGGCGGCCCCGCGCTGGGTCGATGTAGACGGGGACTGCGACGACACGGACACGAACATCAGCCCGGCGGCCGCCGATCTTTGCGACAACGTGGACAACGACTGCGACGGCACCGTCGATGGCCTCGTCGCGAACGCGGACTGCGTCGAAGCGACCAGCGAAATGTACTGCGTGGACGGAGGCTGCCGAAACGTCTGCCCAACGACGCACCATGTCTGCGGTGGCGTCTGCGCGAGTCTTTTCTCTCGCGACCACTGCCAAGACTGTGGCGTCGAATGCGCGTTCACCTGCCAAACGGAAGGCTGCACAGGGGCGGCCGGGATCGACGCGCGCGGCAACCGCACGTGTGCGTGGCAAGACCGCTACCTCGCGTGCTGGGGAGAGGCGCCGAGCGGCACGATCCCGCCGACGTCGAGCACGCCGCGTACGCTTCCGGCGTTCCCCGAACGCGTAGTGGATGTCGCGGTTGGCGGATCCCACCAGTGCGCGATCACCGTCACCAGCACCCTCAACCAAATCTGGTGCTGGGGGAAGAACGAGCATGGCCAGCTGGGGCTCCTGGACCGCGTGGACCGCATCATCCCCCATCCCGTGACGGAAGCCCCGACGAGCAAAGCCGTCGAAGTGGTCGCCGGAGACGGGTTTTCGTGTGCACGGACGGACACCAACGAGGTTTGGTGCTGGGGCCAGAACACCCAGGGCATTGTCTCCGAGACCCTGCCGACCCTGTCTGTCCCGCGTCCCGTGCGGCGTCCGGGTGTCGTGGCCGAAGGATTGGTCGCTGGCGACCAGCACGTTTGCGCTTGGAACAGCGCCCAGGTGCAGTGCTGGGGGAGAGTACCGAACTACGAGGGCGAGTCCGGGACGGTCACGGTATGGAGCGTGCCTAGGGCCAGCGTGCAGTCTGTCGCCGCTGGCACAGGCCACGTCTGCGTGTTGTTCAAGGACGATGCCGCCCCCGATGGAATCGACTGCTTCGGGGACAACTCGATGCAGCAGCTCGGCTCGGCATCGGCGGGTTCTCGGTACGTCCAGCGGATCTCCGCCGGAGGCGTGCAGGTCGCCGCCGGCCGCGGCCACACCTGCGTGGTGGTCGACGTCGCCGGAGCGGGGCATGACGTGTACTGCTTCGGTGCCGGCTTGAGCGGTCAGCTCGGTGGGAGTGGCCTCCCGTCGGCGGCCCCCTACCAGTTTGCCTACCGGAGCACCCGCATCGCCGCGGGTGCGTTGTCGCTCGGCGACCGGCACAGCTGCTATTTGGAGCCGGACGGCGTGGTGGCCTGCTGGGGGAGCAACGCAGAGGGCCAGCTCGGTGTCGCGACGGCCGCGGGGGGGCCTTCGGCCGTCAACCCTCCGTTCTGACGATTCGGGTCGCCCCCTGGCCCGAGTGATAAAGTCGGGGCATGCGTCACCTCCGGCTGATCGCGCTCCTTCTTCTGGGATGCACCGGCCTGCCGGACGGGGACACGTCGCGCGAGGGCGACGCGGGGATCGACGCCAGCGCCTTTGACGCCGGCGCCGGCGACGCAGGAGACGCGGGGCCGCCGGACTCGGGTCCGCGGGATGCGGACGCCGCACCGGACGACGCCGGAGTGGATTCGGGACTGCCCGACGGGTGCGTGCCCACCGACTACTACGTGGACTGCGACAACGATGGGTATGGCGCGGGTGCCGGGCTGCGAGGCTCCGGCGGAGCTCTCGCCCTCTTGCGGTCCGCTCGTGGAGGGCGGCTGGGTGACGGACAACGGGGACTGCAACGACTTCGACGACGCGCGGCACCCAAGTGCGACAGAGGCCTGCGACGGGGTCGACAGCGACTGCGACGGGCGGCTCGACCCGGAAGAGGGCTCATGCCCCAGTCCCACGACCTGCATCGAGGGGGGGATGTGCAGCGCCACGGACTGTGCCGGGCTGGCGGAGCACGAGATGTGCACCACGGGGTGTGTTCGGCTCGACACGGTCCGCAATTGCGGCGCGTGTGGAATGGGCTGCGTCTTTGGCTGTCGTTCGGGCGAGTGTGAGGCCCCGCGCGGCGTGGCCGCGGGCGGGAACCGGACCTGCGGCTGGACGTCGACCGGGGACGTCAGCTGTTGGGGCAGCGCGCCGTTGGGCGCCGCGCCCGGAGCATCGCTTACGCCACTCCCCGTGGCGCTTGTGTTTCCCCCCGCCGGCACGATCGTCGACTTGGACGTGAGTGCCACGCACCAATGCGCCATCCTGCGAGAGACGAGCGGCGAAGCCACCGTCTACTGCTGGGGCGGCAACGGGTTCGGTCAGTTCGGCTCGGAGGAGCCACGCTTTCTGACCGAACCGACCCGCATGGACTTCGACATGAGCGAACCGACCGATGTGGAGGTGGGCATCGGGTTCACCTGCCTTGCGGGGGGGGGACGGAGTTCGATGCTGGGGCCGAGACTTCCGAGAACGCCCGGGTGCTCCCGCCCCCGACGGCTTCGACCTCGACTTCACGGACGTCGCGGAGCTGGGCGCCGGTGAGAACTTCCTCTGCGCGCGCTCTCTGGACAGCAAACTGTCGTGCGCGGGACTCGACCCGTCCTCCGATTCCGGGGAGTCCTTTGACACCAGCGCTGAAATCACGGACAGCGCGAGCGCGCTCGCGGTCGGCCTGCGACACATCTGCTACACGACGCCGGGGAGCGCCGGTGTTACCGCCGGTCAGGTCTACTGTTGGGGAGACAACGCACTCGGCCAGATCGACCCGGGCCGGACCCCCGCCTACCCGATGCCGGAACTCGTGACGGTCATTCCCGTTCTCCAGACCGGCGTGATCGCGGCCGGGGCGAACCACACGTGCCTGTTGGCCCACCGAACCGCCGTCGCGACCTCGTTCCTGCACTGCTGGGGC
>JBGCFC010000190.1:0-8814 GCA_045106715.1 Sandaracinaceae bacterium
GCGCCTCTGGGCACAGGACAGCGGGCACGTGAAGAGCGTGCAGGTCATGGACGACGGCACGCTCTACGGCGGCCTCGGCGCGGAAGGCCGTATCGTGAGGGTCAACCCCGACCGCTCCACCGCGACCTGGATCGACGTCGACGAGCGCCAGGTGCTCGACATCCAGATGGCGGGAGACGCCCCGTTCTTCGTCACGGGCGACGGAGCGGCGGTGTACCGCATCGTCGACCAGCGCCCCCGCTCGGCGTTCTGGCAGAGCAAAGTCCTCGACGGGCGCTTCACCTCGCGTTTCGGCCAGCTGTCTTGGCGCGCAGAAGGCACGCTCTCGTTCCAGACGCGGTCCGGCAACACGGAGACGCCGGACGAGACCTGGAGCGATTGGTCGAGCCCGCTCGCCCAGCCTGCGCCCATCCGCAGCCCGGCCGCACGCTTTCTTCAGGTGCGCGCGCGCTTTGACGCGGACCCCAACGCCGCGCTCCGCTCGGTGACGGTGTTCTTCCTGCCCCAGAATCAGCGCGCCGTCTTGACGGACGTACGCGTCGAAGGCCGCACCAAGGCCGCCACCAAGCGCATGCGCGCCGAGCGCCAGGACCACGTGCCCGACGCCAGCAGCCTCTACAAGCTCGCGTGGACGGTGGAGAACCCCGACGGAGACCGGCTGCGTTACCGACTCCAGTACCGGCAGGAGGGGCAGTCGCTCTGGCGCGACATCTTGCCCGACGACCGGGTGCTCACCGATGACGAGTACAACTGGCAGACCGAAGCGCTGCCCGACGCGTTCTACGTCGTCCGCGTGGTCGCCACGGACGCGCTCGACAACCCCGCCGCCCTGACGCTGGACGACACCCGCGAGAGCGAACCGCTCCGCATCGACAACCACGCCCCGCGCGTCGAGGCGCTGCGCTTCTCCGGAGGTCGCCTCACCGGACGCGCCATCGACGGACTCGGCCCCATCGCCCGCCTCGAGATCGCGTTCGACGGCGGTGACTGGGAACCGGTGTTTCCGACCGACGACCTCTTCGACACCGCCGAGGAGCGCTTCGAGGTCGATCTGTCCAGCCGCGACCCGGGCGACCACATCGTGTCGGTGCGAGCGACCGACGCGAGCGGCAACAGCGCGACGCAGGAAGCGCAGATCCGGATCTGAGCCGCTCGACGAACGGTGTGCCTCAAGGGCATGCTGTCGAGATGCAGAACGCCGCGCGAGCCGCCATCCTCTTGATCGCCCTCACTCTCGGCGCCTGTGGAGGTGCGGGCGAAGTGGGCGAAGCCTGCGGCACCCCCGGCTCGACCGACGAGTGCGTGGACGGCGCCATCTGCCACGACCGCAGCTCGGGGGACGCGGAAGGCCTGTGCCGGCTCCGCTGCTCGGACGACACCGACTGCCCCGGCGGCGGCTCCTGCGAAGACGTCTCGGACATCGACGGAGATGTGAAGGGCTGCATTTAGATGTCCTGAAACCGTGATTCGTCGCGAAATCCCGGCGGCCCTCGCCGCGGGCTCGGCATTGCCCCGCCTGCAAATGCGGCTCCCCCCTGTCAGCGTCCTCAGCCGCCGGGAGACGACGGTTCGCCAGGGCAGATGCGACCGCGCAGACGGTCGAGATGGTCGTGGGTGACCCGGTACTGCTCGCTGATGAACTCCGAGCCCATCGTGCCGTTGTCCGCGACGTCGTACACCGCCCGGATCCGGAACGAGCCGCTCGGACGCGGGGCAAAGACGATACCCCCGGCGGAGTCGAACTCACCTCGGGCCCGATAGCAGCAGACGTTTCCCTGGCACCGGACCGTACCGCCACCCTCGCTTGCGTGGGCCCGCATGCTGGCGCGGGCCCCTTCGGCCAGCCACCCCGCCTCGACGCCGCACGCATGCACGCCGCGTGCATGAACGGCGGTGGGGTATGGCGGATCGGCGCCGACGTCGTCCGCGCCCTTGGCGAACAGCACCCCCAAGCGAGGCGTGATGACAAAGCCGCCGTCTTCGTTCAGCCAGCGGCCAACCTCGCCGACGAGACCCCTCGACGCCTCCGCATTCAGTGAGGCGCGCATGGCGTCAGGAACCCCGCGAAGGTCGCATGGCCCCAACTCCACACGCACCATGGGCCTCTCCTCACGCGCAGACTCGCCCCCACTCTGGCAGGCAGGGCAAGCCGGGCATGCCTCGGGAGGAGGTGGGGTCGCCGCGCATGCGACCAGAAACACAGAACACAGGAAACGGTGCATGGCAGCCAGACGCACGACGCAGCGCGGCTGATTCCTGAAGCGCGGAGTGCACGCTCAGGCCCCCATTGTGTCGCTCAACCAAGCCCGAAACTGGGCAACCGGCTCGGCGACGTCTCCCTTGGGCGTGACCAGCCAGTAGGAAAGCCCCGAGACCAGCTCGAGCTCAAACGGCCGGACCAGACGCCCGTCCCGGAGGTCCCGCGAGACGAGCGACGTCCGGCCGAGAGTCACGCCCTGTCCGGCGATGGCCGCCTCGATGGCCATGTGCGCGTGAGAGAAGCGCGGCCCGGCCTCGGGGTCGATGTGCTCGAGCCCGGCCGCTTCCAGCCATCGATGCCAGCCGATGCGTCCCGGGTGACGCCGGAGAACCTCATCGTGCAGCAGGACCTCGTTCGCGAGCTCCCCGGGGTCATGGATCCCGAGCGACGGGGCACAGACGGGCGAGATGCGCTCCTCGGCCAACCGTGTGAGGGCGACGCCCGCGTAGTCTCCCGCGCCGTATCGCAGACACGCGTCCACTCCCGCCACCCCGGGCGTGGCCAAGCGGTCGTCGGCGGCGAGGCGGACCTCGAGCTCCGGGTGGGCCGCCCGGAGATCCGGCAGCCGCGGGACCAACCAGCGGATGGCGAACGAAGGCGAGCAGCTGACGGTCAGCGTGGACCCCGAGCGTCTCGCCAGCGCGCGAACGCCGTCGCGTAACCGATCGAACCCATCCCCCACCGCGACGCTCAACTCCCGCCCCGCCTCGGTCAGCTCCACGTGCCGCGCCCGCCGCACGAACAACGTCAGGCCCAGCTGCTGCTCGAGGGCGCGAATCCGATGGCTGACGGCGCTCTGGCTGATGTGCAGCGATGCGGCCGCCCGCGTGAACGAGCCGACTCGGACGACGGCGTCGAACGCTTCGAGGCCAGAGAGACTGGGGAGAGCGGGGTCGGCCGACACATGAACAATACTAATGACGAAGCGAGGTCTTCTCCATTCTTTCCCTCGTCATCGTGTCGCATGGTCTGTTCATGAGCCAACGACGCATGAGCTGGATCGAATTGACGAAGCGACTCCTCTCGCGGAGCCTCGGTCTCAAGGCCGTGATGGCGCTGAGCGGACTCGGCCTGACGGCCTGGGTGACCGCGCACGCGCTGGGCAACCTGCTCGTGTTCGCGGGCCCAGAACTGATCAACGGATACGGCGCGGCGCTGCAGGGCAGCCCGATCCTCTGGGTCCAGCGCGCCGGGCTCGCCGTTCTGACCGTTGCCCACGTCGGGAGCGCCGTGGTCGTCGTGCGTCGCGGTCATCACGGGCGTCGGGAGCGATATCGGAGGCCGCTCACCTCGAGGGCGAGCACCGCGGCGTCGAGGAGCATGCGCTACGGCGGACTCGCCCTGGGGCTCTACACCGCCTACCACGTCGCGCACATCTACGGTGCCCTCCACGGCGACTTCGTGGCGGGCGACGTGCACCACAACGTCGTCGCCGGGCTCTCGGACCCCGTCGCCGCGACGCTGTACCTCGGCGCTGCCATCGCCCTCGGCTTTCACCTGCACCACGGCGCGTGGAGCGTGTTCCGCACGCTCGGCTACGATGGCCGGTTCGAGGCTTTGCTCCAGCGAGGCACACGAACGTACGCCGTGCTGCTCACCCTCGCGTACGCCGCTCCCTGTCTCGCTGCGCTGCTGGGGTGGCTGTAGAGGGCTGCGACGAGACTGCTGCATTCCTGGGCAACCGACGGAGAAGTTCCACTGCGTTCCGGACGCCCCCGAGCGCAGTTCGGGTTCATACGCACCGTGACCTCCGTGCTCGTCCCGCCGCCTCCTGAGTCGAAACGCACCGCGCCCTCGTACTCGACGATCAGGCTGGTCTTCTTGCGAGAGCGTCTCGTAGCCAAGGTTGAGAGTCCGGTGCTTCCCAGCTCGATGATGTACGCCTCGGGCGCGTCACTCCCGGCATTTGCCGCCAGCTCGGCGGAACACGGTCCCATAACCGCCCCTGCCCAATCCGCGGGACGAGCCGGCACGCCGTGGTGAGCGTCGGAATCGCGAGGCGGTAGCCCGGACGCGGACGGTGCCGTCTGTCTCACACGCCGACCGTACCTGAGAACAGCGCCGTCACCGTGGTCCCGCCGCTACTCGGCCGGCTCGGCGGCCATCATGGGCAGCCGCGTTCGGGGCTTGGGTCCCCGCTTGCGGGTGCCCTGAACCACCGGATCGGGTGACGCGAAAGGCTCGAGCGGCTTGAGCCCGGCGGCGTCGAGCAGGTTCTTGTCCTCGTCGACGTCGGGGTTGCCCGTCGTGAGCAGCTTCTCGCCGTAGAAGATCGAGTTCGCGCCTGCCATGAAGCAGAGGAGCTGCGCTTCGCGGTTCAGCGTGGTGCGCCCCGCGGACAGCCGAACGAGCGAGTACGGCATCAGGATGCGGGCGGTCGCGCACATGCGGACCAGCTCGATGGGGTCGACCGGAGGCCGTCCCTCGAGCGGGGTGCCGTCGACGGCGACCAGCGCATTGACGGGCACGCTGCCGGGGTGCGGGTCCAGCGCAGCGAGCGTGCGCAGCATGTCGCAACGATCGTCGATGCTCTCGCCCATGCCGATGATGCCACCGGAGCAGACGCTGATGCCGTGCTGCTGCACCTTGGCGATGGTGTCGAGACGCTCGCCGTAGGTCCGCGTGGAGATGACCTCGGGGTAGTAGGCCTCAGAGGTATCGAGGTTGTGGTTGTACGAGGTGAGCCCGGCCTCGGCGAGACGGGAGACTTGCTCGTCGTCCAACATGCCGAGCGTGGCGCAGGCCTCGAGGCCCTCCTCGCGGATCCCGCGGATCATCTCGAGCACCCGCTCGAACGCCGGACCGTGCAGCGCATCCCGCCAGGCGGCGCCCATGCAGAAGCGCGTCGCGCCGGTCGCCTTGGCCGCGCGCACCGCCTCGAGCACCTCGCCGACGCTGGCCATCCGCTCCGGCTCGACGGGCGTGTCGTAGTGCGCGCTCTGCGGGCAGTAGCCGCAGTCCTCCTGACAGGCACCCGTCTTGATCGACAGCAGCGTGCAGAGCTGAACCGCGTCCGGCTCGTGGTGCGCCCGGTGCACCGACTGCGCGCGGAACATGAGTTCGGTCAGGGGGAGGTCATGAATCGCGCGCACCTCGGCGAGCGTCCAGTCGTGGCGAGTCGCTTCCATCGCGGGTGACCTACCTCCAAAGGGGGGCTCCGGGCAAGCCGCCGAGGCTCACAGAGACGAGGAACCGTCCCCGAGACGAGCCGCGACCCGCGGTGAATCCCTGGTGATGCGCCGTGGCCGCGCAGCGGACGCAGGCTACGCGGGGCTTGCGACGGACGCGCTGGACATCTAGTTTCCGCCGGTGCTGGAGGCGACGCCGAGCCCCAAGAGGGCCGAACCCACGCCGCCTCCGATGTCGGAACGCGCCCGGCGCGCCGCAGATCAGGCGACAGAGGCAGTGTCCTCCATCCCGCCGCTCGCATGGATGGGGTTGATCTGCGCGCTGACGGAGCTCCTGCTCGCGCGGATCGCGTGGCATGGGCTGACGGACCTGGTGGATCCGGACACGCTGCGGGTGATGCGTCGCTTCGCCCGGCTGCCCCGGACGTTGGCGGCGGTGGCGAGTGTGGTCTCGCTGCTGACCTCCTTGATGACGTTCCTGCGGGTGCCGGGGTGGGCTTCGATCCCCCGCCGGCTGGCGATCGCGGCGTTCTCGGGGATCTTCCTGCCCGCGATCGTGGTGGCGACCGTGATGCCCGCAGAGTCGATGCGGCCACGGATGGTGGTGTTCGCGCTGGCCGCAGCCAACGTGATCGTGACGCTCATGGGCATGACGGCGGCCCGATACCGGCCGGGACCGGCGATTCGAATCGCGATGATGAGCGTGACGCTGACCAGTTTCCTGGCGCTGGCGGTGGTGGGCCTCGGTCAGCTCTCGGTCGCCGGGCACAACGGATCGCTCGGCGGGATCGGCGCGCTCTTCGCCGCAAACCCGAGCACGACCCAGCGCACGCTGATGGCGATGCGGCACTTGGGGGAGGTCGCCTGGCTGTCGGTGCCGGTTGCGGCGGCGGTCGCGGTTGTGATGCACGCAGCCTCCGAGGACCGAAGGCGTCGGCTGACGATGGTCGTCGGGGTCTCTCTGTTGTGCATGGCGGCGACGCTGGCGTTTCAGAGCACGGTCGGGCACCGGTACCGCCTGGTCCTGTTTGGGGCTGCACGCCTCGGGCTCTTCGGGGACGACGCACCTGCGCTCTACGCGCTCCCGCTGGGGGTGGGCGCGGCGGGCGCGCTCGTCGCGCTGGCCCAGCGCAAGACAGCGCTCGTGCCGCTCGGCATCGGGGTGCTCTTTTGGATGGCCGGGGGCTACGCGCCCCACACTCCGATCCAGCTGATCTACATCGTCATGGCCGCGGCGATGCTCGGGCGCGCGGCACAGGCCCTGGACCCGAGCGGCGCGTGGCGTCGGAACCAACCCTGGGCGCGGCTCATCGGACGGCGCTAGCCACTCAGTCTCCGGCCAGCTCAGCCGCCTGCTGGCTCAGCTCGAACGACAGGCGGGTCTCCTCGCGGGGCAGCACGCTGACCGTTCGAGTCAGCACCACTGGGCTCGAGTACACGGGACGCCCGGACTCCCCCCCGACTTCGCGCCAGCCTTCATGCCACACCTGGATCGTGTAGCGGCCGGGCGGCACATCTTCGATCCGAAACTGGCCGCTCTCGTTGGTGACCGCGAAGTACGGGTGCTCGAACACGTGAACCCAGCCCAGCTCCCACGTGTGGCCGACATCGCAGACCACGCGCAAGACCCCCGCCTCATGAAGCGTGCGGGTCACGGCGGCGCCGGCCTCCGGGAGGCCGAGGTCAAAGACGGCGCGCGCTCCGCGACGGGCTCGCACGTTGTGCATCACCGCGTCGAGGTTGGTGAACCGGAGCGACTGGCCGACCCTGCGCGCGACGACGTGGGGCGCGAACCGACACCCCTGCCGCGCCATCTCGAACGGCGCCTCTTCCTCAGACCCAGCGCGGCCGCGGCGCACATCGGTCAGGGCGACGACCACATCGCGGATGCGTCCCCGCTCCGAGATCGTGAGCGTCGGCGCGGGCTGCGTCTGCCCGCAGACATCGGCATGAAGTCGCACTGGCAAAGTCCCGACCTCGGGCCGATCGCCCGTCCAGCGAACGCTTCCCGCGACGGAGCCGCCGTCGTCGAACTCGACGATCTCGTAGGCGGCTGCTGATGGCTCGACCACGGGAGTTTCGACCGCTTGACGTCGCGGGGCGGCCTTCTCGTCGCATCCCATCAGGACGATCAACACGCCCATCGTGAACGCCAGCGTGCGAAAGGCGCAGGTCTCCCCACGCCGGAATCGCGCCGTGTGGCGCCCATCCGAGCCTAGCTGGAAGGAGCTTTGGGGAGACTGAGGGAGATCCAAGACGTTCACGCGGCGACGACGCGCAGATCGGGCGTTCCTCTTCGTGGCGGCCGGCCCGCACCTGCGCGCACGACGAGAGGACTGCGATTCTGCACGAGCCGGACCCTGCGATCGAACAAAGCGCAAAGCGCAACACCAAGTTGATGTCGCGGACCACATCTCGCACCATCGTAGGCACGTCCATGACCACGGAACACTTGCCTTCATTCCCCGCACGCGTTCGTTCGCGAAGCCGGGTTGCCTTCGCCGCGATCTTCGTGGTCGCCATGGGCCTCTCGCCATGGTCTCCCGGCCGCGCTTCGGCACAGTCCTCCTGTCCGCTCGACGCCGTTGGGTGCCACACCGCTGACGTCGACTTCCTGCACACGGACGCCTTGTTCGAAGAGATCAGCCTGGACAGCGGATGGGTACCCGCCGACGCCCCGGTTCAGGTCCGGTTTGCCATCTACCTGGGAGGCCAGACCGAGGTGGAGATGGGCGGCACGGCGACCACGGCCTGGCCCCGCAGCCTCGACGTCTCGGTCCCCGGCCGTCCCGAAACCGGACGGCTGCGCATGAACTACGGCCTCGAGATTGTCGCGCGGATCCGATTCGACGTCAGCGTGGCGGGCGTGCGCTACGACTGGGAGGGCGACATCCCGCTCCCGGACGGGCTCCCGCTCGACCTCCGGCTGGCCGACGAGGCCGTGTTCGACCCGTTCCTGCTGCCCATGTCCAGCCCGCGCCCGGTCACCGTCAACGACGAGACCGACCGGTTCCGGGTCCTCAACGTGGACCTCACCGACGCGATCATCCCGATCCCGGGCATCGGGGGCGGGTTCCTGGTGGACGCGATCGGCTCGCTCGAAGGCAGCTACCGAACGGACCGCATCGAGGTCAGTGATGCCATCGGCGACATCGTCGAAGAGAACGCGAGCGTGGTTGTACGGCCCGACGAGGGCGCCTCCGAGCTGGGTGCGGCCAAGGATTTGACCATCCTCCCCCACGGCCGGATCGGTTACGACGGAACGATCACCCTGTTCCCGACGCTCTACATTCGTGTCGCGGGCCGCCGTTTCGACCTGGTCCTGACGGACGTCCCCATCAATGTCGTGGACTTCGAGACCGACACGGAGTTCGAGCCCGCCGAGGTGCACGTCCCGCTCCCCGACATCCGCGTGGACCCGACCTC
>JBGCFC010000191.1:0-58784 GCA_045106715.1 Sandaracinaceae bacterium
CCCCTCGACCTGGCGCAAAAGCGCCAAGACCCCTCATCAGGAGGCAGGAGCCCGGGGGGCTCGAGGGGCCCCCCCCTCGACCTGGCGCAAAAGCGCCAAGACACCTCACCAGGAGAGCAGGGCCCGGGGGACCAAGACCCCTCATCAGGAGACAGAAGCCCGGGGGAGCTCGAGGGGCCCCCCCTCGACGTGGCGCGAAAGCGCCACAAAAAAACTAGTCCCGGAAGTTCTGGAACTGCAGCGGGAGCTCCATGTCCTGCTGCTTCAGGAGCGTGATCGCTTGCTGGAGCACGTCGCGCTTCTTGTGCGTGACCCGGACCACATCGCCCTGAATGGACGCCTGCACCTTGAGCTTGCTCTCCTTGAGCGTCTTGGTGATCTTCTTCGCGGCGTCTTTATCGATCCCCTCCTTGAGGGAGATCACCTGTCGCCAGCGCGACCCGCGCGAGGGCTTCATGGACTGCGCGTCGAGCGCCTTCTGGGAGACGTCCCGCTTAGCCAGCTTCTCGCGCAGCACGCTCAGCGCCGCCGTGACGTGGTGCTCGCTCTCCGCTTCGATCACGATGCCCTCGTCGGTCTTCTCGACCGAGGCGTTGGCGTTCTTGAAGTCGTAGCGCTGCCCGATCTCACGGGACGCTTGGCTCAGGGCGTTGTCCAGCTCGTGGTGGTCGAGCTTGGACACGACATCGAAGGTCGGCATGCGGCGGACCATGCCAAATCGGGCTTCCTGGGTAAAGACCGGTCAGCGAGCTGCTGCGCCTCCTGGCCGGACAACCCGCGAGATCGGCGAGCTTCGACGATCCGGAGGCTGATAGGATCGCCGCTGGATGGCCGACGGCGCGAACGCCAGGACCGACGAAGAACTCATGGCCGCCTACGTGGGCGGCGACGACGCGGCGTTCCGTCTCCTGTTCGAGCGCTACGCGCCCATGCTGATGCGGCTGACGTACCGGCACCTCCGCTCGCAGGAGCTGGCGCGCGAGGTGGTGCAGCAGACGTTCTTTCAGATGCACGCCGCGCGGCATGACTTTCGGACGGACCGCAAGCTTCGCCCGTGGGTGTTCACCATCGCCATGAACCTCGTCCGCGAGCACTACCGCAAGAAGAAGCGCCGCAAAGAGACCGAGCTCGACGAGGCCCGCGCGGCCAGCACCGACGAGCTGAGGCAGCGCGGTCCGGTGGAAGCGAGGCAGCGCAAGGAGCTGCTGCGCGCCGCGATGGAGAAGCTGCCCTCGACGCAACGCGAGGTGGTGGAGCTGCACTGGTTCGACGAGCGGCCCTTCGCCGAGGTGGCCGAGATCGTCGGCTCCACCGAAGGCGCGGTCCGGGTCCGAGCGCACCGCGCGTACAAGCGACTGAAAGAGCTCCTCGGGGCGGAACTCGCATGAATCGGAAACGAAACCGGCGCGAGCGCGTAAGGGCAGACGGGCATGAGTGAGCTTCGCGACATGGAGGACCTCGATCCCACCCTCGAGGGGTGGCTCGCCGACGTGCGCGACGACGAAGAGACGCCCGACCTCGACCTCGACGCGATGCTGACGTCTGTGAAGGGCGACATCGCGGAGGCCGAGCAGAAGAAGTCGTTCTGGTTCAAGACCCGCCCCACGTGGGTGAGGCGGGCGGTGGCGCTCGGCGCGGCGCTCACCATGGTGATGGTCGGCGGCATCCGCGCGCTGCGGGACGACTTGTCCGAGGTGCCGGTGGCGACGATGGCCCTGGCGGTGGGCGGGCTGGCCGTGTTGCTCGGCCTCTCGGTACATCAAGCGCTGCGCCCCATCCATCAGCCGCGCTCGCGCTGGGTGCACGTGGCGCTCATCGGCCTCACCTTGGGGTGCACGTTTCTCTTGGCGGTGCTGTCACCCCACCAGGCGCACGACGAGAGCTTCCTGTCGCACGTCAGCCCCTGCATCTTCTACGGCCTGTTCATGGCGCTGCCGGTCTATCTGGTGATCCGCCTGCTCGATCGCGGCGCGAGCACGGGCGCGCTGCTCGCGGCCTGCGCGGCCGGACTGCTCGGAAACCTGGTTCAGCAGCTGCACTGCCCGAGGAGCGACATGGGCCACCTGATGGCGTCGCACTTCGGCCTGGTCGTGCTGTTCGTCGCGGGCCTCGGCATGGTGCACGTCATCACCGGTCGTCGCGCCGGCTGAGCGGCGGCGTGTCACAACGGCCCACGGGCCGGATGCGCTTCGCTCGCCCCTTGGAGCGGCTCCCCATCGTCTCGACATACTCGAAGACGGAGCCTTCGAGCTACTCCTCGTCGAGGTAGGCGACCACACCGGCGAACGGGGAGATGACGAGCGCCGTGTCGGCGAAGTAGGCGATGGGCAACAGCGCGGTCACGTTGACGCCGAACTCCACCCCGAGCTCCGAGCTCATTTCGATCTGCACGCCCACGCCGCCCCCGATGTCGAACGTCGCCCCCTCGGCGCTCGTCACATCCGGGCCGATCGCCCAGTCGAAGCCGATCGCGCGGCCGGCCAGAGAGAGCTGCACGAAGGGCACGATCGCACTCGGGTTAAAGAACAGGAACCGAGCCGAGCCGCCCACACCCGCTTGGACCATCGCGTTGGAGGCCGGCGCGTCGTTGTCCACGTAGTGCGCCGCGAACTCGAGAAAGAGCTCCAGCGCGAGACCGACCGGAAACTCCCACCCGCCGCGCAAGCCGAGGCCGACGCCCGGGTGGGAGACGGGCAGGGTGCTGGAGAACGATGCCCCCGAGTCAGGGTCGTCGGCGCGCCGGAGCTCCGTCGGATAGAGGGGCGAGACGAGGTAGAGGCCGAGAAGCGTTCCCCGACCCTGCCGGACCTCGCCGCGCTCGACGACCTGCGACGCAGCGTCGTCCTCCTCGACGACCTCCACCTGAGCCGAGGCGCTGGCCGGTAGCGCGGCCATGAGCAGCACGGTCGCGAGGACGAGATGGAGTCCGCAGCGTTGGGGGTGTGGGAGGCTCATGGTCGAGGCTACGCGGCTTCTTCGGGTGGTCTTCCCGGCCCTTACAAAGCCTTACCATTGCCTGGTCGGAGGACCGGACGCGGGCGCTGCTAGCTTCTGACCCATGGTTGCACGGGTCCGACGCACCGCCTTGTTCCTTCTCCTGACCGCCTGTGGCGCCTCTTCCAGCTCGGCCACGCCCGAGACGCGCTCCGCGGACCTCCACGCGGTCGGCCCGGGTCTGCGTTCGTGCACCACTCCGGACCTGGCTCCTGAATCGAGATGCGTGTGTCAGTCGGACCGCGACTGCGACGAACGACCGGGGGGCGCCTGCGTCACGGGCTCATGGGGCCGTGGCTACCCGCCCAGCGGTACGTTCCTTCACCAGACCTGCGCGTACGCGGCGTGCACGACCGACACCGACTGCGGCGCGGACCGCGCGTGTGTTCACGACCCGAACCTCGCCGCCCTGCAGGTGGCGCAGTGTGTGGCTGCGAGCTGCAGCTCCGATGCGGACTGCCAACGGGACGACGGAAGCGAGGGGCACTGTCGTCGCATGAGCACCGTGTCTCATCAGTACGTGCCCGAGATCCACTGCGTGTACGCCGACAGCGCGTGCGATCCGGAGGCGGGCCGTGTGTGCCCTCCCCACGGCGAGGACGACAGCCGGCCCCCTGACCTCTGCATCTTCCAAGCCGGCGCGCCCGTCTGTCGCCGGGACCCCGGTCCGGTGCCGTGAGAGTCAGCGCTCGAGCCACGCTCGGAACGACGCAGCGTTGGGCTGGCTCACCTGCACCGGGCGCCCGGGCCGGGGCGTGACCATCACTTCGAGCCGTCCCTTGCCGGCCGGTTCGAACCCGGTGACCGCGTCGATGTGCACGAGGTACTGGCGGCTCGCGCGAAAGAACATGTCCGGGGCGAGCTCCGCCTCGAGCTCGCTGAGAGAACGATCCAGCAAATGGCGTTCACCGCTGTCGAGCACGACGACCGAGAGCTTGTGCTCGGTGGTCACGTAGGCGATCGACTCGACGGGCAGCGCGACGAACTCGCTGCGTCGTTTGACGAGGAGTCGGCGACGGTACCGAAGCCGCTCGCCTCGGTACGCGTTGGGGCCCGGCCCCGTGAAGTGCCGCTTGAGCGCGACATACTTGTCGATGGCCTCGTGCACGCGCGGTTCGCGGAGCGGCTTGAGCACGTAGTCGATGCCGTTCCAGCCGAGCGCCTCGAGCACGTGCTCGTCAAACGCCGTGCAGAAGATGACGGGGCAGGTCGGGCGCCAGCGCTCGAAGAGAAGGAACGACTTCCCGTCCGCGAGCTCGATGTCCGCGAAGACGAGGTCCGGCGCCGGGTGGTCCGAGAGCCACGCGTACGCGCTCTCGATGGATCCCGCCGTGCCCACGACCTCGGTCGCGGGGTGGCCCTCTACGTAGCCTTCGAGCCGGGCGAGCGCGGGTGGCTCGTCCTCGATGAGCAGGACGCGCGCGGGGGTCACGCCGACAGCTCCAACGTGGGAAGGCGCACCGCGAAGGTCGCCTCGCTCTCATGCACGACGAGGGGCCGGTCCATTAACAGCTGACAGCGCTCGGACAGGTTCTCGAGACCGAGCCCGCTCGACATGACCTCAGCCTTGGGACGCCGCGGGTTCTCCACCACGATCGCGCCTTCGGTCACGCGCACATGGACCTGCATCGGTTCGTCCATGCGATTGTGTTTGGCCACGTTCTCGACGAGCAGCTGGAGCGCCATCGGAGGCACGAGCAGGGTCCCGGCTCGCTCTTCGGGGTCGTCGATGGCGAGGCTCAGCGCATCTCCCAGGCGGATGCGGAGCAGGAAGACGTAGCGCTCGAGAAACGACACCTCTTCGCGGAGCAACACCAGGTCGCGCTCCCGCTGCGCGAGCACGTAGCGGTAGACATCGGCGAGGCTCTCGGTGAACTCGACGGCGCGCGCGGGGTTGTCTTCCACGAGCTGCGCCAGCGTGTTGAGCGCGTTGAACATGAAGTGCGGATCGATCTGCGCGCGCAGCGCGGACAGCTCGGCCTCGGCTTTGGCGCGGAGGAGCCGCTCTTGGTCGAGGTGGTCATCGCCGCGCTCCCGGATCAAAAACGCCGTCTCGTAGCCGTGCGTCACGAACACGACGCAGATCGTGTTGGCGAGCGCCACCGTCTGCACCACGCCGGCGTCGAACGGCATCGGCGCCACGCGGTACCAGAGCCACAGCCAGCCGACGGTGAGCGGCGCCGTGTAAAAGACAGTGGCGGCCAGCAAGAAGGTGAGCTTGCGGACCGGATGCTGGAACCAGTCCCAGTGTTGCCGCTGCCGAAACAGCAGCCACCGATTGCCCTCCCAGACGGCGAGCGCGAGGCCGATGAACCAGAGCACGCCTCCGAGGTAGAGCGGCTCGCCGACCTCGAGCGGGCCGAGCAGCCCGGTGAGCTGCGGGATGAGCAGCCCAAACACGGGAATGCCCACGCCGCGCGCGACGCGGTCATCGATGCGGATGCGCGTGCGGGGCGCGCGAACGCGGTCCGGTTCGTCGCCCGGATGTCCCGGTTCGTCCCGAGCAGGGTCGGGTTCGGCGTCGGACGCCGGCGCGCGGCCGTCGGTTGGCGATACGAACGAACCCATGGACCTGTCGACTCTCAATGTTCTCGCGATCGGCGCGGCTGCGCTGGTCACGTTCCTCGTGGGTGGAGTTTGGTACTCCCCGATGCTGTTTGGGAAGGCCTGGGCCGAGCTCAACGGGCTCACGGAGGACGATCTGAAGCAGGGCAACCCCGCCAAGGTGTTCGGCGGCTCGTTCCTCCTCGCCCTCCTGATGGCCTTCAACCTCGCAGCCTTCATCGGACCGTACGCCAGCCTCGGGTTCGCCGCGTTCGCGGGATTCCTCGCTGGATTCGGCTGGGTGGCGGCCGCGATGGGGGTGACGGCGCTGTTCGAGCGCAAGCCCTTGAAGCTCTGGCTGATCAACGCCGGCTACCACGTCGTGAGCTTCACCCTGATGGGTCTGATCCTCGGCGCCTGGAAGGCGTAGGCAAGCATGCTTCGGCGCGGGGTCTGGCGTTCCCGCTAAGCTTGCGTGGATGAAGACATGTACCCCGAAGCTCCGGCCAGGCTGGATCCCGGTTGCGCTTGCCGTGCTGGTGAACAGCTTGGCGCTCGTTCCGGCGAGGGCGGACGCGCAACGGTTCGTGGCCACCTCCACGACAAACTGCGCGGAGGTCGTGACGACACCAGGTCCCTGCACGGGCACATGCCCTTCGGGGGAGTTCTGCGCCAACTTCGATGGCGGGGTCCACGCATGCTTGCCGAACGGGGCCCTGTTCTGCGTGCCTCCCGTCGGCAGTGGGGAGTGTCCCCCTGCACGCCCCGAGTTGTTCTCCGTCCCGGGCTGGCCGTTCGACCTCTGCGTGTCCTCCGGTGTAGACACCTGCGTTCCGCGCCTGCCCTCATGCTTCACCGCGTCAGGCGTGCCGCATCCGGTGGACCATCCCATCGGCGACTGCGATGGCGACGGGCTACGCAACTCGATCGACCCGCGCCCATGCGTGGAGGCCCCACGGTTCACCCCGCGTCCGGATGGAAGCTGCACGCGCCTGACCGCGTGCGTCGCGAACTCCGATTGCGCGGAGCGCGAGAGCTGCGTGGACCTCGACGGTGACCCAGACGGGCACGCGTATTGTGTGCTGGACGGGGAAACGTCGCCAACCCTGTGTTGTCGGAACTCCGCGGGTGGCAACGTCTGCCTTGGTGGGTCGTGCGCCGCCCCGGGAGCGGGCCCCGCGTTCTGCCAGGATCCTGGATACTGTCCCAGCTGGCCTTTCGCGGACCGAGCCTCTTGCGTGTGGCGCGACGGTCGCAACGTCGGACCCGACGAGGGGGACTGCGACGGAGACGGACTCCCCAACGACGAAGATCCGCTGCCGTGTGAAGCCGGCGGGGCAGAGGACGCGGGACCCGCAGACGCGGGACCCGCAGACGCGGGACTCGCAGACGCGGGACCCGCAGACGCGGGACCTGGGGACGACGCCGGCTCCGAGGACGCAGGCCCATCCGATGGCTTGGACGCGGGGGACGCGGGCACGATGGACGCGGGCACGATGGACGCAGATGTGACCCACGAGCGGATGCTCACCTTCGGCGGCGGCGGCGGCGGCCGTTGTGGGGTCCGACCCACTCGTCGAGGAGGTTTGCCGATGGCGCTCGGTCTGGCACTGGCGCTGGTCTGGCGCGGGCGCCGGCGATCATGAAAGAAACGATGCGGGCACCCAAGGTCACTGACACGAGCGGGGTTTCAGCCTCCTGACGCGGCCATGGGGGCCTGGTTGGGGGGAAGGAACCCGTGCCGACCAAACGCCACCTCGCACCGCATCGCCCCGCTTTTCCGGGGGTCCTGCCGCTCTTCGCCTTCGCGAGCCTCACCGTGCTCGCCTGTTCTCACGACGAGCCCGCGGCCGAGGCCGTCAGCGCGATTCCCGCCGAGCCCGCTTCTGCAGAGATGCTCGCTCAGGCCGAGGATCGCACCGAGGGGTGGGCCGATGACGAGGCCTCGGCCGACACCGCCCCGATGGAGGCCCCAGCCGATCCCCAGCGGGCCCGCGGAGCCCGCGCCGTTGCGGCCCGACGCCCCGCGTCTCCGGCGCCGGCCCTACGGCCTACGGCGAGCGCGGCAGGGACGACGGGCATGCAGGGTGCGCCTCTCGGTGGATTCGGCGCCGGTGGAGGCGAGGTCCAGGACGCGTGGGCGGACCCGGGTCGCGTCCGTCGTGCGCGTCCGGCGCCTCCGGCACGAGTCGCCCCCGCAGCGGCCCCGCTGCCGCAGAACGCGGTGCTGTCCTCGACCTTCGTCGGCGGGCGCGGCGCGCAGGCCCGTCTCGAGGACCTGCTCGATCGCGGCGTGATGGTCGGCGGTGAGAACGTACGCCTCGAGGCGTTCGACGAGCTTGGCCGGCTTCCGTACGCGGTGCCGAGCGAGGAGGCGGTGGGCCTGCACGCGGAGCTCGAGCGCAGTCGTCTCCTGAACGGGGGCGAGACCGTGCACATGCAGATCGCGCTCATGGCCCGGCAGGGTGAGGCGCCGCCGCGGCCGCGCATGGACATCCGGCTGGTGCTGGACCGGAGCGGCTCCATGCAGGGCGAGAAGTGGACGCAGGCCATCCAGGCGGCGCACCAGCTCGTCGATCGGCTGCGTCCTCGCGACACGTTCGGGCTGATCAGCTACTCCGACGAGGCGAGCCTCGATTTCGCCCCCGCGCGGGTGGGAGACGGCCGGAGCGCGCACGCCGCCATCAACCGCCTCGAGGCCGGCGGCGGCACCAACATCGACTCGGCGCTTCAGATGGCCGCGGCCCACGCCCCACGCCGTCGCGGCATGAGCGACGTGCTGCTCAACGTGCTGGTCTCCGACGGCGTGGCCACGCTCGGGCGCACCGACCCGGACAGCCTCGGGCGCATGGCGAGGTCGTCGTTCGACGCCAGCGGCGTGCTCACCACCAGTGTCGGCCTCGGCACCGACTTCGACGAAGACACGATGCTCGCCATCGCCCGCGAAGGCAGTGGCAGCTACCACTTCGTGCGCCGCGCCGCCGACATCTCCGACATCCTCACGGACGAGCTCGAGGAGCGCGCCCAGGCCGTCGCCCAGGCGCTGCGCCTCCGGGTCGAGCTGGCCGAGGGGGTCGTCGCCACCCGCGTCTACGGCTCGACCGTGTTGGACGCGCAGCAAGAAGCGGCCGTGCGCCGCACCGAGATCGCCACCGACCGCCGCCTCGCTGCGGAACTCGGCATCGCCCAGGACCGTCAGAACGACGAGGACCGCGGCCTGCGCATCCACGTGCCGACCTTCCGGCGCGGCGACCAGCACGTCGTGCTCATGGAGCTCCGCGTCCCGCCGGGCACCCGAGCAGGCCAGATCGCCCACGTCACGCTCGACTACAAGGACCTGCTCTCGAACCGGAACCGCACGGCCGAGGTCGACGTCGACGCGGAGCGCACGCGGGACCGACAGGCGGCCATCGCGTCGACACGTCGCCCGGTCAAGCGCACCGTGCTCGCCTTCCAGGCCGGCGACACGCTGAGCGGCGCCAGCGACGCGCTCTCCCACGGCGACCCCGCCACTGCGCGACGTCTCCTGGCCGAGCGTCAGCGGGTGCTCGTCGCCGCAGCCGACCTCTGGCACGACGACGCCCTCGCCCGCGACGCCGACCTGCTGGGCCGATACGACCGTGTGCTCAGCGGCGCGTGGAACGGCTGGGACTCGGGCTCGCAGCGCACGCTGATGATGGCGATGAACTTCTACGGCAACCAGAGGATGCGCTGATGCGACGCCTGACGAACCTCCGCCGCCCCGCGCTCCTGCTCGTGCTCGGCATCGTCGGCATCTCCGGCACCGCCCGCGCCGACTGGGTCGTGCAGGAGCGCATGGCCCTCCCCCGCGCGGGCCAGGTCGACCTCGCCACCGTGGTCCAACCGCACGAGGACCCGGTGCGGTTCGCGCTCACAGGGAGCTTCTCTTTCCAGGTGGACGGCAGCGAGGTGGACGCCTTCACGCGGACGGTCAACGGCCAGCGCGATGAGGCGGGCGCGGCCATGGTCACGCTGCCTCCGGGCGCGCGGATCGTCTCCGAAGACCCGGCCGCCCACCGCTACGTGCTCGAAGTGCCCCGCCAGGCGCAGCTCCCGATCGGACTCAATCTCTTTGGGCTCTCGACCCGGCACCTCATGACGGTGAGCGAAGTGGACGCCAACCTGAGCGGCGCCATCGAGCTCGAGCATCTCGTCCCGCCGGCGCCTCCGCCGACCACAGGGGAGGTCGCGGTGAGCACCGCGGTCGAGACCGCCGAGGGCATCGGCGCTGGCCCGCTCGCGCTGATGAGCGCGGGGGGCCTGGGCTTCGGGCTGTTCGGGCTGTTGTTCGTGCGCCGCCGCCGGGAGCGCATCGCCACGTTGCTGCGCCGCGCCCGCCGTGCGCGCTCGGCCATCGCCAAGGAGGCGCTCGCCATCGGTCCGGCGTTCGACCCGGTCGCGGCCACCGCCGACCGCTTGCTCGAGGCGACCACGCAGCAGGCGGCTCACGTGCGCTCGATGGACGCCGCGCTCCAGCGCACTGCCTGGGCCGACTCGAACGAAGCCCGGGCCCGGCGCGTGGAGCTCGAGGTGAAGCGGGACGAGTCGATGCAGCGTCTTCAGAGCCTTGTCGCCCGCCTCGAGAGCACGGCGACGGAGCTGGCTGGGCGCGCCGCCGACACCGAGCGCGCCTCCGGCGTGGATCGCCTGGTCGAGGAGCTCGGCATGGATCTGGACGCGGCCGGCGAGGCCGAGGACGAGCTCGCGCGGATCTGACCCGGGTGACCGCTGCTCAGAGCGTGCCGGCGTGCGTTCCCAGCACCGGAGACGCGAGCTCAAAACGGTCCCCGGCGCGGATCTCCCCGACGCCCTCGGGGGTCCCCGTGAACACGAGGTCCCCCCGCCCGAGTGGAGTCAGCGCGCTGAGCTGGGACAGCAGCGCGGGCACGTCGTGCGTCAGGTTTTTGGTGGTGCCCGTCTGTCGGAGGTCGCCGTTGACGGAGAGCGTGAACTCGATCGCGTCCCGCTCCGCGACCGAGGCGAGCGGGGTCAGCGGCGAGACCAGCGCCGAGCCGGAGAAGCTCTTCGACGTCGTCCACGGGTGACCGTTCGACTTGAGCTCGGACTGGAGCCCGCGCCGCGTCAGGTCGAGCCCGAGCCCCACCGCTTCGACGTCTCCCCACGTGGCCGCACTGCCCTGGGCGACATCGCACCCGATCAACAGGACGACCTCCGCCTCGTGGTGAAAGGTCTCGTCCGAGAAGGCGATGGGCCCCTCCGAGAGAGGCCGAAGCGCGCGCACCGACTTGAGGAACAACAGCGGCTGCTTCGGGACCGCGTTGCCGAGCTCGGCCGCGTGCTTGGCGTACGTCCGGCCAAAGCACGCGATGTTGGTGACCGGCACCGAGTCACCGCCCAGGATGTGAACGACGGTCAACGGTACGGACCGGCCTCTCCGCGCAGCACCTGAACGAGCCGCGCCATGCGGGACAGCTTCTGCTCGACCGAGACGGCGTTGACGCCCGCGTCGATGCCCAGCAGCCCGAGACGCACGCTGATGCGGTCGCGCTCGATGGACAGCTCCTCCACCCCGTTGGCGGTCGCCCGGATCAACTCGCCCGCCTCCCCGGAACGCGGCGTCTCGAGCGCACCGCTCGACGCGTGCCACGCGAAGACCTGTTCCTGGTCGAGCGGGGTGGACGGCGCGACGGTCAGCCAGGTGCACATCGCGTTGCCCTTCTTGTCGAACGCCACCCGGACCTCGGTCTGCATTGCACCCGCCTGCCCCGTGATGCGCATGCGGGCCGTCTCGAGCGTGCCGGAGATCCGACGCGCGAGGTCCTGCCACTCCGGCAGCGCCGCCTCGAGCCCGCTGGGCGGCGGGAGGTTGTGGCGGAGCGCTTCCACGTACTCACCCAGGTGCACCGCGCTGGCCACGAAGCGCGTCAGCACCGCCGGCTTCTGCCCCGCATCACGGAAGCTGAGGAGCAGACGCTCGTCGTCCATCCGCCGGACGGTCGGCCCGGTCATGCGCGGCACGAGGCCCTTCAACATCGTGATGGCCTGCTCCGGGTCGCGCGCCAGCACGTGGTGGGCGCGGTCCCAGTCGTCGAAACCCACGCGCACGCCGCCCATCATCTTCAGCCCCTTGGCGGGCTCGATCTCGAGCGCCATGTGCAGCTCGGGGTACCGAAGCTCGGCGATCAGGTGGATGCCGTCCCGCCCCATGTGCTCACGGCGGATGACGAGCTGCGTCTCGCCGAACGCGCGCGTCAGCGTCTGCAGCCCGTAGACGAGGCCGTGCGGCTCCCCGATGCGCTGCCACAGCTCCTTGAGACGGTCGGATCCCACGACGGGCGGGGCCAGGCGCGCGGGCGCGTCCCCGGGACGGCTCGAGCGCGGCAAGACCTGGAACGGCACGCGGAGGATGAGGTCCTGACCCCAGCGGATCCCCACCCGGAGCTCGAGCTCCCAGCGGAGCGAGACCAGGCCCCCTCGCTTCTTGCGGTCCAGTTGCGACATCGCGTCGACCGGCAGCCGGAACTGGAAGGGCAACATCTCGCCCTCCTGCGCCTCCTCGAGCCCGACGCGGATGCGGTAGCGCATGTACTCGAGCTGCCGGTAGGTGTGCGGGCCGTTGTAGAGCACTTCGGTGCCGACCAGCCCGACGGTGGCCTCGGAGTAGCGGTTGTGCTCGACGTTCGACAGGGCGAACGCGCCACGCACCACATCGCCAGATCGGGTCCAGCTCGCCGACACGCTCATCTCGGCGTGAGGCTCGCGCTCCCGGGGCCCTTCGACGCGCGAGGAGTAGATCTGCGGGTTCGAGGGCGGTGACGGACGCTCGAGAGGCACCACGTGAATCTCGAACTGGCTGCGTCGGTCGGGCCACCAGGGGACCGACACGTGCACGTCGAGCTCGTACTCGATCCGGCCTGCGCGACCTTGGTAGCTCGGCGGCAGATCCGGAGGCAGGGGGATCTTCACCGGCAGCTCGTGGCGCCCCGCCGAGAGCGTGCGTTCACCCGAGAGCTGCGCGCCCAGGTTGACCAGCGCGTGCTTGCGCGTGGTGGAGTGTTTGCCCGAGCCGACCGTCCAGGTCTCGATGCCGCTCAGGCGCACCTTCACGAACTCGACGGGCACCTCCCGCTTGCAATCGAGCAGCACGGTGGCCGTGAACGCGTGGCCGGGGCGGATCTCGTTGGGCACACGAAGGCGCACCTTCGGTCGGGTCTTCAACAGGGCCATGGGCGCGCCCATCCTACACGGCCGGGGCGCGCGAGGAGCAGCGTCGTGGTACACCGGCCGCGATGCTCGAGGGCCTCGAAGCCAAGGGTCCGACAGCCGCCCTCCGACGGGCCGCGCTTCAGTCCATGGACGACGACGCGCTCGCGGCGGCGCTCCAACGCCTCGCGGTCGCGTTGCGCGGGGTCGACGTGAAGCGGCTGGCCTCCAATGCGGGACTGCCCACGGCTGAGGTCGGCGCCTCGCCGTTTGCGCTCCGCGCGGTCGCCATGGGGGTGGAGGTGGGCGCGGTGAGCCGACACCGGGAGCTGCGCGCCGAGCCGGACTGGACCGAGCGGCTGGCGCCTCCCGAGGTGCGCGACCCGAACCACGACGTGTGGGACCGCGGCGTGCTGCGGACGGGCAAGTACCAGGGCTTCATGGCCGAGGCGCCATTCGCCACCTACGACCCGAGCCACGTGTCCAAGTGGGGCCCGCACGAGATGATGCACCGGGCGGCGGGGTTCTTCTTCCGCCCCGACTTCACCCGTTGGGAGCTCTACCTCGGCGCGCGGCTGAACGAGCTGGTGCCCGTGGTGCTGTTCTACGGCCCGGAGCAGGCGATGCGCTTGGAGGAGGGCGCCTTCGATCGCGCCGCCGCGGGTCGCTCGCCCTCCGCGCGCAGCCAGCGAGCGATGTGGCGACTCGACGACGGCGCGCTCGCGGAACGCGCGCGTGCGGCGGTACCGATCTTCCGCGAGGGCCTCGCCCACTTCGAGCGCGAGCTCGCGGCGATCGACCGGGAGATCGAGTCCCATCTCCGCGTCCGCGTCCCGCACCCCGTGCTCGACGCGTCGAGCGACGCCACCGCCTACGTGGTCGGGCACGAGCAGCGCTTGTCGGCGCCCGAGGTGCAGGCCGTCTTGTCGGCGGTGCCCGCGTTCGCACGCTTCGACACCCTCGAGTCGTACCGGGCGCACGTCGAGACCGTGTTCGACCGGCTCTTGTTCGCGCCGCTCGAGGCGGCTCCATCCGCGACACGACAGGCCCAGCGCCTGGCCTGGGATCGCCTGCTGCGCGCCGCGACGATCGGCGTGGATGTCGAGGATCACGTGGCGTGCATCGCGTCCGGCGAGGACCCCGCCGAGCGGCTCCGCGCTGATCTCGTCGAGGAGGAACTCGCGGTGGTGCTCGAGGACGGCGCGCAGCCCTGCCTGCGTCAGCTCTCCGACGGCCTCGGTCAGGTCGCGCCATGCGCGCTCGCCTTGCTCGGGGACGGTGCGGTCGAGGCGTTCGCAGTCTCGGACGCGATCTGGGACCGCGCGCCGCTCGCCCAACGGTTCGCCGCGTGGGTCGAGCCAGGCGCGGCGCGGTCGATGGCGACGTTTGAGGCGGCGATCGTAGTGCAGCGCGAGGACGACGCGATCGAGCGGCTGACCGTGCCGGCGGAGGCGCTGCCGGGAGACGAGGCGTTCCGGGCGGGTTGGGTCGTGCCGAACGTGGCCGCCCACACGCTCGCGCTCCCCCACGACGTGCTCTCCAGCCACGCGGACTTCGCCGAGGGCGAGCACACCGTCCCGGTCGAGGCGCCGAGCGCCGTGTGCGTGACCGCGCACCGAGGCGAAGTGGCGGTGATCCCCTTGCCCGCATGTGTGGCCGACGCGCTCTCTCTGCTCGAGGACGCCACCTCGACCGACGCGCTCGCACAGACCATCGACGCGTCGCTCGAGCCAGAGCCGGGATGGCCGAAAAACGGCCTCGCGTGGGTGCGTGAGCTGCTCTTGGCGGGCGCGCTGGGGTGGCGTCCGCGCCGATGAGCGCCCAGGATCACGTCTACCTCCACGACAACGGCGACCGCGTCGAGCTGCTCGTCGCCCCGGGTCTCATCCACGTGGTCGAGATGCCCTACCACGGGCCCGCGCGGCGGGTGCCCAAGCACGGGTTCGAGGACCCGAAACGCGTGGGTCGCGCGTACGTATCAGAGGGCTACCAGCCGATCCGCGAGCAACCGGTCGCGCGGGTGCTTGTCGATGTGGCCCCCGACGCCGTCGACCGCGTCCAGCGCGTTCACGTCGGTGAGGACGAGTGGGCCCGGCGCGTCGAGAAGAAGGCGTTTGTCGCATCCCTCACCGCGCCGCTGACCCGCCGCGAGGCCTGGGCGCTGCTCCGTTATGTGCGCATGCGGCACGGCCGTGTCTTGGTGCTCGACGCCACCACAGTCGGCCCACTCAACCCGACCAGCTCCCGCTACCGTCAGCCGCTCCGCAAATGGCTCGAGGCGATCGCGGAGGACGACGGAGACCCGTTCGACGAGATCCTCTTCTGCGCATGCCGTTTCCACCGGGACGACATGGCGTTGCTCGAGGCGATCGTGCCGCGTGCGCCTGCCGTCGGCTTCGTCGGCGGCATGCCGCGCAAGCTCGACGCCTTCGCCGAGACCAAGAAGCTCACGATCGGCTGCCGGGTGCCGGAGGGGCTCGTTCCGGCGGCCGCCTTCGACGCCCTGTTGGCCTCGGGCGCGGACCCCGTGACGTTGTCGGTCGAGCTCGGCCGCGCGCAGGTGGCGCCAGCGGCCACCGCGGATGCGCTGTTCGCGTGGGTCGCCAAGAGCCAACGGATGCGCTCGCTGTCCATCGCGGGCTGCGCCTTGTCCTTCCTCACCCGCCTCGCCGAGTCGACGCTCCCGCTCGAACGGGTGCACTGGGAAGGCCGGGTCGACGCCGCGTCACTCGAACGCGTCCTTGCGGCGGAGCTGCCTTTCCGCCTGTCCATCGGCGCGACCCCCGGCTCAGACCGAGGCCTCGCTGCACACCTCCCGGATGGCGTCGACCTCGAGGAGACAGGCCCTCGTGTCTGTCCCTGGCGCTGATGCGCGCGCGGACCTGAGTCAGCGCTGCGCGAGGACTTCCGCGCCGCCCGCGGTCTCGACCTCGGGCGCTTCGCCGTCGTCGCCGTCTTCGTCCTCTTCCGGAAGGATGAGGAGCCGCTCTTCGCCCCCGACGATCTCTTCTCCGTCGAGCTGGAAGCCGTTGTCGGTCATGGTCCAGTGCTGCGCGACGAGGGTGCCGGTGACCTCCATCGTGCGCTGGTCGTACCACGCGAACCGAACGAGCGTGGTCGCCGCGCCCTGACCGTCCTCGAAGGACACGTTGGTCATGTCCGCGTCCGCGATCATGATGTCGCTGCCCCACTCGGCGTGGCTCGTGAGGAACGTCGTACGGTAGTCCGAGTGCACGCGCTGCGCGGCCAGATCGATGCGCGACCACCGGATCTCGTCGTTGTACGCGTACGCCTGGTCCGTGAGCTGCCGCTCGGGCGACATGTGCTGGAAGATGCAGCCTGAGTAGACGGCCCCGAGAGCAACGAAGACGAGGGTGGCGAGTGCGCGCTTCATGAGCCCGACGCTACGGAGCGAAGGTCGAATCCGGCAAGAAAGCCGCGGATGCGTCACATCGGGTCGAAGGCGATGAGGAAGCCCTCGTGGCTGCCGCCGCGTCGTTCGGGGCCTCGCCGCGTCGGGGTGTCACGGACTCCGCAAGCGCTGCGCAGACCGTCGCTGGCGCACGCGCGATCGATGGAACAGCGCGACGGCGCCGCTGACGAGGAGCGAGCTGGCGAGGCACAACAACGACAGCCACGGGCCACGCGGGTCGAGCACCGCCAGAGTCAGGCTTGCGCCGGTCGTGAGCAAGATGGCCCCGACGGACAGAAAGCCGAGCGCATCGACTCGGGACTCGCGCAGGCGCTCCTTTTCGACCGCCTCATGACAGAGCACGGCCACCCGCGAGAGGCTCTCGCGGCGCTCCTTCGCCAGTCGCGCCTCGGGGGTGGGCGACGCGTCGCGGAAGGGACCCACCTCGGGTTCGGCGGACACCCCGACAGGATAGCGGCTTCGCCCGGAGCTCGCCGTCAGGCGGGAGAAAACGCCGCGAGGTAGGTCTCGATCGACATGGCCTCGGCGGCGGCGGTCCCATGGGACGCGAGCAGTCCGTCGGCGTAGACCCACCCTTGTTCGCGGACGAAGTTGCTCAGCTCGACAAACGAACGGTCCTTGCCCTTCTCGAAGACCCGGGCACAGAACAGCACTTGCGCGGACGCGCCGTCGACGCGCTCATCGCGGATCTCGACCGCACGATAGCGAAGCGTCTTGTGTGCCTGGCTCAGCTCCCGCACGACGTCCGCCTTGGGACGTGTGGTGAGCGGATGGGCCTTGGCGACCGTCGCGAGAAGAAATGCGCCCTCACCCAGCGCGAACGCGCTGAAGCGCGCCCTCACGAGCGCCGACGGAGCCTCGGTACGCGCGCCTTGATGCACGGGACGGCAACACGCTGCGTACGACTCCCCGCTGCCGCACGGGCAGGGGCGTTTGGCCTTCGAACGCGCCACCGGGTCAGATGATGAACGTCAGGCAGCCGAGCTCGACGTTGACCGTGCCGCCCGAGTCTCCGTTGACCACCGAGCACGTGTTCGGGCACAGGATGATGCGCGTCGGCGCCGCAGCGTCGTCGTAGTACCAGCCTCCGCTCGTGCAGTCGGCGCCGTCGTCTCCGCCCACGTACGGGAACACATTGCTGCCGCCGGAGCTCGAGTTGTAGCGGATGTTGACCCGGTTGAAGTCGAGCTCCGTATCGGACGGGGGCTCCGGGATGTCGTACTCGCAGGGGATGGTCTGCGGTACGGCGATCGCGGTGGTCAGGGTGTCGAACAGGCCCGTCCATTCGGCCGACGGGGTGCAGATCGAGAACGTCCGCCCGCCGGTGGCCGCCGCCAGCTCGTAGTACTCCTCGCCAACGTCGGCCGCACCGTCCCCGAAGCCGCCGCCCGGGGGCACACACGCATCGTTGGGCGGGAACCCGCCCGAGCCCGGGACGCGCTCGGATGCGATGGCGTGGAAGATGAAGTTCCGACCCAGGTTCATCGTCATCGTGGTGCGGAAGCTCTCCCACGCGAGGCTCGAGTCGTCGTCGGTGACCGCCACGAAGTGGGTGACGGCGCGGCGACGCAAGAAGTCGCTGTACCGCGAATACTCATCGACCAGTGCGTGCAGCGGCTGGTCCGAGAACACGTCGCGCTCGACGAGCAGGTAGCGCGGATCGTCGGCCAACGAGGCGGGCACGTTCACGAAGTCTTGGGTGCTGATCATCACGACATGCCAGTCGAGCCCGACGGCGCCGATCGAGTCGGCGAAGCGCTGCATGTTCTCCTGCACCCGCTCGGCCTCGTCCGACATGCTGCCGGACGTGTCGACGACCCACACGATGTCCACGGGCGCAAACGCCTCCTCGGCCTCGTAGGGCGTGCCGACGCAGCCGGAGAAGCCGCCGTCGCGCGGCGGGCCGGCGTCGTCGGGCAAGCAGAGCGGCAAGCCGGCGCATCCGGGATCTTCACAGTCGACCCAACCGTCGTCGTCGTCGTCCTCCCCGTTTCGGCATTCTTCGTCCGTGTTCTCGAACGAGTCGCCGCTGTCGGGCAGGTTCGAGCCCGCCGTGCAGGCGGACGCCAGGCCGAGAACGAGGACGAGCGAGAGGGACCAAGGTGTGATTCGAGTCATGCGCCCCCACAGCCTCCCGGAGGATCGCCGACGCGTCAAACGCGCTATTGACCGAGGCGGCGGTGCGCGTCCCGGTTGTCGGGCTCGATCTCCAGCGCGCGGGTCCACTCTCGCTGCGCACCGGCGCCGTCGCCCGAACCGGCCAGCGCGTCGCCGAGCCAGATCCGGTAGGACGCGCGGCGCGAACGACGGCCCACCGCGGCGCGCAGGGGCTCGACCGCCTCGCCGTGGCGGTTGCGCGCCATCAGCAGCCGCCCGAGGCCGACCATCGCGTGGTGCTCGCTGGGATCGAGGGTCAGCACGTGCCGGTAGTAGCGCTCGCCGAGCTCCGTGTCGCCGGCCTGGCGCGCGAGCCGGAGGTAGTCCTCCGCGGTGCTCGGGGGCGCTTCCGATCCGTCGGCAGGGTCAGGCTCGGGATCGGCCGGCTCGGGATTGGCCAGCTCGGGATCGGCCGGCTCGGGATCGGCTACCTCGGGGTCAGCTACCTCGGGGTCAGCTACCTCGGGGTTGGCCAGCTCGGGGTCCGTTGCGGGCTCCGGATCGACCGGCGGCTCTGGATCCACGGAATCCGGACCCACAGGCTCCGGATCCACAGAGGGGTCGGGCTCGACGGGATCCCCCGCGGGCTCGACGGGATTGGACGGCTCCTCCGTGGACGGCTCGGTCCCGAGACCGACACCGGCGAGGGCACCATCGATGGCCGGGTTGGAGGCCCCCGACGCGAGGTAGCCGCCAACCAAGACTCCGCACAGGACCACAACCCCCACCAGCGCGGCGAGGACCTTTCGCCCGCTGGAACCGCTCGGCGGCGGCTCTAGGGCGGCCGAAGGCGACGTCGGCGTAGGCTGAGCGGGCGAACTCGCGGCGACGGGCTCCGCAGCGACAGGGACCGCAGCGACAGGGATCGCTGCGACAGGCTCCGCGGCAACAGGGACCGCAGCGACGGGCGGGGACGCACCCGGCAGACTGCCGGCCGGCACACTGCCGCGATCGTTGGGAAACTCGAGCTCGGAGGCTGGGAGATCGTCCGGCGGGGTGAGGGTCCTGGGCTCAGAGGCCGTCGGCTCAGAGGCCGTCGGCTCAGACGCCGTCGGCTCGGGCGCGGGCGGCTCGGAAGTGGCCTCCTCGGTGACCTCCGAGTCGAGCAGTGCCAGCTCTTCATCGAGCGGATCGGCGGCGGACGGCGCGGGCGGGGTGTCCGCCTGGGGGGCGCTGGGCACGACGGGCGCCGTCCCGAAGACCAGCGTAGACGCCCGCCGGCGCTTCGGTCGCTTGCGCGGTGGGCGCGGCGGGGCGGGCGGGCGCGCGTCGGGTCGAACCGTCGGCTTGGCATGCGGATCGGCGCCCAGCCTCGAATCGAGCAGGTTGAGCGCGGCGTCCACCTTGGCCGCGGGCAGATCGAGTGGAGCGGTCGGCCGATCCTTGCGGTTGGCCAGGTCGCGCGCCCGCTCGGACAGCGTCACGGGACTCGGTGTGCCGAGCTGTCCCTTGTGCCCGGGCGTCGGACTCGACCCCCGCCGCACCCCGGCCGAGGGAAGGGCGGGGCGTCGGGGCGAGCGGTCCGGCGCCATGCTCGGCGGCTTGTTTGGGGGGGGCGGCGCGGTCGGCGCCTTGGACGACGGTCCCGGGCGCATCGTCAGCGGCTTGTCGGGGATCTCGGCCACCGCGGCCCCGAGCGCCTCGTCGACCGGGCTCATGATGTTGGCCACCGTGGGGCGCTCACGGCGTTCGATGCGAACCCGCCCGGAGCTCATGGTCATCAGCGTGGCCAACGCCGAGACGCCCTCCGGCGTGGGTCCGTCGGGCAATGACGCCCGCGCCCCCACCACGAGGTCCTCCGCCACGTCGATCTCGACGGTGGCCTTCGGGCTCCGCACCGTGATGTGCAGCGTCGCGTGGGACTCGACCAGGGTGCGCAGCATGCGGCTCGGGCCCGTCTCCTCCAGGCGCGTGTTGAAGCGCTCCTCCTCCGCGCAGCGCGCCACGAGGTCGTGCTCCGAAGCGAGCAGCGGCTCGAGCCGGGCGGCGAGTTCGTCCATATTGGGGATCGGCCGATCGTCCGGCCAGATCTCCGGCCACGGCGCCACGAGGATCGAGGCCCAGCGGAGCCGGGCGTGGGCGCGGATCGAGCGGATCACCGCGAAGCCTTCCCCCTCGATGCCCACCGCATCCACGATCGCCACCTGGGGGTCGAGCCCGCCCGCCCGCGTGAGCCCGCGGCCCTCGTGGTCGGTCACGAACACCATCGCGCCCCGGGCCCGAAGCTCCTGAGCGAGCGCGTCCGCGCGCGCCGCCGCGTCATCCACGAGCAACACCCGCAACCCCTGAAACACGCTCGGCGGAGAGTCCTCCGCGGCGTCACCGAGCAGATCGGACTCGCTCGCGTGGAACTGGTAGTTCAGCGCACCTGCTTCGGTGACGTGCGGCTTGAGACGGGCGACAAACTCCTTCACCGCGTCCGCCACCGGTCGGCCCGCGCCGAGCTGAAGCCGCATCGTGCCGCCCTCTTCACCAGGCGGCCGCACCGCGAGGATGCCGCTCCGCAACTCGTCAGACACGAGCTTCACCAGCTCATCGAACGTCGCCTCGCCGATCTCGCCGGTGTCCTGCTCGAAGCGCACGGCCAGGTCGCGCGTGAGGTCGCGGATCTGGATCGCCGTCGCGTCCGCGCTCGCGCCGCGCGGCACCACCGCGGCCGCCCCGTGTTTGAAGGCGTCGAGGCGCGCCTCCAGCGCCGCGTCGGCGGAGAGCACGATGACGGGCACCTCCGTGCCGTCGGCCTCCAGCATGTCGAGCACGGCGCGCGACTTCTTCGCTGCGTCTCCCACCAGGAGGATGACATCCGGGAGGGCGAGCTGGACCGAGCTGGCAAGGTCGTTGGTGCCGACCCGCTCGACGAAGAGCCCTTTCTTGTCGAGCATCTCCTCGAGCACGGGTCCCATCGGATCACCGTCTCCCACCATGAGCAGCGTGGGGCGGTCCGACGTGGGGGCATTGGAGAACGAAGGCACGAACCGGCAGTGTCTCCCGAACGCCGCCGATCGTACAAATCTGAGGCACAGAAGGCCGGTCGTCCCCCTCCTCTGAACGTTGACCAGGCCGAGCCGTGGTGGTGAGATGGAAGGATGGCCGTCTCGCTGAAACGTTCTCTCCTCGCAGCGGCGGTGCTCGCCGCGCTCGTGCCGTCGAGTGCAGACGCGCAGATCGCGCCTCGGATCGTGATCGCCTTCGACACCTCCGGATCGATGGTCCAGGACCTGGACGGCAACATCACGTGGGGCGACGGGGTGACCACCGGCTGCTCGTTCGCGGATGGCCGCTACTGCGGGGACAACTGCACGGCAGGCCTCGACACGAACTGCGATGGCGAGCCGAACGACAGCCGAATCCAGATCGCCAAGACGGCCGTGCGCAACATGATTTTGGCCTTCGGGGACGTGGACTGGTCGCTCGCCCGCTTCCCGCAGATCTCGTCCACGGACCAATCCTGCAACACCGTCAACGACTTCGAGTGCAACCTCGTTCTCGCGTCGTACGGCAACCCGCAGTGCAACAACGGGGCCGATTTCCCGAATGGTTCCTGCCCTTTCAACTTCACTGGAGGCATCGACGACACGTGCGAGCCGGGCATCGGAAGCGACTCGTTGGCGCTTCACAACGGGTCCAGCCCCGATGTCTGCATCAACTACGGCGGCGTCTGCGGGTTCACGGGCAGCGGCGCTCGGACGGGGGACATCCTGGTCGGCTTCCCCGACATCGGTCCGTTCGCGGGGATGAACAACAGCTACGGCATCCTGAGCTGGCTCAACGGCGTCGAGACGAACTTCAACGCGAGCAGCATCGAGGGCAACTTCTGCGACTCGGCGGGCAGCGGGGACTGCGAGCTGCGGCCCACCGGTGGCACGCCCCTGGCCGGTCTGCTGACGGAGGTCGGCGACTACATCGCCCCCATCCGAACGGCGGACAGCGCGAGCGCGTGCCGGCCCTACAGCGTCATCCTGATCACCGACGGCCAGGAGACGTGCGACGACGCGTGCGACGGCAGCGATCCGGCCAACTGCACCCCGCCCCGCAACGCGGCGGCCGCGCTTCTCGCGGCGGGCGTTAACACCTACGTCGTGGGCCTGGCCATCACGGGCGACACGCGCACGCAGCTGAACAACATCGCCACCGCCGGCGGCACCGATGCCGGCACGGCGGGAGGGGACACCGCGTACTTCGCCGACGACCCGGAGACGCTGTCGGCGGGACTCGCGGACATCGTGCGGCGCTCGCTGCTCGTCGAGGTCTGCAACAGCCTGGACGACGACTGCGACACCTTCGTCGATGAGGGCGTCGCGAACGCGTGCGGCGGCTGCGGCGCGGTGCCGACCGAGGATTGCGACGGCGACGACGACGACTGCGACGGCCGGACCGACGAGGGTGTCTCCAACGCGTGCGGCACCTGCGGTCCACCGCCGGTCGAGATCTGCAACCGTGCCGACGACGACTGCGACGGGAACACCGACGAGGACGGCGCGGGCGGCAGCGTCTGCGACGCATGCACCCCGACCGCGGAGATCTGCGACAACGTCGACAACGACTGCGACGGACCCGTCGACGAGGGGCTGAGCCGCGCGTGCGGCACCAACGTGGGCGAGTGCACCGCGGGGACCCAGGTCTGCTCCATGGGCTCGTACGGCACATGCACGGGTGAGACGCCGCCCGCCACCGAGACCTGCAACGGGCTCGACGACGACTGCGACGGAGTGCCCGACGACGGAGTGACCCGCGCGTGCGGGAGCGACGTGGGCCAGTGCGTGGCCGGCACCCAGCTCTGCGTCGGACCCGACATGTGGGGCGCGTGCATCGGAGAGGTCACCGCAGGCACGGAGGTCTGCGACGGCGAGGACGACGACTGCGACACCCGCATCGACGAAGGCGTCGCCGACGGCGGCAGCTGCGGAACGGGCATCGGGATCTGCACGCCCGGCACGCTGCAGTGCATGGGCGGCGCGCTGACGTGCGTTGGCGGGACGAGCCCCGACGTCGAGACGTGCAACGGGTTGGACGACGACTGCGACACCCGCGTCGACGAGGGCGTGCCCACCATGGGCGCGTGCGGCAGCAGCATCGGGGAGTGCCGTGAAGGCGTGCGCAGCTGCGTCGGCGGCGCGTTCGTGTGCGTTGGCAACCGCGAGCCGGGCACCGAGCTCTGCAACAACCTCGACGACGACTGCGACGACGACATTGACGAGATGAACCCCGGCGGCGGCGCCGTGTGCGGCACGGACGCGGGCGTGTGCTCGGCCGGGACGACGCGCTGCTTGAGTGGCGCTCTCGTGTGCGACGGGGAGACCACCGGCTCGGCCGAGACGTGCAACCTGCTCGACGACGACTGCGACGGACTCATGGACGAAGCGAACCCGGGCGGCGGCGCCGTGTGCGGGGCGAGCGACGAGGGCCTCTGTTCACGGGGCGCGCTCGCGTGCGTCTCGGGCGCGCTGACCTGCGTCGGCGAGACGGGCCCCAGCGCGGAGATCTGCGACGGCGCGGACAACGACTGCGACGGCGACATCGACGAGATGAACCCGGAGGGCGGCGCCGCGTGCGGCGACGCGACCGGGGCCTGCATGCCGGGCACGTTGCTCTGCACGGCCGGGGCGCTGGTCTGCGATGGCGCGGTCGGACCGACGGCGGAGGTCTGCAACGGAATCGACGACGACTGCGACGGCGTGATGGACGACGGCATCCCCGTCGGCGCGGCGTGCGGCACGGACGTCGGCGAGTGTGTCCCGGGCGTCAACCTCTGTCGGGAGGGCGGCCTGGTCTGCGAAGGCGCCATCGCGCCCGAGGACGAGGTCTGCGACAACCTCGACAACGACTGCGACGGCTCGACCGACGAGGGCCTGGGAGTGGGCACGGCGTGCGGCTCGACCGACGGACTCTGCATGCCGGGCGTGCAGCGCTGCATCGCGGGCCGTCTGGTCTGCGAGGGCGAGGTCGGACCCCGGCGCGAAGCCTGCGACTGCACCGACAACGACTGCGACGGCGCGGTGGACGAGGCGCCCGAGACGGGGGCGCTGTGCCCCGAAGGATCTGCGTGCGTCGAGTGCCAGTGCGCGGTGGAGTGCACAGCAACGGAGTTCGGCTTCAACTGCCCGACGGGCAAGACGCCGCGCGTGGACGGAGACAGCTGCTTCTGCGTCGCGCCGCTTTGCGATGAGGCGGCGTGCGGCGCCGAGACGGTCGAGCGCGAGGGCGAGGTCCTCTGCGCACCGGACGCGGACGGCGTGACCGCATGCGTCTGCAGCAACAACGAGTGCACGTTCTCGTGCGACGGCGTGGTCTGCGACGAGGGCACCGTCTGCAACCCGCGCGACCCGCTGGGACGCTGCGTCGAGAACAGCTGCCGGGGCCTCGGGTGCTTGCCCGGCCAGATCTGTGACGAGACGACGGGCGAGTGCGAGGTCGACGCCTGCGAGGGCGTGACCTGTCCCGGAGACCAGGCTTGCCGCAACGGCGCCTGCGAGACGACCTGCGCGAGCGTGAGCTGCGGAGGCGGAGAACGGTGCCGCGCGGGCGCCTGCGAGACGGACCCGTGCGACGGGGTCAGCTGCGAGGGAGAACAGATCTGCCTCGAGGGGACCTGCGACGACGACCGCTGTGCTTCGGTACGCTGCGCCGATGGGCAGGCCTGTGACCCGGCGGACGGAAGCTGCGGAACCGACCCGTGCAACGCGCTCCGCTGCCCCAGCGAGACGACTTGCGAGGCCGGAGAGTGCGTGACCCCGCCGACGGTCGAGGTGGACGCGGGCGTGGACGCGGGCGGGGTCGACGCCGGCACGGGTGACGGCTTCGACCGGGTGCTCGCGGCTGGCGGCTGCGCATGCCGGACCGCGCCGACGCAGGCGCCCGGGGAGGCGCCGTGGGCACTGCTCGCGCTGGTGCTCGGAGGCTTCTTCTGGCGCCGACGTCGTTCGGCGCGCGGCGCCCGCCCTCGGCCGGACGGCAAGGCGCGCGCGGCGGCCCTGGCGGCGGTGGTGCTCGGACTGACCACCGGCTGCGAGGTCGAGCCCTTCTGCCTGAACTGCACCGAGCCACTCGTCGAAGAGGCGGGCGTCGACGCGGGCCATGATGCGGGCAGCGCGGGGCGCGACTCCGGGGTGCGAGATGCGGGCGTCGATGGAGGCGCGGACGGCGGGGATGCGTGCCTGGACGAGGAGCTCTGCAACGACCTGGACGACGACTGCGACGGGACGGTGGACGAGGGCATCGACACCAACGTCGACCTCGACAACTGCGGCGCCTGCGGCACTGTGTGCGCCCCGCTCGGCGCGTTCGGCGCGTGCAACGAGGGCAGCTGCGAGATCGACCGCTGCGACGTGGGGCGCCTCGACATCGACGGAGACCCGGCGAACGGCTGCGAATACCGCTGCCTCGTCGAGTCGGAAGACGACGCCGTGTGCGACCGACGCGACAACGACTGCGACACGAACGTCGACGAAGACGTGGCGCTCGACACCGACCCGACCAACTGCGGCGCGTGCGGCGTGACGTGCAGCTATGCAAACGGTACCGGCGCGTGCGAGGCGAGCACCTGCCGGCTCGACGCGTGCGACGAGAACTGGTTCGACATCGACGGCAGCGACACCAACGGGTGCGAATACAGCTGCACCCCCGCAGACCCGGCGACCGAGACCTGCAACGGGCGTGACGACGACTGCGACGGGACCGTCGACGAGGGCGACCCCGAAGGCGGCGGGACCTGCGGCAGCAGCGTCGGGCGCTGCTTGCCGGGCACCGAGACATGCGTCGGCGGTACGCTCGTCTGCACCGGCGGCGTGGAGCCCGACACCGAGAGCTGCAACGGGATGGACGACGACTGCGACAGCTCCACCGACGAGGGCAACCCCGGCGGCGGGCGCGTGTGCGGGACCTCGGCGGGCACCTGCACGGTGGGGCGCGAGGCGTGCACCGGTGGCGCTCTGGTCTGCGAGGGTCAGGTCGGCCCGGCCGCGAGCGAGACCTGCGACAACCTCGACAACGACTGCGACGGAACGACCGACGAAGGCAACCCGGGCGGCGGCGCGAGCTGTGGCACCGACACGGGCGCCTGCGTTGCGGGCACCCTCACCTGCGCGGGCGGCACCGTCTCGTGCGTCGGCGCCACCGCGCCCGTGGACGAGACCTGCAACGGGATGGACGACGACTGCGACGGCATGACCGACGAGGGCAACCCCGGCGGCGGCGCGAGCTGCGGCACGGACCTCGGGATCTGCGTGCCGGGCACCCTCACGTGCACCAGCGGGACTTTGTCATGCGTCGGCGAGAGCGGACCGGCGGCGGGTGGCGAGAGCTGCAACGGACTCGACGACGACTGCGACAACAGCATCGACGAAGGCAACCCGGGCGCGGGCGGGAGCTGCGGCTCGAGCACCGGCCAGTGCTCTACGGGCACGTTCGCGTGTGTTGGCGGCTCGCTCCAGTGCCAGGGGGGCTCGGGCCCGACGCTGGAGACCTGCGACACCCAGGACGACGACTGCGACGGCGCGACCGACGAGGACTTCACACCCTTCACGAGCCTCACGCACTGCGGGGGCTGCAACACCCCGTGCGCGCTCATGAACGCCACCGCGACCTGCGCCAGCGGCACCTGCGAGATCGCGGCGTGCGATGGCGGGTTCGTCGACTTCGACGGATCGGACGCGAACGGCTGTGAGTACGCTTGCGACAACAACGGCGCCGAAGTCTGCAACGGCATCGACGACGACTGCGACATGCGCACCGACGAGGGCGTGTCGGCGCCGCCGAACTTCTGCGACCCCGACGGCGTCTGCGCCGCGACGTCCCCGACGTGCAACGGCGCGGCCGGTTGGGAGTGCGTCTACCCGAGCGGCACCTACGAGGAGAACGAAGAGAGCTGCGACGGGCTCGACAACGACTGCGACGGGGTGGTCGACGACCCGTTCCCCACGGTGGACAACGACTGCGCGAACGGGACCGGAGCGTGTCGCCGGACGGGCTTCATTCGGTGCGCGAGCGATGGAATGGGAACCGAGTGCGACGCCGATCCAGCGGGCAGGCCCGCCGCCAGTGAACTCTGCAACAACATGGACGACGACTGCGACGGCACGACCGACGAAGACATCCCAGACAGCGCCATCGAGACGATCAGCATCCCGCGGAGCGGCGGCGGCACCGTGGAAATGATGGTCTACGAAGCGAGCCGTCCGGACGCGAGCAGCTCGGACGGGGGCCAGGTGGAGACCCGCGCCTGCTCCAACGCCAACGTCATGCCGTGGACGAGCGTGACCTGGACCGAAGCCCAGAACGCGTGCTGCGCGCTCAACCCGAGCGGCACGTGCAGCGGCGACGGAAGCGGCTGGCGGCTCTGCGACGCGCCCGACTGGCAGACCGCGTGCGAGGCCGACGCCGGCACCTGCGAGTGGTCCTACGCGTCGAGCTGCAGCACGAGCCAGACGATGACCTGCAACGGCGAGGAGAGCGGCCTCGACGCACTGGCGGCGACCGGCGGCGGCTCGTTCGCGATGTGCTTCGCCGACTGGGACACCGAGGGCGTGATCTACGACCTGTCCGGCAACGTGAAGGAGTGGACCGCGACCGAGTCGTCGGCCGACCCGAACGTGCACCAGATCCGGGGCGGCTCATACAACAACGTCGAGGACGGGCGCGCGTGCGGCTTCGACTTCACGCTCGGCGACAACCTCTTCTCGTTCACGAACACCGGCTTCCGCTGTTGCCAGTACTGAAGGTCGTTGCTGGGTGCTGAGCGCGAGAGAGCCGTCGTCTTGGACAGCCTGCCGGATCATGCGCTCCGTCGTCGGAACCGCAGGAGCAGTCCAACGGTGACGAGAGCCCAAAGCCCGCCGGGTTCGGTGGGCGCTCGGGGTCTCGCACGCACTGCAGGCCTTTGGCTCGCAAGCTGATCGAACAGACACGTCGTCGAGCACGCTGACGACCTTCTTCACAAGCCGCATGGGCTAGTCTGTCCGGCGAGAGGGGGGGACATGGCGCCCGACAGAGATTTGAAGAGCACCCGAAACCCAAGTGGTGCGCCAAGCGATGGGTTCAGCGCATTGGCGTTGACCGCGATCGTTCTGCTCGCTCCCAGCGCAGCGGCCGCCGACCGAGGCGACATCCGGGAGCTGCGTGTGGCGTGCGCCGCGACCAACCAATATCGCCAAGAGAACGACACGGGCCTCGAGCGCTCGGCGACCCTCGCGCGCATCGACGAGAACATCGCCGAGTTCAACGCGTTCCTGCTCCCTCGTTTGGGGGTTTCGCTCGTACGGGTCGATGCTCCGCAACTCGTCTCGGTGAGCGACAGCGACGCATTCTCCGCCGCAGAGCCCTTCTCCGGCGGCCCCGCCTTCCCGCTGCGGGACTGGATTGGCGACGAGCTCGCCCCCACCGAATACGATCTCGCGATCGGGTTTGTAGTGAGGTCGCTGCTTGGCAGTCAGGCCGCGATGACGGTTCTTCCGAGGTGCGGAACCCGTCCGTTCGCGATGCCGCTGGCCCAGGGCTTCGCCGGTGATGTATCCAGTGATGCGGACCTGATCGTCGGTCGGCTTCGCGACATTGTCTTTACGATCGGTGGATTCGTTACCCATTCCGGTGACTGCACGGCGGTTCACGGTGCGGACACGAACTGGGAGCCAGGGGGTGGCAATACGCTCACCGGAAGTGGTGGTTGCGGCCTCCCGATCCTGCCCGGAAGCACCTTTCCCAATCCGTACTTCCACCCCTACCTGCACGGCGGAATTCTCGAGCGGGTGCAAACGGCCCTCGACAGTCCGTCGTGTGGGACGGTCGTGGGCACCAACGGCCCTCCTGTGGTCACTGCGGAGGGCGACGGGCTCACGATTCCGACGGAGACACCGTTCGAGCTGAGCGGCACGGCGACCGACCCCGATGGGGATCCGCTCCTCTTCACCTGGGAGCAAATGGACTCGGCGGACACCCCGATGTTCAGTCTTGCCGACGATGGCGTGGGGCCCGTGTTTCGGTCGTTGCCTCCAACCTCCTCACCGACGCGGCGCATCCCGAGGGCCATCACGTCGTGGGAGCTTGGCCTGCGGATCACCATGGAACGCACACTGAGCTTCCGTCTGACCGCGCGCGACCGTCGGCCGACCGGTGGCACGTTCGGCTTCGACGACATCACGATTTCGGCCGTGCGTCCGACGAGCCCCTTCACCCTGAACGACCCGGGGCTGCTCGGCTTTGGTGAGAACACGATCACCTGGAACGTGGGGGGGACCGACGCGGCGCCGTTCTCGTGTTCCGACGTCGCGGTCGAGTTGTCGACGGATGCCGGGGTGACGTTCTCGACCGTTCTGGCGGCCAGTACACCCAACGACGGAAATGCCGTGGTCGAGATGCCGGCGCTCGGTGCGGGGTCCGGCATCCTGCGCGTGCGGTGCACCAGCAACCTGTTCTTCGCCCCTCTCGACGTCACCTACGAATCCTTCGAGTGTGACGAGGCCGTGGACTGCGACGACGGGCAGCTCTGCAACGGCTCCGAGGCCTGCGAGAGTCGGGTGTGCGTGGCTGGCGTTCCTTTGGCGGCGGGTACTGCCTGCGGGGATTCGGCCGCGCGGGCGTGTGACGGCCCGGACGCCTGCGACGGGGCCGGTGTGTGTGACCCGAGTTTCGCTGCAGACGGCAGCCTGTGCGATGCCGGTGCGTACTGCACGGCCAGTGACCAGTGCGCATCTGGCGTCTGCATCGAGGGCGATGTGAGCCCCTGCGGGCCGACGGAGACCTGTGTCGAGTCGACGAACGCGTGCATTCCCGCGTGCGGAGACGGAACGGTTGGCGAGGGCGAGAGCTGCGACAATGGGCCTGAAAATTCCGACGTTCTTCCCGACGCGTGCCGAACCGACTGCACCGCCGCTCGCTGCGGTGACGAGGTGGTCGACTCAGCCGAGGAGTGTGACGCGGGCGAGGAGGGTTCGGCGGTCTGCACGCCTTCGTGCGCGATGATCGTCGCCATGCCGGACGCCGGGCTGAGCGATGCCGGGCTGAGCGATGCTGGGTCGCCGCGCGAAGATGCCGACCCAATCGGTGATCCGGACGGGGGTCTCGGGGGGGACAGTGCGGGTTGTACTTGTCGAGCATCGGCGGGAGCCGGGCGCTCAGCCGGGGGCCTTCCTGGGATCTTCGTGCTCCTGCTGCTCTGGCGCAGAAGCCGGCGGGCGGCTATCTCGAAAGACGCGGGTCCGAACAAGTAGCGGTGCCCCGCCGCCAAGTGACGACGCGCGGCGGTAGCCTGCTCGCCTTCCGGACGGCGGCCCGGGCCACGTAGGCCTTGGGTCAGGGTCGGCGCGGGGGATCACCCTCCCGGGTACGTGATCCTGCGCAGGGTCGGCGCGGGGGATCACCCTCCTGGGTACGTGATCCTGCGGAACGTGAACGGACCGCGGGCCGGTCGAGGAGACCCTCAGCCGGCTGAAGCGAAAGCGCGGCGCGCGGCCGACCCTACTGAAGCTGCGCCTTGAGCAACGCCGTCAGAAGCATCCCGCCGCCACGCAGCAGGGCTCCATCGCGTCGAGCGCGATGGTGGCGATCTCTTCGGCCGACCACTTCGACTTCGTGATCAGCTTCTGTGCGGGGTCAGCCTCCGGGGTACGTGATCCTGTGCGGGGTCAGCCTCCCGGGTACGTGATCCTGTGCGGGATCGGAAACGCGTCGCCTGAGCTCCTCGAAGACGGAAGAACGTGCCGACGGGTGGGAACTGGGCCCAAACGTCCCACCGAATACGCTCCGTACGCGGCAGCCCAGGCCCGAACACCTTCGGCTTGCCCTCCCCCACGGAGTCCAGACGCACCGATGCGACGCCACCCGAGGGTAACGTCGCTCTCACCAACACGGAAGCGGGCTTACGTCTCGAACGCGGCCATCGACGCGCCGTGATGCACCCGCATCCAGTACGTCCCAGCCGGGAACACCACCCCGCGGTCCCCCACGCACCAGGCCGCCAGCGCCTCCGCGTATTCGCCCAGGAACCGCGCCCTCTTCGCGAGCGCCGCAACCCGCGCTTCCGTCTGACCGCGGCCCGCCTTCACCCGCGGGTTCAGCCCGCCCAGGTCCCGCCAGCTCGTCGCCTCTCGATACGGGCTCACATTCCGCGCCGCCACCGGCCCGAGCACACGAAAGCCCTCCGCCTTCACATGAGCCTTGGCCGCCGCCAGCTGATGCGCCACTTCGGCCCGCACCAGCGCACGCGCCGTCTCCAAGCCCAGCTCCAAGAGGCACGCCGGCAGCACCAGCTTCCGCGTCGCCATCGCCACCCACTTCTTCGGGCGAAAGAAGAACCCCGGGCGCGCCGCCTCGAGCACCCGCTCCCCCAACTCCTCCACGCTCGCCGTCAGGCCAGGCCAATGCGAGGGGTCCGTCACCAAGCCCGCCGCCACCGGGTTCACCATCGCGTACGCGATCGCCTCCACCACCGCCTCACGCGTCACCAGCGACACAATGCTCAAGCCCCCCGGCTCCCACACCACGCCCCGCACGTACCGGCGCATCACTTTCAGCGCCTTCGACAAGCACACGTTCAGGCCGTGGGCGAACTTGCTCACCCGTCCGTGCGTGTCCGTGACCACCAGGTGGTAGTGCGTCGACATCACCACCGCCACGTGCACCTCGACCTCGAAACGAGCCGCCATCACGCACAGCAACCACGTGAAGAGCTGCGTCAGCTTCGCGTCCGGGCGCAGAAGGAACCGGCGGCCCTCCACCCGGCGCGTGATCGCGTAGACCGCACCAGGCTCGATGTACCGTGACTGGGTCACGGGCGACCCTGTCCGCACGACGCGCGCCAGAGTCACGCCATGTCATTTCAAGGACTTACGGGACTCGATCGGCGGAACGACGGGCGGACCGCCGCCGGCCGTCGCCACTCGAAAGGGGTCGACGCATCCCCGAACTCTGACGCTAGCGACGACGCCTGAAGAACAAGGCCATCGCGAGCAGCAGCGTCAGCGCGAGCGGGCCGGGCCCGTTGCCCCCGTGAACGGCGCAGAGCGCGCCCCCGGCGAGCCCACCCGGCGTGGGCGTGTCCGGGCCCTCCAGGTAGTCGGGCACGCCGTTGTCATCCTCGTCGCCCGGCTCGTCGCCGTCCTCGATCGCGTCGCCGTCCGCGTCAGGGTCACGCCAGTTCGTCAGTCCGTCGTCGTCCACATCGTCGTCGGCTGGCGTCAGTCCTGCTCCGTCGGCGACCTCGGTCGCCGTGGGCACGCCGTCTGCGTCGTCGTCGGTGTCGAGGTAGTCCGGGCTTCCGTCGCCATCCGTGTCCCAAGGATCGGTCGCGCCGCCGTCGCCGAGCTCGTCGGCCGTCGGGACCGTGTCACCGTCGTCGTCAGCGTCCTGGAAGTCCGGGGCGCCGTCGGTGTCGAAGTCGGGCAGGGGCGCGGCCGTTCCGCCCTCTGCGGGGTCGAACGCATCGTCGAGGCCGTCCCGGTTGGCGTCCGTCCCGCTGGCCGTGACGTCCGCCGCGCCATCCGCATCCGCGTCGTGTCCCTCGGTCGCATCGGGAACGCCGTCGCCGTCCGCGTCCACGTCCTGGAAGTCAGGCGTGCGGTCTCCGTCCGTGTCCGGAACGGGAAGCGCCGTACCGCCGTTGCTCGCGTCCACGCGGTCCGCGACGCCGTTGGCGTTGCTGTCGACCGGCGTGTCGATGCGTCCGTCGCCGTCCGTGTCGAACGCCGCGCCGCCGCCTTCGACGATGTCGAGGATCCCATCCGCGTCGGCGTCGAGGTCGTACGCGTCCGGGATGCCGTCGCCGTCCGTGTCCGCGCCGGTCTCGAGGGTGTCGAGGATCCCGTCGTCGTCCGAGTCCAGGTCGAGCCGATTGGGCACGCCGTCGCCGTCGCTGTCGGGTCCGGCGGCTTCTTCCTCCCGCGTGGGGATTCCGTCGCCGTCGTCGTCGTCGTCCTGGTAGTCGGGCGTCCCGGCCCCGTCCGTGTCGGGGCAGTCCCCCGCCGCGGGTGACGCCGGGGCCGGGCACTCTTCACGGTCGATCACGGTGTCGCCGTCGGTGTCGGCCGGCGCGAAGTCCGGGTCCATGTAGTCGAGGATGCCGTTGCCGTCCTCGTCCCCGTCGCCGCCGCTCTCGGTGCGGTCCGACACCGCGTCGCCGTCGGTGTCCGGGTCGTACCAGTTCGGGCGCCCATCTTCGTCGATGTCGGTCGGGTCGGTTGCGGGGCCAACATAGTCGTCCGCGTCCTGCTGCTCGACCGCCGTGCTCAGCCCGTCGTCGTCGTCGTCAGGGTCCTGGAAGTTGGGGATCGTGTCCTCGTCGAGGTCGGGGGTCGGCGCGATCTCTCCGATCACCCCGCCACAGTCCGCCGCCGCCGCGCAGTCCGCGTCGAACGCGTCGTCGAGTCCGTCGCCGTCCGTATCGACTCCACTCGGGGTCACATCCGGTTCCCCGTCCGCGTCCACGTCGTGGCCTTCGGTCGCGTCCGGGATGCCGTCCCCATCCGCATCCGTCGACAGGTAGTCCGGGGTTCCGTCGCCATCGCTGTCGACGCACGCCTCGGGCCGCGGGCACTCCACTCCGTCCGCAATGCCGTCACCGTCGCTGTCGACGTCCCGCCAGTCGGGCGGGGCCGATCCGTCGGTGTCAGGAAGCGCGGCCGGCGCCGATCACCCCGCCGCAGTCCGCCGCGGTGGCGCACGAGGGGTCGAAGGCATCGTCGAGTCCGTCGCTGTCGGTGTCCACACCGCTCGGGGTGATGTCGGGTTCACCGTCTTGGTCGGCGTCCGTGCCTTCGGTCGCGTCGACGATCCCGTCGCCGTCCGCGTCCACGTCCTGGTAGTCCGCCGCGCCATCCCCGTCCGTATCGGGCGTCGGCACGGCGCCGGCGCCGGTGAGTCCGTCCGCGATGCCGTCGCCGTTGCCGTCGGCGCTGTCGTCGGCCACGCCGTCCGCGTCGGCGTCGGTCGCGCCACCTTCGATCGTGTCCGGGATTCCGTCACCGTCCGCGTCCCGGTCGAGGAAATCCGGGCTCGCGTCGCCATCGCTGCTCGGCGTCGGGAGCGGGGAGGACAAGTAGGGGTCGTGCAATCCGTCCCCGTCCCCGTCCATGAATCCGTCGACCAGACCGTCGCCGTCCGTGTCGTCTCCACCCGCCTCCCGGACGTCAGCGATGCCGTCGCCGTCCGCATCGAGGTCGAGGTGGTTCGGCAGTCCGTCGCCGTCCAGGTCGACGCTCGCCGGGAGCTCATCGCAGATTCCGTCCGCCGGGCTCGTGTCCGGGCAGGTGACCCGGAGGGCATCCTGGTAGTCGGGGATTCCGTTGCCGTTGGCGTCGCCGACCAGCGACATGTCGATCTCGGCAACGTCCGGCACGCCGTCGTTGTCGTCGTCGTCGTCCACGTCATCGGGCACCAAATCGCCGTCCGTGTCGCCAGCACCGCACGTGCGCGTGGGGCGGCACATCTGCCCATCGCCGCACTGGGTGTCATCGGTGCACTCCACGCACATGCGCATCGTCGTGTCGCACACAGGCGTGCTTCCCGAGCAGTCGAGACCGTCCGTGCAGCCCGGCACGCACGCGCCGGTCATCGAGCACACCGTGCCGACTCCGCAGTCGTCGTCCACCACGCACTCGACGCAGGTCGGGGCGCCGCTCATCGTGGTGCCGCAGAAGGGCCGCGCAGAAACGCAGCCGTTGTCGACGCCGGCCCCGGAGGCGCTGTCCTCACACGCCACGCAGACGTGCACCGGCGCGGACGACGTGTCGCAGACGCGCGTCGGGTCCGCGCACCCGAGGTCGATGGTGGCCGAGTCGTCGTCGCACGGCGCGCAGAACGCGGACGCCCCGCTCCCGATGCAGTACGGCGTCATGACCGAGCAGCCGAGGTCGGTCGCGTCGCCGCTCATCGTGTCCGCGCACACCCCGCACACCGAGGGCGTTCCAATACAGACGCTGCCCGGCTCTGTGGTGCAGGTCGCGCTGCACCCGTCGCCCGCCGCCGCGTTGCCGTCGTCGCACGTCTCGGGCGAGATGATCTGGGAGTCGCCGCAGACCGGGGTACACACCGAAGGCGCCCCCACACATCCATAGCCAGGCTCTTCGGTGCACCCCGCGCTGCACCCGTCGCCCGCCGCCGCGTTGCCGTCGTCACACGTCTCCGCGCCTTCAATGACGCCATCGCCGCAGACGGCCGGCACCGTACAGAGCGCGGCGGTCGTCACGTCGACGTCGGCCAACGTGTACGCGAAGGAGAAGGTCACCTCACCGCCAGCCGGCACGGTCTTTCGCACCGCCAGGCTGATCGCGCTGTCGTCGAGCACGCTGTCGCCCTCGACACAGGACAGGTCAGTGTCGCTGCAGTCCCACACCGCGGCCGCGTCTCGGTTGTCGAAGCCGCCATGGCTCACCCGCGCGTCCGGATCGGACGAGACGAGCGCGATGAAGGAGCCGGGGCCGGTGGTGGTCGCGGTGACCTGCGCGCGTGAACTGGCCGTGCCGTCACCTTGCTGACAATCGTGTTTGTGGTGTCAAAGTCCCCCGTCACCGGCTGCATGTTGTCGGGGTCGACGTTGCGCATGTACGTCACGACTTCATCGGTGCCCGTGGTGTTCCGAAGCGTGACTTCGATGAGGATGAAGAGCCCCTCGTTGAGCACCGAGTACGTTTGGTCGATCTCGATGCCGTCGACCGAGCCGGACCAGTACGCGGAGCCACCACCGCGCACGCCGCAGACGAGCGGGCGACACTCGACCCGCGTCCCGGTGAAGGTGCCGGGAATCGTATTGGCGCCGAGCAGCGCGGCGTTGAAGTACGACGTGCCGCCGATGTCGACGCCGAAGCCCTCGACCGGTGAGCCCGGGGTGAAAAAGTCACCCTGGTAGTCCGTCCAGTCGGTGCGCTCCGGGTCGGCGACGAAGCCGAGGAGGTTGTCGGGAAGGCTGTTGGTCTCCGCGCGCGGATGCCAGCCCGCCGGCGGCACGATGCTCGAGCCGAACGAGCCGGGATCAGCCGTGCCCACTTCGAGCAAGCGGGACCGGAGGAACACGTCGCTGGTCGCGTCGACCACCTCACAGAACGCGTCGCAGCCCGCGGGATCGACGGTGAGCTCGGCCGACGTGCTCGGACAGACGTCGCGCGCATCGGGCACCCCGTCTCCGTCTCCGTCTTGCGCGGCCGCGGGGCCGGCGAGCAACAGAAGCAGCAGAGAGAATCCAACCGCGAGGGTCGAGGGCAAGCAAGAGCGAGGCATGACGATCCTGACGCCCACGGCGGGCTCGCAAGGAGTGAATCAGGGGATCCCGGACGCCGTCTCCAGCGAGAAGCGCGGCCGTGCGCATCCATTGCTCAAGGATTATTCCACCTCTGCGATCAGGGCTAACCGGTGCGCGTGGAGGCGCCGGCGTGGGCCCGACCCGACGGTCGTAGGGTGCGCCCGACGAAGGGGCGGGGGTCGTCAGCCGCGGGCTGAAAGGATACGCAGGTTCTCGTCGAGGCGCTGGTCGAACGCCTGGAGGAATGCCCGCATGTCTTCGGTGTCGAGTGCAGCGGCCAGCCGGTCGGTGCCCTCGGCGACCTTGGCCTCGTTCGCCGCGCTGAGGCCCTCCGACGGGTCGGTGACGGCGTCCGCATCCTGGCGGCGAAGGCCCTTGAGCGCGGCGAACGCCGCACGCGGCAAGCCACCGATGGAGACGACCGTCCCGTCGATCACCGTGCGCAGCAGCTTCATGTCGGTGCCGGCGACCGCGTTGTCGAACGCCTTGCGCAGCCGGTCGGCCTCCATGTGGCGCGCGGCTTTGTCCCCGTCGTCGCGAAGCTGCCCAGCCGACAGAGCACGGTCCATGGCGCGGCCGAGCAGCACTGCCTCGGCGAGGTCCCGCGCCAGCCACTTGGCGGCCATGACGTACACGACGAACTTCTTCACCGGGTAGGTGATCAGTTTGAAGACACCGGTGACCGCGCCCAACAGGCAGCCGTGCAGGCACCCCATCGAGTCTGTGTAGAGGGGCGCAACCTCTTTGCTGCGGTACGTGCGTCCGTGCGCCTGGAGCGTCTGCGAGACGAGCACGTGCCCGGCCTTCTCTCGCAGGAAGTCGTCGAGGAACGGCACCGGCACGAGGCGCGCGGCGGACGCCAGCAGGCCGCAGACGAGGCGGATGCGCAGGACGGAGTCGTTCATCGTTCAAGCAACCCGGGGGGTTCGCTGGAGATTTCGTCAGCCGCGCATTTTGGACAGCACACCGTCGGGCTTGGCCAGCTCGCTCATCACGGAGAACCATCGCTTTCCGAGCGCCCGCTTGGCTCGCCACATCACGCGTCCGTCGGCCTGCGGGATGATGTAGAGCTCGCCCTTCTCCAGCTCGTCGAGCGCGATCGTCGCGATCTGTTCGGCCGACCACTTCGACTTGGTGATGAGCTTCTCGGTGGCGCGCATCAGCCGAGCCGGGGCGCGCGCGGACTCGTGGATCTTGGTCTGAAAGAACGTCGGGCAGAGAGCCGAGACCGACACGCCGGTCCCCGCAAGCTCGCCGTAGAGCGTCTCGCTGAGGGCCACGACGCCCGCCTTGGAGACGTTGTACGGACCCATCGTGGCGCCGCTGAGCAGACCCGCCGCCGAGGCGACGTTCATGACCCAACCCGAGCCCTGCTTCTTCATGCGAGGCACGAACGAGTGGCAGCCATAGACGACTCCCCAGAGGTTGATGTCGACCGCCCAGCGCCAGTCTTCGAGCGGGACCTCGCCGATGGTGCCGGCCACCGCCACGCCCGCGTTGTTGATCACGATGTCGGTGCCTCCGAACGCGTCGTCCGCCAGCACCGCGAGCGCCTCGACGTCCTCCGCGCTCCGCACATCACACCGCGCGGTGTGCACGGTGCCGCCCCGGCCCTCGGCCATCTCGCGTGTCTCCGCGAGGCCGTCCTCATCGATGTCGGAGAGCACGAGGCGGCCGCCCCGATCAGAGAGCACGAGAGCGACCGCGCGGCCGAAGCCGGACGCAGCGCCGGTGATCACGGCGCGAGGGCGAGGGGGGAACGGCATGCGACGGGATAGCACGCCCGAGCGGTCAGCGAACGAACACCCAGATCAACGGCCGGTCCGGGTCGACCACGGTCGCCGCTCCCATCCCGAGATCCACGGCGCCGCCACTCCGACCTGCAAGCACGAGCGCCAACACGAACGCCCCCCGGCACACATGCCGGAGGGCGCTCGAGGAACGAAGCCGCGCCGCGTCAGGTCGTCGCTTCGCTCCCGCCGAAGGCGCTCGTGAGCATCTTCGGAAGGTCCACCCCCGTCGCTGCCTTCACCTCTTCGTTGGTGCGGACGAGCGACGACGCGAGGCCACTCGAGCCGTTCGAATCGCCCGAGCCGATGACGGTGAGCTTGTCCACATGCAGGTCGCCGATGGTGCCGCTGACCATCTTGAGCACGGGCACGAGCTTCTGCATGAGCAACACATCCCGGCCGTTGGTGCCGCTACCGCGGTAGGTCTTGGCCAGATCAGCGAGCACCGTGGCGGTCGCCCGGCCCTGCTCGATGATCGTCGCCGCGTCCGCCTTGGCCGCCTGCTCCATGCGCTTGCGCCCTGCTTCCGCGGGCTCGATCACGTCGGCCTGGAGCTGGCTCGAGACCTGCGCGATCCGCGCTTTCTGCATCTCGATCTCACCCTTGGCCTGCGCGATCAACGCGAGCACCTCCGCGCGCTGCTCGGCGATGCGGGCCTCACGCTTGGTGGTGGCGTCGTTGATGCGGCGCTCCGTCTCCTTGCGCGCCACCTGGATGCCCGCCTCGACGCGCGCGATCTGCGCCTCTTGCGTGTTCCGCCACTTGACCTCCTCCTGCTCGGCCTTGGCAATGGACTCGGCCTCGACGGCCTTCCGGCGGATGTCCGCCGAACGCATGCGACCGATGGAGTCGAGGTAGCCGACGTCGTCGGTCACGTTCTGAATCTTGAGCGTGTCGAGCACGAGGCCGATGTTGGTGAGATCGTGCTCGGCCTCTTCGGTGAGCTTCACCGCGAAGGCTTCCTTGTCTTGGTTGACCTGCTCCGGCGTCAGGATGGCGAGCACGCCGCGGAGGTTGCCCTCGAGCGTCTCCCGCGCGACCTGCATGATCTCGGAGCGGCTCTTGCCGAGGAAGCGCTCGAGGCTCGCCTGAATCAGGGGCTCCTCACCGGGCACCTTGATGTTGGCCACGCCCTGCACGGTCAGCGGGATGCCGCCCTTGGAGTACGCCGCCCGCACCGTGAGCTCGATGATCATGTTGGTCAGATCCATCCGGTCGACCGTCTCGATGAGCGGGATGCGGACCGTGCGGCCGCCCTTGAGGATCCGGTAGCCGACGACCGACCCGTCGGCCGTCTTGCGCTTGCGGCCGCTAAACACGAGCACCTCGTTCGGTGAGCCGAGGTAGAGCATGTTCTTGATGAGGAGAAGCAGCGCGACGCCAGCGATGGCGAAGATGCCAACCAGAGCAACCAATCCACCGAGTCCCATCACAGCCTCCCTTGCGGACGCGCCGCGCTTGTCGTTCTGGCCTTCGGCTCTCCGGCGAGAATCTTGGGCACGTCCACGCCGGTCGTCTCCGCCAGCGCGCTCATCACCTGCGCGACCATCTTCGGGTACGTCGCGGCGTAACTGCTCAGGCCCTCTCCGTCGCCCTGGTCGAGCACGTTCACTTCGTCGATCTCGACCTTGTCGAGCTGGCTCACCACCGTGCCGACGATCTCTTCGAGGTGCTGGATGACGTAGATCTCCCGCGCCTGCGGGCCCATGTCCTTCCACGCCGCGCTCATCATCTCGAGCACCGCGACCGCCGCCGCACCGTTCTCACGGGTGGGGGCCGCCGCGCCGAGCGCGCCGATCTCCCGCGCACGCCGTTGGAAATCCGCCGGGATGACCACCTCCGCCTCGAGGCGAAGTCGCTCCAGCTCACTCCGGATCTCCTGAAGCTCGCGCTCCGCCTCGGCGCGCGCCGTCTTGGCCGCCGCGTCGGCTTCGCGCTCCACCGCCTGCGAGTTGCCGTCGAGCTCCGCCTGGATCCGCCGAAGCTCGTTCTGCTTGGACTCGATGTTCTTCTGCGCATCGGCCCGCGCCACCTCGGCGCGCTGCTTGGCCGTGGCCTCCGCCTGCGCCGTCTTCTGCATGGCCTCGTTCTCGGCGTTCTCCGCGTCGCGGAGCGCCGCCGCGATGGCCGGCCGGCCGATCGAGTCGAGGTAGCCGGTGTCATCGGAGACGCTCTGGATCTTCAACGTGTCGAGCTGAAGACCCAGCTTGTCGAGGTCGTCCTCGACCGCCTCGATGAGGATCTGCGCGAACTTCAGCCGGTCCTCGTTGACCTCCTCGGGCGTCAGCTGCGCGAGCACCTCACGGAGCGCGCCCTCGAGCGTCTGCTGCGCGACGAGCTGGATGTCGGCCACGGGCTTGCCCAGGAACCGCTCGATGGCGTTGCCGATGTAGCGGTCGGCGCTGTGCAGCTTCACGTTGGCGATCGCGTGGATCTCCAGCGGGATGTTGCCGCGCGAGTACGCGTTCTGGACGACCACGTCGACCGGGATGAGCGTCATGTCCATCCGGTCCACCTGCTCGAAGAAGGGGATCTGGAGGGCACGGCGCCCCGAGCGCACGACCTTGTAGCCGACGGTCGAGCCGTCCGCGTTCGTGTACTGCTTGCCGCTGAAGATCAGCGCCTCGTTGGGCCGCGCGATGTGCAGGAAACGGCGCACGATCGCGATCAGGACCAGGAGCCCGACCGACAGGCCGAGCGCTCCAAAGACGACCGCCCAGAGCGTGGCGTCGAGGCCGCCGGCGGCGGCCCCCAGGTCTTGCACGACGTTGGGATCCCCATAGGACTGCTGCATCCTTCTCCTTACCTTTCTGTGGGTCGGCCCATGGCCTCCCCGATTCGCGTCCCCGGTTTGGAGACGCCCCCCGCCCAGGCTCACGCGCTGGGTTTGTTTCTAGAGCGACCGCGCCCCATGGCGAGTCGGTCGCGGTCCTGGCGTCGGCGGTTCTACCCGCGCTTCTTGTCGGACAGCCGCGCCACCCGGGCGCGCGGACCGTCCATCTCGACGATCAGGACCTCTTCTCGGCCTTCGAAAGCATCCTCATCCAAGCCGGTCGCGAGCAAATCCACCTGGTTGCCGCGAATGTCGACTCGAACTTTCCCCACGCCCTCGTTGCCAAACGGCACCATCACGCGTGCCGTCTTCCCGATGTAATCATTGCTCTCGGTGATCGCACCTGCTGTCGTACCGCTGAGCTTCCGAAACACGCTCACGGCGCCGAATCCGGTCACGAAACCCATGCCGATCGCGGCTCCGAGCCCGATCATCGACGAGCTCACGAGGTCCAGACCGTCGAGCACGAGGCCCGTCAGCCCGAAAAACGCGAGGAAGAACGTCCAGAAGCGGAGCGACAGGAACGTCAGCAGGAAGCCGCTGAAGTCGCCGTGGCCACCCTCGGAGTCGAGGTCGAGGCTGAGGTCCTTGTCCAGACCGCCCTCGGCCTCGAAGTCCAAATCGCCGTCGGCGTCGAGGTCCAGGCCTCCGTCGAGGTCCGCGTCCGTGTCGAGGTCGGCGTCATCGGAGCCCCCGAGAAGGATCGAGGCGCCCAGCAGGACGAAGCCGACGATGAGTGAGAAGAGATAGAGGTAGGTGAGCAACGCGGTACAGATCCCCCTAGGTTCCCGAGCCATCGCGCGCCACCCAGGTGCTTTTCAGTCGACCGGGTGGTCATGGGTCGCGATGGGCTGTCCGCTCGGCAACCCGGCCGCAGCATAGGGCATTCCGAGAATCGGAAGCCAGGCGGCCGTCGACAAAGCATGGACCGGGGGCAGATTCGATTGCGCGCGCGAGAGCGGAGGTCGCCGATGAGGGACGCCGCGCTTGACCCGGAGGGCCCTAGCGGGCGATGACTGTGCGCGCATGGGTGAGGTCCTCGACAAGATCAAGAGCACACGGCTCGCGGCGATCGTGCAGGCGCCGCAGCGCGACGACCTCATGGCGCGCGCGATGGCGGCGGCCAAGGGCGGCATCGAGCTGCTCGCGCTGCCTGTCTCGGTTCCCTTCGTCGCGGAGATCGCGGCCGAAGTGGCCGATGAGGCGGACGTCATCGTCGGTCTGAGCGATGTCGTGCACGGAGACCACCTGAACGTGGCGCTCGCCGCGGGCGCGGAGTTCGTGATCTCGCCCATCTTCGACCCCGAGCTGATCGAGTCGGGCAAGAAGCGCGGGCTCGAGGTGTTCCCGTCGGTCAGCACCCCCAACGAGGTGCACCACCACTCCAACTACGAGGGCATGCTCGGCATCGCGCACGCCCACGGCCTCGGGGGCCCGGACTACATCGCGTTCCTCCACGCGGCGTTCCCCGGGGTGGATCTGTTGGCGCTCGGGGGCGTGGGGTCCGACACCGCGCCGCACTACCTGGAGCTCGGCGCCGCGGCCGTGATCGTGGACACCGGTTTGTTCCCGGCGGAGCTGGACCCGGACTCGGAGATGGTCATCCGCATGCGGGCCTCGGCGCTGGTCGAGATGTGCAGCAGCGCGGTGGCCGGCGAGCGCCAGAGCATCGTGTGACGATCCACCACCGCACGTGCCCGCTCTGCGAGGCCATGTGTGGCCTGACGATCGAGACCGAGGGCACGCGCATCACGTCGATCCGCGGCGACCGCGACGATCCGCTGAGCCGGGGTTTCCTCTGCCCGAAGGGGCCCGCGCTGAAGGCGCTTCAGGAAGACCCCGACCGCCTCACGAAGCCCGTCAAGCGGGTCGACGGCCGGTTTGTGGAGATCGGCTGGGAGGAGGCGCTCGATCTCGCGGCCGAGGGCCTGCATCGGGTTCGTGAAGCACACGGCCGAAACGCGGTCGCCGTCTACGTGGGCAACCCGACGGTGCACAACCTCGGCGCGTCGGTGTTCGCGCCCACGCTCATCAAGGCGCTCCGCACCAAGAACCGCTTCAGCGCCACGAGCGTCGACCAGCTTCCGCACCACCTGGCGGCGTACCTGATGTTCGGCCACCAGTTCCTCATCCCGGTGCCGGACGTGGACCACACGACGCACATGTTGATCCTCGGCGCGAACCCGCTCGCGTCGAACGGCAGCCTGATGAGCGCGCCCAACATGCGCGGTCGGCTCAAGGCGATTCAGTCGCGCGGCGGCAAGGTCGTGGTGGTCGACCCGCGGCGCACCGAGACCGCCAAGCTCGCCGACGCGCACCACTTCATCCGGCCCGGCACCGACGCGTGGCTGCTCGCGGCGATCGCGAAACACGCGCTCAGCCACGGACGCGGGCTCGGACCGCTCGCCGCCCACACGGCGGGACTCGGGCGGCTGGCCCCGGCGCTCGCGCCGTTTGGGTTCGAAGAGGCCGCCAAGCACACCGGCATCGCGGCTGAGGCGATCGAGGCGATGGCGCGCGCGCTGTGCGAAGCGCCGAGGGCGATCTGCTACGGGCGGATGGGGACCTCGACGCAGGCCTTCGGGGGCATCGCGACCTGGCTCGTCTCGGTGATCAACCTGCTGACGGGCAACTTCGACCGCGTCGGCGGCATGCTCTTCACGACGCCGGCGGTCGACGCGATCAACCTCCCGATGGGCCTCGGCATCGGGCGCGGCAGCTTCGGTCGGTGGCGCAGCCGGGTCCGCGAGCTGCCCGAGGTCGGCGGCGAGCTCCCCGTCGCCACCCTCGCCGACGAGATCCTCACGCCGGGAGACGGTCAGATCCGCGCGCTCGTCACCAGCGCGGGCAACCCCGTGCTGTCCACCCCCAACGGCGCGCGTCTAGGGCAGGCGATTGGACAGCTCGAGCACGTCGTGTGCATCGACTTCTTCATCAACGAGACGACGCGTCACGCCCACGTGATCTTGCCGCCGCCCAGCCCGCTCGAGCGGCCTCACTACGACATCGCGTTCCAGCATCTCGCGGTCCACCACACCGCGAAGCTCTCCCTGCCGTTGTTCGAACCGCAAGACGACCAACGTCACGACCACGAGATCATGCTCGACCTCGTCGAGCGCCTCGCGCGCCTGTCCGGGCGCTGGGACCTCAAGACCCGCGCGCGCATCGCGGCCATGCGAAGGCTCGGCCCCGTCGGCGTCGTCGATCTGAGCCTGCGCCTCGGTCCACATGGCCCGCGCCCCTTCCCGCCGCGCCGAGGATTGAGCGCCAAGGCGCTCCTCGAGACCCCGAGCGGTGTCGACCTCGGCCCCCTCACGCCGTCGATGCCCGAGCGCATGCGGCCCTGGAAGGACGCCCTCGACATCGCCCCCGCGCCCTACGTCGAGGACCTCGCGCGGCTCGAAGAGAGCGCCATGGACGACGCGCTCGTTCTCATCGGGCGCCGGCATCTGCGCAGCAACAACTCCTGGATGCACAACGTCCCGAAGCTCATGGCGGGCAAGCCGATCTGCACGCTGATGATGCACCCCGAGGACGCCGACGAACGCGGCGTTTCTGACGGAGAGCCGGTGCGGGTCACCTCCCGCGTAGGCGAAGTCACTGTGCCCGTCGAAGTCACCGAAGACGTGATGCGCGGCGTCGTGAGCCTGCCGCACGGGTTTGGCCACGACCGCCCTGGAGTCCGCCTCGAGGTCGCCCGGCGCCACGCCGGCGTCAGCGTGAACGACCTCACCGACGAACTGGCCATCGACGCGCTCACCGGCAACGCAGCGCTGAACGGCGTACCCGTCGCGGTCGCGCCCACTTGAGCGGGTTGGTCCCGTGCGAGCGCAACGCCCGGGCCCGGCTCTGGAATTGCGCGGAGCGCATGTTGGGGTTGGGGCTCATCGTGGTCCGGCATCCATGCATCGACGGCCTGCGTCCAGTCGTGTGGATCGCAGAGCCAGAGCATCTGGTCGAGGTAGGAGCAAAACCCGTTACGACGGACAAGGGAGACGTAGCTCGCCGGCATCGAAAGAGAGAGGCGTCGCTCCGCATCCTCGGTGAGTGGGCGGTACCGTTCCCCGTTCGCCGTGAACGGTGAAGAAGTGCTCGAGCATCTGATCGTCGACGTCCATTGAGTCTCCGGCTTGCCGTGAAGGCAGCGCGTGCAGGGTTGCGCCTAGAACCTGGTCGGGCCCGCGCCGCGCCGTCACAATGGGGGGCATGCCCTATCGATCGCGCGAGCCGATCCGACACTACGCGCTGCGCTCGAGTCGGACCATGATCGTCGTGACCGTCCTTGTGGTCGGACTCGCGCTCGCGGCGATGTCGCTGTCTTCCGGCCTGTTGATGTTCGGCGGCTCTCTCCTCCCGATGCTGATCGTCGGAGTCTTGCTGCTGGTCGCCGTCGCCTACGTGCACTCGCTGAAGAACGAGATCGTCTCTGGCGGCAAGGGCGAGGTGGTGCTCTACGAGCGGTCGTTCTCGGTCCCCCGCTCCATCGGCACGACGACGCTGGAGTTCAGCTACGCGGATCTCGGCCTGTCCGTGACCCGCATCGAGAGCCGCACCCTCGGCGCGACCGTCGCGGTCGTCAGCCGGCTCACCCTCGAAGGAGGCGGCGTGACGCGGGCGCTCAGCTCGCGGCTGTTCGAGTCGGACGACGCGTTCGAAGCGCTGGTGCGCGACCTCGAGGCGCTCCGGCAGGGTCAGCCCCTGCCGCCGCAACGCGCCGCGAGGGCGCCCGTGGAAGAGAAGGACGAGATGGACGACCGGCTCGATGCGGAGCTCGCCGAGCTGGACTGAAGGTCCGGCAAGAATTGCCGGACCCCACGCGACGGCGAAGCCGGCTCAGACGAGGCGGGCGCGGGCGACCAGACCCGTCCAGTCCATCGCATGGCCGGCGTCTCCGTTCGAGAGCCACAGGCAGGCTTCCCCGACGTCTCGGAACACGGCGTGATCGGCTCGCAGTCCCGCGACGCTCAGTACGGATGTGCCAAACGCGTGATAGGCCGCCGCAGCGAACCCGCTCGCTTCGAGCACAAAAGCAGCACGTCCCTCCACGAGTCGGAACGCGCGCAAGAGCCGAAACACACGCAGGCGCAAGACGGCCGTGTCTTCCTCGGAGGGGAGCCGAACCGCGGGGCCTGGCGCCGCGAGGTGCAGGTATCGCGTCGGCGGTACCGGGCCCAACACACTCTCCAGTGCCTCACCCGCCTCCGCTGTCATCGGCCGGGTGAAGACACCCACCAACCGGTGCGCCTCGCGTCGCAGCGAGAAACCACGTCCCGCAACCTGACGGGAAGAAGACACGGGCAGGGAGTTCACGACGCTATTGTCGGGCAAACCCCCACTCGAATCAAGTCGCGCCTTCAGACCTCGAGACGGGGCTCGGAGGGGCGGTCGTCGAGCTCGGCGCGGGCGGCGGCCACGCTGACTTGGCCCGCCTCGTGGATGGCTTTGGCCACGCGCTCGACTTGGTCGCCCCGGGCACCCGCCGCGATGGCGACGCTGCGCGCGTGAAGCGCCATGTGGCCCCGCTGGATCCCGTCGGTGGCGAGCGCGCGGAGCGCGGCGAAGTTGGACGCGACCCCGACGCACGCCGCGAGCATCGCCAGCTCCTGCGCGGAGTCGACCCCCGCGACCTGGAGGCCGAAGCGCGCCGCGTCGTGCACCCGAAGCGTGCCGCCGACCGTGCCCAGCGCGAGCGGGATCTCCATGAAGCCGACGAGCGCTCCGTCGTCGCCACGGCGCCATGTGCACAGCGGGCTGTAGGAGCCCGAGCGCGCGGCGTAGGCGTGCGCGCCGGCCTCGATCGCCCGCCAGTCGTTTCCGGTCGCGATCACGACCGGATCCACGCCGTTCATGATGCCCTTGTTGTGGGTGGCGGCGCGGTACGGGTCGCGGCTCGCGAACTCGCTCGCCTTGATGATGAGATCGCGCACCTGCTCCCCCGCCCAGCCGTCGAACGCCAGGTCGCGCACGGGGATCGAGCAGCGCACACGCACGTTTCGGCGATCGGAGAGGTTGCTGAGGATCCGCAGGCCCACGGCCCCGCCCGCCAGCTCCGCGACGCGTTCGGAGAGCGCCTCGGCCACGGTGTTCACCATGTTGGCGCCCATCGCGTCGCGGCAGTCGACGAGGATATGGACGACGAGCCACCCCTCTTCGAGGTCTCGAACCTCGAGCGCCCGGGCCCCGCCTCCTCGGGCCACGAGGTTGGGCAACGCGGCGTCGGCGTGGGCGAGGAGCGCGGGTGTCGCGGCCTCGAGCGCCCTCCGCGCCGCGGCCACGTCACAGACCCCCTCGAGCTGGATCTGCGCGATCATCCAGGGTGGATCGCTCTCGGCCTCAAACCCGCCCCCACCGCGGATGATCTTCGCGGCGTTGGAGGCTGCCGCGACGACCGAGGGCTCCTCGACGACCATGGGCGCGAGGTAGTCACGCCCGTTCATCTGCACGTTGAGCCCGAGCGCAAACGGCATCGCGTAGGTGCCGATCACGTTCTCCACGGTCTTGTCTGCGCGGACCGCGTCCATCCCACCCGCGGCGAGCGCCGCATCGAGCTCGGTCACTTCGACCCCGAGAGCCTCGGCGGCGATGCGGCGGCGCTCATGCAGGGTGAGCTTGTAGAAGCCGGGGATCCGAGAGGTGACCATGAGCGCGTTCCTAGTTGTCTCGGCGGACGCCGTCAGCGCCCACCTCCATAGAGAGTAGGGTCAAGCCCGCCTCGGGACACGCGTCCACAAAGGCCTTCCTACGATCTTCGGTGGCAAAAAAGGCGAGCGCCACATCTCCCCCGCCAGCCCCCGATGGCTTGCTGGCCCCCCCGTGCTCTCGAGCGAGATTCGCGGTACGGGCCAGTGATGCTTCGACGATCGGCGCGCCGGCCGCATTCCCAAGATTCTCCATCGCGAGTCCATGCTCCTCGGCCGCCTCGACGACAGAGGCCGCGTTGAGGGTATCAAACCCAGAAATCATGCGCGCTGCCGCTTGGCTCAATCTGCCCATCGCGCGCTGGTAACGCAGTGGCTCGCTCGTCTCGAGCGCCTTTACTTTGCGCACCAGATCGCTCGTCCGCGCAGGGCTCCCGGTCCAGACCACTTCGACGAGCAGTCCTTCCGGCCAGGCGATCGCGGTCGCTTCCTCGGCCGCGGCGCGCGTGAATCGCACCACCCCGCCGAGCGTCGCCGCCGCGACGTCCGCGCCGCTCCCCTCGGGCGCGACGGCACGGTGACCGGCCAACGCCCACTTCAAAACGTCGCGCCGACGCGTGGACGGATCCTCTCCGTGCCAAGCCAACACCGCCGATGCCGCTGCGGCCGACGCCGCCGAGGACGAGCCGAGCCCGAGCTTCCGGTCGCCCCGGCGGAGGGCTGACGCGTCGATGCGGAGACTCATCTCCGGCACCGGTCCAAGCTCAGCCTCGGCATGCTGTCGTGTTAACAGAGCCTCGGGCGGCAGCGAAGGAGGATCGGCTGAGTCGACCGAGGGCGTCGGTGAACCGCTCGAGGAGTGCGGTGAGCGGGCGTACGCGAAGAGGCGCTTGTCCACGCTGGCGACGAGGGCCTCGGCCCCGTCGAGCACGGCGTACTCGCCGGCGATCATCATCTTGCCCGGCGCAGAGAGGACGATCTCATTCACAGGCGTGTGACCTCGATGCCAGGCCCAGGCTTGGCCACGATCGTGCGGAGCACGCCCTCGGTCGCTTCGAGCGCAGCCTCGACTGCGGGCGCGGACGCCGCCGTGCAGATCGCTTTGACGTGAGGGCCCGCGTCCATCGTCGGGCAGACATCGACGCCTTCGTCGCGCAGCCTCCTCACCGTGTGAAGCGCAGCGACGCTCGCGGGTTGCCAATAGAGCACGCTGGGAGAGCTGGCCATGGCCACCGCGTGCATCGCGAAGAAGCTCTGTTCCACGTGGGGCGCGAGCTGCGTAAAGTCGCGGCTCCGAAGGGCGGCCGTGATGGCGTCGCAAAGCGCGATTGAGGACCCGACCCAGGCGTCGTAGTAGACGCTCGATCGGCGGCTCTCACCCATGGCGCTTCGGGAACCCACGGGTTTGCGCCCCTCCGCCGTCACCGCGACGACGACGCGGAGGTCCCAGTGATCTGCCGGCGCGACCTCCACCGCGGCGAGCGCCGCGTCGCCGGGGACACCGGCTGGCAACGAGACGTATCCGCCGTAGATCGAGCGCGCCGCCGAGGCGCTCGCCTGCCGTGCGCGCGCGCTGAGCTGAGCGAGGCTCTCATCGAGTCCGGCCGCGACCGATGCCGCTCCCGCCAGGGCCGCGAACCCAGACGCGCTGGACGCCAGCCCGGCCGCGGTCGGGAAGTGGTTTCGGCTTTTCACCGACGCCTTGAGATCGATCCCGGCGTCGGCGCGCACTCCGTCGAGCAGCGCGCTCACCCGGGCCCGCTCTTTGTCGCGCGCAGGCTCTCCATCGAGCTCGAAGGTGTCCTCGGTCAGGTCGCGCGAGAACGCGACCACGGTCTCGGTCGTCAGCGGATCGAGCGTGATCGACACGCTCGGCACCGCGGGAAGGTTGAGGGTGTCGTCGGACTTCCCCCAGTACTTGGCGAGCGCGATGTTCGCCCGCGCGATGGCTCGCGCTTTGTTCTCCGCAGTCATCCGCCTACCTCCGTCACGAACGCGTCGTGTCCCGTCTTCACGATGGCCTCCCGCACGTTCTCTGCGCCCGCCGGCTCGGTCAGCGCAATCATGCAACCGCCTCCGCCAGCCCCGGTCAGCTTGGCGCCTCTGGCGCCGGCATCCCGCGCCGCCGCGCACATCTCCTCGAGGGCTGTGGTCGAGACCATGAGCCCGCTCATCAGCGTGTGGTTGAGGTCCATCAGCTGCCCCAACGCCGCGAGGTCTCCGTCCTGAATCGCGAGCCGCGCGTTGCGCACGAGGATCGTGATGCTCTCGAGGGTCTTGTCGAATCGGGCCACGTCCCGACCCCGCTGGCGCGCGACCTCCGCCACCATCTCCTTGGTGGACGATGCGTGCCCGCTGTTGCCGACGACGAGCGTCAGGGGATGGCGGACCTGAACCGGCGCGAGCGGCTCGCCGCGCTGAAAGACCGCCACGCCGCCGTGCGCGGCCATCGTGTTGTCGACGCCCGATGGGTTGCCGTGGAACACGTGCTCCCAGACGAGACCACGCTCGGCGACCTCCGCGTCGCTGGCCGCATGGTCGACGGCGGCATCGATCGCCCGGATCACCGCCACGCCCAACGCGGCCGAGCAGCCGAGGCCCGCGCCGGCCGGAAGCGCGACGTCCGCGCGGATGCGGAGGGGCGGCAAGGACACCGGGTGCGCCTCCCACACCGCCGTCAGCGCGCGCGCGAGGTCTTCGTTCCCGCCAGGTCGCAGCGTCACGTCCCACGGCGCGATCGACAAGGTGGTCGTGTCCGCCGGTGTCGCGCTCGCCCAGACTCCGCGTTCGATCCCCGCGGCGAGCGCGGGCGTGCCGTAGACGACCGCGTGCTCCCCGAGCAGGATCACCTTGCCTCGGCCCAGCACCCTTCGATCCCCTTCGCCTCGCGTGTCCATGATGCGACCGCGTCTCTAGCAGGTCGGGTGAAACGCCGCTCGTCGCCGACGGTCTACGCGGCGCGGACCGCGAGGCGCGAGGCGAGGCAAGTGAGCTGATCGATTCCCGTCGGGGTGAGCGGGGCGCCCTCCAACGCAGCGGCCGCCTGCATGAGGAGGGCTTCGAGCTTTGCCTCAACCGTTCGACGGACGCCGCTTCGCTCCAGGACCGCACGCGCGGCGGCGAGCTGCTCGAGTGACGCCTCGGGCGTGCGCGCCAAAGAAAGGACGTGTTGTTCAGCGTCGGGAAGCTCGGTCGCCGCAGCGAGCAGCGCAGTGTGTCGGCCGGACCGAAGATCCGCGGCGGGCTTTCCGGTGGTGAGCGGATCTCCGAACACGCCGAGCAGGTCGTCGCGAACCTGAAAGGCTTCGCCCAACGGACCGCCGAACGCGGTGAGCGCCACGCGCTGTTCTTCGCTCGCTCCGCCGAGCAGCGCGCCCAGGTCGAGCGGGCCGCGCACGGTGTAGCTGCCGGTCTTGAGGCGGTGCATCCGGGACACGTCCGGGCCGCCGAGCAGGTCGAGCTGCTGCCCGACGACCACTTCGCGATGCATGCGATGGAAGACCTCGACGCATCGTTCGGAGCGCGAGGCGGTGGAGGACTCGAAGAGCAGCTCCCACGCAAAGGTGGACGCGAGGTTGCCCGCGAGGATGGCGAGGGACGCCCCGGTGGACGGGCCGTACTGGCTGGAAAACGCAGCGTGAACGGCCTCCCCGCCTCGGCGCACGGCGTCACCGTCCATCCAGTCGTCGTGGATCAGCAGGTAGCTCTGCAGCAGCTCGAGCGAGGCGGCCGCGGCGATCACGTCCGTGGGATCCCGCTCCGGGGCCACCGCGCTGAACGCCGCCCCCAACAGGACGGGACGAACTCGCTTTCCGCCGCGCAGTGTCAGGTCCGCCACGGCGTCGAGGAGCGCGACGCCTTCGGGCGCGAGCGATGCGACGCGCTCACGCTTGAGCGCGAAGAACGCACGTAGATGACCCTCCACGGCCACCCGCATGCGGTCCGCTGAACCGTCGTCTCGAACGTGGGGCAACCCCATCCTGGCGACTCTGGGCTCAGCCTTCGAGGCCGTCAACGCTGCCCAGACATGGACCGAGGGACCAAAGACTGTCGATCCATCGGAGATGGAGAGCTCGAGGGGCCTGCCCCTCGCCGTGACGCGAAAGCACCACCAGAAGCCTCAGTGAATGAAGTAGCGGAAGCTCGCGAGCAGGCGCGTGTCGAGGTTGCCGGTGACCTGCTGCCGCACCGCGATATCGAGACCGAGACTCTCGTTCATCCAGCCTGCGCCAGCGGTGACGTAGTGGAGGTCGCGCCCCGTGTCGTAGATGTAGCCCGCGCGGATCGGGACTTCGCCGGTGAAGAACTCCGCCGAGCCGCTGAGCAGCGCTTCCGGCCGGATGCTTCCGTCTTCGTACTGGAAAGTGGTCAGGTCCGCCAGGCCGTCGAACGCCAGCGTGAACATGCTGTCGATCGTGTAGCTGGCGCTGCCGCCGACCTGAAGCGGGATGAGAGGCGAACCCACGTCGATCAGGTTGTACCCCAGCGCCGCGAAATGAAGGCCAGGGATGGGCGTGACGCGAATGGAGGCGTCCACGGTGAGGTGCTCAGCGTACGGATCGGCGTTTTCGTCGGCGCCCTCGCGCCAGAAGCTCATGTACCGGCCGCTTGCGCCAATGGCGAAGTTGTCCCCGAGCGGCAACCCGAGGGAGATGCGACCGTCGTAGCCGCCGTGCCCCTCCGAGCCGTTGCCGTGCAAGTAGCGGAAGTTCGCGCCCATCGACACAGGCCCGCTGTAGCTGTCGGCGATCGCGCCTCCGGCCCCGAACGAACCCTGCTGGGGGTTGTAGCTGACGACGGATTCGATGTGATAGATGCGCTGGATCGACATGCCGGCGGCGTTGTGGGCTGCGCCGTTGGTGCTCGATGCCGACGCACGAGCGCCGAGTCCCATCGCCATGCTGCGCGCCGTCTCGTAGTCATCGGGGAGCTGAGGGCTGCGCGGCACCGCCTCGATGGCGCGGTCAGGCGCGGCGGTCTGGGCCTCCGCGTCCGCGGCGAACAGAGAAAGGCCGGTGATCGCGCCTAGGAGGAACAGCAGCGGACCAGCCTTGCGCCGGACCGGGATGCGAACGAGCGAAACGCGCCCCAGGGGATGGACCGTGCGGGCAGCACGCCGCGACGGAAGCGCCGGCAGCTGCATCGGCCGTGGCCGTGCGTGGGGGTCGTGCGCGGTGGCTGCGCGTTCTTTGCCATCCTGTTGACTGTTCTTCATGACGCCTCGCACCTGTTCAGGTGCACCCTGCCTACCAGCCCGCTGCCACCTGGCCAAGAAAGAGGGCGCTCCACGAAGAACAAATTGTGGAACGACTTTTCTTCCCGGGGACGCTCGATCGGAATGACCGACCCCTCAGAACGGTCGCAATCCACATGATCTCCAGGCGTTGGAACACCTGTGTGGCGCCTGTGATCCACCCAGTGGCGGATCGAACGCGAAAACCCCCATCGATCCGGGCACTTGGGGATCACCTGTGACCAGACGCGTTCGGCACCACTTTTCACGTTCGATCCGCCGTTTTCAAAACACGCGTAGTTTCGATGACTTACGAGATCGGTGGATCTCGGTCGTAGACGGGAGCGAAGGTGTTTGCTAGCTTCGTCGACCTTGTTCGAGGGGGTGGCGCCCACGCTCTCAAGGCTTCTCGCCCGGCTCTGCTCAGGTTCGCTCTTGGAGTGCGCTGAGCCAGATGCCGCTGCAAAAGCGTTGAGATGTCGCTCTCTTACGAGAGTTGTCCACAAGCCGCCCCCAATCCTGATCCAAGCTGTGGATAGCTTGGGGTCGTATGGCGTTCTGCACCCAATCCTCGGGCTTTGCTGCACATGCATGAGTTGTGGGAATCTGCTCTTCGCGCGCTCCGGTCACGTCTCTCGGAAGAGAACTACGAGACCTGGTTGGCGCCCCTCCAGTTGGAGCGCATCGCGGGCCGCACCGTGACGCTCCGGATTCCGAACCGGTTCTACGCGGACTGGATCAGCACGCACTACCTCGACCTTCTCCTCGGCGCGTTGGGAGACCCCGTGGGCGCTGATGGCGCGTACGAAGTGGAGTGGTTGGTCGACGAGACGCTTCAACTTGCGATCGACAAAGAGGCGGAGGCCTCACGACGCGGGGAGCGGCGGGACCGCGAGGATCCGGCCTCGGCCGCCAAGAGTCAGCGCCCCTCGGCGCGCCGGCCCAATCAGGGCGGGCGGCAGAACGCACCGCGGCAGAACGCACCGCAGCACGGCGGTTCACGCGTTCCGAGACAGAGCGCACCCCCTCCTCAGCCCCCCTCGCATTCCCCGGCGGAGAGCGGCCTGAACCCCAAGTACCGTTTCGACAACTTCGTCGTCGGCCCGTCCAACCAGCTCGGCCACGCGGCCTCGCTCGCGGCCGCATCGAGCCCGGGCGCGCGCTACAACCCGCTGTTCATCTATGGGGGCGTCGGGCTCGGCAAGACGCACCTCGTCAACGCCATCGGGCACCGCATCCGGCAGGACAACCCAAGCGCGCGCGTCGTGTTCCTGAGCGCGGAGCGGTTCACCAACGAGTTCATCTGGGCGCTGCAGAACCACCGCATCAACGAGTTCCGCGAGCGCTACCGCACGCACTGCGACGTGCTCTGCATCGACGACATCCAGTTCCTGGCCGGGCGCGAGCAAACGCAGGAAGAGTTCTTCCACACGTTCAACGCCCTCTATCACGCCGATCGGCAGATCGTGGTGACCTCCGACGTCTACCCCCAACAGATCAAAGAGATGGAGGAGCGGCTCATCAGCCGGTTCCAGTGGGGGCTCGTCGCGGACATCCAGGCGCCGGAGCTCGACACCCGCATCGCCATCCTGAAGAAGAAGGCCGAAGCGGAGCGCATCGATCTGGCCGATGATGTGGCTTTGCTCGTCGCGCAGCAGGTTCGCAGCAACGTGCGCGAGCTCGAAGGCACCCTGCTCCGGTTGGCCGTGAAGGCCGATCTGCTGGACCGGCCCATCGACATGGAGTTCACGCGCGAGGCCCTCGGCGCGGTGGCCCCGCAGCGGGACCGGGTCACCAGCGTCGAAGACGTTCAGCGGGCGACGTGCGACTACTTCAACATCCGGCTCAGCGACCTCAAGTCACGCCGTCGCCACCGCGCGATCAGCTTCCCGCGCATGGTCGCGATGTACGTCAGCCGCCAGCGCCTCAAGCTGAGCTACCCCGAGCTCGGCGACCGCTTCGGTGGCAAGGACCACACGACCGTCATGAGCGCGTGCAAGAAGATCAACCGCCTGCTCAACGAAGAAGACGACGCCGATGTGCGCACCGCCATCGAGGCCATCGAGCGCAAGGTTGGTCTGAGCTGACCCGCGCTGAGTTGGACCGGCAACTCAGTCGGAAGCTGAGTCGGACAAGCAGCTCAGTCGGACAAGCGCTCAGTCGGACAGGCAGCTGAGTCGGACACGCAGCTGAGTCGGACAGGCAACCGCGCTCAGTCTGTCGACACGCTATCGATGCCGGCGGCGCTCGGGTAGGGTCGAATCATGCGCAGCATGATCGCGGTCCTAGGCCTTCTTCTCCTCACCGCCTGCGGCCGGGGCTACATCTCCGAGAACGACCTCGAGCGCGGGGAGATCGGCCCCTCGCAATGCACGGCGCGCTGCGCCGACATGGGGATGCGAATGGGGGCGTTCGTGATGGTCAACCACGGCTACGCGGGGTGCGTCTGCACCCCCGCTCCCTCGAGCGGGGGCTCGAGCCCAGGCCACGCGGTCGCGGAAGGCTCGGCCGCCCAAATGGGAGCCGTCATCGCCATGACCGAGCTCGCGCAGCAGCAGCAGCGGCAGCGGCAGCAGCAACAACAGCAGCAGTAGCGCTCAGCCGAGCCCGAAGGCCGCCGAGAGCCGCTCGATGGTCGCCATCTCGTGGGGGCTGACCGTGCCGTCGGCGAGCACCGCGTGCACCAGGCCGTCCATCATCTCGCGCTTGGCGTCGAGGTCCATGGCCGCGATGAAGGGCTCCGCCTCGTCCCAGCCCTCGAGGTCGCGGACACGGCCGCGCTGGGCGTCGTCGAGGCCCATCTTCTCCATCGCCGTCTCGAGGAAATTGCGTTCGTCGTCGGTCATGATGCCGTCCGCCGCGAGCACGTTGGCGATGAGCATGCAGCGGGCGAGGGGGGCGTCCATGCCCGCATGGTAGCGCGAGGCACCGCACGGCGCGTGGCTGAACATGCGTCCCGTCTACGGCCACGGCTCAGGGCGGCGGATCGGAAGCGGCGACTGCTCTTGCCCACGCGGACCCGCTCTTCTATACAGTCGGGTCCGCGCGCTCGGACCTGGGGAAAACTGGGGACAGCGCTGGGGATGAGCCAAGGGCTCCGCTGGGGACACAGTCATCCACCGGACATCCACGGATCTTCCCCCAGGAGAATTTCGGCGAATCGTGATTCGTTTCGGTGGGTTGCGGGGCTTCATCCCCAATCCACAACACTTAAGACGACGAAGAAATTAAAAGAAGATCTCTTTTCTGATCTCTTAAGGCTGGACCCCAAACTGGGGAAAAGCTTCTGAGACCGAAAGATCGGCGCGAGGTCGGTCGGACCGAACGAGGCGGCACATGGAGCTGACGATCAGCAAGCAGAATTTCCTTCGGGGTCTGGCCCGCACGCATGGCGTCGCGGACCGCAAGAGCTCGATGCCGATCCTGTCGAACATTCTGCTCTCGACCGAGAGCACGGGCACGCTTCGCCTTGCGGCGACCGATCTGTACTTGGGCGTCACGGCGACTGCGCCGGCCGAGGTCAAAACGGGTGGCACGGTCGCGGTGGCCGCCCGCACGCTGTTCGACATCGTGAAGAACCTCCCCGAGGGCGAGGTGAAGCTCTCGGTCGGGGCCAACCACGCGGCTGAGATTCGCTGCGGCAAGGTCAAGTACAAGATCCCCGGAATGCCGGGCGACGACTTCCCGCCGCTGCCCAGCCCGGGGCGCGCTGAGTTCGTTCAGCTGGACGCCGAGGGAGTGGGCGGCCTGATCGCGCGCACGCAGTACTCGATGAGCACGGACGATACGCGGCCTCACCTTGCCGGCGCGCTGTTCGAAGGCGACGGAAAGACGCTGCGCATGGTGACCACGGACGGGCATCGGCTGAGCAAGGCGGAGTACCCCGTCGAAGGCATGTTGAGCTTCTCGATGCTCGTGCCCAACAAGGGTGTGGGCGAGCTCAAGCGGCTGATGGAGGACGTCAAGGTCGACGCCAAGCGCGGAGAAGGGGACCAGGTCCCCACCGTCGCGGTGGCCACCACAGGCGGCAACGCGTTCTTCCAGGGCTCGGACGTGCTCCTGAGCGTGAAGCTCGCCGACGAGCAGTTCCCGCCGTACTCGAAGGTCATTCCGCAGCAGCAGAACCGTCGGGTCGTCTGCGCGCGGGCGTCGCTCGTCAGCTCGCTCAAGCGGATCAGCCTCGTCTCGAACGACAAGAGCGGCGGCGTCCGGCTCGGCCTCGAGGAGGGGCGCCTCAAGATCGTCAGCGAGAACCCCGATGTGGGTGAGGGCTCCGAGGAGATCGATGTCGATTTTGCGGGAGAGGCCGTGACCATCGGTTTCAACGCCCGTTATCTGCTCGATGTCCTGGGCGCGCTGCACGAAGACGAGGTTGCGCTCGAGTTCAGCGGAGAGCTCGACCCCGGGGTCATCAAGCCCGTGGGCGACACCGCGAGTCAGTTCGTCGGCGTCGTGATGCCGATGCGCATCTGAAGGCAAGCGCGCCTTCCGACCCGTGCCCCCCTCTCTGCCTTCCGATTTGCGGATGCCCGTGACCGACTCGCGGACCGTCCCGGCGCTGCGCCTCACCCGCTTGATCGCCCGCGGCTTCCGCAACCTCGCCGACGTGGACTTCGCCCCGGGCCCGCAGGTGAACGTCGTCAGCGGAGACAACGGGCAGGGCAAGTCCAATCTTCTCGAAGCCATCTACTACCTGGGCGCACTCGAGAGCTTTCGGCTCGCCCGCAAAGACGACCTCGTCGGACATGGCGTCGAGCGGGCGGTGCTCGCGGGGAAGTTCGAGCGAAGGCCCCTGCCCGTCTCCGCCAAGGTCAAACTCGACCGCAAGCGCGCACGCACCCTCGCGCTCGACGACAAGCGACCGCGTTCGACGGCCGCGTGGCTGACGACGCTGCCCATGGTCCTGTTCCACCCGGGCGACCTCTCGCTGGCGTCCGGCTCGCCCGACGGCCGGAGGACGTTCCTCGACCGCGTGCTCGTCCAGATGGACCCGACCTACGCCAAGACGTTGGCGACGTACGGCAAGGCGCTCCGCAGCCGGAACCGTCTCTTGAAGGCCGAGACGGTCGATCGACGGTCGGTGCGCGCGTTCGATGAGCTGCTCGCCAGCGCCGGTTCGGTCCTCGGTCAGGCCCGGGCCGCCCTCGCGGAGGATCTCAAGCCGCTCGCCGAGAGGGCGTTCGTGGACGTAGCAGGCCAGTCCCTGCCTCTCTCGGTGGATTACCGCCCCAGGGTCGAGCCGACGGTCGAGAGCCTTCAGGGGGCCTTGGAGGCCGCCTACGCGAAGGACCGGAAACGAGGCTTCACGGCGGATGGACCGCACGCGGACGATCTTGCCCTCACAGTCGATACGCGAAAGGCGCGTCACCACGCATCGCAGGGGCAGCACCGGATGATGGTGTTGGCGCTCAAGGTGGCGGAGCTGGAGGTGCTGACCCGGCGGGTCGGTCGGGTGCCCGTCCTCTTGCTCGACGATGTTTCCAGCGAGCTCGATGCCACCCGAAACCGGCGCCTCTTCGCGGTGCTGGATGCGCTGGGCGGGCAGGTGTTCCTGACGACGACGCACCCCGAGCTCATCCGGCTCGAGCACGCCCGAGTGGACCACCGGGTCGTCGAAGGGACGCTGCGACCCGCGGAGTGACCGGGCTCAGTCTTCGTTTGTGCGGTCGCGCAGCGCTCGCCAGGTAGCACAAACGAAGACAGACGATGTCCATGGCGCCGGCTTCGCCGTCGCAGGGTCTTTGCGTCTTCGTTTGT
>JBGCFC010000192.1:0-3421 GCA_045106715.1 Sandaracinaceae bacterium
CTCTACTCGTTCCTCGGGCTCTCCAGCGGCTGCATCATCCCGCGTCAGAACGACCGCGAGAAGAAGGCCGCCTACCGCGCAGACATCACGTACGGGCAGAACAACGAGTTCGGCTTCGACTACATGCGCGACAACATGAAGTTCTCCATCTACGACTACGCGCAGCGAAGCCTGAACTTCGCGATCGTGGACGAGGTGGACTCCATCCTCATCGACGAGGCGCGCACGCCGCTCATCATCTCCGGCCCAGGGGAGACCGCGTCTGACAAGTACACGCGGATCAGCGACCTCATCCCGAAGCTGCGCAAGGACGAGCACTACGCCGTCGACGAGAAGGCCTTCAGCGTCACGCTGACCGAGGAGGGCATCGAACTCTCGCAGAACCTGCTCAACCGACACGGGCTCATCGACGCCGAGAACCTGTACGACCCGGTCAACCTCGAGTCGCTGCACATCCTGCAGCAGTGCCTTCGCGCCCACGCGCTCTACAAGAAGGACCAGCAGTACATGGTGCGCGACGGAGAGGTGCTCATCATCGATGAGTTCACCGGCCGCGTGCTCTCCGGTCGCCGCTGGTCCGACGGTCTACACCAGGCGGTGGAGGCCAAAGAGAAGGTCTCGATCAAGAGCGAGAACCGCACGCTCGCCACCATCTCCTTCCAGAACCTGTTCCGGCTCTACGGCAAGCTCTCGGGGATGACGGGCACGGCCGACACCGAGGCCGGCGAGTTCCACAAGATCTACGAGCTAGACTGCGTCGTCATCCCGACGAACAAGCCGATCGCCCGTGCCGACGAAGAAGACCTCGTCTACAAGACCGAGCCGGAGAAGTTCCGCGCCGTCGCGCAGGAGGTGGTGGACTGCCACGAGCGCGGTCAGCCGGTGCTCGTCGGGACGACGAGCGTGGAGAAGTCCGACGCGCTGGCGCGCGCGCTGAAGCGAGCCGGTGTCACGCCGGCGGTGCTCAACGCCAAGCAGCACGCGTCGGAGGCGCTCGTCGTCGCGCAGGCCGGCCGGAAGGGCTCCGTCACGGTGGCCACCAACATGGCCGGACGAGGCACGGACATCGTGCTCGGTGGCAACGCCGAGATGCTCGCCCGCTTCGAGGTCCTCGCCCGCGCCCAGCAGGAGGGTGATCAGGAGCTGCTCGGCAACCCGGAGCTGCTCGAGCTGGAGATCGAAGACGCGCAGGCGAAGTACAGCGAGATCTGCTCGGCCGAGAAGGAGGAGGTGCTCGCCGCGGGCGGGCTCGCCATCATCGGCACCGAGCGCCACGAGAGCCGCCGGGTCGACAACCAGCTGCGCGGGCGTTCCGGCCGGCAGGGAGACCCCGGTCACTCCCGGTTCTACCTGTCGCTCGAAGACGACCTGATGCGCATCTTCGCCGGCGACCGCATCCAAGGGATGATGGACAAGCTCGGGATGGAAGAGGACATCCCGATCGAGCACAAGTGGGTCACGCGGGCCGTCGAGAACGCGCAGAAGAAGGTCGAGGAGCGCAACTTCGACATTCGGAAGAACCTGCTCGAGTACGACGACGTGATGAACCAGCAGCGCAAGAGCATCTACGCGCTGCGCAAGCAGGTGCTCGAGGGCGAGTACCGGAGCCTGCCGACCGACGAAGAGGCGAAGAAGGGCAAGCAGCCCGAGCGCATCGTGACCGAGGCCGACCCGGCGCTCGGCGAGCGGGCCAAGCCCATTCTCAAGCAGATGGTGCAGGTGCACGGCAGCGAGCCGTTCGCGCAGGGCGCCACCGCCGAAGAGATCCAGGCCTGGCGCAAGGCCGCATATGACAAACCCATCGCCGAGCTCGGCCCGCTCCGGCGCGAGCGCCTCGAGCGCGACGTGTACGAGTGGTTCGGCTGCCGCGTCCCGATCTCGAAGAAGAAGGCGAAGGACCCGCGCGCGGTGCTCGACTTCCTCGAAGACGAGGTGGCGCTCTCCCTCACCGAGCAGCGCGAGCGCCTCTACGATCTCGTGGACCAAATCATCGGCGCGATGGTCGAGCGTGCGTGCCCGCCCAACAAGCACTTCGAGGATTGGGACATGGACGCGCTCGACGCGGCGTTCCAGGAGGCCTTCGGCTTCGAGGCGACCGGCGTTGAGCAGATGACCGACGTCAACGACATCGCTGAGCACCTCTACGCTGACGCCGAGCAGCTCCTCAAGAAGAAGGAGAAGCAGATCGGCCCGGAGAGCTACCTGCGCTTGTTCCGGAACTACTACCTTCGTGAGATCGACAAGCAGTGGCTTGAGCAGCTGAGCTCGATGGAGCAGCTGCGCGACGGCATCGGCCTTCGCGGCTACGGCCAGCGGGACCCGAAGAAGGAGTACAAGCGGGAGGGCTACGACCTCTTCAGCGGGATGATGGAGCGCATCAAGGCCAACGTCGCGGGGAACATGTTCCGCGTCGAGGTGGTGAAGGAGGAGGACCTCCGGCGTCTCGAGGCGCAGCGCAAGCGCGAGGCCGACGAGAAGCTCCAGCGCATGCGCGCATCCCAGCTGGCGCAGCAGGGCAAGACGGCCACCGGCGAGGATAACCCGAGCGAAGAAGAACAGGCCGCTGCGGCGCCTCCCGCGTCGCGCGCCGCCCGTCGCCGCGCGCGGGCCCAGGGCCGACGCGCACCCGCTGCCAAGCCGCAGACGGTCCGTCGTGACAAGCCCAAGGTCAAGCGCAACGACCCGTGTTGGTGCGGGAGCGGCAAGAAGTACAAGCAGTGCCACTACCGCTCCGACAAGGACGAGATGGCCGCCGCCCCGCCGCCGGGGGATCTCGATGAGCAGGCGATGGCGGACGCTCCCCCGAGCTGAGGGCTCCGTCGTAAACTTCGTCGCCACGCCCCGGCTTTGCGATGCTCCAGGTGTGCGCTTCGCCCTGATCCTGGTTGTCGCCTGCTCGTTCGCCCCCGCGGCGCGCGCACAGACGTGCGCGCCCGACCCAACGCTGACGCGAGCTGCGCTCGCGCTCCTGAGCGAGAGCACCCGACCGGACGCGGCGAGGCTGCGTGAGGCGGTGCGGGCCGCCGGCTCGGACCTTCCGCAGGTGGTCGCGCAGGTCCGGCCAGACACCGAGCGGCCGGACGCGTTTCTCGAGCGGCTGACCGAGCGATGGCGGGCGCCCTTGGCATGCGGCGAGGCGCGCTCCGAGGGGCGCGTGCTCACCCTAGTCTCTCCCGCCGCCGGACGGCTGGAGCCCGACGAGGCCGCCGGGCTCAGGGTCCGATTGGCGAACGGATTTCGGGACGCGCGCGTCGAACTCCGCGACCGCGCTGGCCGAGTGCACCGGGCCCCCGCACAGGCGGGGGACACGGTGATCGTCAAGCCGGGGCAGTACGACGAGAAGGTCACGGTGACGACCTCCGGGGCCGAGGACAAGCTGATCACCTTCCGTGCCGATCCGTCGCGGAAGGCCCGGGTCAAG
>JBGCFC010000193.1:0-48423 GCA_045106715.1 Sandaracinaceae bacterium
GGAGTTCGTCCACCACCTCTTCTTGGAGAACGTCTTCAAGGAGACGCCACGCTTCCGCGGGGTCTACTTCACCAGCGGCACGCAAGAAGGCCGGCCCATCGACCGCGTCATGAGCGCGATGGCCGAGGCGTTTGGCCAGCCGCAGGTGCAGCTGCCCGCGCCGCAGGTGGAATCCAAGAGCTACTTCCTGCGCGACATGTTCCTCGGCATCGTGTTTCGCGACGGAGACGCCGCCATGCTGAGCCCAGACCAGCTCCGGCGTCGACGGCGGCGCACGTACCTCACCGCGGGCGTCATCTTTGCGCTCGCCATGGGGATCAGCGGCCTGCCCGCGCTCGCCTGGGCCATGAACCGCAGTTACCTCGACGAGACCGAAGAGGTCATCAGCGACGCCAACGAGGCCGCCAGCGCGACGACCGAGGGCCCCGCTCCCGAGGCTGAGCTGAGCGCGTTGTTCGATCGCGCCCGTCAGCTGGACGAGTACGACGACGATGGCCCGCCCATGCACATGCAGCTCGGCATGTACCAAGACGACGTGTTCCCGCACGTACGGGACCTCTACCTTCACCAGTTCCACGACCGCGTGATCGGGCCGATGCTGGCCGCCGACACCCAGTCGATGCTCGCCTTCGGCCAGCGCGTGCAGGCGCTCAACGCGCCTCCCGACGCCGAAGAGATGAAGGTGATGTACGACCACCTGAAGCTCCACCTTCTGCTGACCGAGCACGGCGCGCTTGCGGAGGGGCTGGAGGAGCCACCTCTGGACGACGAGCTGGACGACTTTCTGGTCGAGCAGCTCCACCACGCTTGGGCTGAAGCCACGGGCACGGAGCGTCACCAGGTGGCCTACCGGAGCATGCGCGAGCAGCTGCGCTACTACGTCGAGGCGCTTCACGACAGCGAACTCGCGTCCGGCCTCCGCTTCGAGCGGAGCGACCCCGCGGTCGGCGCGGTGCGCGCGGTGTTCGCCGCGGTGGGCAGCTACACCGTCGCCGTCCAGGGGATCATCTCGGAGATCGAGCCGCTGAACTACGACGTGCGCCTCGGCTCCATGGTCGGGCAGGTGCAGTCGATTCAGGCGCGCGCGTACGTGCGCGGCGCGTTCACCAAACGCGCATGGGACGACCGCGTCGAAGACATGCTCGACGAGGACGCGGCGCGCTTCTTCGGCGAGAACTGGGTGCTCGGAAACCCGCCGCCGGAGTCCGACCGCGCCGCGGAGCGCGAACGGGACGAGCAGCTGGCCCGGCTTCGCGCCACGTACTTCCAGATGTACGTGCTCGAGTGGGAGAGGTTCCTCGCGTCGATGACGACCCCCGCTCTCTCCGGTCCGCAGGACCAGATGATCATGCTGCGGGAGTACATGAACGGCGAGCCGCCGATGGTCGAGCGACTCATCCGGATGCTCGACACCAACGTGAGTCTCGTGCCGCCTGGACAGGGCGCGAACAGCCCCAGCGAGGTGGCGCGCCGAGCCCGCGACATCGCGCGGCGCCGCGGTGGAACGGCCATCGGACGGGTCACGCGGATCGGCGGCGCGAACGCACGCATCCTGATGGACGAGGGGGACCGGCGTGCCCAGGCCGCGCTCGCCGACCAGAACAACGGGCCCCAGAGCATGACGCCGGCCATGGTCCGGGAGGCGTTCCTGCCCCTCGTGGATTTCGCCCCGGCGCCCCAGCGCAACGCCGCCCCCGGCTCGTCCGAGATGGTGCGTCCGGTGACCCGCTACCAAGAGCAGCTCGCGTACATGCGCGACTCGCTGCAGCAGGAGCAGCTCGGCTCGAACCTGGCCTCGTTCGAAGAACGGCAAGCCTCGGCACAGACGCTGACGCTCGCCCAGATCGAGGAGCAGCCGCTCCGGTGGCGCAACTGGTTCCGCGCCATCCTGTTGCCGCCCGTCCAGGGCACCGCGTTCGAGCGTCCGTCGGAGCCGATCCTCCATCCCTCCGTCGACATGAGCACCCTCGCCGCGCAGTCGAACGCGCGGGGCGCGGGCGTGCCCGTGGCGGTCCCGGGCGTGTTGCCCGGCCAGCCCCCCGTCCCGACGCCGACCGACGCGCCCGCCGTCCCCGCTCCAGGGGCGCCGACACCGGTCGCCCCACCTCCCGCAGCTCCGGCAGCGCCTGCTCCGGCAGCGCCAGCTCCGGCAGCGCCTGCGGCCGCGCCCACCGAAGCGCCCGCCGAGCCCGCCCCCCGTCGGCGACGCGGGGGCAACGAATGGTGGCGATAGCGCGCCCGCGATGACACGCGCACGCGACGTGCCGCCCGAGATCCCGGCTTGGCTGTCATCGATGGGCAGCGTCGTGTCGGTCGTGGCCTGGAGCGGCGAGCAACCCCGGCGCCGTCTCACCGCAGCGCTCGAGGCGCACGCCGGGGCGGTGCTCGTCCTGGTCGAGAGTGACGCCGACGAGGCGCACGCCCTTCACGCGGGTGCGCCGGAGACCCTGCGCTGGCCCTCCAGCCAAGACGTGTTCGAGGCCAGGGTCCGTCGTACCGAGCGGTTGGCGACAGGGACGCACGCGAGGCTGCACGACGACGTCGCGGACTCCGTCGCGGCCCAAACCCTCGAGGTCCGGGAGGCTGCGGCCCAGCTGCACGCGGTGATCCACCACCTGGGCGAGGGCGTCGTCGCGGTCGGCCGGGACGGGCGCATCAAGCTCTGGAACCCGGCCGCCGAATCGCTCCTCGGCGCCATCGAGCCTTTCTGGCGCCAGAGCATCGCGTTTGTGCACCCGCACCTCGCCGAGCTCGTGGGCAGCTGCCTCGAGACGGACTCCAGCCAGCGCGGCGAGATCACCGCCAACCCCGAGGACGGGTCCCACCCGCGCGTCATGGCGGTCGAGGTCACCCCCGTGTTCGTCGATACCCCGCTCGACACGCTGCGAAGCCTCGGCGCCGTCGTGCTCGTTCGCGACGTCACGCTCGAACGCCAGGTCGACCGCATGAAGACCGACTTCATCGCCACGGTCTCCCATGAGTTGCGCACCCCGCTGACGAGCGTGCTCGGGTTCGCGAAGCTGGCGCGCACCAAGTTGGACAAGCGCGTCGCACCGGCCCTGACTCCGGGAGACGAGCGCGCCGACAAGGCACTCGCCCAGGTTGGTCGCAACCTCGAGATCATCGTCCGTGAAGGCAAGCGCCTGGCCGCCCTCATCGACGACGTGCTCGACGTCTCGAAGATGGAAGCAGGGCGGGTCGACTGGCAGCGCGCGCCGCTCGATGCCGCGGCGCTCGTCGCGCGCGCCGTGGAGGTGACTCAGGGTCTGTTCGAGGACACGGCGCTCCGCTGTGAGACCGAGGTGGCGACGGATCTACCAGCGCTGACGGGAGACGAGCGTCGGCTGCTCCAGGTCCTCATCAACCTCGTCAGCAACGCGGTCAAGTTCACACCCGCGGGCTTCGTCCGAATCGGCGCGCGCCGGGGCGACGCGGGGGTGCGCTTCTTCGTCGAAGACAGCGGCGAAGGGATCCCAGCCGGCCAGCGTGAGCGCATCTTCGACAAGTTCCGGCAGGTTGCCAACACGCTGGAAGACCGTCCCCGGGGGACGGGCCTCGGGCTGACCATCTGCAGACACATCGTCGAACACCACGGCGGCCGCATCTCCGTCGCACCCTCACCGTCGGGCGGGAGCCTGTTCGAGTTCGAGCTGCCCGCGCGCCCGGCCGTTCCCGCTGACGGCTTGCTCGAGCACGTCGAGTCCGCGGTCGGCGCGGAGGGCACAGCCGCACGCATCCTCGTGGTGGACGACGACGAGGCCCTCCGCGAGCTGTTGAAGCAACTGCTCGAAGACGCGGGCCACGACGTCGACGTCGCCGCGGACGGTCTCGCCGCCGTGGCGCAGATCCGTGCCGCCCCCCCGGACCTCGTCATTCTGGACGTCCGGATGCCAGGGTTGAGCGGCTTCGACGTCGCCGCGCTGCTCCGGGGCGACCCGCTCACCGAGATGCTCCCCATCGTCGTGCTCAGCGTCGTCGACGACCCAGGACGCGCGACCCAGTTGGGCGTCGACCGCAGCCTGACCAAGCCGCTTCGCCCCAACGAGCTGCTCACGGCGATCCGGGAGATCGGGCGCTCGAAGCGCGGGCGGGCCTGGCTGCTGATGAAACCCGCCTGAGCTCCATGTCCTCGACTACCCCGCGTCAGTGGCAACCTGCGGCGAAGTCTCCAGCGCAGCCGCGAACCGACGCACGATGTCACCGGCGGGCTCGACCGCATGGATCCCGGAGACGCTCTTGCCTGCCTGCCAGTAGTCGCGGTAACTCATGCCCTTCTGTGAGGCCTGCCGCAGCTGCCAGATGCTCTTCAGCGAGTAGTACATGCGGACGTAGTGCTTGGCCTTGGGGTGGCGCAGCAGCCTCTTGGCGACGAACCCCGCGCGTGTGCCGACCTTGCGGATGTACTCGGTCTCGATGACCGCAACGGGGACACCCGAGATCTTCTCGGTGAGCACGATGTCCTCTTCCTTGGCGCGCACGATCGCGGCTTTGTAGTCCGCGTGCGCGTTGCACTCGGTGCTGGCGATGAAGCGCGTGCCCAGCTGCGCGCCGGCGTAGCCCATCGCAAGCACCCGCTGGAAGTCCGACGCGTCACCGATACCGCCGGCGCAAACCAACGGCACGCCGAGGTCGCCGAGGGACTCGAGCAGGAACTCCGGCGCCGACTCGCCCGCGTGTCCGCCCGCGCGCCGGTTGACGCAGATGAGGCCGTCCACCCCCGCTGCGATCGCCTTCTCGGCCCACTTCCGGCTCGTCACGTCGTGGTACACGATGCCGCCCACGGCGTGCACGCGGTCCACGACCCAGCGCGGGTTGCCGAGCGCGGTGATGAAGAACCGCACGCCCTCGTCGAGCGCGATGTCGATCCATTGCCGCATCCGGTCTTCGTAGACCTTGGACGACTGCTCGACGATGGCGTTGAAGCCGATGGGCTTGTCGGTCAGGCGACGGATGCGCCGGATGCCTTTCCGCAGGTCCTTCGGGTCATGCACAAACGTCATCGAGATGGGCTGGATGATGCCGATGCCGCCGGCTTCGCTCACCGCAGCGATGAGCTCGGGGTTGCTGCACGGGTACATGGCGCCGCAGATCAGCGGGACCTCGATCCCGACCTGTTCGGTGAACACGGTAGACACTCAAACCTCCATGGTGACGCGACGCTCGGTGGGCTTGTCGTCGTTCGGGTCGGCGTCCGGCGACGCGGTGGACTGCCCCGCCTGAACCTTGCCCCGCTCCGCCGCACGCAGGAGCCGAAGGATGTGCGGCCCAAGCACATCGAGCTCGGTGGACACGTACTGCTCGCCGCCAAAGCGGCGGATGGTCTCGGTCTGACGGGCCAGCACCTTCGCGTCCTGCCCGAAGATGCGGAGCGCCACCGGCTTGAGCACCGGCACCACCGCCCAGGCCGGGACCGGCAGCGTGAACGAGACAACGGCCCAGAGGTGCGTGCGGTAGTCGGACTCGGGCGTGAGCGCGGCGCAGACCAGCAAGTGAAGGTCGCCGAGCCGGTACTCCACCTGCACGATCGAGGGCAGCAGGAAGCGGTCGAAATGCTCGACCACGCCCCCCTGCGGCGCGAGGAAGCGACCCACGAGGCCCTCGGGGCGCGGCTCGCCGATGTACTCGGCCTCGACGCGATCCGACCAGCGCCGGACGACGACCTCGATGGGGTTGCGGGTGCCCTCGTCGGAGCGGAACAGCCCCGCGTGCAGAAACGCGGTGTGCGGGACGTCGAGCGCGTTCTCGGCCACCGCGTGCAGGCTCGCGTCAGCCGCGACGTGCTCCCTGACTGTCGCGTAGCCGGATGCGTCGAGCAGCGGAAAGTGAAACGGCTCCCCCTCGGCGTCGCTCGTGGCGTCCGCCCACACCCAGACGAATCCGTCTTGCTCCCGCGCGGGGAACGACGTCGCGTCAAGCGCGTTGGTCTCCAGCGGATTTCGCTTGCCCGGCGTCGCACAGAGCGCCGGGACCAACTTGCAGGCCCCGCCTTCGTCGAACCGCCAGCCGTGATAGCTGCACTCGAGCTGCCCACCCCGAACGGCCCCCAACGAGAGCGGCACGTTCCGGTGAGGGCAGCGGTCGAGCAGCGCCCCCGGCCGCCCTCCGGTCCCTCGGAACAGCACCATCGGCTGGTCGAGGATCGTCCGGCTCAGCGGCTTGTGGCCGAGGTCTTCGGACCGACACGCGATGTACCAGGCCCGGGTCACCCGGCTCACCGAGCTGCCCCGCGCAGAGAGGGACGTGAGCGTTTCGGTCGTCACGCCGCTGGATCTAGCAGCTTCCCGCTCCACACGCCCGGGCCGCACGTGATCGACCGACGCCCGATGAGGCATGCTGCGGACGGTGACGGACACGCTCTATGAAGAGGCCGCGTACTACCGGATGCTGTTTCGGGAGCGCAGCCACGACACGCAGTTCTATCGAGACGCCTGCAAGGGTGTGACGCGCGTCATGGAGCTCGGCGTCGGTGATGGTCGCATGGCCACCGCGCTCGCCCACGCCGGCCACGAAGTCACCGGGGTCGACCTCAGCGAGGCGATGCTGGCGTCGCTGGAGCAGCGCCTCGAAGAGCACACCGCGGACGTTCGGGCCCGGGTGCACGCAACGTGCGGCGACGCGCGCTCCGTGCGGCTGGGCCAGACCTTCGACCGCGTGCTCTACCCCTTCAACGGGATGGCGCACTTCCACGACCTCGAAGCCCAGGCGGCCGTGCTGTCGACGGTCTCGGCCCACCTGGCGCCGGGGGGGCGTTTCGTGTTCGACGTGATGCTCCCCGATCCGCAGCTGCTGATGGGCGGCGCGTCCAGCGTGCCTCGGCTCGAGCATCCGCGCACCGGGCGCGTGTGTCGGCTGGAGGAGTCGTACCGCTACGACGCGTTCCGTCAGGTACTGACGATCGAAACCGTGCTCATCGAACGGGAGACCGGCGCGCGCCAGACGCTGACGCTCGCGCTCCGGCAGTTCTTTCCCCAGGAGACCGCTCTTCTGCTGGATCGTTCAGGGTTTCGTGTGCTGAGGCGTGACGACACCCTCGGGGACACCGTGGGGTGGGTGTGCGAGCGGCGATGAGACCGTGCGGTCCCACCGGGCGGTTGGGCCACGCGCTCGATGGGACAGCGCAGTCCCATCCGCCCGCCGATCCCCGTGAGCGGCCGGCCGGCACGACTCCTGCTGAAGGCGAGGGGGCCCCTTCACGAAAGGTGAACCCGTGCTCCGACGCTTGACTCGAAACGCCCCCCTCTTGCTCTGTGGATTCCTCCTCGTGGCTTGCGACGGCGACGGTATGGACCCGATGCCGGACGCGGCCATGGGTGACGCCGGACCCGAGACCGACAGCGGCTCCCCTCCTGGCGACGACGCCGGTGATCCGCCCGACGGCGGGGGGACGGACAGCGGAACGGACGGCGGCACCGGAGCGTCCCTCCGCGTGCTGCGGGACGACCGAGGTGTGCCGCACATCGTGGCCGGCACCCTGGAGGAGGCCATGTACGCCACGGGCTATGTGCACGCCGAGGACCGCCTGTTCCAAATGCAGTACCGGCGCCTCCGCATGCAGGGTCGCTTGGCGGAGTTCTTCGCCGTCGCGTCGCCGGACGCGGCTGGGGTCCTCTTCAACGATCGGCTGATCCGCTCGGACCGTCAGTACCGCACGATCGGCATGGCGCGCGATGCGGAGCGCACCCTCGCCGCGATGGACGCGAGCCATCGCGCGCTGCTCGAGGCGTACGCGGCGGGGGTCAACGACCAGATGGCCGAGCGCGCCTCGCTCGGGACCGCGTTCGATGACTTCGGAATCACCTCGGTCGACCCCTGGACCGCCGCCGACACGATGCTGAACTGGGACTCGATCGGCGAGACCTTCACCTCGTCACTCTCCGATGCCCAGGCCGAGGTAGACCTGCTTGACGACTGCGCTGGTGGGGCGTGTCCGGGCCTCGGCTGCGGCGCCACCGTCATCGACGAAGAGGCCGCGATCGTCATGCAGCCCGACGACGGAATCTGGCCTCCGAGCAGCGGCGCCATGGCTTCGGTACTGCCTTCGACGGCGTCGTCCGCGGCCGCCGCCTCGCTGATGCCGGGTGCTCCCCTCAGGCCTCCCGTCGACGTGAAGGCGAGCCAAGGGTTTGTCGTGGCAGCCGAGCATCTGGCCGGCGACCGCCCCCTCATTTTCGGAGAGCCTCAGCTGTTCCTCGAGGCCCCATCCACCTGGTACGAGACCCATGTGGTGGTGGAGTCCGAAGGCATCGACGTCCGTGGCGTCGGATTCGCCGGCTCGCCCGGCATGCTGCTGTTCTATGGCCGCCACGTCGCTCAGACGATCACCGCCGGGGGAGCCGACAACGCCGACCTCTTCGAGCTCACGGAGACGGAAGACGGCAACGGGTACACGATCGACGGAGCCGACTTCGACTACCTGGTGCACGAAGAGACCCTTCGCGTCCGCGGGGCCGACGACATCGCCCTCACCGTCCGCGAGAGCCGGCTCGGCCCCGTCGTGTCCGACGTCCTCAACGCCGTGCCGGGGGGGACCGTCCTGGCCATGCGGCACGCCAACAGCCTGCGTCCCGCGGACCACAGCGTCATCGCGGGGATTGAGCTGATGCGCGCCGACTCGCTCGAGAGCTACCGCGACGCCCTTCGCCACTGGGTGAGCCCATCGGTCAACGCGCTCTACGCGGGCGTCGACGCCGACACCGGCGAGACCCACATCGCCTACCACTTGTTGGCGGTCATCCCCCGTCGCGCCGCGCAGACGATCGGCGCCACCGACGTGACCGGACGCCATCCGGCCGACGGGAGCCAAGCCAGCCAGAACTGGGACGGGCAGTACGACCTCGACTGGAACCCCCACGTCATCGACCCCGCGTCGGGCTACCTCTTCAGCGGCAACCACGTCCCGGTCGGTGCCTGGTACAACGACGTGCTTTACGCCGGGCTGCGCGGAGGTGGCGACACGCTCCGGAGCTTCGAGCTACGGCATCGGCTCCAGCAGCTGATCGACGCCCCCGGCGACGTCGATCCCGGTGACCTTCACGCGCTTCACGTCGACGCGGGCAGCGAAGCCACGCGGCGCATCGTGCGCGCGCTCGAGCGCCTGACCGAGGACGGCGTCATCCCGGAAGACGACCCCTCCGCCGCCCTGGACACGATGGAGCGCGCGTCGGCGCGCGTACTGACGGGGCTCTCCCAGTGGCTCAGCATGGGAGGCGGCGACGTCGACCAGCGCGTGCCAGGGGACTTCCTCGTTCGCGCCTACCTGGGTCGGGTGATCACACTCGCGCGTGCGGAGGCGTTCGCCTGCGACTGGAGCGGCGCCGAGGGCGGCATCGCCCACTTCCTTCGCGACTTCGCCGGAGACGAGAGCGTGATGGGCGTGACCGAGGCGCGCATCGTGATGCTCACCGCGCAGGACGCACTCAACGCCGTGGCCGCAGACCACGGAACCGACGTCGCTGCCTGGGCGAGCTCGCCCGCGCCCCTCGTGCCGTACACCGTGGCGTTCCAGCGGAACTTCGAGTGCCTCCGCCCGGGAGCGGGCGGTCGGTGCTCGGCCAACCCCGCGCGCGACGTCCCCCTCGAGGCCCCAGAGGACTACGTGCACACCATCGGCTCCTCGGCGGCGAGCAGCTGGCCCTTCACCGTCGACTTCGCGGATGTCGCCGGCGCCCGGGCACTGCTGGCGCCGGGGGTCTCGGAGGAACCGACCAGCCCGCGCTTCGCCGATCAGCTGCCCGCCATCGCTGACAAGGGGCATGGCAACATCGGCGCGATTCCGCTCTCTCCGCTCGACCTCGACGCCATCACCGTGACGAGCGAGATGACGCTGTCGTACACCAGCGGCTGACACGACGCCCCGCGCCCGGAACGCTCCCTCGCTTCGGCGGGGGAGCGTTCTTGTTTTAAGAGCGCATGGTCCACTTCTCCGCGCACCTCTCGCCCGGAAAGCAGCGCCCCCGCGGCACGCGTCGCCTCGAGAACCTTCTGGCTCGCAGAGCACGGCCGCGCCGGTTCTGGGACGGCTCGGTCCCAGGGCGAACGCCGGGGCTCCGGCCGATGAGACCGGCCTGTCCCAGCGTGCGCGAGGAGCCGCGAGAAGGCGCAACGGCACGGCCCGTGCGTGGGGTTGGGACCACTCACGAAAGGTCTGACCGTGTTTCTCCGACGACGCCCCCGAACGAGCCTCTTTCTCTTCCTTCTTGGCGCCCTCACCGGACTGCCCGCGTGCGACGCGGACGTCGACGCGGACGGCTTCAGCGACGCAGGTGCGGACGGCTCGCTCAGCGTGAGCGACGGGCTCGGCTGCGGCGCCGCCGGCTCGCCTCAGGTGTTGCGCGACGCGCGCGGCGTGCCGCACATCGTCGCAGAGAACCTCCCGCAGGCCATGTATGCGACCGGCTGGGTGCACGCCGAGGACCGACTCTTTCAGATGCAGGTCCGGCGCCTGCGCATGCAGGGGCGTCTCGCTGAGTTCTTCGCACCGGGCGACGTCAGCGGGGAGGACGATACCGACAACCGGACCGAGGCGCTCGTTCGATCCGACCGTCGCTTCCGCACCCTGGGCCACGCACGTGCCGCCGCACGCACCGTCGCCGCGATGGACCACGAACACCGCGTGCTTCTCGAGGCGTACGCGGCCGGCGTGAACGCGCAGCTGCGGGCTCGCCCCTCCCTCGGCACGGCCTTCGCAGACTTCGGGATCGCCGAGGTCGAGCCGTGGACCGCCGCCGACGCCCTGCTCGGATGGGAGGCCGTCGGAGAGACGTTCGCCTCGACCCTCGGCGCCGCCCAGCTGGAGGTCGGCGTTCTCAACGGGTGCGCGGAAGGCGAATGCGCAGCGCTGACCTGCGCGCAGGCTTTCGTCGACAACGACGCCGCCGTGGTGCCACCGCCCGCCGACGGGATGTGGCCGCCGACCGACGACGCGTATGCTTCTCTCCCCTCCGGGACGGGTTCCCTGATGCCCGGGGCGCCCATCCGGCCGCCGGTGAACGTCAAGGCCAGCCAGGGCTTCGTCGTGGCCGCCGAGCACATGTCGACGGGCCGCCCGTTCCTGTTCGGTGAGCCGCAGATCTGGCTCGAGGCGCCCTCGACTTGGTACGAGCTGCACATCGTCGTGCCGTCCGAGGACATCGACGTGCGCGGGGTCGGCTTTGCGGGCTCACCCGGCGTGGTGATCTTCTACGGGCGCCACGTCGCCCAGACGGTCACATCCGGTGGCGGCGACATCGCGGACCTGTTTCGGATGCAGCCAACGGACGACGGCGCCGGGTACACGATCGACGGGCGCGTGGAGCGCTACGACACGCGCGAAGAAGTCATCGAGGTGCGGCACCAAGAGCCCGAGACGCTGACTGTGCGAGAGACACGTTTCGGCCCCGTGGTCTCGGACCTGCTCGACGGTGTCCCGGCCAACACCGTGCTCGCCGTCCGACACGCCAACTCGCTCCGCCCTGGGAGCCACTCCGTCATCGCGGGCATCGAGCTCCTTCGCGCCGACTCCCTCGAGAGCTACCGCGACGCGCTGCGCCACTGGGTGACCCCGCAGGTCAACGCGTTGTACGCGGGCGTCGACGCGGACGACGGCGAGTCGCACATCGGCTATCACGCGTTGACTACGATCGCGCGGCGCGCACCGCAGCAGATCGGCGCGACCGACGTGACGGGCCGCCATCCTCACGACGGCAGCCGCTCCGACCAGGACTGGCGCGGGGCATACGACCTCAACTGGAACCCGCACGTGATCGACCCGGCATCGGGCATGCTCTTCAGCGGCAATCACCTGCCGGTCGGCACCTGGTACGACGCCTTCCTCTACTCCGGCCTGAGCGCGTCCGGCGACACGGTTCGGAGCTTCGAGGTGCGCACCCACCTCAACGCGCTGGTCGACGCCCCCGGGACCGTCACCCCGGACCAGCTGCGGGCGCTGCACGTGGACGTACGAAGCGAGACGGCGACACGGCTGCACCGCGCGCTTGAGATCATGTCGGCACGCGGCTTCATTCCTGCTGACGACCCGGGCATCGCGCCTCGAGAGGAAGCGCAGGCGGCGGCGCGCGTGCTGAGCGGACTGGACCAGTGGTTGGCGATCGGTGGCGGCGACATGGACCAGCGTGTGCCCGGCGACTTCCTGGCGCGGCGCTTCGTCGTGCGGATGACCGGGGCGACCAACGCCAACGCGTGGGCGTGCCGCTGGGGTGGCCGCGAGACGGGCCTGACCCACTTCCTTCGTGAGTTCGCCGACGACGAGTCGCTGCTCGGTCCGAACGAGGCGGCCGCGATCACCCGTGCCGCCTACCAGGCCCTGCTCGACGTCTCCGTGGAGCACGGCGTCGAGGTCGCCGCCTGGGCGAGCGATCCCGCGCCCGTCACCCCCCGCACCGTCCCGTTCCAGCGCAACTTCGGCTGCCTCTCGCCGCACGGCACCGGGTCGAATTGCTCGTCCAATCCCGCCCGCGACGTCGACATGCTCGTGCCGGGCGACTTCGTGCACACCATCGCCTCGTCCGCGGCCAGCTCCTGGCCGTTCAACGTCGACTTCGCCGACCCGAACGCGGCCCGCGCCGTGCTCGCCCCGGGCATCTCGGAAGAGCCCCGCAGCCCGCACTTCGACGACCAACTCCCGGTCATCGAGGCCAAGGGGCGAGGTGAGCGAGACGCCCTGCCCGCCGCGCCGCTCAACCTTCGGGACATCCGGGTGATGAGCCGTCAGACGCTGCCACTCGAGCGTTGAGGCAGGGCGGCTCCTCCCGGGGCGGCGCCCGTCAGCTCGGTCAGGCGCGTCCCTCGCCGCCCGTTGGTCGTACGAGCGGCGGCTGTCGTCGGCCGCCCGCGACTACGGGAACGCGAAGGCTGGATCGCAGCCGCTCGCGTCGCTGGGAACCGCAATCTCGAACAGAGAGTCACCGGAGGGTTCCCAGGGCCCGCCCGTCCCCGGCGAGTAGTACTGCCAGCCTCGCTGCACCACTCGGAGCGCCGCGCCTCCCGTCGTATCGTCCAGCGCGTGCGGACTGGTCGGGTTTCCCACGTCGATTCGGTAGGTGGAGAAGACCACCACCCCTGGCAACTCTGTGCAGGCCCCGTCGTCACGCACCAGCTGGACGCGATAGATCGCAATGCACTCGGGCGCGTCTGCGAACTCAACGGGCGCGCAGTCGGCGTCATCGACGTCGAAGCGGTCGAACAAGACCCCGGTCTCCGGGATCGTCAACATCGTGCGGCCACCTGGGAGCCAGGAGAGCGAGGTGAACCGGATCGGCTCTGAGGCGCCATGAAGCGGCAAGAGCACGATCTCGCCCGAGTCGTCTTCTCCCGTGACCTCAGGGCCGTCTCCGACCTGGATGGTAAGCCTCTCAGCGCCCCCAGGCGCGCAGTATCGGGGAAGGGCGTCGTCGACGCAGCTGGTCTCGCGAGCACACGTTCGGGCCAGGCAGTGGCCACAATAGTCTGTGGTGACCAGCGCCCCACCACACACGATCGCTCGTGAATCGAGATACGAGCGACACGTGCCCAGGCACTCCTCGCCGTCGTAGGCGCCATCGTTGTCGGTGTCTGTGTCGAGCCAGTTCGGCGTCCCATCGCCGTCCACGTCAGCAGCCGTACATCCCGGTCGGGTGTCGCAAAACGAAGGCTCCACGTTGTCCTCGAGGTCATCGTCGATGCCGTCATCGTCGGAGTCCGTGTCGCAGCCGTTCCAGACGCCATCCCCGTCGGTGTCCGGAAACCCGCCCCCCGGGCTCTCCAACTCGTTGCTGAGCCCATCGCCGTCGCAGTCCGCCGTTGTCGGCACGCGCGTGCCCCCGTCCACTCCGGCGTCCACGGGGTCGCTCAAGCCTTCGCAGCACTGGTCCGGGGGAGGCCCAGCATCCGCGGTCCCGGCGTCGCGGCCCGCATCGGGCGGGCCGGCGTCGCGGGGACCCGCGTCGGTCGGCCCCGCGTCCATCGTGCCGCCGTCCTGCCGACAGAGGGGATCCACGCACGACGCCGCGCACGTGGTGGCGCCGGCGACCGCAAGGTCGAGGTCCTGCCCCGGGGTGGCCCTCGCGCAGTTCGAGCCGAGGACCGCGCAGCCGTCCGGATCCGAGCGACCGATCAACACGAGCGTCAGCTCCTCCGACGGAAGCGTGAGGTCACCGAACTGTGCTTCATCGCAGGCGACCTCGCGCCGCAGCTCCCCGGGGGGCGGGTCGGCGGGGTCAATCTCGGCGCAGGCCACATTGGCGGGGTACACCCGCAGCTCGACACAGCGGCCCGACCCGGGTCCGAAGCGGACTGCGCCATCGACGCTGCATCCAAACGTCAGGGCGCTGAAGAGCGCGACGGTCGCCATGTGACCGATGCGTCGCGCCGCCCGCCTCATCGTGTCGACAGCCGCACGGTCGCGGTCTCAGCTGAGGTCACGTCGATGGTCATGGTCCGCGGCTCCCCTGTGCCTTGCACCCAATAGCGGAGCGTATGTCGTCCAGGTGACAAAGACACGTCGCGAAGCGGGGTAGCGCGCCGCGCCGCGCCGTCGATGGACACCGAGGCCCACGGCAGCGACAAGATCGTCACGGTGCCCGCCGCCCGGGGTGCGCGCCCGGCCGTCGGTGGTCGAGGTGGGCGTGGCGTTCGAGCCAACTCGGTCGGTGCGGTGGTCGGCGACGGCGGGTCCTGGGATGTGGGCTCTGGGGGTGCGGGAGCCGGGATGACAGCCGGTGGCACGGGGGCTGGGACAGACAGCGGCGCAGCCGTGTTGAGCACGTACGCCAGCCGCGTCGTCTCCCCGGGCTGGGCGTCGAACTCGGTCTCGACGGGCGAGAAGCCGGCGAGGTCCAACGCCAAGTGGTGACGGCCGGCCGAGACGGCGTCCAGCGTAAGCGGCGTGCGTCCGCTCAGCTCCACTCCATCGAGCCGCACGCGCGCGCCGCTCGGCGTCGACTCGATCCGAAGCTGCGTGGGCATTGGGGAAGCAGGCGCCTCGGGTACCTCGGGCGTCGAGAGCAGCGACGCCGCGCCTGCCCCCACGATCGCGGCCATCGCCCCGGCTACGAGAAACCCGATCCACAGCCGTCGCGGGGCGGCTTTCCGAGGGTGGGAAGGCACGATCGCACTCTGCTCTGAGTGCGCGTCCGGGAGCGCGTCGACCCCTTCGATGATGCTGCTCGGCTCCGTCGGGGTCACGTCGTCGGCGGGGCGCTCGATCAAGTCGCGCAAGAGCCGGTCGCGCTCGACACGCCGCTCGGCGAACAGCCCTCGCATCACTTGGGCCAGGTGCGCGTTTCCGGCGAGGTCCTGACGATCCGCGACGAACCGAGTCAGCGCATCGGCCATCGCCGCCGCGGTCGGGTATCGCTGGGACGGCTCGAGCGCGAGGGCGCGCATCACGATCTCTTCCAGCTTCGGGGGATAGTCCGACCAAATCTTCGTGGGCCGCGACACCTTGCCCGACGTGATGCGCATCAGCGTCTGCGCCTTCGTTTGCGACTTGAACAGTCGGCGCCCCACGCTGATCTCCCACAGCACCGTCCCGAGGGCGAACACGTCCAGGCGACGGTCCACCTCGCCGGCGAGCGCCTGCTCCGGGGCCATGTACGCAACCTTGCCCTTGGTGTGCCCCGTCTCGGTGTGCGTCAGCCGGTTGGCCGCCTTCGCGACGCCAAAGTCGGTGAGCTTCACCTGCCCGTCGTAGGTGATGAAGATGTTCTGGGGCGACACGTCGCGGTGGATCAAGTGCAGCGGGCGCCCCTCGGGGTCGCGTGCCTCGTGCGCGTGGTGCAGGCCGCGGGCCGCCTCCGACACGATCCACGCCGCGAGCAAGGGGGGCACGCGGCCCCATTCTCGCATCCCCCGAAACGCCAGCGAGCCTAGGTGCTCGCCGTGCAGGTACTCCATCGCGAGGTAGTATTCGCCGCCCGTTTCACCGAGGTCCAACACCGACGCGACGTTGGGATGGGAGAGCGACGCGGCGATGCGCGCCTCGTCGAGGAACATGTCGACGAAGTGCTTCTCCTTGGCGAGGTGCGGGTGAATCTGCTTGATCGCGACCCACTTGTGGAACGCGGCCGGACCGCTCACGCGACCGAGGTAGACGTTGGCCATGCCGCCGTGGCCGAGCTCGTGCAGAATCTCGTAGCGACCGAGGCTCCGGGGTTCGGTCTTTTCGCTCGACTCCGCCGCGCTCACATCGGCCATTCGATGACCGGCGTCATGTAGCCATCCTGCTGGGTCGCCAACACCCCGATGGTGACCGCGGCGGCGCCGGCGACGACCAGCCCAAGCACAAGCCCGACGACCCACGTGAAGTCCTCGCCCGCCCCCACGTTCGGCGGCTCACCCGGCGCGTTTCGATCAAACGAGCGCCGAACGCGCAGGACGACGTTGCCGTGTGTATCGCGGGCGAGGAGCGTCACAGGGATCCTGTCATCGAGCGACGCCGCGCCGTCGAGCACGATGCGCACCTGTTCGGGGTCCCCCTCCCAGCGCTGGTCACCGGACTCGGCCACGACCTCGGTCACGAACCCGGGCGGGGCCTGGACCAGCTGCGCGACGATGGCGTCCGGCGTCTCCCGCACGGCGAAGCTCATGGGCTGGTCTTCGCGGGCACGCTGCACGGTGCGGAACACCGTCTGCTGATCGGGGCTCACTTCCGTCGGCACGGGCTGCTCGGGCTCGATGGCGAGGGAACGCTCGAACGCACGGAGTGCCTCCTCGTCACGCCCCTCGGCGAAGTAGAGAATCCCGAGGTGTCGGTGCACACGCGCCACTGTCGCGGGCACTGCGTTGCCCGCATCCAGGATCGACTCGAACGCCGCACGCGCCTCCTCGACTTCACCGCGTTCGAAGTGTCCGAGGGCGTCGTCCATGCTCTGCGCCGACGCGTGCGGCGCCACGGCCAGGAACGCCAGACAAAAGGCCAGCATGCGGCCGAACCACCACGCGACCGGGACCGAGACACCGCGATTCATGGAACCCACCGACCGCCAGGGTATCCCCGCTTGGGGTACACGTTCAACGGCCCTTGGTGGGGCCCCCGCCGAATGCGCCGGCCAGCTTTCCGAGCCAGCGATCGGTGCGGCTCTCGCCTCGGTTGACCGTGCGCGCGGGCGCCCCCATCCGACGCTCCACTTCGGCCCGCAGCGCAGCGCGGTCGAACCCCCCGAGCGACGAACGGATCGCCTCGAGACGGGGGAGAATCGCGGCCACGCCCGCCGGTCGGTCGTCTCTCTCAAACACGAGGCAATCCCGCACCAACGCCTCCAGCGGCGCCGGAACGGGCTCCGGCGGGGAGAACACCAACGGCTGGGGCGTGCGGGCGGCAGCGAGCAGCTCGCGGTCGCCGCGACCGTCGTTGAGCCGGCGGCCGTGCAACATCTCGAACAGGCAAAGCCCCCACGCGTAGACGTCGGCGCGCGCGTCGAGCGGCTGCCCCCGCGCCTGCTCGGGCGCCATGTAGGCGAGCTTGCCTTTGATCGCGAGCGGTGCCGTGCGGGACGCGGTGCGCGCGGCCTTAGCGATGCCAAAGTCGAGCAGTCGAACCGTGCCGTCCGCGCCCACGAGCACGTTGGAAGGAGACACGTCGCGGTGGACGATGTTCAACGGCTCGCCATCCACGTCCCGCGCCGAGTGCACAGACTCGAGCGCTTCCGCGAGCCCCTGCCCCACCCCCACGGCGAGCGCCGCCTCGAGCGGCCCGTGGCGCAACACCTCGGCGAGGTCCCAGCCCGGCACGTACTCCTGGACGAGCACGAGGCCAGACCGGTCGGCTGTCTCGAACGCGTCGACGACGCCCACGACACTCGGGTGGGACAGCTGCGCCGCCACGCGCGCCTCCTCGAAGAACATGGCCGCGAACTCCGGGTCGCTCGCGTACTCCTCACGGACCCGCTTCAGCGCGACCCGCCGCTTCAGGCCCCGGGTCAGGTTGAGCTCGGCGACGTACACGTCCGCCATCCCGCCGGACGCCAGGCGCCCCACGATCTCGAAGCGGTCGATGCGCTCGCCCGGACGCCACTCAGCCACCGAACAACGGTATCACCCCCCGAACGCCCACACCGCCCAGGTCGCCAGCCCGATCAGCCCCGTGCCCAACGCCGCGATCCCGAGCGCGAGCGGCCAGCGCGAGGTTGGGCCGTCGTCCTTCTCCGACGCGCCGGCTCGGGCAGAGGCCATGGCCCGTGTCCGGAGCGCCGCGGCGGCCTGGACCCGTGTCGGAAACGTCGCCGCCAGCACCTCCGCGAGTTCCGGCGCACCGACGAGCTGCCCTGAGCGCGCGAGCACGGCGCGGATCGCCGCCCCCAGCGCGCGCGCCGTCGGGTACCGATCGGAGACGTCCTCCGCGAGGGCGCGCGCAACGATGGCGTCGACCTCCTCCGGCAAGGACGGGTGGACGTCGCGCACGCTCCGCACCTCCCGTTGCAGCACCGCGTCGAGGGTCGCCATGGCGTGTTTGCGCTGAAAGAGCGGAGCTCCCGTGAGCAACTCATGCAGCACCACCCCGAGCGCCCAGATGTCGACCGCGCGCCCGATGACCCCGTTGGGCACGATCTGTTCGGGTGCCATGTAGGCGTAGTTCCCGCGCATCGTCCCGCTGGTCGAGTCCGCGAGACGCTCGCGCGCCTTCGCGAGACCGAAGTCCACCACCCGAACTCCCCCGTCGAAGCCCACGAGCAGGTTGTGCGGCGACACGTCCCGATGCACGACCTGAAGCGGCTGGCCGTCGGGTCCCGTGAGCTCGTGCGCGACATGCAGCGCCTCGGCCGCGTCGGCGATGAGCTGGAGCGCGAAGTACGGCCAGCTCGCCGGGAGAGAGGGGGCGGCCTCGACCAGGTCCGCGAGCGGCACCCCCTCGACGTACTCCATGGCCAGATAGAAGCGGCCGTCCACCTCGCCCACGTCGAATACGCTCGCGACATGCGGGTGCGTGAGCCGGGACGCGAGCCGGGCCTCGTCCAGGAAGCGGTGCACGAAGCCGGCCTCGGACAAGAGGTGCGGGTGAATGCACTTGAGCGCCACGAGCTTGTCGAAGCCGCCGGGCCCCGAGACACGCGCGAGGTACACCACCCCCATTCCGCCGGACGCCAGCTCGGCCACGATGGAGTAGCGCCCCAGCTTCTCTGGGATGGCCGTCACGCGTCTTCAGGCGTGCCGTGCCGCTTGAGCATGCGATGTACGTGTTTGCGGCTCACGCCGGCGATGCGCGCGGCCTCCGTGACGCTGCCCCCCGAGCGCTGCATCAGCCGGGTGAGATAGCGCCGCTCGAAGCGGGCCGTCCACCGCTCGAGCCCCGGCTTGAGTTCGCCTTCGAGGAGCGAGAGCAGGAGCGCGTCCGGCTCCATTCCGTCCGGCGTGCTGTCCGGCTGACCGTCGGCTGCCGCCCCCATCGCAAGCGCACGCTCCACGGCGTTGCGGAGCTGCCTGACGTTGCCGGGCCACGGCCGCGACGCGAGGCTGGCGGCGAGCTCCGCGGAGGGCGGCGGCGCCCCGGGCGTGAACGCCTCGACAAAGCTGCGCACGAGCGCGGGGATGTCCTCTGGGCGGGCGCGGAGCGGCGGCATGCTCACCTGCACCACGGCGAGCCGAAAGAAGAGATCCTCGCGGAACGCCCCGCGATTGACCTGGCCTTCGAGGTCGCGGTGGGTCGCGGCGACGACGCGCACGTCCACCGGCGTGGCCTTCGACTCCCCTACGCGCCGGACCTCGCGGTTCTCGAGGAGCCGCAGCAGCTTGGGCTGGAGGTCGATCGGAAGCTCCCCGATCTCGTCCAAGAAGAGCGTGCCCCCATGGGCCTCTTCGGCCGCGCCGCGGCGGTCCGTGTGTGCACCCGTGAACGCGCCTCGGACGTGCCCAAACAGCGTGGACTCGAGCAGCGCGGGAGACACGGCCCCGCAATCGAGGGTGATGAACGGCCCCTCGGCGCGCGGCGAAAGATCGTGCACCGCCTCGGCGGCGAGCTCCTTGCCCGTCCCGGTCTCGCCCTGGATCAAGACCGTGGCGTGGGTCTTCGCGGCGCGCTCGAGCACGGCGTACGCCTCACGCATCGCGGCGCTGCCCCCGATCAAGCGCCCGAGATGCGTGCGGGAGGACAGCGGAACCACCACGGGTTCGTCGACCGGCGTGACCCGAATGGAGGTGTCGCCGACCCGGATGAGGGAGGCGGGGCCGAGGAAAGCGTCGCGCACGCGCACCCCATCGACGGTGGTGCCGTTGGTCGAGCCGAGATCGCGCACCGTCGGCCCCGACGGATCCAGCCGGATGGACGCGTGATGCCGGGACGCGGCCGGATCGGAGAGCACCAGGTCGTTGTCGGGCGCGGACCCTACGCGGACGGTCCCCCGGGACGCGTCGTGGGACACGCCCCGGTCCGGCCCCTCGACCACCGTGAGCCTCACGCCCGGCAACCGCAGCTCGAGCGCGCCGCTCGCGTCCCCTCGAATGACGCGCGTCTCTGCGTCGCTCATGGCGTTCTCCCGGGCAGAGCACAGATCGCGAGGTGGAGATGGTGGGTCATGACGGACGGCCGGAGTCTACGAGATCCGCCCCCGCTTCGCCGCCGTTGTCGCGCAAGGCTGCCTGCGGAACGCGTCTCGGGCATAATGGCGGAGCACGTGCCCTTCGGTTGTCGGTGGTGGGTTGCTCCATGGCTCCTCGCGCTCCTCGCGCTCGGCGGGTGCGCGCAGGGCTCGTTCGACGACGCGGGCACGCCCGAGCAGCGTCCGCCCACGACGATCGTGGACGCGGGCTGGCTCGACGACGTGGAACTGCCAGCCCCGATGGCTCCCCTTCCGCTGCACCGGACAGCCGAGGTCGGGGACCTCGCGACGCACGATGTGTGCGGCGACTGCCACGCGAACATCGAGGGGGTGCCCGCGATGCGCGACGAGGCCGAGCGGCCGGTGGCGCCCGACGATCTCTGGCGCTCTTCCATGATGAGCCTCTCCGCCCGCGATCCCTATTGGCTCGCGGTGCTCAGCTTCGAGCGTGAGCAGAACCCCGAGCAGGTCGCCGCCGTCGACGCGCTGTGCACCCGCTGCCATGCGCCCGCCGCACGTGAGGCATCGGACGCGGACGAGATGCCGCTGACGTTCGAGCTGATCACCGAGGACACGAGCCCGCTTGCACACCTCGCACGCGATGGCGTCACCTGCACGCTTTGCCATGGCATCGACGCGAGCAACCTGGGCAGCGCGGAGAGCTTCGTCGGCGCGTTTGTGCTGGCGCCGGGGCGTGCGATGTTCGGGCCCCACGCCGATCCGGATGCCGTGACCATGACGTCGTCCACCGGGTTCGTGGCGACCGAAGGTCAACACATCCTGCGCTCGGCCGTCTGCGGGACCTGCCACACGGTGATCAGCCGCGCGCTCGACGACGCCGGCGAGGAGACCGGGCCTGCTTTCCCCGAGCAGGTGCCGTACCTCGAGTGGCGGAACTCGGCGTTCAACGACGAAGTCGCCGCGCCCGGCCCGGACGCCCGCAGCTGCGCCGGTTGCCACGTGCCCACCGAGTCCGTCGACGGCGTGCCGATCGCCACCGCGATGGCGAGCGCGCCGGCCCGGATCGTGCCCCGCATGCCCTACGGACGGCACAACTTTCGCGGCGGCAACGCATACATGCTCGAAGTCCTGGCGGAACAGGGCGAGTGGCTCGGGGCCGATGTGCGACCCAGCGCGCTCTCGGCCGCGAGCGCAGAGACGGAGGAGAACCTCCGCGCCGCGGCGCAGCTCACGATGGACGTCACGGTGGGCGGCGAGATTCAAGCGACCGTTCGCATCGAGAACCTCACCGGACACCGTTTCCCGACCGGCTACCCGTCCCGGCGCGCGTTTGTGCGTCTCACGGTCGAAGACGCAACGGGTGTCGTTCTGTGGCGATCCGGGCGCCAGCACGCGCGCGGTGGGCTGACCGCGCGCGGCGGAGACCGGCTCGACTACCCCGGCGCGTGGTCGCCGCACTTTCAGGAGATCACGCGCGAAGACCAGGTGCAGATCTACCAGGCCGTCATGGCGGACACCGACGGCGCACCGACGCGTTCGCTGCTCAGGGCGTCGCGCTACCTCAAAGACAACCGCATCCTCCCTCGCGGCTGGGATCCCGGGCACCCCGATGCGTCGATGACCGCGCCCGTCGGCACCGACGACGACGACGACTTCACGGCCGGACAAGACACCGTGCGCTACCGCTTCCCCACGCCCCCGGGGGCCGCAGTGGTCCGCGCCGAGCTGGTCTTCCAAGCCATCCCGGCGCCCGCCATCGAGCACCTGTACGCCTCGCCGACGCCCGCCATCGCGCGCTTCGACGCGATGCGGCGCGCCCGCCCCGACCGGGGACGGGTGGTCTCGGCCGTGGAGACGCCGGTCGAGTAGCGAGCCTGCTTTCCATGAGCGCGACCCACTCCCCATCCGACCGCCCCCGCGAGAGGGCCAACACGCGGTCGACAGGCGCGATCCCCGAGCCGAGCAAGGGCTGGGCGGAGGCGCTGGCGCGACTTCGCCAGAGGTTCTTCGTGGGCCGAGAGACGGAAACGGCCTGCTTCGATGCCTTCCTCCGCCACCCCGAGCAGCGGTTGCTGCATCTCTTCGGGCCGGGCGGGCAAGGCAAGTCGGCTCTGCTCCAGCAATGGAGGGAGCGCGTCCCAGGGCGGACGCTGTTCTTCTCGGCGCCGGACATAGGGACCCGACCCGACGCGATCCTCTCCGTCGTCGAAGACCAGCAGGACGCGGTCGTGTGGTTCATCGATGGCCTCGAGCACTGGCGGCTGCTGGACGGCTGGCTCCGTGACGAGTTCCTGCCTCGTGTGCCTGACGGCGTCCGCGTGGTCACCGCCGGGCGACGGCCGCTATCGGCGGAGTGGAAGTGCGATCCCGGCTGGGCACGACTGTCCCGTGAACTCGCGCTGACCGGCCTCGACACCCGGGAGGCAGAACAACTCCTCGCGGCGAACCGCGTGCCCGTCGGCGACATCGAGCGGCTCATCGCTTCCACAGAGGGCTCTCCCCTGCTCCTCTTGTTGAGCGCTCTGGCCGAAGAGGAGGGCCTGGCCCGACTGCCGGCCGACCCAGTGCCCTCCCTGGTTCGCAGGCTCGTGGAAGAGGCCGACACCCAGGAGGCGCAGGACGCTCTGTTTCTAGCGTCGCTCGTCCCATGGACCGACGAGCGCCTGCTCGGCACGATCACTCCCTCAGGGGCCGCGCTCCGCACGCTTCGCTGGCTGAGCGACCTGCCTGGGTTCCTCCACTCCGAGCGCGGCGTCGCGCCCCATGAGCGGGTTCGCGAGGCGCTGGCGGCGTTCGCGGCGGCGCATGTTCCCAACCGGCTTCAAGCGCTGAGCCGAACCGCGCAGAGGGTGTTGGTCCAGCGGGTCGCGTCCGACCAGAGGAGCATGACCAGCATGCGGGAGCTGAGCTTCGTGCTGAAGAACGAGCCGGGGGCCGCGGCATTCGGGTTCAGCCAGCAGGACAGCAGCTACCCGTCGACCCTGCGTCCCGAGGACCATGCCCCTCTCGTCGCGGCCTGCCGTTCGTTTGAGGGGGACCGTAGCGCAGGGCGCCTGGAGGGTTGGATGGTCCGCTATCCCGACGCGTTCGTGGTGGCCCGCAGCGCCGCGGGAGACGCCATGGGGTACCTGTTCGCCCCGTGCTGGGACGATCTGTACGCAGACGACCTCGACGAACCGGGGTTTCGAGCGCTCGGCGCATGGCTCGAAGAAGGGCTGGAGACCGGAACCCAGGGTGTCATGGCGACCCGCGCCTGGCTGACTGTCGACCAGCACACCAGCGCGTCGGCCGCGCAGGGATGCCTCGCGAGCGCCCACTGGCAGCGCACGGCGCTGCACGATGGGGTCCTGGCGGTCAGCGGCCCCGACCCATCGCCGTTTGTCGACGTGTGGAACACGTTTGCCGATCGGAGGGGCCCCACCTTCACCCTGCCGCACGGGCGACAGCGGTGGTGGGCGCACGACCGAAGGACCACGTCCCCAGCGGCGTGGCTGGAGCGTGTGTGTGGGATCGTCCGCACGACGAGCGATCAGATGGCCGCAGAGCCGCCCTCCAAGCCCCTCGACATCGCGCGCGCCACGCCGTCGCCCGAGGACCTTCAGCCCGTGCTCCGGGATGCGCTTCGCCATTTTCACGACGCGCCGTTCCTCGCTGGGTCGCCGCTCGCGCGTTGGCTGGGCGTCATGGATCGAGCGGCCCCGACACGAGCGCGCGTCGTACGTAGGTTCATCGAATCGACGATCGACGAACTCGGCACGCGCGGCATGGACGCGGAGCGCGCGCGTGTGCTCCGGGTCAGCTTCGTGTTGGAGCGCAAGAAGCAGATCGAGTCGGCCGCGGACTTGGCCATGAGCCTTGGCACCTACCGACGGCGTCTCAAGAGCGCGCTGGCGCAGCTGAGCGAGCGCGCTGCGGCGAGGCTCGAGGGGCCGCCTGTGAGCACCGAATGAGCGCAGCCTGATCGGCATGGTGCGGGCGGTGTCCGTAGGGTCGCAACGTGACTCAGCTCGCCGCGATCAGCCCCACCGTTCTGTCCAGCCCGCTCCCGTCTGAACCGGAGGCATGGGCGGTAGCCGCTCCCCTGTCCGGCATCGTCGCACGCTACATCGACGTGGATCGACTCGGACCCGCGGAGATGCGCATCCCGATGATCGGGAAGTCACTCGTCCTCGTGCAGCGCGGTGAGGGGTGGACGACGGACCGCCACGGCAACGCCGGCCCGGCGCTCGTCATGGGTCCGAACGAGGCGCCGCTGCGCGCCCACCGCATCGCGCGCTGCTACCGGTTCGTCGCGGCGGAGCTGACGACCGTCGGTGCATTTGCGCTGTTCGGAGGCGCGCTGCCCCAGCCCCTGTATCATCCGCTCCACGCGTTCGTCGGACGCGCCAGCGCGGATTCGCTGGTGGGGCGCGTCCGCCGCGCGCACTCCGCGGCCGCGCGCGCGGCGGCACTCGAGTCGTTCCTGCTCAGCTTGTGCGCCCCGGCCACGCGGCGCCTGCGGCTTCGAAGCGTGGCTCTGGCGGCGCGCTTCGCGCAGCTCGCGTTGGCCGAGCCCACGCCTCGTGTCGACGCCCTTCAACGGCGCATGCAGGTGAGCGGCGCGCTCCTTCGGCGCGCGATGCGTCAGACCGCGCTCACATCCCCCAAGTTGCAACTTCAGAGCGCCCGCCGGAACCGCGCGCTCGCTCAGCTCCTCAGCCACCCGGAGCGCTCTCTCACCGAGCTCGCACACCGGCTGGACTTTCACGACCAAGCGCATTTTACCCGCGCCTTCAAGGCCTACGCGGGTGTGGCGCCATCGAAGCTCGATCGGGACCGAGCGAGCCTCGCCAGCTGGTTGCTCGGCTGAACCGAGCCGCCCTACAGCTGAGTCACCAAGGCTGTGAGGAGGATGAGGCCGGAGAGAACCCAGCCGAGGCGGTCGTCGGAGACAGTCATCAGAAGTCCCTACGGGGCTCGATTCGAGGATATTTCACGGTCGTTTTCGGTCGCTGACAGATGACAACTTGCGCGCCCTGCGATCGAGGCGAGACTGCGCCGCCGTGAGCACCGACGCTTCCCACGACGATCCGGGCGGTCTCCTCGAGTTCGGGGGCGCGTTCGGCAACCTGGTCCTGCTGTTCGCGCTGCCCGCGATCACCGCGTACTTCTACTTCGGCTGGGCGTTCAACGGCGGAGACCTCCTGCCGGGGCCCAACGCGGACTGGGCGGGCTGGGCCGCGGCGCTCGTACCGACCTGGCAGTCGGTCGCGTTCTACCTCGGCTGGTTCGCCTTCCAGGCCGCGCTTCAGGCGTGGGCGCCGGGCAAGGTCGTCGAGGGCACCGCGCTGCCCGACGGGCGTCGGCTTCGGTACAAGATGAACGGCCCGTTTTCGTTCGCGGCGAGCCTCGCGGTCGTCGCCGGGCTGCATTTCAGCAAGGTGCTCCCGCTCGGCTTTCTGGTCGACCAGTTCGGCGCGCTCGTCAGCACGATCACGCTCTTCTCGTTCGTGTTCGCCGGCTTCATGTACGTGCACGGCAAGAACACCGACCCGCGGCTCACCGGCTCGTTCATCCGCGACTACTTCATGGGCGCCGGGCACAACCCGCGGCTGCCCGCGGGCGGCCTGTTCGACTTCAAGTTCTTCTGCGAAGCCCGGCCCGGGCTGATCCTCTGGGTGGTCCTGAACGCCGCGTTCATGAGCGTGCAGTACGAGACGCACGGGTTTGTCTCCGTCTCGATGATCCTCGTGAACGTGTTCCAGCTGATGTACGTCGCGGACTACTTCATCAACGAGCCCGCCATCCTCACGACGATGGACATCAAGCACGAGAACTTCGGGTTCATGCTGGTGTTCGGCGACCTCGCGTGGGTGCCGCTGACGTACACGCTGCAGGCGGCGTATCTCGTCGACCATGTGCATGACCTGCCGTACTGGGCGGCGGCGCTCGTGGTGCTCACCAACCTGCTCGGGCTCTACATCTTTCGCGCGGTGAACCTCCAGAAGCACACGTTCCGGAGCGATCCGGAGAACGCTCGCATCTGGGGCAAGCCGGTGGAGTACATCGAGACCAAGCAGGGCGGGAAGCTGTTGGTGAGCGGCTTCTGGGGCCTCTCCCGGCACTTCAACTACGTCGGCGATCTTCTCATGGCGGCCAGTTGGTCGCTGCCGTGCCTCTTTGGCTCGCCCCTGCCGTGGTTCTACCCGATCTACTTCGCCATCCTGCTCATTCACCGCGAGCGCCGCGACCACCACTTCTGCCAAACCAAGTACGGCGAAGACTGGAATCGCTACTGCAAGCGCGTCCGCTGGCGAATCTTGCCGTACGTATACTGACTGACGCCGCCTGCGGGCCGTTGATGGACTGACCGTTTCAGCAGGGTCATCGCAGGGTGCGCAGGGTCATCGCAGGGTGCACAGGGTCATCGCAGGGTGCACAGCCGCACCAACGTCGCGACGCCGTTGTCCGGACGGCATTCCACGAGCCCGTCCGGTGCGACGATGATGGCGAACGCCTCCGGGCTGCCCTCGGTGACGATGCTCGCGTCCGCCGAGGCGAGGTCGAACTCGAGCTGCTCCGACTGCGCCGGGTACAGCGGCAGGGTCGTGAGCCCCTCTCCGAGGAGATCCGTGGCGGGCGGCTCCGAGCCATCCGAGGGGGGAGTGCCCCGGTAGACCGCCACCCGCGCACCGGGCGGCGCGACCGCTTCGCCGAGGTTGATCGCCGTGGCCACGAGCCCGAGCCCCCCTGAGCACCGCGGCTCGAGCGTCACGACGAGGTCGGCGGCTGCGGTCTCGTCGCCAGGCTGCCGGTTGAGACGGAAGTCATTAAGTGCGGGGTCGTCCCAGTTCGCGGGCTCGCGCTGGGGCACCGTGCCGTCTTCGTCGATGTTGGTGATGTGATACGGGTGCTGGTTCCAGACTCGGCGCGTCCGGACCCAGTCGCCGTCCCGGCTGCTGAACACCCGCACGCCCGAGATGCTGTTCGACGCGTCGTCCAGACAGGACCGGTAGCGCGCATTCGCCACGACGACGATGTCCGCTTGTCCATCGTTGTCCACGTCCGCGACGATCGGCTGCTCCAGGATGGTGCCGTTGGTGTTGCACGTGTCGAAGAGCACATCTCCGGTCGCGCCCTCGTAGATGCGGAAGGTGTGCTCGTCCGCATACAGCACCTCGACGCGACCGTCCCCGTTGAAGTCGAACACGCTCGAGCCGGTCTGCGCGCTCGAGCAGTCCACCGTGTCGTCCGCCCAGAAGAACGTGTCGAGTGGGTCGGTCACGGTGGGGTCGACCAGCTTCGCTCCGTCGAACACCGCATACCCGACGCCTCCCGCGACCGCGATGTCGGGCACCCCGTCGTTGTTGACGTCGCCGGCCGTCGGGGGCCCGCCCCCTTGCGTTCGGCCGGCGGTCGACTCGGCACAGCGAAGTGGGTCGAGCGCGCCGTTGATGTCGGGGATGAGGCGAACGGTCTCGAAGTTCCCCGGCTCCCCCGGCGCGTATCGCCACACCCGCATGGTCCGGTCCGCGAACCGAAGGGAGACGATCTCGGGGTTGCCCGTCCCGTCGAGCTGCGCCACCAAGTGGTGGTTGGCCGACACCCCAGTGTCCGCGATCGTCGTGAGCGTCCCGCTCTCCAGCCGGTAGATGCGGCGGGGGCTGATGACCTCCAGCCGGTGGTCGACGTCCCCGTCGACGTCGCTGGCGAAGACCGTCGAGCCCGGTGTCATATCGAACGTGAACTCGATGGCTCCGGTAACTCCGTCCAGCACTCCACCCCGGGTCAGCACCTCGACGTCGCCGTCTTGGTCGAGGTCGGCGAGCGAAGGCATCGTGCACGCGGCCGCCAGGGTCGGCGAGGTCCAGAGCAGCTCCAGGTCGCTGGCGTCGGCGTTGACCCCGTAGGCGCGAATCACCGTGCGGTCGACGGAGCAGACCACGATCTCATTGCCGGGCATCCCGTCGATGTTGCCGGCCGCGGGGTAGGTCCACGGCTGCGCGATGCCGGGCACGCGCCACTTCTCCGTCAGCGCCCCGTCGGTCACCGCGAGGACCACGAGATCTCCGACGGCGTTGCTCCCGTCAGGGCGGTTCGTGTCGTCCGGCGAGGTGATGACCACGATCTCGGGGACATCGCGCGCGGTGATTCGTCCGTCGCAGTCGTCGTCGTCGAGGTTGATGACGATGGGCGAGTTGCGCACGTCGCTGAGGTTGGGCGCAGCGCGGTCGCCGTCGAAGCCGCCCCAGGTGTAACGAAGCTCCACGTTGAGGTCACCGCTGGGTGGCACGAAGCGGCAGCTGGAGACGCACTCGGGCGCCGCAGGGTCGGGCTCAGTTCCGTCTTCGCACGCGGGGGGCAACGATAGGCAACGCCCCGAGCGCGACGCCACATCGCCGCAGAGGGCTGGCTCGCCGAGCGACAGCTCGCAGTAGCTTCCGTCGTCGCAGTCCTCGGCGCCCGCGCACGACTCGCCGATGTCCTGGCAGCGCCCAAACGAACACACCGCCGCCGCGCCACAGCACACGTCCCCACAGCTGCGCACGGCCTCGCAACACATCCCGTCGATGCAGGCGCCGTCGCCGCAGTCCTCGCTGCACGAACGCCCCGCGTCCGTCCCGGCGTCCGTCCCGGCGTCCGCCCGCCCGGCGTCCGTCCCGGCGTCGAGCCCGCCTCCGTCCCCGCGGTCCATGCAGACCTCATCGCGACAGAGCTGGTCCGCCGCGCACTCCGAGTCGGAGGTGCATCCCTCTTCGGGCGCGGGGTCGCATGCGACCAGAAGGAGAGAGGCCAGGCTGAGCCGCGAGAAGAGATGCATCGGGATAGGGTAGCGGCCGGAGCGCCGTCAGTCCTCTCCGATCACGGGCCGGCGGCGATGTGCCCGCTCTGGCGCCACGCCAAGAGGATGGCCTGCTCGATGGAGCGCAACATCGACGCCCGACCGCTCCCCGTGCAGGTCACCCACGGGATGTCGAGGTCCCCGCAACGCCGCCGGACCGCCCGGCCGAGCATGGTCCGGAGGTAGCGCATCAAGACGACCACACGTGCCCGACTGAGCTCGCCGTCCATGTTCTTCAGCTGGTCGCCCCAGTTGCTGCTCCACCCGGTCCGCTCGAAGATCAGCGTGACGTTGGGCCAGCTCTCGGCGATCGCCTCCCGGATCTGTGCATCCTGCTGCAGCTGCGTCTCGTTGCCGCCCACCACGAGCACGATGCCGTAGAAGTCTGCGGGGTCGACCGATGGCGGCACCACGAGACCCGACTGGCTGCGGCGCTCGAACACCTGCCGGTACTGGTCGTATCGCGGCCGGAGGCTCGCGATGGCCTCCTCGCCGCCCAGCGCGCGAATGTCCTCGAGCAGCGCCTCCGCCTTGCCGAGCGCCCACTCGTCGTCGACGTCGAGCGTCGCATGAAAGGCCAACGCCAGCTGGGTCGACGCGTCGATGAACTGCCCCTTGGATTCGAAGAGGGTCGCGAGCACGACCTTCGCGTCGATCGGCTCGAGCGCGGTCCGCCAGCTGCCTCGCTCGTCCGCCAGACGGGCAATCAGGCGCGTCGTGAACGGCTCTTCGACACCGAGCTCCACCATGAGGTCGAGCGCCTCCGTCGCCCGCTCGCGCGCGACGGCCGCGCCCTCGGGATCCACGGCATCGCGCATCGCGTGGCTCTCGTCGAGCACCACGCTGGCGGACATCCACCGACGCTCGGAGCTGACGCTGTCCCGGCGGGCGAGCTCGAGCAGCGCGTCCATGGCGTCCGGCACATGGCGCACCATTCGGGTCTCGGCGAGCACGTCGAGCGCGGCCGGCCCGCGCCGCCCATACAGCTCCTCGGAGAGCGCGATCGCGGCCTCGGGATCGGTCAGCTCGAGCGCGATCAACGCGCGGCGGTGCATGTAGCCTGGGGCCTTGGTCTTCGAGTCCAGCACCTGTCGCAGCAGATCCCGCGCATACGGGACCCGCGCGAGATCCGTCTGCTCGGCCAACGCCACGGCAAGCGCGAGCCGCGCCGAGTCCAGCGGGCCGAAGCGACCGTAGCGATCGGGGTTGGCGCTCATCCCGGCCGACGCCCGCTCGAGATACGGGATGGCGCTCGAGGTGTCGCCGCGCGCGAACAGCGCCATGCCGAGGCAGAAGTCGCCGTGACTGCGGCCGCCGCCGCCCTCCTCGCTGGACTGCTCGAACAGCGACCAACCCTTGTCGAACTGCGCCGCGAAGTCCCCGAGCATCGACTCGTCGCTCGGGAGCTTCACGTCGGCCAGACTGCGCAGCCCGCACTCGATGAGGCCCAGGTCGGCGAAGATGTCCGAGCGCACCCCGGAGTCCGCCACCGAGAGCTGAGGCTCGAGGAGCGCGCGCGCTCCCTCGAAGTCCCCTCGAAGACGAGCGCAATGCGCGCGGCGGCGCTGCAGGAGCACCTCGAAGTCGACCGGGAGGTCTGGGTCCTCGCTGAGTATGGGCAGCGCGCTCAGCAGCACGTCGAGCAGGCGTCGCGCGTCGGCCTCGCGGCGCTCGCGGATGAGCCCGGACGCCGTCGCGAGCATCTCCCTCGCGAACGGCACGCCGGCGCGCCCGACCACCGTGGGCTCGAGGAAACGCGCCACCTCGCCGAAGCGCCCATGACGGCAGTAGGCCTCGAAGACGATCGACACCACCCGCTCGGCGTAGCCCGTCCCTGGGCGGGCCAGCTCACGGCTCAGGTCGGGGTTCTCGGCCAGCAGCTTGACCACCGCGTCGGTGTCGCCCTGGCGCTTGTAGCCGAGGATCGCGCCGCAGGCGTACCAGCCGCGGCGGGCGTCGCTCGCTTCGGGGAAGTCGAGCACGACGTCGCGGTGCATCAGGACCGCGAGGAAGCCACGGTGGAAATAGCTCTGGTGACGCTCGAGGTTGAGCTGCACCACCTCCTCGATCAGGTCCTCGACCTTCTCGGGCGACAGCGCGCCGTGCACGTCCGCCACCGACGCGAGCACGGACCGGATCAGCACTTGGTCGAGCGTCGTGAACGTGGGCGGCGTGTCGTCGACCGGAGCGTCCTGCTGGCGCTGCGGCTGGGGTGTGTCGTCGCCGAGCCCTGTGTCGAGCTGGCCCCCGAAAGTGTCCGTCGGCGGCGCGACCGGACGCGACGCAAGTTCGCCGCGACCGCCGAGCGCCTCGACGCGGGCAGCGTCGAAGTCACTGAAGACCTCGAACCGCGACTGACACGAGATGACGTCGAGAAAGAGCGCCACATGCGCCCGTGGGAACGTGGCGACCAAGCGCCGGATGGCCGCGACCATTCGCCCGCGCGCCGGCGGCGCGAGCTCCTCGATGTTCTCGATGAGCCCCTCTTTGTGGGGAACCTTCAAGAAGTCGAGGAAGCTGACCACCAGACGCCCGCGCCGCGCGTAGTGGAAGTTCGTCAGCATCGCCGCCGCGACCTGCGCGTTGGGGAGCCGACGCATCCGCCCGAAGTGCTCGGCGCGCTTCTCGGGCGGCCATTTCTCGACGGTCTGACGTCGAACCCGGTCGTGTCGCGCGATCGCCAGAACGGCGACCTTCGAGAGCTTCTCGTGCCCGAACGCCGCCTCGCCGATCTGCCGCTTGAGCGAAGGCTCGAGCTCCTTCCAGACGCCCAACCACGTCCGGCGCTTACGCGGGTTCGATCCTGTCATGCGCGCTGCCCTCGCCGCACGACGCTCGTCTCGGTCCTCGTTCCCCCGGCCATCGCGCGAGAATACCCATCTCTTCGGCGGATGTCGCTGGAGCGTGTCCCCGGTGTAACCCGCGGGCGCGCCAAGGCGCCTCTCCGTGCTACGACTCCGGCGTGACTTGGCTCGTGCTTCACGTCATGCGGGCGTTGTATCCGCGCACCGACGCGCTCCCTGGCATGGACGACGTCGAGCCACGCGCGTTCCTCGCGCAGTACCGGCGGGAGGCTTCGCTGCTCATGTGGGTCGGCCTGCTCGCCGGCACGTGGGCGTTCGTGTGGAGCCCGCTGCTCACCGTGTACTGGCCGGTGCCGTCGTTTCTCCTGCCCGCCAAGGTGCTCGATCGGCACGCCTCGCGGGTGACCTACAGCCGCATCTATCTGCTCCGCCAAGCGGTCTTTCTGGTGAAGCTGGCGGCGGGGCTGTGCTGGGGGCAGCACGAGCGCGTGCGGGCCACCATGGCGATGGAACCGTACCCGGACGACCCGGGCACGTTCCGCGAGGGGCCCCAGGTCGTGGAACCCGCTTCGGCGCCGGTGCTTCGGGAGGGCGCGTGACCGACCGGCACGTGAGCCACCGCGCGACGGGCGAGACGTTCGAGCTTGAGGCCGACTACGTGGTCGTGGGCTCGGGCGCGGGCGGCGCGGCCGCGGCCGTGGTGCTCGCGCGCGGCGGAGCCGAGGTGGCCATCGTCGAGGCCGGCCCCTGGCGAGACCCGGAGCACTACCCGAGCTCCGCGTACGGCGCGATGCGGGACCTCTTCGACGACTGGAACACGCAGGTAACGCGGGGCCGCGCGCTTTGGCCCGTCGTGCAGGCCAAATGCGTCGGCGGGACGACGGTCATCAACTCCGCCATCTGCGTCCGCACGCCCGAGGATCTGTTCGAGCAGTGGGAGCGCGAACACGGGGTCGGCGGGACGTCGCTTCGAGACCGCGTCTGGGCTCACCAAGACACCGTTGAGACCGAGCTGTGCGTGGAGGAGGTGCCGCCCGACGCCCGTGGGCGCAGCAACCAGCTGGCGATGCTGGGCGCGGACAAACGCGGCTTCGAGAGCCACTGGATCAAGCGCTACGTGAAGGGCTGCGTCGGCAGCGGCCAGTGTCTCCAGGGCTGCGGAAAAGCCAAGAAGCAAAGCACCAACCTCAACTACGTACCCGAGGTGCTCGAGCGTGGCGGCCACGTGGTGAGCTGCGCTCCGGTGGACCGCATTCGCTTCGAGGGCAAGCGCGCCCGCAGCGTCGACGGCCGCTTCTTGCACCCCGTGACCCGCAAGGCGGGAGACCGCTTCACCGTCCGCGCACGCAGAGCCGTCGTGCTCGCCGCCAGCGTCACGCACTCGCCCTGCATCCTCCAGCGCAGCGGCGTGAAGAACCGGGCGCTGGGCAGCCTCTTTCGCTCGCATCCGGGGGCCGGTGTCTTCGGCGTCTACGACGACCCCATCGACATGAACACGGGGGCCACGCAGGGGTGGGCGTCGACCGCCTTTCGGAGGGAGCCGGGGCTCAAACTGGAGACGCTCGCCATCCCGTTCGAGATGGTCGCGAGCCGACTCTCGGGCGGCGGCCAGCAGCTGATGCAGCGCATCGCGGAGTACCGTCACATCTGCATGTGGGTGCACGCGTGCCGCGCCGAGTCTGCCGGGCGCGTGAAGAACGGATTCTTCAACAAGCCGTCGGTCTACTACTCGCTCGACAAAGAGGACATGGTGCGCTTCCGCAAGGGCATGCACCTCGTGGGGCAGATGCACGTCGCAGCCGGCGCGAAGAAGCTCATCCCTGGCATCTTCGGCATGCCGTACGAACTCGACCCCAACGACGTCGACAAGCTGCTCGAGGCGCCGCTCGACCCGCGGGCGTACATCGCGATCCTGAGCCATCTGTTCGGCGGCTGCCCAATGGGCGCCGACGCGCGCACCAGCGTCACCGACGCGAGCGGTCGCGTGCACGGCTACGAGGGGCTCGTCGTGGCCGACGCGTCGGTTATCCCGACCAACCTGGGCGTCAACCCTCAACATACGATCATGGGCCTCGCGATGAGCTTCGCGGAGGACCTGCTTGCAACGGAGTAGCGTTCGAGATGGCGGCGACGGGCGGTGATTGGAAAGCCCTCTACGAGGGCGCGCGACAGGGTGACGTCGAAGAGGTGCGGCACTGGCTGTCCGCCGGCGTGAACCCCGACTACCAGCACGTCGAGTTCGGCACCACGCCCCTCATCGCCGCGGCGGAGAACGGACACTTGGACGCGGCCAAAGCCTTGGTCGAAGGCGGCGCCAACCCGTCCGTGCGCTCCGAGTGGGACGAACACGACGCGCTGGAGGCGGCCCGTGCGCGAGGTCACCAGCACGTCGTCCGGTGGCTCGAATCCCTCTGAGTTCGAGTCAGCTCGGCGCCATCATCCCGCGCTCCAGCAGGATCGGCATCAGGTAGGCCGCGACCTCTCCGAAGGAGTCGCTCGACGGATCGAGCTGCTTGCCCATGCCCTCGGCGGTGACGAGCCCGACCATCGTGAGCGTCATGTCGGGCACGGGTCGCACGCCGTGTTTCCGGCCCACGGCAAACACGCGCTCGATGAGGTTACCGAACTCGAGTTCGCTCGCCGGTTTGCCCCGGAACCCCGCGATGAAGACCTCGATGTCGTCCTCGAGCGAGTCCCACGCCACGCTGCCCTCCGCGTAGCTGTGGTAGCGCCGGATGTGGCGAACGAAGTCCATCGTGCTGCCCATCACGAGGCAGCGGTTGAAGTCGATGTACTCCTCGAGCAGCTCCTCATCGAGCGCCTTCGAGAGCCCCACATCGAAGATGACGATGCCGCCGTCGTCCTCGATCAAGAGGTTGCCCGGGTGGAGGTCGGCGTGCAGGAACCCGTCGCGGAAGAGCATCTGAAGGAACGCCCGCCGCAGCCGCGACGCGATCACCGGGTGCTCCCCTTCGCTCAGCGCGTCGACCTTGCGCCCGCGGATGAAGTCCATCGTCATCACACGCTCGCCGCTGAGCGCGTCCACCACCTCAGGAAACCGGATGCCCTCGACGTCCGCGAAATTCTCCCGAAAGCGCACGTAGTGCTCGGCCTCGATGCGCAGGTCCGTCTGCGCCAACACGCCGTCGATGAAGTGCGTGAGGTGGCCCGCGAGGTTGGCGTGTTCGGCGTGCGCGTGGAGCCGCATCGCCAGGCGCGCCAACGCCATCAGAATGATCGCGTCGCGCTCGGTCTTCTCGCGAACGTCGGGCCGGAGGACTTTGACCGCGACCTCACGCCCGTCGAGCAGCACCCCGCGGTGCACCTGCGCCACGCTGGCCGCCGCGACCGGTTCCATCTCGAACTCCGAGAACGCGTCCACGATCGGATGGCCCAGAGTGGCCTCGATCTGAGCGCACGCCGCGCCGCCCGAGAAGGGCGGCAGCCGGTCTTGGAGACGCTTGAGCTCGTCGATGAAATCTGGCTCGAACAGGTCCGGGCGTGTGCTCATGACCTGACCGAGCTTGATGAACGTGGCCCCCAGCCGCGCGAGGGCAGACTGGAGGATCCGCCCGCGCAGCCGCCACTTCCAGTCGGCCTCAGCCTCGCGGGGCAACACGGGAGAAAAGAGCAGCGTCACCGCGTAGCGAAGCACCGCGCCCAGCCCCACGGCGAGGATCGCGAGACCGCGGAGGGTGAAGGAGACGAAGCGCATCGCCGTGCCTTACGGAGACGCCCCGTCAGGCGGCTCGCTCCCGGCATCCGCCGCCGCGCCGCCATCGCCGCCCGCGTCCGTCAGGGGCGCCGAGGCGTCGGACGCGACCCCCGCGTCCAGCGAGGCCGGCAGGGGAGTCTCCGTCCCGCTCGGCGCCGCTGACCGGCCCTGCACCACCCAGTAGATGACCCCCGCCGAGCCGAGGATGATCAGCAGGCTCACCAGTGCCAAGATCGTGCCGCTGTTGCCGCGCTTGCCGTACGCCTCCTCCATCTCCTCGTCGGCTTCGGCCGCGAGGAGCATCGCGCGGAGCGTCTCGTCGGGGCTCGGCTTGTACGCCTCGCTCTTGCCGAAACCCGAGACGTCCCGGTCCAGTGTGGGCTCCGCGTCGACCATGTTGGGGGCGAGACGCCGAAGCGTGCTGGAGACGTCGGCGCTCCGGATCGTCCAGCCTTCACGCCCAGCGAACGTCATGAGCGCCCGCTGGAGCTCATCGGCGCTCGAATAACGTTGGTCACGGTCCTTGGCGAGCGCGGTCTGCACGATGGCGTCGAGCTCGGGGGGCACGTCCGGGTTGCTCGCGCGGAGCGACGGGATGTCCGGGTCGAGCACGATGGCCGCGACGGTCTCGTACTCGCTCGCGCGGTCGTAGAGCGACTGCCCCGTGATGGCCTCGTAGAGCGTCACGCCAAGCGAGAACACATCACTGCGGCCGTCGAGCTCCTGACCCTGGTACTGCTCGGGCGAGATGTACGCGAACTTGCCCTTGAGGTTACCGGCCTCGGTCTTGTGTTTGCGCTGCGTCGCGGCCTTCGCGACACCGAAGTCCAGCAGCTTGGGGACTCCGTCGAAGCCCACCATGACGTTCTCGGGGTTCACGTCGCGGTGCACGATCTCGAGGCGCTTCCCGCGTGTGTCCGTGACCGTGTGCGCGTGGTGCAGCGCGCCCGCGACGTCCGCGCAGATCTTCACCGCCAAGGGAAGCGGGAGCGGACCAGTTTGGTCGATCAGGTCGCGCAACGAGGCACCGCGAACCCACTCCATCGCCAAGAACAGCGTGCCCGCCTCCTCGGCGAACTCGTAGATGGGGCAGATGTTCGGGTGCTTGAGGTTCATGCACAGCTTCGCCTCGTGCAGGAACATCTCGACCATGCGCTCGTCGTCAGCGACGTGCGGGAGGATCCGCTTCACGACGAGGTGGCGGTCGAGGTTGTGGGGGCCGGACTCACGGGCGAGGAAGATCTCGGCCATACCGCCGGACGCCAGTCGACCGATCACGTCGTAGCGTCCGATCTTGGCGACCGGCGAGAGCTCCGCGAGCGAAGACAAGGTGGGCGCAGGATATCAGCGCGCGGCGCACCCCGTCCGTAAAGATGCCGTTTCAGGCCGCCGCCGAACCGGACAAGTCAGTTTTTTCGGAGGTAGGGGTATGTAGGATAGCGTCCTACTCATGCCTACCCAAGCCGCCGTGGCCCGTGTCGATCTCGTTCAGCGCGCCCCTTCGCGCAGCGCCGCCCGCCCGTCTCCGATCGTCAAATGGGTCGGTGGCAAAGGCCGCTTGATGGGTCAGCTCTCCCCGCTCATGCCGAGTGGGGTGCAGCACATGCGGCACGTCGAGCCCTTCGCCGGCGGCGCGGCGATGTTCTTCGCACGCTCCCCCGAGCGGGCCCTCTTGCAGGACGTGAACCCGTCGCTCGTGCACACCTACCGCATGGTCCGCGACGACGTCGACTCGGTCATCGCGCACCTCGAGCCGCTCGCCGCCGGCCACGGCAAGGAGCGGTACTACGAGATCCGCACCCGCTACAACGCCACCCGCCACGCCGACCCGGGGCCCGAGCGCGCGGCGATGTTCATCTACCTGAACAAGACCTGCTTCAACGGCCTGCACCGCGAGAACAAGAAGGGCGAGTTCAACGTCCCGGCCGGCCGGTACAAGAAGCCCCGCATCCTCGACCCCGAGGGCCTCTACGCGGCCAGCGGCGCGCTCGCGAACGCGCACATCGAGAACGCCTCCTTCGAGTCCCTGCTCGAGAACGCCCGTCCGGGCGACTTCGTCTACCTCGACCCGCCCTACGAGCCCGTCTCCCGGACGTCGAACTTCACCGGCTACACACGCGGCGGCTTCAGCCAAGAGGACCAGACCCGGCTCCGCGACGTGTTCGACGCGCTGACCCGCCGAGGCTGCAAGTGCATGCTGTCGAACAGCGACGTGCCGTTCATCCGCGAGCTGTACCGCAAGCACAACATCGACGTCGTCGCCGCCGCCCGCGCCATCAACTGCAACGCGAAGAAGCGCGGGCTAGTCAGCGAAGTCGTCGTCCGGAACTACTGAGCTTTCGCGGACATCCCTCGGTCGGCAGTTCTCGCGTCACGGCCCGGGCACGCCGTAACGCTTCGCCATCTCCAAGCGTTCGTCCAGCCATCGACGGGCGTCTGCCGACTCGCTGAACACCTCGCTGGTCCAAGGTCGAGGTGAGATCCACAGAAACGCGCGCACCATTCCGGACGCCAACGGGTTGTCGACCACCCACGCCTGCCCGACGACGCGGCCGATGATGCGTGGGTGCACCGGCCGCGAGTTTGGCTGCCTCCCTGCGGACGAGCGCCGAATAGGAGCTGGGGCTCGCCCGCCGTCCGTCCACGAGCAGCCCGAACGGGCCCGTCGGGTGCTCTTCGATGGTCTCGCGAACCCCGGTGAAGTGTGCCCGCAACGAGTCGCGATCGACCGACACCCCAAGCCGAAGCACGACAATCGGGTAGTCACTGCTGTCCACCAACGGTCTCATGCGGCTCACGCCTCTTCGGTGCTGACGCCCGACGCCTTGAGGAAATCGATCACCGTTTCGTTGGTCGTCTTCAGGATCTCGTCGGGCGTACCGCTCTCTTCGATCCGGCCCATGTAGAGCATGTTCACGATGTCGCCGATCTCGAACACGCTCGCCATGTCGTGCGTGATGATCACGGACGTCACCCCAAACCGGTCGCTCGTCTCGCGGATGAGCTCATCGACGCGGCGTGAACTCAGCGGATCGAGGCCGCTGGTCGGCTCGTCGTAGACCAGGATGCCGGGCTCGAGCACGAGCGCGCGGGCCAAGGCGGACCGCTTCTGCATGCCGCCGGAGATCTCACCCGGGAGGCGATCCCATGCGTGCTCGACGCGGAAGTCGGCGAGGCGCTCCATGACGCGGTCCTTGATCTCCTTGCGGCTCATCTTCGTGTGCTCGCGGAGCGGGAACGCGACGTTGTCGAACACGGTCATGGAGTCGAACAGCGCGCCGAACTGGAACACCATGCCGAACTTCTTGCGGATGGGTACGAGCTGCCAGTCGTCGAGCGGAATGATGTCGACGCCGTCGACGATGATCTCGCCGGAGTCGGGCTTCTCGAGACGCAGCAGCTGGCGCGTGAACACGCTCTTGCCGGCGCCCGAGCCGCCGATGATGATGTTGATCTTGCCCCGGTGGATGTCGAAGTCGACGCCCTTGAGCACCTTGACCTCGCCGTAGCTCTTCTTGAGGTCTTTGACCCGGATCTGAATCGGGTCGAGCTCCGCCTCGGTGGGCTCCCGCTCTTCCTTCTTCTTCTTGCGTCCGAGCCCAAACATGGCGGCTACATCAGCCCCTGGCCGAGGATGATCCCAGTCAGAATGTAGTCGAGAACGAGGATGGCCACCGCGGCCTGCACGACCGCCTTGTTGGTCGCGCGCCCGACGCCGACGGCGCCGCCAGTCGCGTAGTAGCCCTGACGGCAGGCGATGAGCGTCAGGGTGCCCCCGAAGAAGGCCGCCTTGACCAGGCCCTGCGCGACGTCCTTGCCGTCGACGAACCACTTCGCCTTCGCGATGAAGATCCCGCCGTCGATCCCGAGCAGGTGAACGCCGACGAGGTAGGCGCCGACGAGCCCGACCATGAAAAACAGCAGCGTCATGACCGGACCCGCGATGATGCCCGCGAGCACCCGCGGCACGATGAGGTACTGGATCGGATTGACACTCATCGTGGTGAGCGCGTCGATCTGATTGGTGACCCGCATCGAGGCGATCTCGGTGGCCATGGCGCTGCCCGCGCGGCTCGTGATCATCAGCGCGCTGAAGACGGGAGCGAGCTCGCGTGCGAGGGCGATGCCCACCACTGCGCCCACCTGGCTCTCCGCGCCGAACTGACGGAAGCCGTCCACGAGCTGAAGCCCGAACACCGCGCCGACGAACGTTCCGGTCAGCCCCACGATGAAGATGGACTGCACCCCGATGAACTCGAACGCGTCGATGAACAGGTGGATGCGGAACGGCGGCCGGATCGCCCATCGCACGGTCGAGTAGATGAGGTTCGCGATGACCCCGATCTCAGCGAAGAACGCGATCGGGACGGCGAAGATCCACGCGAACAGTTCGCGCAGGACCTCCTTGGCGCCGGGTTTCGGCGGCAGCGTCTCGGGCTCGGTGGGGTTGGCGGCCTCCTCGGCCATGGCCCGTTGATATCACGGCCGCCCCGGAACCGCCCGAGCTCCCTGCGTGCGCTCCGTGACGCGAGAGAACCGCCTCGCGAACGCGAGCGCACGAGCCTTGACCGCGGCGCAGGCCAACGGTAGCCCGGGACGACGCCGTGCCCCTCGTCTCAACGCAGATCCGCCCTACCCGCGCCGAGATCGATCTCGCAGCGCTGGCGCACAACCTGAGAGTCGTGCGGGCGCGCGCGGGCGAGGTCCCCGTCTACGCGGTGGTGAAGGCCGACGCGTATGGACATGGCCTGTTGCCGGTGGCCCACCGACTGGCCGCCGAGGGCGTGGACGGCTTCTGCGTCGCGCTCGCCGAGGAGGGGCTGCGTCTGCGCGCTGCGGGCATCAACGCGCCCATCATCGTGTTGAACGGCATCTACGACGGCGCGCATCGCCGGGTGCTCGAGGCCGGACTGACCCCTGTGGTCTACGACCTCGACGACGTGGAGCGCTTCTCCGTCGAGGCGCGGGGGCGGCCGCATGGCGTCCACCTCAAAGTGGACACCGGGATGACCCGATTGGGGGTACGCCCCGACGCGCTCGCCGCCATCCTCGATCGCCTCGAGCAGACCCCGCTCCGGGTGGCCGGGCTGATGACGCACTTCAGCTCCGCTGAGGACGACGCCGAGGCCACCGATGCGCAGCTCTCCGTGTTCCGGGAGGCTGTTGCGCTCGTCCGTGCACGCGGACACACGCCGCGCTTGCATGCCGCCAACAGCGGCGCGGTGTTCGAGCGTCCCGACGCGCACGCCGACCTGGTGCGCGCGGGAGTGGCGCTCTACGGCATCCGTTCGAGCGCCTCGCCCGAGCTGGACCTCCGGCCGGTGATGCGGCTGGTGACGAGCGTGGCCCGGGTGGTGGACGTGCCCGAAGGGACGGCGGTCGGCTACGGACGCACGTGGACGGCGGCGCGCCCGAGCCGCATCGCGACGCTCGCCATCGGGTACGGCGACGGCCTGATGCGCCATCTCTCCAACCGCGGCCACGCGCTCCTTTCCGGCACGCGGTGCCCGCTCGTCGGCCGCATTTCGATGGACCTGACCGGGGTCGACGTCACCGGGGTGGCATGCGCCCGCGGGGACGAAGCGGTCCTCTGGGGACATCAGGCCGGCGCGCTTCTGCATCCCGAGGAGGTCGCCGCGCGCGCCGGCACCATCGCATACGAAGTGCTCGCGAGCGTCTCGCCCCGGGTCCCGCGGGTCGCAATCAACGGGTAGAGAGCGCTTCGGCATGTCGGGGCGGATGCTGCTACGGTCGCGCCGTGAGCGAACGAGTCACGGTTCAGGTCAACGGCGAAACACGGGAGGTCGCGGCGGCGAGCACCGTGAAGCAGCTGCTCGGTGAGCTCGAGCTGGCCGATGTGCTCGTGGCGGTCGAGGTCAACGAGGAGATCGTCACCCGCGCCGAGCACGACAGCCATCGCGTGTCGGACGGAGACGTGATCGAAATCGTGCAGTTCGTCGGCGGAGGGTGAGTACATGAGCGATGTGTTGGAAATCGGAGCCCATCGGTTCGCGTCCCGCCTCTTTGTCGGGACCGGCAAGTACGCGGACCTGACGGAGACGAAGGCCGCGCTGGCGGCGTCCGGGGCCGAGGTGGTCACGGTCGCGGTGCGGCGGGTGGATCTGTCCGCGGCGGGCGAGGAGACGATGGCGGCCGCGCTCGAGCCCTATGCGCTGCTTCCCAACACCGCGGGCTGCTACACCGCCAAGGACGCGGTGCGGACGGCGCGGCTCGCACGGGAGATGCTCGGCACCGACCTGGTGAAGCTCGAGGTCATCGGAGACGAGCGGACGCTCTTTCCGGACGTGCCCGCCACCCTCGAGGCGGCCGCGCAGCTGGTGAAGGACGGGTTCACGGTTCTCCCGTACACGACCGATGATCCGGTCACCGCCAAGCGGTTGGAGGACCTGGGCTGCGCCGCGGTGATGCCGCTGGCCGCGCCGATCGGGAGCGGGCTGGGAATCCGTAACCCCTACAACCTCGAGATCATCGTCGAGCACGCGAGCGTGCCGATCATCGTGGATGCCGGTGTCGGCACGGCGAGCGATGCGGCGGTCGCCATGGAGCTCGGCTGCGACGGCGTGCTCATGAACACGGCCATCGCGGGCGCGAAGGACCCGGTGCGCATGGCGGGGGCGATGAAGAAGGCGGTCGAGGCCGGCCGCGACGCGTTCTTGGCCGGGCGCATCCCGAAGAAGCTGTACGCGACGGCGTCGAGCCCGCTGGAGGGTGTGATCGGGTCGCGTCAGGGGTGAGGCCCCCTCCGCGCTTGCTGCTGATCACCGCGCTCTCGGCGAACTTGGCGGCGACGATGCGCGCCACGCTCGAGCACGCGGACGCGCGCGTGGCGGTCCAGCTCCGGGACAAAGCAGCCTCGCCCCGGGCCCTGGCCGAGGGGGCGCGGGCGCTGCTCCCTCTCGTGCGCGAGCGAGGCGCGGCCCTCCTGATCAACGAGCGGATCGACGTGGCGCGCGCGGTCGATGCAGACGGCGTGCATCTTCCGGAGTCTGGCCTCTCGGTTCAGGACGCCCGCGCGGTGCTCGAAGTCGATCGCCTGGTCGGCCGTTCGTGCCACGACTCGGCCGGGCTCGAGACGGCCCTCGAAGCGGGGGCCTCCTACGCGACGCTGAGCCCCGTCGGAGTGGTCCCGGGAAAGAACCCGCCTCTCGGCATCGAGGGTTTCGTTGCGCCCGCAGCGCTCCCGGTGCTGGCCCTCGGGGGACTCGACGCCGCGGACGTGCCCGCCCTACTCGCGCGGGGGGCGCACGGGATCGCCGTCCAGCGCGCGGTGTTCGCGGCTCGTGATCCGGGTGCGGCGGTCGCGGCGATGCTGGACGTGCTGCCCTGAGACGCTGCGGCGCAGACGCGCGTAATGGATCGTGGAGCGCGGCGTCGTGTCCAGCGCGCCGGGCCGAGGACGAAATGCTGAAGCATTTCGGGCGAGCGACTGGCGGGTTGGGCGCGGCACCCCGCCCTCGAGGCGTGCGTGGCGGCTTGTGCCGCAGTGTCCTAGCTACCACACAAGCCGGCGGACGCGACGCTTCTGGTAGAGTCAGGACGTGCGTGAATTCTACCGTGGGCTGGCCAAGTTCGTCGGCGTCGTGGTCGTGATCGGGGCCATCGCGGTCGCCGTTCTATACGCGTTTTTTGTGCGCGTCGTGGAGGTCGGCCACAACGCGATGGCGCCGACCGTGATGGCCGGGGACACGATCGTCGTATGGAAGACGCAGTCCTTCGAGCTCGGTGACGCAGTGCTGTGCCGCTACCCCGGCCAGAGCGGACGCTACGCGCTTGCACGCATCGTCGCACGCGCCGGACAGCAGCTCGTGATCGACGGCAGCGGGCACATTACGATCAACGGGGACAGCCCAGACCGTGACCTGCACAGCGAGCTCGCCTGGGACGACACGACCACCGGCCGGCGAACGCCGGTGAACTGGGCGGACGAAGAGATCCTGGGCCACAACTACCGGTACTTCTGGCGCCCCAACCTCGTCCGCGGCTCACGCAGCCCCCGTCGCGTCGAGCGGGGCTACTTCCTGCTGAACGACAACCGCCTCGCCGCCGGCGAGGACAGCCGCGCGTTCGGCCCCGTCATGGCCGCCGACTGCATCGGCACACTGTTGATGCGCCTCGAGGCCGGGCCGAGCCCCGAGGAGATCGGCAACGCGCGCTTCGATCTGCTGGAATGAGCAGGCCGTCGGTGCCGACGCTCCGCGGCGGCTGGACAACGCCGGTTCGGGGGTGAACGGTACGCGCATGCGAGCCCTCTTCACCCTCCTCGGTGCGCTCACCTTGCCCCTCTTGGCCACGCCCTGCGCCGCGCAGGAGACGCCCGAAGAACCCACTCGTGCGGTCGAGTCGGTCGAGGCCGGCCAGCCTCGCTATCTCGCGGCGATGCAGGCTGAGCTGACCGCGATGCGGGTTCAGGAGGCGACCTGCGAGACGGTCGACCCGCAGCGCGCGCACTGCTCGTTCACCGCCCGCGGCATCTCCACCGGACGCGATTTCAACGTGCACATGGTCTACAGCGACCGCACGGATACCATCTATCTGTACGTGGAGCGCTACCTCGAGGTCCTGCCCGACGGGGCGACGACCAACGCCGTGCTGCGGCGGATGATGGAGCTGAACTGGACGCTCTTGCTCGGCAAGTTCGAGTGGGACCCGACCGACGGCGAAGTGCGGCTGGCGATGATCCTCAACACCGACTCGAACTTCGACCGCCGGGCGTTCCGGTCCGCCATTCGCGGCATCGGCCAGCTCGCCGACCGTTACGCGGCGGAGCTGGAGCGAGCCATCCGCGGCCAAGCCCCCGCCGCCGAGTAGCCGCACCTTGGCACAGGGCGCGCCAGATGTGGCACGCCCCGTGTATACCAGTGTGCCATGGTGTCAAACACAGTCGTTCGCAGCCCCGTTTCCCAGCGACGCGGCACAATACGGCCCATAGCGGAGCTCATGCTGGGCCTGGTTGTCTCGCTTGGGCTGCCCTGCTTGGCGCTCGCTCAGGAGAGCGCGGCAGCCACCCCGGACGCCGACACGGAAGAGCAGCAGAGCCCGGAGTCGCAAAGCCCGGAGTCGCAGAGCCCGGAGTCGCAAAGCCCGGAGCACGCAGGTCCGGACCTGGCCACGGCACCGGACGCCACCGCAGCTGAGTCGGAGACCGCCGAGGCGGGGTTGGGTGAGCTGGACGGGCGACCGGAAGCACCGAGCCGCGCGGCTTCGGAGTCCCCGGAGATCCACGGGGGTGCCCAGCTCACCGCGCCAAGTCGAGCCGATCGCCCCCTTCAGCTCGACCTCGATGACGAGCGTCCGCCCAGCCACGCGCCCGCCCCGGTGCGGCCCGCTCCGCCCCCCCGGCCTACCGACTCGCGTCCACGGGACTGGCGATACCCGCGGCGGCGGTCGCAGCGCCCCGTGACGCTTCCCCAGGGCGCCCTGCGGCTGCAAAACAGCAAGTCGGTGTCGTACCTCGGACGCGGCGCGATGAACTTTCAGTTCAACCTGGCGGCGGGGCTCCACGACGACTTCGAGATTGGGGCCGCGCCGCTCGGGCTGACCATCGTGAACATCCTCCCTGCACCCCACGATCCGGAGGTCTACGCGCGCGTCCGTGTGCTGTCCGGTCCGATCCAGCTCGCCTTCCGAAGCAACGTCGTGTTTCCGCTGGTCTCCCGCAACACGCAATGGGGCCTGACCGCCGAGCTCGCCTGGATCGCCGAGGACTGGCTGCGTCTCGACACCGGCCTGGACTACCAGATGCTGTTCGATCAACCGTTCCAACAGCGCGTGGGCGTGCCCGTCGCGCTGACGCTGCAAGCCGGCATCAACGCCTTCACGCTCACGTCGGCGGTCTACGTCTTCAACGACTTCGACGACGTCGATGTCCCGCTGCTCGCGCGCTACAGCGTCGCCTTCGGCGGGCATCAGGGACCGGTGGCCGAGCTGGGGATCGAGGGTGGGTTCCTGGATGTCATCCCCAACCCCGACGTCGCCTGGACGGCGCGCGCCACCGTGACGTGGTTCGCCTACTTCGGGCGCCCCTGATGGCTGCGACCCTGGATCAGTCAGCCAAGGCCCCGCTCGAATCGAGGCGGCGCAGCAGGCGGGCCCGTGTGTCGGCCCTGCGTTGGGCGGCGGAGGCGCGTCGACGTCGGTCTTCTTCGTCCGCCGCGAGCAGTTTCTCGCGCTCCTCGGTGTCGATCACGCGTGTGTCGATCTCCAGCTCCGCCAGCGACGTAGCGCCCCGCTCGAGCGGTCCGCGCAGCAGCGTGCGCGCGTGATCCCTCGGGTCGGCCGCGGCGTCGGACTCCGCCTCCCGGCTCTCCTCGATCTCGTCTACGCGCGCCGCGATTCGCTCGCGCGCCTCGTCCGCGTTCTGCGCGAAAGTCCCTTCCACCCACACGTCGATCCGCCGCGTGGTGGCGGTGCGCAGCATCGGTGCGCGACGGAGCGGGTAGAGCGCCCACTCCCACCACCGCGGCTGTGCCCGCGTCAGATACGTGAGGCGCGCCGCGAGTTCCACGAGCACGCCTGCTCGCCAGTCGTCCAGCGCGATCGCCGGCAGGCTCTCGCTGTGGGCGACCAGGGCGTCCAGCATGGGCAGCGAGCGGGCCATGTCGGCTTTGGACAAGCCCCGGCGTCCACCCCCGCGCGCCAGAATGGAGGACTGCTCCATCGCGAGGTCGACGAGGATCGCTTCGACATCAGGCAAGGCGTCTCGCCCCGTCGTGAGGGCCTCCTGAAGCTCGCCCAGCTTCCGGTCGAAGTCCCGCGCGATGCGCACGAGCCCCTCGGCGTCTCCGTCGTCCAGCGCGGCAGCGTCGGGCGCTGCCGGCGCATGCACCACCTGACTGCGCGCCGCAGCGAGCGTGGATCGCACCTCGATGGTGCCCACCTTCCAGCGCCGCATCAGGCCGTACTTCTTGTCCAACTCCGGCTCGTAGCGGGTGTCGAGCACAAAGCGTCGGTGTGGGTACTCGTCGGCCAAGTGCGTCGCCAGACGGCTCGCCCGCTCCTCGATCAACGTCGAGTCTGGGGCCTCGAACCACAGACCCACGTGGTGCACGTCCAGTGACTCGTGCACGGGTGCGTCTCCGGCGCCCTCCAGCTCGGACAGCGCAGACCGAAACGCGAGCGGGCTCTCGTGGTGTTGAGAGGGGTCGGCGTCCCCCTTGACCGGAACCATCCACCGCTCGATCGGAACCTCGCCCTCCTCGCCCCCGAAGATCAGCACGCTGACAGAAGCCTCGACCAGCTGCTGAACCTCCGCGCGGTGCAGCAACCGGTGAGGCGCGAGCGGCGACGTCCGCGGCGCATCCAACACGACGACCGTCCCGCCTCGGATGTGCTCCAGCAGCGGTGCCCCCCCCTCCTCGCGAGCCAGATCGAGGTGCCCCTCGAGCGAGACGTCCCACACCGCCATCGGCAACCCGGCCCGCTCGGCGAGGCGCATCCACGCCTCCATCTGGGCCCGCGTCGTGTGGTGGTTGGTCACGAGCAAGAGCTCGCAGTCAGGTACCCGCCGATAGCGCGCCGCAGCCGTGACCTCGAACGCGCGGTGCTGCACCACTCGGGGCGGGGCCGGACCGTCGTCGGAGGTCGGCGGAGCCAGCTCGAGGGAGAGCCAGTAGGTCGCTCGCTCGTAGAGCGGCGCGACGTCGGTGAGCGCCAACGTCGCCTCGAACGACACGGTAGATTCGCCGTCGAGACTCGGCACCGCCTCGACCCATCCTTCGCGATGCGGGAGCGGGCGGCCGTCTCCGTCGAACAGCACACACACCTCGCCGAGCGCGGACCCTTGGGGTCGCAGCCGGAAGCGCACCACGCGCCGCTGCGGCGACGCTTCACCGAGCGCGCGCCCCGAGACGTTCTCGAGCGTGAACCGAACGCGCGTCGCTTCCCCCGGCGCGAGCGAAGGCAGCGCCTCGATTGACGTGAGGGCCACGGGATGACGGACCACGAAGCGCCCCAGTGGATCGTCGACGCGGTCGTGGTAGCCCGCAAACGTGCGCTCGACCGCGGGGACCTCCGCCCGGTGGACGATGTAGTCGACGATCCCGAGCGGGTCGGAGGGCCCCTCGGGGACTTGGTCGCCGACCGAGAAGAACAAGGAGCCGGGGATCGATGCGGTCTCGCCGGGACCGAGCGAACGGGGAAGAAGCAGCGACGCGTCTTCCTCGGGCCACACCCAGCCGCGCGACTCGAGCGAGAGGGTGACGTCGTGGTCCCGCGGCGTCGGCATCCCGCCCTCGTTGGTCACCGTCAGGCCGCTCACCTCGATGCGCTCGAGCGGCTCGTACACGCCGTCTTCGTTGGCGCTCACGTGTGCGAACCCCATGAGCCGCGGACGGTAGCGGTCGGAGTAGACCGCGCTCTCCTCTCCGTCGTGCACCCAGTACTCGATCTCTCCGTCTCCCCCGTCGGCCCCTGCGACGAGCGGCAGACGGCTCCGGGCGCCGCGCGTGCCTGAGCGACCGCGGCTGCCGCCGGGATTGCTGTGGTGGTGCGTGCGCGTCCGGCTGTTGCCCTGGGAGTCCGTGTAGGACGAAGACGTGGTCCACGAATGACTGCGGCCGCCCGGCCCGCCCCCGCCGGCCGCGCCGCCATCGCCGT
>JBGCFC010000194.1:0-19682 GCA_045106715.1 Sandaracinaceae bacterium
GCCGTCGCCGCGTTCCAGAGACGTGGTCATGGCGTCGAAGATGCAGTTTACGACCAACTCCGCCCGGCTCTTCGTGATCCGGCTGCGGCGCGCCACAGCGTCGATCAGCTCCGACTTCGTCATCGTCCCTCCATGGGCGCGGCGAGTATACCGACGCCCGTCCGCGGGTCAAAAGCGATCTCGGGCACTTGCGTGCGACCGCGGTCCTGGCCTGGATGCGAAGACCCGTTGCGGTTCCGCCCCGGGTTTGGCTATCGTGCGGCGCAAATTCGCCGCGCGCGTCGAAGAGTCGACCGCGGCCAAGGGGACGAACATGGACAACGAGCAAGAAGGCGTCGACGAGCTCTCGGACCTCCCGGACATTCCGGGGGACGCTCCCGACCCGTTCGACGTGGCGGCGCCGGACCCGTACGACGTACCGGAGGATCTGGGCCCGGCCCTGGCCGACGGGGAGACGAAGATCGGCAGCGGCACCCCGATTTGGGCGTGGGGCATGTTCCTCCTCCTCATCATCGCCGTGCTGGGTGTCGGCGCCGCCTACTGGCAGCAAAGCCAGACGCAGGAGGCGCGCTGGGACGAATACAACGCCGCGCAGGAGAACGCCTCCGACGAGGCTGCGTTCCTCGCGGAGATGCGTCGCATCCTGCCGGATACGCAGTACGAGGACGTGAAGATCCGCATCCTCCAGAAGCTGGCGGAGTACCACGATGAAGAGGCCGTTTCGGTCGTGACGGCGCAGCTCGCGTCGGCCGTGCCCACCGTGCGCACGGCGGCCGCACGTACGCTCGCGGCCATCGGGTCGCCCGCCGCGGACTCGGCCAAGCCCGAGCTGATGCGTGTTCTGGGGGAGACCAGCGAAGAGCAGCGAGCCGCCGTCGTGTGGGCGCTCGCGGTGCTGGGCGAGTCGGCCGCGGCCGACGCGATCATCGAGGAGTTCTCGAGCGGCCGCCTCCAGGGGCAGCCGGGCTTCGACCCGCTCGTCATCAGCGAGGTCCTCGGACCGGCGCGCCTCAGCAGCAACGACCTGCTCAACCACGACGAGCTCTCCGTGCGTACGCTTACGGCGGCGGCGCTCGCCGAGACGGCCACCGCGGAGGTCATCGACCCGCTCAGCCGCATGGCGGAGTTCGAGCTAGCGCGCGACGACGACGCGGATGAGAACGTGCTCCGCTCCATCGCCTCCGGCCTCGGTCGCGCCGGCGATCAGCGCGCCGGGCGACCGCTCTTCCACATCTTGGAGGAGGCCCCTGGGCAGCGTCAGCATGTGCTCGACGCACTCCGCAAGACGGTCGGCGCCCCCGGCATCGCCGCGCTCCTCCCGTCCGCGAGCGACGACAGCATCAAGCGCGAGCTCATCCGCATGCTCGCGGAAAGCCACGACCCGCGCGCGGCCGACGCGCTCGCGGAGCACATCGAATCTGAGGACGCCGACATCCGGCAGGATGCGGCCTTCGGCCTGGCGGACCTCGGTGACGCGCGCGCCGTGCCCGGCCTCATTCAGCTGGCCCAAGGCGAGGACCTCACGGTCGGCCGCGAGGCGCTCTCGAAGCTGCAGTTCCTCGGCTCCGAGCAGGCCGCCGACGGCCTGGTCGAGATGCTGGACGACGAGCGCTTCCTCGGACGGCGCGCCAACATCCTTCGCGCGCTGGGCACCAGCGGGGCGACGCACGTGGGCCCGGTCATCGAGCGCTACCTCGACGGAGACGACGTCGCGAGCGCGGCGGCGGCCCTGGCCGACCTCGACTACGACCCCGCCTACTCGACGCTGTCGCGCATGATCCCGCGCCCGCGCGGGGTCGACTTCTCGACGCCGTCCGTGTCCAACGAGGTGGCTTTCATGAACCGCACCGCCGCGGTTCGTGCCATCGGTCGCTACGGGCGCCCGGACACCGCCGACGACCTGATGACACTCATCGAGGATCCGGAGGACGACCGTCGCCTGCGCCAGGACGCTGGCCTCGCGCTCGGCGCCATCGCGACGCCGGAGGTCCTCCGCACCGTGCTCACGAAGCTGAACGACCCGGGCGTCGATGAAGTCGCCAAGCGCTACTACATCGGCACCCTGTGGCAGAACCCGACGGCCGAGGTGGCCGGAGACTTGATGACCCTCATCGAGAACCCCAACACCGAAGCCGACGTGCGCCGCGCCGCGGCGCTGGCCGTGGGTTACGCCGCCGACCCTTCCCTCGACGGGCGCATCGCGACGATGCTTGAGAACCCGGGCACGCAGCGGGAAGCCGCCTTCATGATCGTGCTGGGAGGCTCGCCCGACAACGCTCGCGCGCTGCTCGCCGCACTCGAGGACAACACCGAGCTGCAGCAGACCATCCTGTTCTCGATGCGCGATGACTCGAGCAACGCGTTCAACCTTCTCACCAACCGCGCGTTCGAATCGGGCCAGCTTTGGCGCCGCCTCGTGGTGGCCGACATTCTCAACGAGGGCGACGGAGACAACCGGCACGGCCACATCTACAACCACCTCATCGAGCGCCTCGGCGTGGGTTGGTCGGGCCACGACGGCGTGAGCCCGCGTGAGATCCGCACCGAGCTCTACGAGGGCATGCGCGGAGACGACGCCGCCCGGCGCACCCTCGTCGCGAAGGTCCTCGGCACCATGGACGAGCGCGGCCTGCTGATGGCCGCCCGTGACTCCGGGGGCCCCGGATCCGACGAAGCGCGAGAGCGCCTGCGCCGGATGAACAACCCGGAAGCAGACTGACGGGTCGCCACCCTCGCGGCGGCAACAGAGACGCGGCGTCCTCTTTCGGAGGGCGCCGTTTCTCGTTGAGGGCTCGCTCTTCAGCACGCCAGGTTCGCGTGGCGTGCGTTTCAGCAGTGCCTCGCCGACGCGTTGGCAGCAGAACACAGTCGTCTCTGGAAACCGTGTCCCCTCGCGGCACGTTCTATCGACACGAGGAGCCCTGATGAGCGACGAACCGAAGAGCCTCGCGACCCGCGCCGTGCACGGCGGGGAGCCACGACAGCACCCGTACAGCGCGCTGACGGCTCCGATCGTGCAAACGGCGACCTACACCTTCGAGAGCACCGCGGATCTCCGTGACTTCTTCGAGGGCCGTGTCGAGCGCGAGGAGTACGGGCGCTACGGCAATCCATCGGTGCGTCACGTGGAGCAGAAGATCGCCTCGCTCGAAGGCACGGAGGACGCGGTCGCCTTCGCAAGCGGGATGGCGGCCGTCACCACCGCCATCCTCGCGCTCGTGAAGTCGGGTTCGCATGTGGTGCTCTTCAGCGATTGCTACCGGCGCACACGGCAGTTCGTGAAGACGCTGCTCGGCCGGTTTGGGGTCGAGCACACCCTGGTCCCGCCCGCGGACCTCGATGCGCTGCGCGCGGCGATCCGGCCCGGAGAAACCCGTCTGGTCGTCTCGGAGGCGCCGACCAACCCATACAACACGGTCGTCGATCTCCGCGAGGTGGCAGCGATCTGCAAGGAGCACCGGGTCAAGACGATGATCGACGCGACGTTTGCGACGCCGATCAACCTGCGCCCCGCCGAACACGGCATCGACCTTGTGGTGCACTCCGGCACCAAGTACCTCGGAGGGCACAACGACGTACTCGCTGGGGTGCTCGCGGGAAAACGCGGGCTCGTTTCGCTCGTCCGCGATCTCCGCCACGTGCTCGGCGGCGTCATGGATCCGCACGCGGCCTTCCTCGTGCATCGTGGCCTCAAAACGCTGGCGCTTCGGGTCGAGCGGCAAAACCGAACCGCGCAGGCGTTGGCCACCGCGCTCGAAAGCCACCCCAAGGTTCGCCGCGTCTGGTACCCGGGCCTCGCGTCTCACCCCAGCCACGCCGTCGCCAGCGAGCTGATGACCGGTTTCGGCGGCGTCGTCACGTTCGCGCTGAAGAGCGACCTGGACGGCGGGTCTCGCTTCGTCGATGCGCTCGCCCTCCCCCGCATCGCGCCAAGCCTCGGCGGTGTCGAGAGCCTCGTCGAGCAGCCCGCGCTGATGAGCTACTACGAGCTGAGCACCGAGCAGCGTCTCGAGATCGGCATCCCCGATGACCTCATCCGCTACGCGGTGGGCCTGGAAGACGCCGACGAGCTCATCGCCGACGTGCTTCGGGGGCTTGAAGCAGTCTGAGACACCCTTCGCGCAAAGGCGCTGGCGAGACACAGGCCGAGCCACCCGCCCAGCAGCACTCCCGTCAGGCTTCGGAGCGGCCAGAGGTCGAGCGCGTCGGTCGCCCAACCCGCGCACACCTGGGCGAGCATGAACCCCGCGAAACCGATCCAAGCGCGCCGATTGCGGGGGTTTACCCGCACCCCGAGCGCAGCCAGGAGGGCGCCCAGACCCACCCCCGCGTAGAGCCCTGTGCAGCGGTGACAGAGCGCCATCGCGTGCCCGCCGAACTGGAAGCTCCTCTCCGGGCGCTGGTGGCACAAGGAATGAAGCGAGAACTTCGCGACGGGCGCAAACAGGGTCTCGGGAGCCAACGAGGGCAGCAAGGCGCACCCGAGCGCCACCGCCATGATCGCGAAGACGGACACACCGACCGAGACGGGGTTCAGCCACCGCACGGCCCCATACTGCCGTCTTGCAGCGGCTTCGTCGAGCGGCACGCCCGCATTGGAGGGTGAACCGCGATCCCCTTCGGAGCGGAGTCTGAAGCACCGCGTTCTGCCCGTGAGGCCTGACGGGAGGAGGCGACCGGATTCGACGGGGCCCAGAGGACGGGCGGCGCAGGACCGGTCTACGTGTCTCGACGGCCGGTGCGCCCCACGTGGAGGGCGATGTGATAGCCTCCGGTCGCCTCATCGCCAGTTGGAGGGCAGAGCGTGGAGAACAAGCAACATTACGCCGTTCCGGTCATCGTCGGCGTCGCCATCGGCACGGTCATCCTTCTCGTGTTCTCCGCCATCGGAGTGGTGATTCCGTTCGCCGGCTGCTGCGGCTGCTTGGGAGGCACGATCGGTTCGATCGTCAGCCTCATGATGCTGCAGCAGAAGGTCGGAGAGACCATCGAGATGCAGGAGGCTGCGACGGTCGGCGCATTGGTCGGCGCAGGCGTCAGCCTGCTCCACGTTGGGCTGATGGCAATCATGGTCGGGTTGATGGGGATGGCGTCCATCCCGGGCCTCGCGGATGCCGGCGGCGACGCCGCGGCCGGGATGGGAGTGCTCATCGCCTCGGCGGGCGGGGGCTGCTGCGTCACGTTCCTTGCGCACCTGGTGTTCGGCGCCCTCGGCGGACTGGCGGGTGGCGCAATCTTCAAGGGTCCGACCGGCGGTGGCACTCCCCCCCCCGGCGGAGGCTTCGGTCAGGCCCCTGGTGGCACGCCGCCTCCGGCGGGTGGTGGCTTCGGGCAGCCTCCCGGCGGCGGTACGCCTCCCCCAGGCGGTGGCTTCGGGCAGCCTCCCGGAGGCGGCACGCCTCCTCCGGGCGGTGGCTTCGGGCAGCCTCCCGGAGGCGGCACTCCTCCCCCGGGCGGTGGATTCGGGCAGCCTGCCGGAGGCGGCGCTCCGCCCGCGGGTGGTGGATTTGGGCAGCCTCCCGGAGGCGGCACTCCGGCCCCGGGCGGTGGATTCGGGCAGCCTCCCGGAGGCGGTGGCTTCGGCAACCCGCCCGGCGGTGGTGGTGGCACGCCGCCCCCCGGCGGCGGCTTCCAATAGCCTCTCGAGCCGACTCATCGACTCGGCTCGTCGACTCGGCTCGTCGACTCGGCTCTTCGAAATGACCCGCGCGCGCATCGTGACACCTCTGGTGATCGCATTCGCCGCGGGTCTTTTTGCGTTCTTCGCCAGCGTTCCCGTGCTGTTCCCGGAGAGCCCCTTCGCGGGGCCGACGCGCCAGCTGTTCGGCGCGATGTGCCATCAAATCGAGGCGCGCTCATTCGTCTGGCGTGGTGAAACGATGCCGGTGTGCCACCGGTGCACGGGCATCTACGTTGGCATCCCACTGGGCGCCCTGGCCGCACTGGCTCTCGCGCCCGATCCCACACGCCTACGCAACTGGGTCCTCCTTCTCGTGCCCATGGTGCTGCAGGTCGTGATCGCGTGGGCCTGGGATGCGTCGGACCTCTGGTACCTCCGCGTCCTGACCGGCGCCATGGCCGGCGGCGGCGCCGGCCTCCTGCTCGCTCGACTGCTCGGTTCAGCCACTCCGCCTCCCGCCCGACTCTAGCAGGCTGCCGCAAAACCAATTTCGGCGCCTCGGCGGCGGGATACGGCGCGATTCCGCTGGGTCGCTCCTCCGAGAGATTCATCATTTCGTCGTCGGCCCCATCGAAATCGCACCGCATCGCGCTCCGCGATCCATCCGAAAGCCTTTTGCAGCAGCCTGCTAGTGCCCTGAGGGGATGAACTCGCTCGCCTTCGGACGCGCCCTCGACGCACGATTCCGCGTCACTCCTCTTCCACGATGCGGGGCATCGCCTCGTCGTCGTTCCTTGACTCGTACGCTGTCCCGGGCATGGCTCACCTGGATCGTAAGAAACGCAACGGCCTTGCTGCTGGCGAACGGACGAACGCAACAGAGAGGCGTCGCGACCGGCCCCGTTGCCGTTCGATCGCGACGCTTGCGGGCGCGCTGTTGAAATCTCTTCCCCTCTCTGCTCAGGCGCTCTCGTTTCGCAACCTTCGCGCCCCCAGGCAACCGCATCGGCGTCGAACGCAGCCGAGAGACGAGGGAGCAGAGGAGTTCGAGGAGAAGAGGAGTTCGAGGAGAACAGGCTGGGTAGAGGGGCGTCGCGCCCGGCTTCGTGGACGCTGATCGCGCCGCCGAACTGACCTCGCGCTTGTCGACGTCAACGCATGAGGCGAAACGCAGCCGGCGAGACGCAGCCGGCGAGACGCAGCCGGCGAAACGCAGCCGGCGAAACGCAGCCGGCGAGACTCAGCCGGCGAGACTCAGCCGGCGAGACTCAGCCGGCGAGACTCAGCCGGCGAGACTCAGCCGGCGAGACTCAGCCGGCGAGACTCAGCCGGCGAAACTCAGTGACCGTGTTCGCGGTCGACACCGGGGTGGCCGGGCTCGCCGGGCTCGAGGCGGGGATTCCCGGTGACGTAGGTACCGTCCTGCCCCGGGATCGACATGAGCGTCTCTTTGTCGAAGATGAAGTGCGCCCGCTCCGTCGAGGCGGGAACGTGCACCCCCGTGTCCATGCGAATGGCATCACAGGGGCAAGCCTCGACGCAGAAGCCGCAGAAGATGCAGCGCAGCTCATCGATCACGAACACCTTCGGGTAGCGCTCGTAGCCGTGGCGCGCGTCGCCCTCTTCGTACTCCCCCGGCTCGATGTAGATGCACTGCGCCGGACACGCGGTGCTGCAGCAGAGGCACGCGACGCAGCGTGGGCTGCCATCGGTGCGGTGCGTCAGCCGGTGCACGCCACGGAAACGCTCCGGATACTCGCGGGTCTCGTCGGGGTATCGAACCGTCGCGATGACCTTGTTCTCCTCCTTGGAGAACGTGTTCTTGAAGAAGCGCTTGATGGTGTAGGCGATGCCCTTCGCCGCCTCTGGGAAGTAGGCCTGGTCGCTCAGGGTGCGCTTCGGCTTCGAGACTTTGTAGGCCATGTTCAGGCTCCCAGCAGCAGGATGACGACGCCGGTCACGAGGATGTTCGCGAGGCACAGGGGAAGGATGATCTTCCAGCACAGCTGCATGATCTGGTCGTACCGGAAGCGGGGCAGCGTCCAGCGCACCTGAATCTGAAGGAAGATGAAGACGCCGACCTTCAGGAGGAACGCCACCACCCCGATACCGATCACCGCGATGTGTGGAAGCGCGATGTCGTAGCCGATGAAGTCGCCGGTGTGGAATCCGTCCGCGTGCAGAAGCGGTACGTGGTAGCCCCCGAAGAACAGCGTGACGATGATGGCCGAGCTGACGATGTGCTCGACGAACTCACCCGTCATGAACATCGCGAACTTGAGCCCCGAGTACTCGAGGAAGTAGCCCGCGACGATCTCGCTCTCTCCCTCGGGCGCATCGAACGGGATGCGCTTCATCTCGGCGATGGCCGCCCAGAAAAAGAGCAAGAGCCCCACGGGCTGGACGACGAAGCCCCACACGTTCTCGACCTGCCAAGCGACCATCTCGTCGAGCAGCAGGGTGTTGTAGATCATGAAGCAGCCGACGAGCGTCAGGCCGAGGGTAACCTCGTAGCTGACCATCTGGCTGGCAGCGCGCAGCCCTCCGAGCAGGGCGTACTTGTTGTCGGACGAGTAGCCGGCGATGGCCGCGCCCACGATGCCCATGCCCGCGATGGCGAAGATGTAGAGCATGCCGACGTTGATCGACGCAACCTGGAGCGGGATGACCCGCGCATCTCCGACGGCGGCGCCCGTGGGCACGACGCTGAAGAGGTACTTGAACGGCTCTTCCTCCGGGCCCCAGAGCAAATCCGCGCCGAAGGGGATGACCGCGAACGTGGCGAACGCCGGGATCAACGCGATGATCGGCGCGAGGCCGTGCAGGAGCTTGTCCGCGTTCGGCGGAGCGAAGTCTTCCTTCCAGATCATCTTGACCGCGTCCCACGCAGGGTGGAGCAAGCCAAAGAGCGTCAGCTCGTTCTTCTTGTCGACGCTGTTCTCGACGAACCAGGCGAGGCCCACGTGCGTCACGGAGATGACCGCACCGAAGAAGGCCATCCCGAAGTACATCCCGAGGCGCGTCGCCAGCTCGGGCTCACCCGCCGTCAGCGCCGCGGAGGCGTCCGCCGGGCTCATCATCGCATCGCGCGCGATGAAGTAGAGGCCCCCGATCAGCGCCAGGGCCGCAAAGCCGCCCGAGCCGAGCGCGACCAGACGGGCGCCCATCGGTGCGGGACCACGAAGGAAATCGGCAACGGAGATCTTGGTGGTCTGGGCGAACAAGAACAGCGCAAGACCGCCCGTCTGCACCGCTCCGAGCACCGCAGCGGGCCAGGCCGTGGCCGGGTCCATGTAGAACTGCACGAAGCCGCCGAGCGGAACGAGGCTCCACACGAAGGAGGCGCCTTCGGAGACGAAGAACGACACCAGCGCGTTGAGCGCGTAGGCGCCGAACAGGGTGCCGAGGCCGATCGCGGACAGCGCGAGGTAGCCCGGGAGGGGGATCCCTCCGCGGACGCACCCGACGCGGTCCTGCATCATCGCGCTCTGCCGGCGCTCCGCCCACGTGAGCACGGGGGCGATGCCGAGAAGGACGGCGATGACGAAGCCGATCTTGAGGAGTGTGGCGGTGATGAGAAGAAGCATCGCGGAGTTTCCCTCAGGCCTGTTGTTCCGGAGCCGCCTCGGCCGCATCCGCGCTCTCGGCGGGGAGCTGCGGGGTCGGCATGGCCGCGCGTACGTCGTTGAGGCGTTGGAAGTCGATCTTCCAGCCGAGCGCCTGGCCGAGTTCGACCAGCGTCTCCCAGGCCGTTCGGATGCCGCCCGGGGCATGGACCGCGCGCGAGAAGGTCTGCGCCACGCCGCGCGCATTCACGAACGTCCCGCTGGACTCCGCGATGCTCGTGGTCGGGATGACGATGGTCGCCGTCGACGTGAGCGGGCCGGCGTTGGCCGTGAGGTTCACGTGCACCGCGCCACCGACGCCCTGGCTTCCCAGGAACGAGAGCGGCGCCAGCTCGGCTTCGGTGAGGTCGGTCGCCCAGCCCAGCGAGAGCACGGCGCTGACCTGGCCGGACTCCACCTGGCTGACCAGCTCGTCCATGCTACCGAGCTCCCCGCCTGCGACGTTCTTCGCTCCGGCGCGGTTCGGGTTCTGGTCGGTGTGACGCAAGATGTCGTCGCCCCGCCAGTCCGGCAGCGCTGTGAGGAACAGCCGGTCGGTGCCGAACTGCTCCTTGGCGAGCTTCGCCAGGACGTAGTTGTCTTCGCTTGAGTTCTGCGCGCTGAGCACCACCGCGAGCTTGCCCGTCGCGACCTTGCCGAGCTTCCGCGCCGCCGCCTCGATGGCTTCGGCCCGCGAGACCTCCGTGACCTTGCCGTCGGCGCGCACGCGGCCGGTGACGACGCGGTCCTCGTGGAACCGCTTGTAGGTCATCATGCCGTCGTCGCACATCCAGTACTGGTTGACGGCCTCGTTGTCGCGCGGGCGCAACCGGTACACCCGCTGGTAGCGCGGGTCGTAGTCGATGAAGTTGTTGCAGCCCGTCGCACAGCCCGTGCACACGCTCTTGGCCGTCTTGAGGAACCAGACGCGCGCCTTGAATCGGAAGTCCTTGCTCGTCAGAGCGCCCACGGGGCAGACGTGCTCGGTCATCAGGGTGTAGTCGTTGTCGAGTTCGCGGCCGGGCGAAAGCACGATCTCGTTCCGGTTGCCGCGCTCCCGCATGTCCAGGACGTGGTCGCCAGCGACTTCGTCACAGAACCGGATGCACCGCGTGCACATGATGCAGCGCTCGGCGTCGTACACGATCGTCGGACCGAAGCGCTGCGCCTTCGGCTTGTGCACCCGCGCAGTGCGCTTGCGCTTCGCTTTGGTCTGCGAGCTGAGCCAGTAGTCCTGCAGCTTGCACTCGCCAGCCTGGTCACAGATCGGACAGTCGACGGGGTGGTTCAGGAGCAAGAACTCTTGCGTCGTCTCCTGCGCCTTCTTCGCCTGGTCCGAGGCCGCGTAGACCTCCATGCCCTCCCCCGCCATCATCTGACAGGCGGGCTGAAGCTTCGGCTTGGTCGCCGGGAGGTACTTCTTCTTCTTGTCGTCCCACTTGAGCACGGGAAGCGCCATCTGGCGCCCGCTCCGCACTTCAACGAGGCACATGCGGCAGTTGGCCGCGATGCTGAGCCCCGGGTGCCAGCAGTAGTGCGGGATTTCGACCCCCGCACGCCACGCTGCGCGAATGATGGTGTCCCCGTCTTCGAAGGGGATTTCCTGGCCGTCGAGTTGGAAGGTGGGCATCGCGCTACGCCTCAGCGGTCACACTCGCCGCCGATCATGTTGATCGACCCGAAGGTGGGGATGATGTCGGCGATCATGTCGCCGATCAGGAGGTCCTTGCAGACCTGAAGGTTGTACCAGCACGGGGGACGACAGCGGACGCGGTAGGGCGTGCCGGAGCCGTCGGAGACGATGTAGAAGCCGAGTTCGCCGTTGCCGCCCTCGGTGAAGCTGTAGACCTCTCCGGGCGGGGCTTTGACGCCCTCCATCACGAGCTTGAAGTGGGCGATGGTGCCCTCGATGGTGTTGTAGACCTCGTCCTTCTCCGGCAGCACGTACCGCAGATCGGGCGAGTTCACCGGGCCGTCGGTCGGCATCTGGTCGAGCGCCTGGCGGATGATCTTCATCGACTGGCGCATCTCTTCGAACCGACACTGGAACCGGTCGAAGTTATCGCCGTCGTGGCCCACCGGGACGTCGAAGTCGAAGCGGTCGTAGAACATGTACGGGTGCGCCTTACGCACGTCGTAGTCCACTCCGGTCGAGCGCAGCACAACGCCCGTGCAGCCCATCTCGATGGCGCGCTCCGGGCTGAGGCAGCCCACATGCTGGGTGCGGTCGAGGAAGATGCGGTTCTTCAACAGCAGCTTCTCGGTCTCCATCATCGCGTGATCGATTTCGTCGAACACCGCGAGCGTCGTCTCTCGGAGCTGCGGGGTCGGCGGGTGCGCCATGCCGCCGATGCGGCCGAAGCTGTGCGTCAGACGAGCCCCGGTTTCGGCCTCGAGCACGTCCCAGACCCAGTCGCGCACCTTGATGAGCCAGAGGAACGGCGTGAACGCGCCGAGCTCCATCGCCGTCGCGCCGTTGCACGTGATGTGGTCACAGATGCGCGCGAGCTCACCGAGGATGGTCCGGTAGTAGGTGCAGCGCTCCGGCACCTCGAGGTCGATGAGCTTCTCCACGGCGAGCGCGAAGCCCACGTTGTTGAGCATCGGCGAGACGTAGTTCAGCCGGTCCGCGTAGGGGAACACCTGGTTCCAGGTGCCGCGCTCACAGCTCTTCTCGAACCCGCGGTGCAGGTAGCCGGGCTGGACATCGACGTCCATGATCGTCTCGCCGTCGAGGTCGAGCACCATGCGAATGGTGCCGTGCATCGCCGGGTGAGACGGGCCCATGTTGAGCCGCATCGGCTCCGAGGGCAGCTCGAGAGTGGACTCGTCTTCGAGTTCTTCGTAGTGCGGCTCCATGGCTCACTCCTCGCCGGCGGGACGTTCCGCGGGCTCGCTGCTACCGGAGGACAGCGCCGGCTGCTGGCCGGTCTGCACGGCGATCGAAGGGGAGACCTGGAGGTCTTCGCCCTCGAGGCGTGCCCCCCAGTCGATGCGGCCCCACGGCTGGCCCTCGTCGGCGCCGAAGGGGGCGATCTTGTCGATGTTGGGCACGTCCCGGTACGCCATCAAGGGCTGCGTGCGCTCGATGGGGTAGTCCTTGCGGAGCGGGTAGCCTTCGAACTCCTCGTACATGAGGATACGGCGCAGGTCCGGGTGCTTGTCGAACCGGATCCCGAACATGTCGTAGATCTCGCGCTCGGCCCAGTTCGCCCCCTTCCAGACGTCACAGAGCGTGGCGAGCGTCTGCCCGTCAGCGACCCGCGTCTTGAGGCGCACGCGGTGCCCGTGCTCGAGTGAGCGAACGAGGAGCAACACCTCGAAGCGCGCCTCGTCGGGCTCGCGCTCGGGGTAGTCGACGGCCGTGAGATCCGTGAAGTGGTTCATTACGCACTGCGGGTCGTCCCGCAGGAACGTCGCGACCTTCACCCAGTTCTTCCGGTCGACGATCGCTTGGTCGTCCCCGCGGAAGTTGCTGGTCTCGAGGATGTCCTTGCCAAGCTCCGCCTTCAGGCGGTCGAGCACTTTCTTGCTCATAGATCCTCTCAGCGTCGTTTCGGTCCCCACTGGGGCCCGTCACCGGATGGTTGAGCGCGCCGTCGGGGCGCGTGGTGGGACCGGCGCTCCGCGCCGCTTCCCATGGAGTCAGGGATGAGTTCTGGGAGTTGAGTTCAGTGGTCCGCCTTGAGCTTCTCCGCCGGCTGGCTCACCCGGAGGGCTTGCTCCAACGTGGGGCGCTCGGCCTCGAGCTGCTTCAGTTCCTGCGTGCCCATGACCACGGTGCTCGTCTTCTTCTTCAGCTGAGCCAGCTTCGGGAGCTGCCGCGGAGGAACCACGAGCGGACCTTTGGCGCCCGCCTGAATCTTCTCCTGGAGCAGCATCAGCCCGTCGTAGACAGCCTCGGGCCGCGGCGGGCAGCCGGGCACGTACACATCCGTCGGGATGATCTTGTCGATGCCCGGCACCGTCGTGTAGTTGTCGTAGAAGCCACCACACGAAGCGCACGTGCCAAACGCCAGCACCCACTTCGGGTCGGTCATCTGCTCGTAGATGCGCTTGAGGGCCGGCGCCTGGCGCTGGCTGATCGTGCCCACGACCCAGAGCAGGTCCGCTTGACGGGGGCTGAAGCGCGGGGCCTCGGCACCGAAGCGCGCCATGTCGTAGCGCGGACCGGCGACGGCCATGAACTCCATCCCGCAGCACGCCGTCACGAACGGGTACTGAAACAGGGAGTACTTGCGCGCCCAGTTGAGCAGATCGTTGTAGCGAGTCGTGACGAAGCCCGCGTCGAGCCCGCCCATGACCTTCTTCATCGTTCCCATTCGAGCGCTCCCTTTCTCCACGCGTACACAAGCGTGATGGCCAGCACAGAGATGAATAGGACCATTTCGACGAGTCCGAACCACCCGAGGTCGCGGAATTGCGCGCCCCACGGGTACATGAAGACCGCTTCGATATCGAAGACCACGAACAGGATCGCCGTGAGGTAGAACTTCACGCTCAGGCGCACGTGCTGCGCGCCGTCGGATTCCGAGCCGGACTCGTACGGCGTCATCTTCTCAGGCGTGGGATTTTTGGGTCCCAACACCGAAGTGATGACGAACATCGCGATCGGGATGATGATCGCGACGGCCAGCATCAACAGAACGGGGAGGTAGGCCTCGAACATGCGCGGAAACTCCGTCGACGATGTGGCTCGAGCGGGGGGCTCGACCGACTAGGCTGCAGCGGTGCTGCGTGGGCATTCACCGCTGCGTGGCTCGTGCAGCGTGAACCGGAGAATCTCTCGGCTGGCCAGCGACGCGCGTATGCGCGCGCACCGACCCGCAGGGGGAATCCCCGAGTCCAGCGGGTTGTAGACTCTTGCCGGCGGGGTGTCAATCGCGAACGGAGCCGCTCCGAGCCCGGAATCTCTGGTGTTTTTCCGCGTGCGATTCAGGACTCGGCGGCAGAGGTGCCCACCTTGGCCCGCAGCTCACGAACTTCCTGCTGGAGCTTGTCTACGGTGTCGCGCAGCGACGCGAGCTCGGGGGGCGATTCCAGGCGCTTGGAGAGGTCCCTCGACGCCTCGCGGGCCGCCCTTCGCACCCGCCCGTCCAGGTCCCGCTCGCGGAGCCGCCGCAGTACGGTAAATCCGGCCCGATCCCCGAGCGAGGCCATCAGACGGGCCACGGAGATGCGGAGGTTGGGGTCGTAGGTGTCGAGTTCACGCTCGGCGACCTCGCGAATCCGCCGCAGTGTGGGCTTGTCGGAGACGATCGTCGGCGCTTGGGCGAGACCTGTGACGATCGAACGGCGCACCCCTACGGGCGTGGTGACCTCCTCGAGCGTCGCCGTCAGCGGGCCCACGTACCGCGGGTCCTTCAGCGCGGTGAGGCCGTCGGCCGCGGACGCCTGCACGACATCCCCCCAGGAGCCGCGATCGTCGCGCAAGGACGCGGCGAGCACGTCGAACGCCCGCGCGTCTCGCGTCTTGCCGAGCGCGCGCCGGAGGGCCGCCTCGACGAGGTAGCTGTCGTCGCCACGGTCGATCCACGCCAGCAGACGGTCGGCCGACGCCGTTGTCTGGAACGCGCCGAGCGCGCCCGCCACCTCGCGACGCACCCGCGGCTCGCTGTCTTTCTCTCCCGCCGCGAGGCCGTCGAACGCGTCCTCGGTGCGATGCGCCGCAAGGGCCTTGGCCGCTTCGGCGCGCACCGCCCAGAACGGATCTTGCGTGAGAGCCTCGGCCAGCGCGGCCCGCGCACGCGGCTCGTTCTTCTTTGCGAGCGCGCGTGCCGCGCACCAGCGCGGGCGGGCGGGGCCTTCCCGATGGGACAGAGAGGCGATCAGCAGCTTCGTGCTGAGCTTCAGGTCAAGCGGGCCCGGGGCGCTCATCGAGGGATCGAACGTGATCCGGGTCGCCCGCCCGCCCGTTGGCAGGACAAAGGTATCGCGGGCGCGCTTCAGCTCCACCACGTGTCGCTCGACGCCCGTCTCGGTGGTGATCTCGACGGGGATGCGGAGGCGGAACGCGTCGGCGTCCTTCTTGGTCTGGGTCTGCTCGAGGGTGAGCTTCGTCTGCTCGTCCTCGACCTCGGCGCTGACCTTGAGCGAGGGATGTCCGGCGCGCTCGACCCACTGCTGGAACAGCCCCTCGAGGCTGCGGCCGCTGGCGCCCTCGAGCGCGCGCAGCAGGTCCCGCGTCTCGACGGACGTACCGCGGTGCTTGGCGAGGTACTCCTTCAGGCCCCGGAAGAACAGCGCGTCCCCGAGGTGCTCACGCAGCGCGTGCAGAACGAGCCCGCCCTTCTGGTAGAGATGGCGGTCGAAGATGTCGATCGGGGTGGACCACACCTTCTCGACGATCGGGCGCCCGTACCGGCCACCGTGCTCCGCGAGGTAGAGCGAGAGATCCTGCTCGAGGTTGTAGACGTAGGCGTCGCGCCCCTCGGCGTGCTCCTTCCAGAGGTGCTCCAGGTACGTGGCGAAGCCTTCGTTGAGCCACGCGTGGCTCCAGTCTCGGCAGGTCACGAGGTCACCGAACCATTGGTGCGCCAGCTCATGGGCGACGAGCGCGTCCATGTCGACGTCCAACGCGGCCCGCTCGTCGAGCAACGCGCGCTCGAACAAGGTCGTCGCCGACGTGTTCTCCATGCCGCCGAAGATGAAGTCGGCCACGACGACCTGGGCGTATTTGTTCCAGGGATAGTCCGTGCCCAGGCGCTTCGCGAAGACCTCGATCATCTCGGGCGTGCGCCCCAGCGAGCGCTCGATCATGTCGCCCTTGCCCTTGGGCACGTAGTAGTCCACGGGCACGCCGCCGACCTCCGTGTGGGCCTCGTCGAACTCGCCGGCGGCGAGCGTCACCAGGTACGCGGGGTGCGGTTCGTCGTGGCGCCAGTGGAAGCGCATGCCCCCCTCGGCCGGCGTCTTCGAGATGAGGTGCCCATTCGAGAGCGCAAACCAGGTCTCGGGGACGACGACGGCGATCTCCGTCTTCATGCGCTGGCCGGGGTGGTCCTGGCAGGGAAACCAGTGGCGCCCGTCCTGGTCCTGGCACTGGCTCCAGACCTGCTGCGGGCGATCCGGACGCGAGGCGTCGGGGGCGGTGAAGTAGAGGCCCCGTCGCGGCGTCGCCCGATACCGAACACGAACGTCTGCGCTGGCGCCGTCGGCGAGATCGGACAGGTCGACGCGAAGGGTCTCTCCGTCGTAGTCGTACACCGCCTCGTGGCTCGAATCACCGAGGCGCTCAACCGCGTCGATTTCGAAGTGGATGGCGTCGAAGCGGGCCCATCGGGCCTCCGGGTCGACGCGGCGCACGCTCAGCTGCGCGGTGCCTGCGACCGACTTGCCAGGCAGGTCCAGCGTCAGGTCGAGCGACATCGCGTCGAGGGAAAAGGCCCGCGCGCGGGCGTACTGGGTCTCGTCCCCAGGCAGGCGAAAACGGCGGGCTCCGGCGGCGGCGGCAGCGCGGGCATGGGCGCAGAGGTGTCGGTGATGCATCGGTCTCCAGCTCCCCCCGGAGGTCCCTCGCACATAGCGCGTCCGCCCGTGCACGGGCAACCCACTCAAGAGATCCTCGAGATGCGCCGTTTTCGCGGGTATGTGTCGTCGCCCGCTCTTGCTGCTCGCCCTGCCCTGCCTGTCGACCCTGCTCTTCCTGTCGGCACTCCCCTCGCTCGCTCTGGCTTACGAAGTGAAACGCACGCCGGCGGGCGACCCGATACGCTGGGGCGTCGACCGCATCACCGTGGAGGTCCACAACTCGGTGCGCGACCACATGGCGGCCGGGGATGGGCTCGACGCGCTGGACGGCGCAGCCGGCGCATGGACGGGCCGGGGCGGGCCGAACATACGGCTCGACTACCGCATCGCCTCCGAAGCCCACCACCCGATGAACGCGGGCGTTCAGCTCGTCTGGCCCGCGGCATGGGAGCACGCACCGCACCTCCTCGCGGTGACCTCGACCCGCTACGTCGCGTCCACCGGCGAGATCCTCGACGCCGACATTCTCATTCGGCCTGACGCGGACGTGGGCTTCCTCCGGGAGGATGAGGTCGATCGCTTCGACCTCGGCGCGGTCGTGACCCACGAGATGGGCCACGTGCTCGGACTCGGAGAGTCGGGCGACGCGGACGCCGCGATGTGGCCGAACATCTCACGGGGTCAGACGTACCAGCGCGAGCTGGCCTCCGACGACATCGCGGGCATAGCGGCGATCTACGAAGACGCGGTCCTGGTCTCGCCGAGCGGCTGCGCGCGCGCGTCCATCACCGCGCGCGGCGCCACCCCGTGGGTGTTCGTATTGGCGATGATCGGGATCTTGAGCGTGTTCACTCGGCGCCGGGGACTGAGCCTCGGCTTCGTGGCCCTCGCGCTGTTCGTGATGTCCACGGTGCACGAGACCGGCATCGCCGCGCACGCGCAGACCGTCCGGAGGGAGCCCACGTTCAACCATGGTGAGCTCGAGATGGAGGCGCTCATGCGCCACGGGCTGACCGGTCCGGTACGTCGCGCGCACACCATTCGGAGCGCCGACGGTTCGCTTCGCACGCGGCTGACCATCGGGACCGAAGACATCATCGTGCCCGGAGGCTGCCACGGCGGCGTGTGCACGGAGGTCGGAGTGCTCCCGCCGCGCGTTGGCCAAACCATCGCCGTGGACCCCTCGCGACGTGCTTGGGTGTACCGCCGCGCCGGTCGCTGGACTGGCGGTTGGATGGCGCCGCCGCCGCTCGGTGGCTGAAGCTTCAGCCCATCGGCATTCGACAGCGTTGCTGCTAGGACTCTGCGGCGCAGACGCGCGTGATGGATCGTGGAGCGCGGCGTCGTGTCCAGCGCGCCGGGTCGAGGACGAAATGCTGAAGCACTTTGGGCGAGCGACTGGCGTGTTGGGCGCGGCGCCCCGCCCTTGAGGCGCGCGTGGCGGCTTTTGCCGCAGTGTCCTAGGGTCCGCCGCGCCGACGTCCGGCCCAGAGGAAGCGTGTTTCTCGTCGGGGCCCGCGCGGCGTACGGAGACCCGTGACGCGAGCCATCTTCCTACCCGCTGCTGCAGGCCTGAGCTTTCTGCTTCTCTTCAGCGCGACCGAGGTCGCGGCCCAAGAGGCCCCCGTCGCTACGATGGAGGCGGCGGCCGAAGCAGGTGAGCCCGCAGCCGAGGAGCGCGGGGCCCTGGACGCCATCGACGCGGCGTTCGGGACCTACGTGGTGAAGCCGCTCAGCTGGGTGTTCTTCTTCGACCTGGTCTTCTGGGACAACCGCGATCCGGGCGCGCAGGCGTGGCCCGCGCCGCTCCGCTGGCTCTATCTGGGTGCCGCGGCGGAGCACCGAAACCGAGAGATCCCGTTCATCGTGCTGTGGCTCGTGCTCGGCGCCGTGTTCTTCACGCTTCGCATGCGGTTCGTGAACTTGTGGGGCTTCAAACACGCGGTCGAGATCACCGCTGGCCGATACGACGACCCCGACGAAGTAGGGGAGGTCAGCCATTTCCAGGCGCTCTCGAGCGCGCTGAGCGCGACCGTGGGGCTCGGGAACATCGCAGGCGTGGCCATCGCCGTCGGACTCGGCGGGCCGGGCGCGGTGTTCTGGATGGTGATGGCCGGCTTCCTCGGCATGAGTTCCAAGTTCACCGAATGCACTCTGGGACAGATGTATCGCCTCGTGGACGACGAGGGCCGCGTGCTCGGCGGGCCGATGCGCTACCTCTCGGCGGGACTCGCGACGCGCGGCCTCCCGAAGCTGGGCAAGGTCGTCGCCGCGCTGTTCGCGGTGATGTGCATCGGAGGCAGCTTCGGCGGCGGCAACATGTTCCAGGCCAACCAAGCGTACGCGCAGGCGACCCGGGTGATGCCTGCGCTGGAGGGCTATCCTTGGCTGTTTGGCATCATCGTCGCCGTGCTGGTCGGGCTGGTGATCCTCGGCGGCATCAAGCGCATCGGACAGGTCGCGGGCGCCATCGTGCCCGCCATGTGCGCGGTGTACGTCATCGCGGGGCTCTGGATCCTCGGCGCCAACGCCGCCGAGGTGCCGGCCGCCTTCGCCAAGATCGTGGGCGAAGCGTTCAGCCCCGAGGCGGGTGTCGGCGGGCTCGTCGGGGTCCTGATGACAGGGTTCAAGCGCGCGGCCTTCTCGAACGAGGCGGGCACCGGGTCGGCGTCGATCGCGCACTCCGCCGCCGCGACCAGCGAACCGATTCGCGAGGGTCTGGTCGCGCTGCTCGAGCCCTTCATCGACACCATCATCATCTGCACGATGACGGGCTTGGTCGTCGTGGTGACGGGCGAATATCTCAACATGCCGGAGGGCGCGGACAGCACGACCCGCGGTGTGCTCATGACCTCGGCGGCGTTCGAGAGCGTCTTCCCCTGGTTCCCCTATGTGCTCGCGGTCGCGGTGTTCCTGTTCGCGTTCTCGACCATGATCTCGTGGAGCTACTACGGCGAACAAGGCATGGTTTTCCTAGCCGGCGAAAA
>JBGCFC010000195.1:0-26939 GCA_045106715.1 Sandaracinaceae bacterium
CCGCCGCCAAGGGCATGCGCGCCGTGCTGGGGGGCGGCGGGCTGTGCGTGATCGTCAGTGACTTCCTCGACCCCTCCGGCGCCCTCGCGGCGGCTGGGAGGTTGCGGCGGCAGGGCCACGACGTGGCCTTGTTGCGTGTGCTGACGTCCTTCGAACGCGATCCGGTGGGGCTCGACGGCGCGGTGCTCGAGGACGAAGAGACGGGCGAGGGGCTGTTGCTCCCCCGATCGGGCGTTCGCGCGCGCTACCGCGCGGTGTTCGACGCACACAGCGAGGAACTCGAGCGAGGCGCCGCCCGTCTCGGTGCGCCGTTCTTGGATGTGAACACCAACGACGCGTTCGATGCGGTGTTGGGTTGCGCGATCACCCGCGGCTTGCTCTCGGCCCGGGGTGCTCTCTGATGTTCGTGCGCCCCTACATGCTCTTCGGTCTGCTGCTCTTGGTTCCGGTCATCGCCGCGTTCCTCTTCAGACACCCGAGACACACGGCGGTGGTCCCAAGCACCCTGCTGTTTCAATCGGTCGCGCACAAGTTGCTCAAGAACCGGAAGCTGCGCGACTTGCTGCATCGGCTCGCGGCCGTGCTCTGCATTGCGGGGGTCGCCGCGCTCGTCCTCGCGGCCGCCGATCCGCGCGGGGCAGGGCCGACGCGAACGACCGTCGTGGTGGTGGACGTCTCCAGCTCCATGGAGGGCGCGGCGTTCGATGAGGCGATGCAGGCCGCGCGCACGTTCGTTCGTCAGCGCGGCGCACATGAGCACGTCGCGCTGCTCGCCGCCGGCCGAACGCCACGCCACCTCGCCGGTCCCACTCTGGACTCGGTTTCGCTGGAGGCGGGCCTGAGCGCGCTGTCGCTCGAGCAGGCTCCCTCCGACGCGCTCGGCACGCTGCGTCTGGCCGACGGCCTGCTCGAGCACAGGCGACGCGGACGGATCGTGTGGATCACCGACGGGGGCCGAAACCACCTCGAACAGACCCCGGAGACGACCCGCCCGCTCGAGGTCGTGAGGGTCGGCGGGACGCGACACAACGTCGGCCTCACGGTCGCCGCGGCGCAGCCTTCCCCTCGCCGGGAGACGGACCTCGACCGCGATCTCTTGGTCGTGGCGGCAGCGTCGTCCGGACCCGCGAGGGAAGTCGACCTCGTCCTTTCGGCCGACGGTGTCGAGCTCGAACGTCAGCCGGTCACGATCGAGGGCGGGCACACGGTCGAGAGCACCTTCGCGCTGCGCGTCCCAGCCGAGCGGGTGTCGGTGCATCTCGAGGTGACCGACGGAGGAGGCAACGCGCTGCCGCAGGACGACCGCGCCGAGCTCTCGCTCGTGAGCGGCAGAGTCCCGCGCGTGCTGCTCATCGCCGCCGAAGACGCGCCGGCGCGGTTCTTCGTCGAGCACGCCCTGCGAGCGTCGGGCGTGCACTCGGTCAAGACACGGCTACCCAGTGAGGCACCGCTCCGGCTCGCCGACGGGGAAGTGGCGGTGGTGCTCGGCGAGGGCCCCGCCACCGCCATCGACGGGCCGGCGCTCTACCTGGGCACCGTCCAGGGCGCGATGCCAGTCAGGGTGGCCGCGCAGCTGGATGACGTCGCCGAGACGGAGCTTCGTTCCATCGAGCCCGACCACGCTTTGACCCGCGGGGTCTCGCTCGACGACGCGCACATCCTCCGGGCCGTCGCCGTGCACGTGCCCGCTGGGGCGGAGTCGGTGGCAGAGCTGGTCGGCGGCGCGGTGCTGGTTCGTGGGGGCGCGGGAAGACAGCGGTGGATCTATGGAGGCTTCGACCCGGCGCGTTCCGACCTCGTGCTCCGAGTCGCCTTCCCGGTCCTCATGGCGAACGCGCTCGCCGACCTCAGCGGAGCGTGCGATGTGCAGGTGGCGCACACCCTCTCGCGAAGCGAAATCACCCTCGCACCGAGCGCGATGCTGGCGGACCTCGATGTGGCCGCGCCAGAGACCCCGCTGCCGCTGTCGTGGGGCGTCCTGCTCGCGATGCTCGGCGCAGTCCTCCTGGCGAGCGAGGGCATCGCGTTCCAGCGGGGGTGGACCCGATGAGCTGGGGACGCCTTCCCGCGAGGCGGACGATGGCGCTCGCGGCGCGCGGGTGTGCCGTCGCGGTGGTCCTGGCCAGCCCGTTCGCTCCGGCTTTCGGGGTGGAGGACGAGGCGGAGACGACCGTCTTCGTCGTCGACCACTCGAACAGCATCTCTGGGCCGGAGCAACAACGCGCCGCCGCCATGATCGCAGCATACGAAGCCGCGCATGGCGACGTTCAGCTGGGTCAGGTGGACGTGCACGGTGAGGCACACGTCGTGCGATGGCCGGGCTACGACGCCGCCGACCAACCGCGGCCCACGCCCGGGACGGATCTCGAGGCGGGAGTGCGCCTCGGGGCCGCGATGCTCCCGGCGTTTGGCCGACGCCGGCTCGTCCTGCTGACCGACGGCCGAAGCACCACCCCGCCCGGCGACGCGCTGCGCACCGCCCGTGCCCGTGGCGTGCGTGTGGACGTCGTCGAGCTCGGCCGCACGCCCCCCGGCGAGGCGCACCTGGTGGAGCTCGAGGCCCCCCGCGCACGGCTCCGCGTCGGAGAGCCGCTCCGGGCGACGGCTCGCGTGCAGGGACCGGCGGGCGCGTCGGTCACCGTGGAGTGGCTGCTCAACGGGCAGGCGGTCTCCAACTCCGTCGTTCAGCTCGATGAGGAGGGCGCCGCGGAGGCCACCTTCGACCGCCCTTCCCCTGAGCCCGGCACGCAGGTTCTTCACGCGACAGTGCGGGGAATCGGGACCACGACGCGGCGTGGTGCCGTCATCCAAGTCAGCGGCCGGCCCAGCGTTCACGTCATCACGCTGACCTCGCGAAACATGCCGCCGCTGCTCGGTCGCGCACTGGAGGGGGCCGCGGACGTGCGCGTGCATGCCCTGGCAGACGGGACGTTCGACTCCGCGCTCCTCGACGACGCGGACCTCGTGATCTTGGCCGACGTTCCGCTGGCCGCGGCGGGGGCGCGGAACGACGTGCTCGAGGGCCTCGACGCGGAGACCCAGGACGCCCTGCTGGCGTACGTCTCGGACGGCGGCGGGCTGCTCGTCGGCGGGGGCGTGTTCGGCTTCTCTCCCGAGTGGGCCGGCCGTCCGCTCAGCCGCGCGCTCCCAGTGGGGATCGAGTCCGATGGCGAGGTCACCGACCCACCGGTGGCGATGGCGATCATGCTCGACGCATCGGGGTCCATGGGGCTGCGCGTCGGCGGATACACGAAGATCCAGCTCGCCATCGAGGGCAGCCTCGCCGCCGCGTCGACCCTGCGACCGGACGATCAGGTGGGCATCGGCGCGGTGGAGACTCGGACGCGCTGGGTCCACCCGCTCTCGGCCGCGTCGACGCTCGGCGACCACCGGCAGCGATTGCGCCAGCTGCGCGCGGGCGGAGGCGGCATCTACGTCTACACGGCCCTCGCGGACGCCTACGCGGCGCTTGGCGCAACCGACGAGCCCATCCGTCACGTCGTGCTCTTCGCGGACACCTCCGACGCCGCCGAGCAAACGTCCTACCGTCCTCCCGGGCGCAGCGCCGAGGACCTGGCCCGCGAAGCGCGCGACGTTGGCATCAGCACCACGGTCGTCGGCATCGGTGCGGGCAACGCGCCTCACGCGCCGTTCCTCGCACGCCTCGCGGCGGCGGGCGGCGGCCGCTACTACCTCACCGAGCAGGGGACAGACCTGCGCCGCATCTTCGTGACCGAGACCCGCGCGGTGGCGCGCACCAACTTGGTCGAGGAGGCGGAGACGCCCTCACGGCGCGACCCGTCACCGATGCTCGACGGCGTCCGCGACGTGCCCGCGTTGGCTGGATTCGTGCGCACTCATCGACGCCCGACCGCCAACACCGCGCTCGTCACCGGGAACGGCGAACCGGTCCTCGCGAGCTGGCGCTACGGGCTCGGGACCGTCGTGGCCTTCACCAGTGACCTCGGTGGGCGCTGGTCGCGCACCTGGAACCCTTGGGATCAGGCGCCGCAGTTGTTCCGTCAGATGGTCCGCCACGCCCTGCGCCGGCAGAGCGGACGCGCCGACATCGAGATGCGCCGTCAGGGACGCGCCGTCGAGGCCGTCGTGACCGTCGCCGAAGGCGTTGTGCTTCGCGAAGGCGACGCCCGCCTGTCGGGGATTGACGACCACGGCTTGGTCCGCCCGCTCGAGGTCGACATGGAACGCATCGGGCCACGGCGATACCGGGTCACCGCACAAGCGAGCCGGGCGGTGGCGATCACCGCGGAGGTCTTCGAGGGCGGGGATCGTCAGGTCGGCGAGGCGCACCTCACCTTGGTGGCCACCGAGCGGATGGCCAACGGGCCTGACGCGCGCGCCTTGGGGGAGTTGGCGCGCCTCGGGGGTGGGCTCCGGCTCGATGAACTCGACGACCTGCCCGACGCCGAGGCGGTTCCGGCCGCTCCGCGTCACCACGCGAGCTGGCCGTGGCTGCTCGCCCTGGCCGGCGTTCTCGTGGTCGTCGACCTCAGCGTGCGTCGGCTCGCGCAACGTTCCTCCGCGCGTGCGGTCCCGGGACTCGTGCGGGCCGCTCCCTCGGGCGTGGCACACCCGAAAGCTCGTTTCGCCGGAACCTGATGGCGCCGCGCGTGTCGGAGCCCCGTGCGCGATTTCACAGTGCTGGCTCTCTTGCTTGCCCTGCCGGGGTGGGCCCACGCTCAGGCGAACGCGCCGCGGCGATTCGATGTCCAAGTGGGCGGCGGGCTCGCGCGGATCGTCATCACGCGGGACCTGACCGGGCCGGCCCGGCAGGTGGCGCGCTGGGACGAGCCGCTCCCCGAAGGCGCAGGCCTCGCCGGGGTGCTCGTGTGTCGTGGTGAGGTCTGCCACCGGGCTGCGGCGACGGAGCGGTTCGGCCCGCTTGGATTTCACGCGGAGGCCGTTCAGCGCGACGACCGGCTGTCGATGGTGGTGGGCCCGCTCGACCCGCACACGCCACTCACGCTCGAAATCCGGCTCACCGCCCCGACGCGGTTCGTGGCCGGCATGGACGGTATCCGGCTGCCCGCGCGGCCCGGCGACGCGGTGCGTCTTTCCGTACGCGGTCTCGATGCCCCTCAGATCGGCGGCGAGCCGGCCCGGGGATGGATGCACGTGACCCCGGAGATGCGCGAAGACGGGATGGTCCAGCTGGCGGCCCGGGCGAGCGGCACCGGACTGCACATCGAAGCGCTGGCCGCGCGCTGCGGCCACCACCGCTGCCTCCGCTACCGGATGTGGTCGCCGCCCGTCCGCGGCGTGGCGCGCGACGTATTTGTGCTCGAGGACGTGTCGGGCTCGACGTCACAGGTGCCTCTTTCGCATCGGCGCCGCGTGACCGCGCGCCTCATCGAGGGCCTGCCCGACGGTTCGCGCGTGCGGCGGGTGGCGTTCGCCTGGCGGGCGCGCACCCTCGACCCGGGGCTGACCCAGCGAGACGCGCTGCCGGAGGTCACCGCCCCGCCGTTTGGCCTGGGCGCCGCGACCCGGATCTCCTCGGCCTGGGCGCTCATCCAGGACGAGGTGCGCCAGTCCCGCGCGCCTCTCGTCGTCGTGGTGGGAGATGGCACCCTCGGCTGGTGGGCAACGGAGCGCGATGCACTCGTCCAGATGGAGCGCGCCGGCGCCGAGTTGAGCGTGCTGGACCTCGTCGGACGCCACCCGACGAGCACGCTCTCGACGGCGATTCGACGCACCGCGGGGGCGCTGCTCGAGGCGAGTGGCGAGCGCCTGCCTTCCGCGCTCCCGTACCTGGCCCACCCCGTCGTCGCGAACTCACCGCGCATCGGGCTGGAGCCACTTCAGCCGCTCCGCGCCGGAGAGGAACGGATCCTGGAACGGATCGCGGGCACCCTGCCCCCCGCGCTGCACACCGAGCACGGGCTGACCCGACCGCGGGGCATCGCACGGCCCTGGGAGAACGGACTTGCGGTCTCGCTCGGGGAGCGCCTCGGCGCGTCCGACCCGCGACGGCGCCTTCGCACGCGGACCCAGCGCCCCGATCCGGGGGTGCCTCGTGTCATCGCGGGCTCCTGCGAGATCGGCGGCGGAAGCAGCCGCCAGATGCTCGGCCGTCTGCGCGACCGGTGGATGCCGCGTGTGAACGCGTGTTTCCAGGACGCCCGGCGCCGCGGCGATCGCGCCGCCCTGCGCGCCCACATGGAGGTGATCTTCCAAAACGGTGAGGTCATCCTGACGCGCAGCACCGGTGTCCCGCGGCCGCTCGCGGCGTGCCTCGAGGACGTGCCGGCGTACACGGAGGACATCCCGCTCCCCGAAGGCAGCCGGTACAACTCCGAGCGCTACCACGCGAACTTTCAGTTTGTGAGCCAGGCGGTCGTCCGACCCGCCACGCTGCCGCTTCGGGAGGACGTCGCCGCGCTGGTGGATGCACTCTGAGCGAGGCGCGCGCTACCGGCCGAACGTCACGACCACGGGGAGATGGTCGGACACCCGCGTCGTGTAGTCGTCGAGCGACTGATCCAGCGGGAGGATCTCGGTCGTGCCGTCCCCGTAGACCTGCCGCGCGCTCTCGGTGAGCATGACGTGGTCGAGGAACGCGTCGAAGAACAGGAACGTGCGCGCCCCGGACGCCTCGAGCGGCAGGGTCAGAAAGGTGTACCGCTCGGCGTCCAGCAAGGGCCCGAACACGTTCTGACTCGGCTCGTCGGTGAGGTTGTCGTTGAAGTCCCCGAGCAGCACGATGTCGGGGTCGCCGACGCCCTCGACGCGGGCGCGCATCCACCCGTCGAGGGCCTCGATCGCGGCGACCCGGCGGAGCCGGCTCTCGTTGTCGATGCTCGCCTTCAGGTGCACGACGACCACCGTGAAATCGAACACGACGTCATCGCCCCTTCGCACTTCGACCCGCGCGGCCAACGGCGAGCGCGGGAACGCCGAGCGGTCCCCTGTGAACAAGACATCCACATCGGACACCGCCACACGCGAGCGTCGGTAGATGAGGGCGAGGCGCTGGAACGCGCGCGGGTCGTCGGCGATGACGACGTCGTGGTCGGGCAGTTCCTCATCGAGCCACCCGAAAGCCAGATCGTCGACGACTTCCTGCACCGCCACGAGGTCGAGTTCCTCTTCCTGGATCACACTCGCGACGCTGGAGATGGTGTCCCGGTGACGCGGGAAGTTCTCGATGTTCCAGGTCGCGATGCGCAACGGAGAGGTCAGACGGCCCGCATCGAGGGTCGCGTCGGGCGCACCGGTGTCCGGGGTTCCCGCATCGGGCGTCGACGCCGGCCCGCAGCCGACCAGCATCACGAGGGCAACCACGCAGCACCGTCGTCGCATCCATCGCAGCGGGGCCATGCGGGGAGTCTGCGGTCGTTGCGCCCGCTTGGCCACGCGGCACAGAGAAGGAGTCACACGTCCCCGGCGAGAGCCGCGCTCTGGGCCGCGACGCACGCCGCCGCGTGCCGCATGAACGCCCGGACACGCGGCGCGCGGCGGAGGTCCGGATGGGTCAGCACCCAGAGATCGATGCCGAAGTCCGGCTCGACCGGGCGCATGCGCTGGATCCCTGGCTGCCGGTCCCCCCAGATGCACGGCATGAAGGTGATCCCCATGCCCGCCAGGAGCGCGGACTGAAGCGCCGGCCCGGAATTGGTCACGAGCGCCTCGCGCACCCCTGGCGTGTGCCGCGCCATCCACGCGTCGATGCCCGGCGCACGCGCGTCGGGCCCCCACGCCAGCCAAGGCAGCTGGGTTGGGTCGTCTCCCTCGAGCGATTCGGCTCGGTAGAGCGCGTACTCCATCCGGCCGAGCCGACGCCCGACCAGATGCTCGGGCGGCGCGTTGGTCAGGCGGAGCGCCAGATCGGCATCGTGGCGCGTGAGGTTGACCAACTCCATTCCCGTGGTCACGACGAGGTCGACCTCCGGATGCGCGCGCGCGAAGCCGGACAACAGCTGCGGAAACAACTCGAGCACGAAGTCGAGCGTCGTCACCCGCAGGGTGCCCGACAACCCGTCGTCCGAGGCACTGAGTGCCCGGGTCGCTGCGAGAACCTGGGTCTCGATCTCGGCCGCTGCCTCGAGCAGAGCCTCCCCTGCTTCGGTCGCCGCGTACCCCTCGCTCGTCGGCTCGAAGATGCGCCGCCCGACGTCTGCCTCCAAGGCGCGCAGGCGACGGGCGACGGTGCTGTGGGAGACCCCCAACGCCTGGGCTGCCGAGGTCATCGTGCCCGCCCGCCCCAGAGCCAGCACGAAGCGCAGATCGTCCCAGCCCATCGCCATCCCCCCAGTATGGACCCGGGCCGCCGCGACGGTAGCCCCTTCTTGGGGCCATGGCGCCCGGGGTGGATCGGACCCGGAAGCGTGCTACCCCGTCCGGATCCCCCGAGGGGCCAAAGACCCATGAACACGCACGTAGAAAACGACGCCCGGCCGGCTGGACCGGAGGGCAGAGACACCTCCCCGCCCGACGAAGAGATGGAGCGCATCTCGCAAGAGGAGGAGCGCGTGCTCGCGCGTGTGCACAAGCACCTGGCGACCCGCGAGATCCGAAAAGCCAACAAGGGCATGGACTACGAAGCGGAGATGATCGCGCTCCGCGACCAGATCAACGAGGCCCGGCTCGAGGACGTGCCGCCGCTGATCGAGGAGATGGAGCGTCTGGCTGAGGTGGCGGCACGCCGCGCCAAGGTCACGCAGGGCATGGTCGATGGTCGCTCGCCGTACTTCGGCCGGATGGTGCTCGAGGAGAACGAGCGCAAGCGCGAGGTGCTGATCGGCCGCTCGACGTACCTTCACCCGGGCACGGGGATCCGCATCGTCGACTGGCGCGACGCGCCGGTGAGCCGCCTCTACTACCGCTACGAAGAAGGCGACGGCTACGACGAGGTGTTCGGCGGGCGCGAGGTCGAGGGCGACATCCTGGTGCGACGCAACGTCGCCATCACGGGTGGTGAGCTGCGCCGGATCGGCGCCCCGCAGGGAACGTTCCTCCGGCGCAACGACGGCAGCTGGCGACGCGCCGGCGAGAGCGCGCGACGCCTGCACGGCGGCGAAGGCGCGGCCATGCGGGCCGACGGCCACCACAAGCCTGGACGCCTGGGCACGGGCCGCGAAGACGACGGACGCGAAGACCGCTACCTGCCGGAGATCACCGCGCTGATCGACCCCCGGCAGTTCGATCTGATCACGGCCAAGGACTCGGGGCTCGTCGTCATCCAGGGCGGCGCCGGCAGCGGCAAGACCACCATCGGTCTGCACCGCCTCGCCTATCTCAACTTTCAGGATCGGAACCGCTTCCGCTCCGACCGCATGCTGGTGCTTGTGTTCAACCAGGCGCTCCGCCGGTACATCAGCAAGGTCCTGCCGTCCCTCGGGGTCCAGGGCGTCGAGGTCGCGACCTACGAGCGCTGGGCGTCTCGCCTGCGTGACCGCCACGTACGCGGAATGCCGCGCGGCTACGAGGACGGCACGCCGAGCGTGGTGACGCGCCTGAAGAAGCACCCGCTCATGCTCGAAGCCGTGGACCGCCACGTCGCCCGCATCAGCAAGCAGGTCGACCGGCAGCTGCGGGACGCGCTCGAGGACGTCGAAGGTCGCGAGAAGGCGCTCTCCGTCTGGGGCCAGCACAAAGACGCGCCGCTCGCCCAGCGGCTCGACGCGCTCGGGCGGTGGGCGCAGCCGAAGACGAACGACCGCGGGGAGCGCGATGAAACGCGCACGCTGCCGCTGCCGCTCCGCCACGCCATCGACCGCACGGTCTCCCGTGGGAAGCTACGCGCCTACGACGTGCTCACGGTCTGGGGCGACCTGCTGACCGACCTCGAGGCGCTCCGCGCGGTCTTCGAGGGCAACGGCCTCAGCGCGGCCGAGGTCGAGGCGGCACACCGGTGGTGTGCGCAGCGATGCCCGGTCATTCTCGCCGACCGCGAAGAAGCCGAGGAGCGTGAGGCGGCCGAAGGCGGCAAGCGCAAGAAGAAGAACCGCCGCAAGGACCGACGCTCGGAGCGGCCGCGTGGCTTCGACGCCCGCGCCCGCGCCGACGATCGTACGATGGGCATCGACGGCAACGAGGAGGACGAGCCGACTCTGCTCGACCGCGAGGACGACACGCTCTTGCTCCGCCTGGTGCAGCGCCTGTGGGGCCCGCTCACGAGCAACAAGAAGGAGCGGCTGGCCTACGAGCACGTGCTGGTGGACGAGGCGCAGGACCTCAGCCCGGTGGAGCTCGCCGTCGTCGTGGAGACGGCGGGACCGCAGCAGAGCATCACGCTGGCCGGGGACGTCGCACAGCGCTTGCTGATGGACAACGGGTTCACCGGTTGGGATGACGTGCTCGGACGGCTCGGCCTCAACCACGTGGCGGTGGAGCCGCTCCGCATCACGTACCGGTCGACCGCGGAGATCATCGAGTTCGCGCGCGGCGTGCTTGGGCCCCTTCGCCAGGACGACAACAACGTTGCCCCGCGCCATGGCGCGCCCGTGGAGCTGTTCGAGTTCGGGCACTCCGGCGAGGCCGTCGCGTTCCTCGGCGAGGCGCTCCGTGGGCTGATGCTGGACGAGCCGCAGGCCTCCGTCGCGGTCATCGCCCGCTACCCCGAGCAGGCCGACCTCTACTACAAGGGCCTCGTCAACGCCGAGGTTCCACAGATCCGGCGGATCGCCAACCAGGACTTCCCCTTCAAGGCCGGCATCGACGTCACGGACGTCAAGCAGGTCAAGGGGCTCGAGTTCGACTACGTGGTTCTGCTCGAGGTCTCGAACGCCTCCTTCCCGGTCGACGATGAAGCACGCCATCTGCTCCACATCGCGGCCACCCGCGCGGCGCATCAGCTCTGGGTGACCTCGACCGGCGCAGCGTCACGCGTCCTGCCCACGTCGCTCACCGCGCCCGAAGCGTGAGCGGCGAGGGTCGAGGCGTCTGGTTCGATCCGGCGCGGATCGTCTACGAAGACGCCGACCTCATCGTCGTCGACAAGCCCGCGGGCGTTCCCTGTCAGGCCGCAGATCCGTCGCGGCCCAATGACCTCCCGCACCGCTTGCGCGGCATGATCGCCGCGCGAGACGGCGTCGACGAAGTCTACTTGGGCATCCACCAGAGGCTCGATCAGGAGACCTCCGGGCTCGTCCTCTACGCGAAGTCGAAACGCGCGAATCGCCCTCTGGCTGCGCAGTTCGAATCCCGCCAGATCGACAAGCGCTACGTGGCGCTCACCACCGGCCGGCCACAACGCGGCACCCTTCGGCACCGGCTGACGAAGCCAACCGCCGGCCGCGTGCACGTCGGCAGCGGAGGCAAACCGGCCGTGACGCTCATCGAAGCGGTCCGCCATGTCGCCGCGCACAGTCGCCTCGAGGTGCGGATCGAAACGGGACGCACGCATCAGATCCGCGTCCAGCTCGCCGAGGTCGGGTGTCCGGTCTTGGGGGACCGCGTCTATGGAGGAGAGCCCGCCCCGCGTCTGATGCTGCACGCCTGGAAGCTGCGGCTCCGGCATCCCATCGGCGGCGCCGCCCTCGAGCTGACAGCCGCGCCCCCGGCGTCGTTCGAGGCCGTGCTGCGCGACGACGTGCGCCCTTTCGCAGCCGACACCGTGATGGATTCGGTCCGCCGGGCGACGGAGCGACGGTGGGGCCTCGCCGCGCGCACCGACACGGACGCCTATCGCCTGCTGAACGAGCACGGTGACGCGGTTCCGGGATTGGCCGTCGACGTCTACGGCCCGTGGCTCGTGGCCCAACTCTACGATGACGCCCTCGAACGCGACGCCCTGCTCGACCTGCTGGCCGGTCGGTGCAGGGGGGTCTACCTGAAGCGGCGACCGCGGCAGGCGAACACCATCGTGGACGGACGCGACGAAGCCTTCGCCCCGTCGGCCCCGGTCCGTGGCGAGCCCGCGCCCGAGACGCTCTCCGTGCAGGAGAACGGCATTCCCTACCGCGTCCGACTCGGCGAAGGGCTCAGCACGGGGCTGTTCCTCGACCAGCGCGACAACCGGCGACGGGTCCGGGACGCGGCGGAGGGCAAGCGGGTGCTGAACCTCTTCAGCTACACGTGTGGCTTCTCGGTCGCGGCCGCGGTGGGCGGTGCGTCCAAAACCGTGAGCGTCGACGCGTCGAGGCGGCTGCTCGACTGGGGCCGTGAGAACCTCGAAGGGGCAGGCTTTAGTGAGGCGAACCACCGCACGGTGCGCGCGGACGTGTTCGATCTGCTCACGCGTTGGGCGCGGCGCGGAGAGTCCTTCGACCTCGTGTGTGTCGATCCACCGACGTACTCGAAGACCAAGAAGACGCGGTGGAAGAGCGGCAAGGACTGGGTCCGCCTGGCGAAGCTCGTGCTCGGCGTGCTCACCCCCGGAGGCTCCGTGCTCGCCTGTTCGAACGACCGTCGCATGTCGAAGGACGGCTTTCGGAGGCACTGGCACGAAGCGTTTCGAGACGCCCCGCACACGCTCGCGCAGATGAAGTCCCTCCCCTGCCCCTCCGACTTCCCGCCCGCGCCGGGCGAGGAGGCGCACCTCAAGTCGCTGTGGATCGACGTCGCTTAGCCGGCCGTTGAAGAACCGACGGATCGGGCCCGCGACGTGCCGTCCGCGCCGCATGACGCGACGCCGTGCATCCTTGAGGATGTTGGAGGAGCGGCAGGCGGCGAGGGCGATGCGTCCCGGGTTTGAGGTGCGGCACAACGGTTCTTCAAAGGACAGTTCGTCGACGCCCAGCGGCCGGAACCGCCGGGCGCCCTCTTTCAGGCTCGCCGTCTGCGCCGCGCGACGAGGGCACCCAGACCGAGCACGAGTGCCGAGGGCCAACTCGGCGCCTGTCCAGACATCACGCGACAGCCGCAGTCGCCTGTGACCTCCGGGCCCGTCCCGCCGTCGCCGCGCACGCCTCCGTCGAGGTCTAGCCCTTGGCACACGCCGGACATGCACGATTCCTCGTCGCCGCACTCGATGCCGCACCCGCCGCAGTGGTTCCGATCGCTCCGCACGTCGACACAGTCGGTGCCGCAGCCCGTACCTCCGCCTTCGCACTGGCACACGCCTCCGGACGCGCAGACTTGACCACTCGCGCAGTCGCCGCAGGTGCCGCCGCATCCGTCGCCGCCACACGTCCGGCCCGAGCAGTCGGGAGTGCACGGACCCGTCCCGCACGCGCCGGCCGAGCATCGCTCCCCGGCGCCGCACACCGTCCCGCAGGCACCGCAGTTCGCCGCGTCGGTGCGGGTGTCGACGCAGGCATCACCGCACACTTCGGTCGACCCCGCGCAGGCGCAGCTCCCTCCGGCGCACACAAGGCCCGCGTCGCACGTCCCGCACACCCCGCCGCAGCCGTCGTCGCCGCAGGTGCGTCCGCTGCAGTCCGGGGTGCACGTCCCCGCATCCCCCGCCGGGGGACCGGCGTCCGCGGGCGGAGGCGGGCCGGTCAGGGTGATCGCCTGCGTGGTCGTCGCCACCCCGCCCTCGTTGTCCCGGACGACGAGTCGCACGTCGAAGGTCCCGCCGTACTCGAAGCGATGCTGCACCTGCCGGCCCAGCGCGGTCCGCCCATCGCCGAAGTACCACTCCCAGCGCATCACATGCCCGTCGCTGTCGTCGCTCGCCGACGCGTCGAAGTCGATGTCCAGCGGCGCCATGCCCGACGTCGGCGATGCGGTGAACGACGCGGTCGGCAACGCGGGCGAGGCCACGATGGCCGGGAGGATATTCACGAAGAACCGGGTCGTCTCCGTGGTGGTGTTGCCCGCCCGGTCCGAGATCCGCGCGGTGATGTTGACCACCGTGTCGGCGGGCAGCTCGTGAGGCGGCGCGAGCCAGGCGACCATCGCGTCGCCATCGAGCCGGTACGCCATCGATGTCAGGTTCGTGCCGGCGGAGACCGGGCCGAGCGGCCGGTCGAACGAGACGTCCAGGGTCGACAAGTCCACCCCGCTGTCGTCGTCTCCGTACGCCACGACGATGCGCGGGGAGCGCCCCCACGTCTGCGTGTCGGGCCACACGATCGAGAGTTCGGGGCCGGTCGTGTCCGCTCCGGCCGAGCGTGGGACGACGCCCGTCACCTCGTCGGTGTGCACGCTCTCTTCGTGCTCGGGGCCGACGTGGGTGACCGTGTAGTAGTAGCGGACGCCGGGCACCGCGGTTCGGTCGATGAAGCGAACCTCACTGCCGACGATCGTGACATCCGGGTCACCCAGACTCTCCGTTGTCGTATGCCGGTCGACGGTGCCGAAGAAGTCCTGGTCCAGGAACGGGCTTTGGCCGACCACGTGAATGCGCTCGCGGTCGCGGTCCTCCACGTCCGGGGCCAGCGAGCGGTAGACGTGGTAGCGCCGAATGTTCGACGCGAACGGCGGGTGCTGCCATCCAATCGTGACGCCGGTCGCGTCCGCGCTGACGGTGCGCGCGCTGCGAGGGAGATCCGCCGGCACGCCGCCCGTGGCGACGTGGGTGTTGAACAAGATCCGCACGATGTCCGCGCCGACCCCGAGCCACACGTCGTAGTCGCCGTCGTTGTCGAAGTCGGACAGGTCGACGTCCGCGCCCAGGCCGGACGCGCGCCCCGGCCACTCCATCGAGTGCGTCGAGTAGACCATCCGCCCCGTGCCGTCGTTCAGATAGATCTGGAAGTGATGGTTCGGGTGGGACGCGAAGTCCGCGCGCGACTGGAAGGCCAGGAAGTCCAGGTCCCCGTCGTAGTCGATGTCGACCAGCGCGATGTCCCCGCCTCCCAGATCCCCGCCGGTCCAGGCCGTGCTGTCGAAGAAGGTCGAAGACACGTCCGTGAAGACCCCGCTGCCGTCGTTCGTCGCGATCAGGTGCGGCACGGTCGGATGCCCGCCCGTGTACGGCCCCGCGACTTCGCTCGGGCTGCCCTCGCTGAGGCAGCGCCCGATCGCGAGGTCGAGGTCTCCGTCGTCGTCGATGTCACCGAGCGACATGTTCTGCGAGAACCCGCTGCACGACACGTGGAGCGGGTTGAACGACGTCGTGAACACGCCCGAGCCGTTGTTGAGCGCCACCTGGACGCCGAACGTCGTGGCCGTGCCGCGCTCGGTGATCACGTCGAAGTCGCCGTCCCCGTCGATGTCGCCGCTGACGACGCCAGTGATGAACGTGCCGCTCGGCAAGGCCAGCCCGCTGGCCGCGGTCCCGTCCGTGTAGTTCCCCGTGCCGTCGTTCACCAACACGCGGAAGCTCCTCGGTCCGCCGCAGCTGGACTGCAGACAGAACCCGTGCCCGACCAAGAGGTCGACGTCCCCGTCCTGCTCGAGGTCGGTCGGCACGATGTTGAGCGCCGAGCGCCCCGTCTCGGACCACAGCGTGGAGAAGCGCCAGCCCTCGTTTCGCTGGCAGCTGAGCCGCTCGCCGTTTCCTCCCGAGATCGAATCCAGGTCCCCATCGCCGTCCACATCGATGAGCGCCATCGCGTCTTCTCCCCAGCCGCTCGCGCCAGGGTCGCCACGGAGGAGGCTTCCGACGTAGCGACGAATGGGCACCATGTCGCCGCCGCCACGGTTGAAGAGCAGCCCGTAGCGCGCGCCGAGCAGACGGTCTGGTTGGCCGTCTCCGTCGAAGTCGCCGAGGTCACCGTCGTAGTAGTTCTCGTTGCCGCCCGCCTCCGGGTTGGAACCGAAGAACGGATAGCGGTCGGTGCCCAGCCGGACGCTCTCGTCGGTCATGCCCGACCACTGTGCGGCCACTGGCGCGGCGAGGAGGAGGGCTCCCACTGCCAGCATGATTTGGAATCTCAGCGCACGCATCATCGAAGTCTCCCCATCCAAGTCATCCATCGGTCCCGTCTGAACAGCAGCGCCCCGAGCAGCCACCACCCCGAAAACTCCGTCGCCGGCGGCGTGCCGCCGACGCGGCATCCACACCCTGGGCTCGCCACGGGCGCGTCCCCCGCGTCCGCACTGCCCGTCCCGGCGTCGACCACGCCGGCGTCAGCGAGCGGCGCCTCGATCTCAGGCCGCCCGTCGAGCGAGCGCAGGTAGGCTTCGAGGTCGTCGAGCTGCGACGCGACGAGCGTCGAGGTTCGGCCGTGGGCGTCGCCCGTGTTCTCGCTCGTGAGCACCTCACGCAGCGTCGCGCGCCCATCGTGCAGATACGGAGCTCCGTCCCAGAGTCCGAGCAGCGTCGGCGTGTCGATGCCCGCGAGAGGCGCACCCAGCCGCTGCCCGCTGGACGGAAGCAGCGTGCCCACGTCATGCGTGCCGACGTCGGAATCCACTTCGCTGTCGGTGTACCGAGGACGAACGTGGCACTCGCCGCAGCCCGCGCCTGTGAACACCGCCCGCCCGCGAACGGCCGCGTCCGTGAGGTGCCCGTCCGGATCGCGGAAGGGGCTCGGCGGCGGCGTACCCAACGACGCGACGTAGCGCGCGAGCGCGTCGAGCTCGGGGGATCGGCCTGCGTTGAGGGCGCCCATCGGGGGGTTCGGCTCCGCTCCGTCCTGCGCAAGGCCCGTACCGCTGAAGCCGTGCACGATGTCGTTTTCGAAGTCCTGGATCTCGTCGAAGTTGCCGCTCCAGTGCACCCGCCCGTGGCCCATCCCGGACCGGCCCCGGAGGTCGATCGTGTTGCGCAGACCCTCGCCGAACTGCGTGAAGTCCCACGTCTGCCCATCGTGCCCGCCACCGGGGTGGCAGGACGCGCACGCGATGTAGTTGTCCCCCGAGTGAAGCGGCGCGCGGCTGCGATGGAACATGCGCTGCCCGAGCGCGACCTCGGCGGAGAACGGCTCCTCGATGAGCGGCACGGTCATCTCGACCGTCGGGGTCGCGGGATCGCTCACGTCGAGGATCACGAGGTCACGCGAGAGTTCCTCCAGGACATAGAGGCGGGACGCGTCGTCGGAGAGCACCACGCCGTGCGGGACGTGACCGAGCTCGACACGCGCCAGGAACGGGACCGTGTCGGCCGAGCCGCCGCGCTGGACGAGTCGGGCGGCCGACATGTCGTAGACCGTCAGGATGCCCGCCCCCGGGTGCGTCACGAAGGCGTGGCGCCCCGTCGGCGAGAAGACCACGGCCGAGACGGAGTCGGAGTCGTTCGGATCGATGCGTCGGTCCACGCGGTCGACCGGCTCGCCCAGGATGTCCACCGGCGCGAGCAGCGCGCGCACGCGGTTCGTGAACGGAAACGGCTCGCCGGTCAGAAACGAGCCGCGCCCGCTGTTGGACTTGAGCCCGCCGACCCACAGGCGCTCCCCCGACGGCTCGATCGTGATCGCACCCAGCAGGTTGGGAACACCGCGGCCGCTCGTCGCTTGGTCGGGGCCCGGGTCGACGGCCAGCGAGACCGCGGTGGGTGTGCCACTCGCCAGGTCGATCCGCGTGAGCCGTGCCTGGCTCCCGCGCGTGATGAAGTGCGTGACGTACGCCTCCGCGCCATCGTGGGTCACCGCGAGGGCGCGCGGACCGTCGGCGACCTCGTAGCGGGCTTGGACCTCGAGAAGCGCGTCATCGATGCGCACGACGGCGTCCTCGCCCTCCAGCGCGACGAGTAAATCAGCCGACCCGGGCACGAGCGCGATGCCAAACGGGAGGTGCCCGACGCGGGCTTCGCCTTCGACGGTGAAGCGCGACGCATCGAGCGAAAGCACGCGGCCACCCTCGCGGTCCACGACGAAGACGCGTTCTCCGCGCCCCACGAGACTGACCGGCCGGCCGCCCGTGGCCACGACGGAGAGCACCCGTCCGACCTGCACGTCGGTGATCGAGACGCTGCCCCCGTCGGGGTGCACGGCCCAAACCCAGTCGCGCGCGGCGTCGATCCACAGCGGCGCCGAGTGGGTCGGGGGGCTGTCCGTGGGCGCGGACAGCACGTGCACGGTCAGTGACGCGATGGCCTGGCTCTCCCCGTCGCGCACCGTCAGCTGCACGACGTAGACGCCGGGCGCGGTGAACACGTGGCGCGGGTTCGCCTCGCTGTCGGTCGCCTCATCACCGAAGTCCCACTCGAAGCTCAGCGCGGCCGGCCCGTCGTCCGGGTCGAACGAGTCGCTGCCTCGAAACTCGACCGTGTCCCCCGGCGCGATCTCGGTTCGGTCGGCCGACACACGCGCGCGAGGCGCGATGTTGTCCTGCGTCTGCCCCGTCGCTGGAAGCGCGAGCGTGAGCGCCGTCACCACCGCCGACACAGAGAGGGTCCGACCTACCATCGTCCCAGCCTAGCGAGTCGGCGGCGAGCACCACATTACAAAGCCGTCGGATGACCGGCTTTCTCTGGGCGCCGCACTGCTTCACGCTTCCCCCATGCGTCTCGCCTTGCTCGCATCCCTCGGACTCTCCCTCGCGACGCTGCTCTCGACGGCGACGGCCGATGCCCAGACCACGGCCGCCCTCATGCCCGACGTTCCGCGCCCGGCGGGGTTCACCGAGGGCCAGGTCGAGGCCCTCCGGCGCGCCGCCCGTCAAGCGTTGAGGGAGGCTTCCCATCGTGTCTTGGCGCGGCGCGAAGTTGCTGCCCGGCTCTCGACGGGCATGCGCTGCGGTCCTCCCGAGCCGTGCCTGGAGCCTGCGCACGCTGCGCTCGGCGTGGACCTCGTCGTCCGCCTCGCCATCAGCGGCTCACCGGGCTCAGCCCGCGTCAGCGTGCAGATCACAGACGGCTCGACCCGCGTGAACCACAGCATCGGCGGAACCGCGGACGGGTTGGCCACCCAGGTTCACGACACCGTGCTTCGGGCGGCACGGCGCATCCAGATGGGCCGTCGCTGACGCGTCTATTCCGGCAGACGCGCAGCCCGGGCGAGCTCGGCGAACCGCGCCAGCTTGATGCGCGCTTTGCCGTGCAGGCTCGCCTCCGCGAACGCCCCGGCCTCGTCTTCCACCCCGGGGTGTTCGCCCGTGAGTCGGATGAGGGCGTCATCCACGTCGTCCATCGGGTAGATCTGAAACGAGCCCGATCGGACCGCCTCCACCACGTCGTCGCGCAACATGAGCTGCGGCACGTTGGCCGTCGGGATCAGTACGCCGTTTGGCCCGTCTCCGCCTCGGAGCCGGCAGACATCGAAGAAGCCCTCGATCTTCTCGTTCACGCCGCCGATGGCCTGGGCCTGCCCGCGTTGGTCCACGCTGCCGGTGATCGCCAGCCGCTGATCGATCGGCACGCCGGACAGCGCGCTGAGCAGGCAGCAGAGCTCCGCCATCGACGCGCTGTCCCCGTCGACCCCGCCGTACGACTGCTCGAAGACGAGGCTGGCGCGGATCGAGAGTGCCGACTCCGGCGTGTATCGAGAGCCGAGGAAACTCGACAGAATCAGCACGCCTTTGACGTGCAGCGGCCCCCCGAGCTCGGACTCGCGCTCGATGTCGACCACCTCACCCCGGCCGAGGCGCACCGTCGCGGTGATGCGATTCGGTTGGCCCACCTTGCTTCGACCGAGCGCCATGACGCTGAGGCCGTTCACCTGGCCGACCACCGAGCCCTCGGTGAGCACGCGGACCGACCCGTCTTCGAATCGCTCCAGCACCTTCTCGGAGATCCGGCCCTCACGATGGTGACGCGCGTCGAGCGCGCGGCTCACATCTTCGCGCTCGACCTTCCTCTGCTTTCGGTCACGCGCCTGCCAGTCGGCTTCACGCAGCACGTCCGCGATCTCCGCGAGCTCTGTGGTGAGCCGCCGGGAATCGTCCGCGAGGCGCGCCCCGTGCTCCAGCATGCGGGCCACGGCGCTCGACGCGAACGGGAGCAGCGCCTCGTCTCGCGCGATGGAGGCGATCAGGCGTGCGTAGAGCAGCGCGTTGTCGTCGTCCCACGGCACGTCGTCGGCGAAGTCGGCCATCACCTTGAAGAGAAGGTCGAACTCCGGGTCGAGCGCGCGCAAGCGGTAGAACAGCCCTCGGTCGCCGATCAGGATCACCTTCACGGAAAGGGGGATCGGGTCGGGCTCGAGGCTGCCGGTGCGGTAGCCCATCGCGCGGCCCTCCGCTTCGACCGTCAAGACCCCGCGCCGGAGCGCGCGGCCGAGCGCCTCGTAGGCACCGGGAGACGCGGTCAGGCGTCGGGCGTCGACGATCAGCGTGCCCCCGTTGGCCTCGTGCAGGGCGCCGCCGCGGATGAGCGTGAAGTCGCTGACGAGGGCACCGAGGTGCGCGCGCTGTTCGATGTGGCCGGCGAGGCGCGGCAGCGTCGGGCGGTCCTCGTAGACGACCGGCGCGTGCTCCATCCCCGTCCGGTCGACGACGACGTTCACGCGGTAGCGCCCGAGGGGCGTCACCGTGCCGCGGGTCAAGGCGCGCTCGATGGCTTGCTCGGTCCCTCTCTCGGGTTCGTGGGCGATGGCCGCGGCGTGCTCGACAATGTCCTGCTCGACGGCGTCGAGCCACGCGGTGACCTCGTCGAGGTCTTCGAACGCCCTGCGGACCTCTTCGAGCTGGTGGGCCGCCGCATAGCCGGCCATCTCACGCTCGAGCGCGTGCATCGCATCCCGCGCCGCACGCTGCCATCGCGGCGCCTCTTGCATCATGGCCGTCAGGCGGCCCTCCATGCGCTCCATCTTCGCCCGGAGCTCCGACTGAAGCGCGGCCGGGAGCCCATTGAACGCCGCCGGCCCCAGGACTGCTCCGTCGACGACCGGCGCCACACTCAGGCCGTCCTTGGTGCGCGCGAGGCGCAGGCTCTCGCCCTCGGCCACCTTGGCCAGCTTGTTCAACGCCTCGTCGCTGCGGGCCTGCACGCTGCCCTCGATGGTCTTCTTCCGCGTGCGAAACTCCGGTGTCTCGAGCGCCGCGAGGATGGAGGGCCCGATCTCCTCGGTGAGCCGGTCCATCGCACGGCTCAGCGCCCGGCCCCGCCCCGGCGGCAGCGCCAGCGCGCGCGGGCGGTCAGGGTCATCGAAGCGGGAGACGTACACCCAGTCCGTGGGCGCCGGTCGGGCTTCGGCGGACTGCTCCACCAGCCGGTGCACGAGCCCGTGTTTGCCCAACCCTGGCGGCCCGAGCACAAACACGTTGTAGCCCTTCCGCGCCGTCGCCATCCCGAACCGCAGCGCCTCGGCCGCCCGCTCCTGGCCGAGCATGTGCTCCAGCGGTTCGAGCTCGGAGGTGGTCTCGAACGGCAGCGAGGCCGGATCGGCGTGACGGCGAACGTGAGCGGCTTCGAGCGCAGCGGGGGGAGCGTGTTCCGACAAAGGGGCCTCCTCGTCGGCGATACCGCGCCCCGGCGCGGAGGTCGACTTCATTCCTTCCCGGCAGCGTTCGCGGAGGGGGCTGCTAGGGTCCGCGCATGAGCCGACGACCTCACGTGGTGATCCTGGGTGGCGGGTTCGGCGGGCTCGCCGCGGCGAAGCGACTGCGCCGAGACAACGTGCGCGTGACGCTGGTCGACCGGAGCAACCACCACCTGTTCCAGCCGCTGCTCTACCAAGTGGCCACGGCTGCGTTGTCGGCGCCGGACATCGCCGCGCCGCTGCGCAAGCTGCTTCACCGGAACAAGAACACGCACGTGCTCCTCGGCGAGGCGCTCGCGATCGAGCCCGACGCTCGCCGCGTGGTGCTCGATCACGGCGTTCTGGAGTACGACTACCTCTTGCTCGCCACCGGGATGGTGAACAACTACTTCGGCCACGACGCGTGGGAGGAGCACGCGCCGGGCCTCAAGACCCTGCGCGAGGCGCTCGACATCCGGAGCCGCGTGCTGCGCGCGTACGAGGCCGCCGAGCGCGAGACGGACGAGGCCAAGCGGCGCGCGCTGCTGACGTTCGTGATCATCGGCGGCGGCCCGACCGGCGTGGAGATGGCGGGGGCGCTGGCCGAGATCGCACAGCGCACGCTGGCCAAGGATTTCGACACGTTCGACCCACAGAAGGACGTACGCGTGATGCTCGTGGAGGGCGGGGAGCGCCTGCTCGCCTCGATGAGCCCGGAGTCGAGCCAACACGCCGACCGGGCGCTTCGCAACCTCGGGGTCGACGTGCGCTTCGGCAGCTATGTGAGCGACGTCGACGCCGACGGCGTGCAGATCGGCGAGAAGCGGATCGACGCCGCGACGGTGATCTGGGCCGCCGGCCTCAAGGCCTCTCCGCTCACCGCGTCGCTCGGCGCCGAGCTCGACCGCGCCGGCCGCGTGAAGGTCGAACCCAACCTGAGCGTGCCGGGCCGGCCGGAGGTCTTCGTCATCGGGGACCTGATTCACCTCGAGCAGGACGGCGAGCTTCTTCCGGGCGTCGCGCAGACCGCGCTCCAGGCCGGGTCGTTCGCGGCGGACCAGATCCGAGCCGACCTCAACGGGTATGTGAAGAAGGAGCGGTTCCGCTACTGGGACAAGGGCTCGATGGCGACGATCGGGCGCGCAGAGGCGGTCGCCGAGGTGGGCCAATCCCGCTTCCGGGGGTTCCTCGCGTGGGTCATGTGGCTCGGGATCCACATCGCCTTCCTCATCGACTTCCGGAACCGCGTCGCCGTGATGATGGAGTGGGCCTACGCCTACCTGACGTGGCGACGGAGCGCGCGCGTCATCCTCGACGCCCCCCGGAGGCGCCGGCCCGCGTCGGAGCGAAGCCGCATTCTCGCCTCGGCCCTGAACCCGGTACCGTCGAGCGATCCGGAAGACGAGTCGGAGTAGATGGCCGAGGCGGAAGTCGTGAGGCGGATCGACGAGCGCGACCGGGTCCCGCTGTGGTGGGGCCTGACGAGTCGATGCGGTGCATCGGCGAGGAGGGACGCGGCGCAGCGGGGCCCGCTCCGAGGCGCGTCGCGACCTTCGACGAGGACATCGAGACGAGCGCGTCAGCAGACGATGCGGCCGCGGGCGTAGCCCCGGATGCAGTGCGGAGGCCGGAGGATCCAATCGTGGATCACGGGCGCAAACACGCCCGTCAACAACCCCTGACCGACGTCCGCGCGCACGCCCCAAGTCACGATGGATCCCCCTCGGTAGCTGTCGACGGTGATGAAGCCCCGACCGTCGCGGATGTCCGCTGGGCGGGAGTGGTCGAGCTCGAAGTGCACCGTGTGGTGGCGCGCCTCGACGGTGACCACCGCGTGATAGCTCGCGTTGACGAACGAGTACTGGTGGCGGAGCCGCATGATGCTGCGGTTGCCCTCGCGCTCGATGACGCGGACCTCCTGCAGCCCTGGGATCAGGTGCGGGTACACCTGCTCGTCCAGCACCATCTGCCAGACCTGCTCCTGCGGCGCGGGCACCCGCTGAAAGCTCGTGCCGCCGATGTATCGGTGGCTGCCCTCGCGGCTGGTCGTCGGACGCCGCACCAGCTGGCCCGCGAGAAGACGCTCGCGCTCCGCGGGAGCAAAGCCGGCGCCGCCTTCCTGTGCGACCGCGACCGCCCCGACGAGCGAGCTCGCCGCCATGAGCAGCAAGAACCCCGCAGGCAGCCTGCCTGTACTCCACGGTCGTCGCATTGCGGTGCCACCATAACGCCTCCAGCGGGAGCGCACCAAACCGATGAGCGCTCGTGGGTTCACTCACGTCTGAGTCACGAAATGCTTTCACCCCGCTCCGTTTCCGCTATGTTGCCGCGCGGTGATGGGGAGCGACACAAGCGAGACACGCGCCCGGCGCGCCCTGCTCTTCCTATGTGCGCTCGCGCTCACACTGATGAGCGTGTTCCGGGTGCGTGCGCAGGACGACACCCCGCTCGAGGCGCCGCCGGACGAGGCGGTCGCTTCGGAGGAGCCTGGCGAAACGGCGCCCCCGGACACGTCCGCTGAGCCCGCGCCCACGGAGGAAGAGGAGCCCGCCGAGCCGTGGTACCGCCGTGGCGACACGCTCCCCGGAGCTTCGGCCACGCCCGCGCCGACGGACATCGAGGTCCCGCCTCCCGCGGAGGACCGCGCGCAAGACGACGCAGCAGACGACGCGGCGGCAGACGACGCAGCCCCCGACGACGACGAAGAAGAAGAAGAGGAAGAAGACCGCCCGCACGGCGACTTCTACTTCGGGTCCTACGGGCGGGTCATCGCGGCGACGGACCTCGAGGGGCGCACGGGCCAGCCCGCCAACCTGACCACCTGGGGCCCACGCATCGACGAGTCCGACGCCTATGCGGAGATCGAGCTGCGGCGCGAAGACCACTTCGCCGGCATGCACACCCAGATCGTGGCGACCGTCGCGTACGGCGGCCCGCTGTTTCACTACGACGGGGAGTTCTCCGAGCGCATCGCCATCCGGAATCTGTTTGTGGAGACGCGGGACTTCCTCGCGCCCGGCCTGCGCATCTGGGGCGGTTCCCGCATGTGGCGCGGCGACGACATCTACCTCTACAACTTCTGGCCGCTCGACAACCTGAACCTGGTTGGCGGCGGCGTGGCCTACGCGCTCGAGGACATCGGCGAGCTCTCCCTCGCGGGCGGCCTCTCGCAGCCCAACGACCCGTTCCAGCGTCAGGAGATCCTCACGCCCGCGCGAGCTGGCTTCTCCCCCGACCGCGTCGTCTTCTTGGACCGCCCGCGCCTCGTCGTGGCCGGCAAGCTCACCTGGTGGCCGTTTGGGCGGCTCGCGCAGGACGGCATGAAGGCCATCCTCTACGGCGAGAGCCACTACCTGCCGAGCGGCGACCGACGCAACGACGCGGGCTTCACGGAAACGCTGCCCGACGACATCGGGTGGGTCGTCGGCGCTCAGCTCGGCGGCTACCTCAGCGGCACACGCACCTTCGCCAACCTCTTTGTGCGCTACGCCCGAGGCCTCGGCGCGTACGACCCACTGGGCGTCCCCTTCACCGAGGGCGCCGTCATCCAAACGGGTCGCGCGGAAGAGTTCCGCGTCGCGCTGAGCGCCAACTACGAGCTCGACATGTTCGGGCTGCAGGTCGGCGCGTACTACCGCTGGTTCCGCGACGCGGACCCCAACGTGTTCGACCGCGCGGCGCTCAGCGAAGGCTCGATCGACGTCCGCCCGCACCTCTGGTTCGGGCGCTTCGTGGGCGTCGGCCTCGACCTCAGCTACCAGGGCATCGCCACGTCGGCGATCAACGAGCGCACCGGCTCACCCGAGGGCGGCCACATCTTCAAGGCGGCATTCTTGCCGTTCATCTCTCCGTTTGGCCGCGGCACCTACACGCGGCCGCACATTCGGCTGATCTACTCCCTCACCGTCCGCGACGACGGCGCGCGCGCGCTCTACCCGGTGCTCGATCCGCGAAGCGCCAACACCGTCGAGCACTTCCTCGGCCTCGGGGTCGAGTGGTGGTTCTCCTCGAGCAGCTACGGGTTCTGACCATGACGCGACGCTTGTCCTTCCTGCTCCTCTCGTTGTCGCTGACCGCGTGCGCGCACGACTCGCTGTCGGAGGTGCGCGACGTGCCGCTGACCACCGAGGTCACCGACTGGCGCGACCACGTCATTTACCAGCTCCTCACCGACCGCTTCGCCAACGGCGACGCGCACAACGACTGGCGCGTGGACCCCACCGCGCTCGCCCGCTACCAGGGGGGCGACTGGCAGGGCACCATCGATCGGCTCGACTACCTCGAGGAGCTGGGCGTCACCGCGCTCTGGATCAGCCCGCTCGTGCTCAACGTCGACACGGACGCGGGCTTCGACGGCTACCACGGCTACTGGGCGGTCGACCTCGAGCGTGTGAACCCGCACTTCGGTGACCTCGCGACGCTCCGCAATCTCGTCGACGAGGCGCACGCCCGCGGGATGGTGGTGATCCTCGACATCGTCACCAACCACTTCGGGCAGGTCTTCTACTACGACATCAACCACAACGGGCAGCCCGACGACTCCATCCAAGGCTCCGGCAGCGTGGCGCCCGGCGGCAGCCCCTCGCAGATGACCAGCCCGCTCGCCCGCATCAGCGAGTTCGACCCGGACTTCGACTCACGGGGCGTGCAATCGTTCACCAGCCTCGGCGCCGCCGGCCGCGCACCCATTCGCTTCTTCGACTCGCCCGAGATCTTCCGCGTGCCGCCCCGCCCTGCCCTCTTCCAAGAGCGGCGCGCGTGGAACCAGCGCGGACGCACGCTCGACTTCGACGACCCGATTCAGCTCCTGACGGGCGACTTCCCCGGCGGGCTGAAGGACGTGAACACGCTCGACCCCGACGTCCGCGAAGAGATGACGCGCATCTACGTCGACTGGGTGCTGCAGACCAACATCGACGGCTTCCGCATCGATACGATCAAGCACGTCGACTACGGGTTCTGGGAGTTCTTCGCGCCCGAGGTCCGGCGCCGCCTCGCCTCGGCCGGCAAGACCAACTTCTTCATGTTCGGCGAGGCGTTCGACGGGCGCGACGACCTCATCGGCAGCTACACGCTCCCCGAGGGCAACGGCCGCCTCGATTCGGTCTTCTACTTCTCGCAGAAGTTCCGTGTCTTCGACTCGATCTTTGCCAACGGCGGCGCGACCAGCGGCATCCAGCAGCTGCTCGACGAGCGCGACGCGAACTACGGGCACACCCCCATGCCCGGCGGCATCGGGCTGCGTCCCGACCAGGCGCTCGTCAACTTCATCGACAACCACGACGTGGCGCGGTTCCTGTTCAACCGCGCAGACGAGCAGGGCATCGCGTCGCTGCGGGCGGCGCTCATCTACCTGCTCACGGAAGACGGCATCCCGTGCCTCTACTACGGCACCGAGCAGGACTTCCAGGGCGGCAACGACCCGACGAACCGCGAGCCGCTCTGGGGCAGCGGCTACCGTACCGACGGCGCCACCTTCCAGCACATCGCGCGCCTCACCCGCATCCGCCGCCACTACGACGCGCTCCGCTACGGCGACTTCCAGACCCGCTGGGTCAACGACCGGACCGGCGACGAGAGCGACGCCGGCATGCTCGCGTTCGAGCGCCGAACCGACAGCGGCGATTACGCGCTGGTCGTCATCAACGCGCGCGGCGACAAGCGCGGCCGGACCGGCTTCGAGGGCGACACGATGACCGTCACCGCGCCCGCCGGCAGCGAGCTGCGCGACGTGTTGGGCACCGAAGGCCGCAGCTACACCGTGGGCGCGGACGGCTCGCTCGACGTCGAACTCGGCCCGTTCGA
>JBGCFC010000196.1:0-5959 GCA_045106715.1 Sandaracinaceae bacterium
GAGATGGAAGAGCCTGAGAGGGCGCACGTGAAATACGAAAAGATCGATTTGCAAGCGCTGTCCTACTACTCAGCGCCTAAATCACTGACCGATGGCCCGAAGAGTCTCGACGAGGTCGACCCCAAGATCCTCGAGACCTACGAGAAGCTCGGGATCCCGCTGCACGAGCAAAAGATGCTCGCCGGCGTGGCGGTCGACGCGGTGTTCGACAGCGTCAGCGTGGCCACCACGTTCAAGGCGGAACTCGAGAAGGCGGGCGTGATCTTTTGCCCGATCTCGGAGGCCGTGCACAGCCACCCCGAGCTGGTCAAGAAGTACCTCGGCTCGGTCGTGCCCACGACGGACAACTTCTACGCGACGCTCAACAGCGCCGTCTTCACCGACGGCTCGTTCGTCTACATCCCGCCAGGCGTCACCTGCCCGATGGAGCTGAGCACCTACTTCCGCATCAACGCGTCGAACACCGGGCAGTTCGAGCGCACGCTGATCATCGCCGACAAGGGCAGCAAGGTCAGCTACCTCGAGGGCTGCACGGCACCGATGCGGGACGAGAACCAGCTGCACGCCGCGGTGGTCGAGCTGGTCGCGCACGAAGACGCAGACATCAAGTACAGCACCGTGCAGAACTGGTACCCGGGCGACGAGAATGGCGTCGGCGGCATCTACAACTTCGTCACCAAGCGGGGCCTCTGTGAAGGGGCGCGCAGCAAGATCAGCTGGACGCAGGTGGAGACCGGCTCGGCCATCACCTGGAAGTACCCGAGCTGCGTGCTGCAGGGCGACGACTCGGTCGGTGAGTTCTACTCGGTCGCCGTGTCGAACCACTACCAGCAGGCCGACACGGGCACGAAGATGGTCCACCTCGGTAAGAACACCCGCTCGACCATCGTCAGCAAAGGCATCACCGCCGGCAACGGGCAGCAGACGTACCGGGGTGGGGTCTCGGTCAACAAGAACGCCGCCGGGGCACGCAACTACACCCAGTGCGACTCGCTGCTCATCGGGAGCACCTGCGGCGCGCACACCATCCCGTACATCGACGTGCGCAACGAGTCGGCCCAGGTCGAGCACGAGGCCACCACCAGCCGCATCGGCGAAGACCAGCTCTTTTACTGTCGCCAGCGCGGGCTCTCGGAAGAAGACGCGGTGAACCTGATCGTGAACGGCTTCTGCAAGGAGGTCTTCAAGGAGCTCCCGATGGAGTTCGCGGTCGAAGCGCAGAAGCTCATTGGCATCAGCCTCGAAGGGGCCGTGGGCTGAACCCCGCGCCCCTCAGCGAAAGACAACGACATGCTGAAGATCGAGAACCTCCACGTGAGCGTGGACGGCAAGCACATCCTCAAGGGCCTCAACCTGCAGATCAACGCCGGTGAGGTGCACGCCATCATGGGCCCGAACGGCTCGGGCAAGAGCACGCTGAGCTACGTCTTGGCGGGGCGCGACGGGTACGAGATCACCGAGGGCAGCGTCTCCTTCGAGGGCGACGACCTGATGGACATGGAGCCCGAAGAGCGCGCGGCCAAGGGCGTGTTCCTCGCGTTCCAGTACCCGGTGGAGATCCCCGGGGTGAACAACGAGTACTTCCTCAAGGCGGCCTACAACGCGGTCAAGAAGGCCCGCGGTGAGGCGGAGCTGGACGCCATCAAGTTCCGCAAGCACAGCCGGGAGAAGGCCAAGCTGGTCGAGCTTCCGGACGCGCTCCGGAAGCGCGCCGTGAACTCCGGCTTCTCGGGCGGCGAGAAGAAGCGCAACGAGATCTTCCAGATGGCCGTGCTGGAGCCGAAGCTCGCCATCCTCGATGAGACCGACTCGGGCCTCGACATCGACGCGCTCCGCATCGTGAGCAAGGGCGTCAACGCGCTCCGGGACCCGAGCCGCGCGATGCTCGTCATCACGCACTACCAGCGTCTGCTCGACCACATCGTGCCGGACCACGTGCACGTGCTGAAGAACGGGCAGATCGTGAAGAGCGGCGACAAGACGCTCGCCCACGAGCTGGAGCGCGAGGGCTACTCCGAGATCGCGGCGGCCGCACCGTGACCGCCCCTTCCCAGAGCGGCCTGCTGGCCACCCTTCCCTCTTCGTTGCCCAACGGGCCCGCCTGGCTGAACACGATTCGGGAGGGCGCGGCGGCGACCGTCCGCGAGGGCGGCTTCCCCGGCAAGAAGCACGAGGCGTGGCGCTTCACCAGCGTGCGCGACGTCGTAGACCGCGAACTCACACCGGTCGAGGGCGACCCCGAGGCGGCCCGCGGCCTGGCCGACCGCCTGTTGAGCGACGATGGCGCGTTCCGCGTGGTGCTCGCCAACGGCCGCCCCGAGGCAATCGAGGGCGCGCCCGACGGAGTCACCGTGCGCAGCCTGCGTTCGGTGCTCTCTGAATCCCCCGGCGCCCTCGAGGGCGCGCTGGGCACGCTTGCACGGGCGGACCACTTCGCCGGTTTGAACGCGGCGATGTTCGAGGACGGCGTCGTCATCGAGGTCGCCCAGGGCTCCGCCGTGGAGACCCCGATTCACCTCGTCTACGTGGCGACCGGCTCGGGTGCCGCGCACCCCCGAGTGCTCATCCGAGCGGGCGAGAACAGCCACTGCACGGTGGTCGAGACCTTCGTCGACGCGGACGCGGCGCTCGGCGGCGATCCGCATCTCAGCAACGTCGTCACCGAGGTGAGCCTCGCGCAGGCCGCGCGCCTGGAGCACGTGCGCGTCACGATGGGCAGCCCGCGCGCGATGCAGATCGCACAGCTCGCAGTCTCGCAGGGACGCGACTCGTTCTACGCCTCGCGTGTGGTTGCGCTCGGCGGCAAGCTGGGCCGGCTCGACATCGACGTCCGCCTCGAGGGGCGCGGTGCCGAGACGCAGCTCGATGGCGTCTATCACGTGAGCGGCACCGACCACGTCGACCACCAGATCCGCGTCGTGCACGCCAACGAGCAGGGCTCGAGCCACGTGCGGTACCGAGGGCTGCTCGACGGGCGTGGGCACGCCGTGTTCAACGCCATGGGCATTGCCGAGCGGGACGCGTTCGGCACGTCCGCGCACCAGGAGAACCGAAACCTCTTGCTCAGCGCGGAGGCCCGAGTCGACACCAAGCCGCACCTCGAGATCGACACCGACGACATCGTGGCGAGCCACGGCAGCACCGTGGGGTCGCTGGACGAGAAGCAGGCGTTCTACCTGCGTTCGCGCGGCATCCCGGCCGCGGAGGCGCGGGACCTCCTGACGTTCGCGTTTGTGCAGGAGCTGCTCGACCGGATCCCCCACGCGCCGACCACCCGGCGCTGCACGGAGGCGGTGCTCGCGCGCCTGCCGCACGGCGAGCGCATGCGCGAGGTGCTGGAGCCATGAGCGAAGCCCTTCGAGAGGCCTTCCCCGCGCTCGAGCAGGAGGTGCGCGGCAAGCCACTGGTCTACCTCGACTCGGCGGCCACCGCGCTCAAGCCGCGCTCGGTCATCGACGCGCTCGAGCACGCGTACGCCGTGGACTCGGCCAACATCCACCGCGCCGTCCACCTGTTGAGCCAGCGTGCGACGCAAGCCTACGAGGGCGCGCGGGAGAAGAGCCGCGCGTTCCTCAACGCCGAGGCGAAGGAAGAGTGCATCTTCGTTCGCGGCGCCACCGAGGGCATCAACCTCGTGGCGCAAGCCTGGGCGCGCCCGCGGCTCCGGGAAGGCGACAAGGTCGTCATCAGCGCGCTCGAGCACCACAGCAACATCGTGCCCTGGCAGATGGTCTGTCGGCAGACCGGCGCCGAACTCGTCGTGGTCCCGATCAACGACGCCGGCGAGGTCGAGCTGGACGTGTACGAGGCGCGGCTCGACGCCTCGGTGAAGCTCGTCGCGATGAGTCACGTATCCAACTCGCTCGGCTCCGTGCAGCCGGTGAAGGCGATCACGAAGCTCGCGCACGACGTGGGCGCCAAGGTCCTGCTCGACGGCGCGCAGGCGACGCCGCACCTGCCCGTGGACGTGCGGGACATCGACTGCGACTTCTACGTCTTCAGCGGCCACAAGCTCTACGGCCCCACCGGCATCGGGGTGTTGTATGGCAAGCGTGCGCTGCTCGACGAGGCGGAGCCGTACCAGGGCGGCGGAGACATGATTCGCTCGGTGTCGTTCAAGAAGACGACGTACGCGCCGGTCCCGGCCAAGTTCGAAGCAGGCACGCCGCACATCGCGGGTGCCATCGGCCTCGGCGCCGCCATCGACCACGTCGAGTCGATCGGCCGGGGCGTGCTGCACGAGCGAGAGCAAGCGCTGTTAGCGTACGGCACGGCGGCGCTCTCCGAGGTTCCAGGGCTGCGGTTGATCGGCACGGCCAAGGAGAAGGTCGGCGTGCTGTCCTTCGTGATGGAGGACGCGCACCCGCACGACATCGGCACCATCGTCGACGCGGAGGGCGTGGCCATCCGGACGGGGCATCACTGCACGCAGCCCGTCATGGAGCGCTACGGAGTGCCGGCGACCGCGCGTGCGTCGCTCGGCATGTACAACACCGAGTCGGACATCGACGCGCTCGTGCGCGCGCTCACCAAGGTCCAGGAGATGTTCTCGTGAGTGAGCTTCGTGAGCTGTATCAAGAGTACGTGTTGGACCACGGGAAGAACCCGCGGAACTTCCACGCCCTCGAGGGCGCCACGCACCAAGCCGAGGGCTACAACCCGCTCTGCGGGGACAAGATCCACCTCGCGCTCACGCTGGACGGCGAGGTCATCTCCGACATCGCGTTCACCGGTGCGGGCTGCGCCATCTCCACCGCGAGCGCGTCCACAATGACGGAAACGGTCAAGGGCAAGACGGTCGCCGAAGCGCGCACCTTCTTCGGCAACTTCCTCGGCCTCGTGAAGGGCGACGTGGACGCCGACGACGCCCTCGAGGATGAGCTGGCCGTGTTTGCGGGCGTGGGCGAGTTTCCCATGCGGGTGAAGTGCGCCACGCTCGCCTGGCACACCCTCACCGCCGCCCTCGATGGGCAGGACGAAGCGAGCACCGAATAGCTCGAGCTCCGAGTGGACGCAGGACCATGCCCGACATCGAACATCTCAAGGTCAACAAGATCGTCAAGCGCGACGCCGAGGGGCGTGTGGGCTTGGGCGTGTACGGACAGGCCGAGCCGGAAGACAACGTCACCGAGGCGTTCTCGGGCGACAAGGAAGCCGCCGTCCCGGCGGTCGAAGAGGCCGTGCTCCGCGAGCGGATCGTCGACGCCATCCGAGAGATCCACGACCCCGAGATCCCCGTGAACATCTACGATCTCGGGTTGATTTACGGCTTCGAGATCGACGCCGACAAAAACGTCGAGATCGCGATGACGTTGACCGCGCCCGGCTGCCCGGTCGCCGGCATGTTGGTGCGCCAGGTGGCCGAGAAGGTCGGCGAGGTCGAAGGGGTGCGGACGGCCCACGTCGAGCTCACGTGGGATCCACCGTGGACCAAGGCGCGCATGACCGAAGACGCGCTGTTCGAGCTCGGGCTCCTCTGAGCTCCATGAACACCACGTCGGAAGGTGGGGCACAGCGCCCCCTCTACCTCGACCATCACGCCACGACGCCGCTGGACGCGCGTGTGCTCGACGCGATGATGCCGTTCCTCACCACGGACTTCGGCAACGCGGCCAGCCGCACCCACCGCTACGGCTGGGACGCCGACAAGGCCGTGCAGTACGCGCGCGCGCAGGTGGGCAAGCTGATCGGGAGGCGCGGCAAAGAGGTCGTGTTCACGAGCGGGGCCACCGAGAGCAACAACCTCGCGCTCCGCGGGGTGATGGACGCCCATCCCGACGGGCACCTGATCACCGTGGCCACCGAGCATCGCGCCGTCCTCGACATGGCGCGTCACCTGGAGCAGCGGGGGGTAGAGCTGACGGTATTGCCCGTCGACGGCGAAGGTCGCGTGAGCCCGGATGCGGTGAGAGCGGCCATCCGGCCCAACACGCGCCTGATCAGCGTGATGTGGGTCAAC
>JBGCFC010000197.1:0-25076 GCA_045106715.1 Sandaracinaceae bacterium
TGAGGCTCGGCCTGCTGCGCGATCCCGGTAGGAGACGGCTGCCAGGCCCGGGAGGAGGTGGACCAGAACAACGCGTGCGGGGTCTGTGACCCGAGCGTGTGCAACTCGGAGTGGACCGCCGTCCCGAGCTGCGGCGGCACCGACGCGGGCACGCCGGCCACCGACGCCGGCACCACCACGCCCCCCGCCGACGACGGCGGCTGCAGCGTGAGCCCCGGATCGCGCAGCCACGCGGGCATCGCGTTTGGCCTGTTGGCCCTCGGCGCCCTGTTCGTGCGTCGCCGCCGTAGCTGACACATCCTTCGTGGAGACCTCCTCGACCTGAGGGGGCAGTCGGGTCCCGAGCCAGCCTCGGGACCCGATTTTCGTTCCGTCGGTTGCCGGCCGATGCGTTCAGGACAAGGTGACCGGCATGGCCGTTCCTCAGCTGCGCCTTCGACGCCTCGGCAGCTCCCCCGTCCGGTCTGGTGGCGCATACGTCCTCTACTGGATGACCGCAGCGCGCCGAACCGAGTGGAACTACGCCCTCGACCACGCCCTCGACTGGTGCCGGGAGCTCGACGTCCCGCTCGTCGTTCTGGAGCCGCTTCGCGTGGCGTACCCGCACGCTTGTGACCGCTTCCACCGCTTCGTGATCGACGGGATGGCGGATCAGGCAGCCTCGTTCGCCGCCGCGGGCGTCACTTACCTTCCCTACGTGGAGCCCACCGCGGGAGCGGGGCGCGGTCTCTTGCTGCGGCTGGCCAGCCGAGCCTGCGTCGTTGTCGCCGACGACTACCCGACGTTCTTTTTGCCGCGCATGTTGCAGTCCGCGGCGGACCAGCTCGACGTGGCCCTCGACGCGGTCGACGCCAACGGCATCGTCCCGATGCGGCGCCCGGACAAGGAGCACGTGACCGCACGCGGGTACCGGCGATGGATGCAGGGCATCATCAACGAGGAGCTGGCGCGTGCGCCTGAGCGCGCTCCGCTGTCCAAAGCGCCCTCGGGCACGCCCGGGTTGCCGGACCTCTCGGCCTGGCCGATGCGGTCCGAAGACGAGCTGCGTGCACCGGCGTCCTGGATCGGCGAGCTGCCCATCGATCACACGGTCTCGTGGACCGAAGAGCGGGGCGGCGCGGCGGCCGGCCACGCGAGATGGGCCCACTTCCTTGACTCCGACCTCGACCGCTATGCCACCGACAGCAACCACCCCGACAAGCACGCGACCAGCGAAATCTCCCCCTACCTCCACTTCGGCCACGTCGCGGCCCACGCTCTGTTCTTCGACCTCGCCGCCCACGAGGGCTGGTCGCCCGGCGACCAGAGCAAACCCAACGGCAAGAACGCCGGCTACTGGAACATGCGGCCGGGCGCCGAGGGCTTCCTCGAGCAGCTGCTCGTCTGGCGCGAGCTCGCCTTCGCGACCTGCGCCATCCGACCGGACCACGCGGACTGGTCCGTCCTGCCGGAGTGGGCGCGCCGCACGCTGACCGAACACGCCGACGACCCGCGCGACCCTTGTTACGACCTCGCGACGCTGGAGCGGGCCGAGACCTACGACGACCTCTGGAACGCGGCGCAGCGGCAGCTCGTCGAGACCGGGCGGATCCACAACTACCTCCGCATGCTGTGGGGAAAGAAGATCCTGGAGTGGAGCCCCAGTCCCCAGGTCGCCCTCGAGTGGATGATCCTCCTCAACGACCGCTATGCGCTCGACGGCCGGGACCCGAACTCGTACTCCGGCATCACCTGGGTGCTCGGACACTTCGACCGCGGCTGGGGGCCCAAGCGGCCCATCTACGGCAGCATCCGCTACATGACGAGCGGTTCCGCCAAGCGAAAGCTCCGCCTCAAGGGATATCTCGCCCGCTGGTCGCCCTCCTGACGCCACTCCGCCGGATCCCCCAGGGGCTCGACGCGGCACGCGCGGACGCATGACGGCCGCAAACTGGGACGGCGTGAGCGCGCCCGTTACGATGGTGGCGGGGCGACACTCGTCGCTCCCTGCGGAGCGACCGACACCATGACCGAGTTCGACCGGCCGACTGTCCTCCTCGTGGGGGGAGGCGAGCGCATGCACAGTGCGCTCGTGCAGGCGCTGGAGCGGCATGGACTGCTCGTGGAGACGGTGCTCTCCGAGAAGGTGGTCGAGGCCGCCTTCGCGGCGGCTCCCGATGTGCTCGTCCTGCTCGGCGACGCGGCGGAGGACCTGGGCCGGACGGCCCTCCAGCAGCTCTCTTCGCACAGCGCGGCGTCGTCGGTGCCGGTCGTCCTGCTCACCGACGAGCCGAGCCTCGGCTCTCGGCTCGACGCCTTCAAGCATGGCGTCGTGGCAGTCGTCCCCAAGACGGCCTCCGCCGACGGGATGGCGCGGCGCATCGCGGACATCGCCAAGGACCTGCCCGACCGCCCCGGCGAAGTCGACGGAGACCTGGGCGAGGCGACCGTCGACGAGCTGGTCGCGTTGTTCTCGCAGCAGCTCCGGAGCGGAATCCTGTCGGTGACGGCGGGTGACGACGCGGCCAGCAGCGCTCAAGTCGTGCTGCGCGCGGGGCGCCCCGTGACCGAGGCCATTGGGGAGCTCGTCGAACGTCTCCGCCCGATGGTGAAGACCCAGCCCGGCCCGGTGCGCTACGAGTTCCACGAGAGCCCGGAGGCGCGGCTCGGCTTCCTGGACGAGGACGACGACGGAGACGGAGCCGAGGTGCTGGCCGGCCGACGCGTGCTGCTCATCGAGCAGAACCCCGCCCGCGCCGATCTGCTCGTGCAGGAGCTTCGCGCCCGGGACGCGCTCGTCGTCGTGGCCGACGGCGAAGGCAACGGCCTCGAGCGTGCGCGCACCCAGGACCCGGATCTGGTCATTCTCGACGGGTCGGGCGCCGAGGGGTGGGCCCTGCCCGCCATGCGCCGACTTCGTCGTGAGCCACGCCTCCGCTGGGCCTCCATCCTCATGGTGGACACGGAGGAGCTGTGGCCGGGCGACGGGACGCGTCCACAAATGGACCGGCTGTGCGCCAGCATGGTCCCGCTGCTTCGCCACGATGTCGGGCTCGCCGAGCAAGCACTCGCGCGCGACAACTTCGACACCCGACTCGAGCGCATCGGGCCAGCGCGCATGCTGCGCGCGCTGACCTCGACCGGGCTGGGCCTCGGGTTGTCGGTCGTCCACCCCAGAGTTCGTGTGCAGATCGACCTCGCCGAGGGCCTGGTGGTCGGCGCCATGGCGTACAGCCCGGGGGCCGGTGAGGCGATCGCACAAGGTCCGGCCGCGCTTGCGGCGTTGATGGGCCTCGGCTCCGGACGGGTGCGGGTCGAGCACCGCGACGCGCCGGCGGCCGCCAACGTGATGGCACCGGTGGACGACGCGCTGAACGTCGCGAGCGCAGAGACGTCTCCGATCGCGCCCTCGCTGCCCCCGCCTGCCGGACCGGCCGCGAGCGCACGCCTCGGCGCTCCCCGTCCCCCCAAGCCTCCGCCACGCTCCGACGCCGATGCCGCGCGGCTGATGGGCAAGCTCGAGCAGCTGCTGGAACGTCTGCAGGACGTGCTCCCCGAGGAGGGCACCGGGTCGCGGCGCCCTCCCCCGCCGAAACGACGCCCCCCGCCTCCAGGCCGCATAGTGCCGCGCCCGGGTGGGAAGGTCCCCCGGCCGCGCCCGACCGAGCGGCCCCCCGCACCCGGCCCGGCCGACGCGACGCGCCCGCATCCCAAGGTTCCGAAGAAGGGCCCGCCGTCGCGACGACCGCCGAAGCGGCCCTCCACCGCACCGAGTCGGCCCGCGCCGAAGGCCGGCAGCAACCCGCGTCGCGCGCAGCGAGACAAATACGCGACGCCGCTGGCCGAGATGAAGGCACCTGGACGCCCTCCGATGCGGCCGCCGAAACGCGGCCCCTCGGTTCGGCCGCGAAAGACATCGTCGCCGGTCATCGTCATCGCACCGCCGACGGCCGCAGCGACCGCCGACCCGCACGATCGCCCCACGCCGCAGTCCGGGCTGGACCGCAAGCAGCTCGAAGACGCCATGCAAGGCTCGCGGCGCTCGCCCGCTGGCCCGGTCGGGACGCAGACCCTCGCCTTCGGGACCTTCTCGGAAGCGGATGCTGCGGTTGGCTTGGACCAGGATGTGGACGCGCTCGTGGCGTCGGAGCCGCCCCCCAAGCCGCTCGACAACCTGCCCGCACCGGCGCCCCGCGGGAGCGCGCCCAGCGCTGAGACCCCCGACTCCGACGAGAACACGCGGGTCACGGCGACCGCCAGCTCGCTCACGCCGCCATGGGCGATCGATGTCGAGGACGAAGAGGACTTCGACATCCCGGTCATCGAGGGCACCGCAGAGCCGAGCGCGCTGAATGACCTGGCGAAGATGGGCCTCACCGAGGACCGTGAGCCGCCCGCCCAAAAGAGCGAGCCGCCGCCGCCGCCCGCCACCTCCCCCGATCACATCGCCACCCCAGCGCGGCCGGCCGACCCCGAACCGCTGCCGCCCGTACCCACGCGGAGTTACGGCATGTGGGTCGCGGCCGCCGTCTTGCTGCTCGGCTTGGGTGCCGGAGGCGGGATCGCCTGGTGGATCCACACCAACGGCACACGCCTGCCGTGGGAGCCGGACCCGGTCGCCCGTGTCCCGAACGCCCACGAGCTCGACGCCGCGACGCGCGTTCCCGACGCGAGCACGGCCGCGGCGCCCGTCGCCGATGCGTCCAGTCCGCAGCTCGATGCGTCCGTCCACGACGCTGGCATCGATGCCGCGCTCGACGCGGGCACGTTGGATGCCGACACCTGGGACGCAGGCGCGGATGCTGGCCCGCTTGACGGAGGACCGCCCGACGCAGGACCGCCCGACGCAGGTCCGCTCGAGACAGGACCGCCCGACGCAGGACCGCTCAACGCAACCGACACGGAGCCGGTCGAAACGCCCGAGGACGAGGGCGCCGTGTCGCTCCAACGACGACGCCAGGAGGTCGCCGCGCTGCTGAGGCGCGCGAACTACCGCCGCAACCAAGGTGAATACGGCGAGGCGGAGCGCCTCTACATGCAGGTGCTCCGACGCAACCAGCAGAACGCGCGCGCGCTCGCCGGAATGACGCGGCTCACCCTTGCGCGCGGACAGAACGGAGCCGCCGTGCGTTGGGCGCAGCAGCTCGTGAGCAGCCGCCCTGGAAACCCGGCCAACCAGGTGCTCCTCGGCGACACGCTCGCGGCCGCCGGACGTCGTCCCCAGGCCGAGCAGGCGTGGCGTAGAGCGCTCGAGATCAACCCGCAGTATCGGGCTGCGCAGCGACGGCTGCGATGAGACCGTTCAGCCACGAACGGTTGAGGTAGGGTCAGGCAATGCACGAGCCGAGTTTCGGCCGCTACACCCTACTGGAACGAATCGACGTCGGCGGGATGGCCGAGGTGTTTCGTGCTGTGCAGCGAGGGGCGGCGGGGTTCGAGCGCGTGGTGGCGATCAAGCGGATCCTCCCCAACATCGCCACGGACGCCGACGTCGTGCGCATGTTCATCGAGGAGGCGAAGCTGGCCGTGCAGCTGGCCCACCCGAACATCGCCCACATCTCCGACCTCGGCGAGCTGGACGGCACGTACTTCATCGCGATGGAGTTCATCGACGGGCACAGCCTCAAGACCCTCTGGAACCGACTGCGCGAACTCGAACGCCCCATGCCCGTGGACGCCGCCTGCTACATCCTGAGCCAGGTGGCAGAGGCCCTTCACTACGCGCACTTCGCGGAAGATGCGCAGGGCGAACCGCTGGGCATCATCCATCGCGACGTCTCGCCCCAGAACGTGCTCATCTCGTTCGGCGGCGAGGTCAAAGTCATCGACTTCGGCCTCGCCAAGGCCAGCAGCCGCGCTTCGCAAACCCAAGACGGGATCGTCAAAGGCAAGCTCGCCTACCTTTCGCCGGAGCAAGCGCACGGCAAGGAGATCGACCGGCGCAGCGATCTGTTCAGCCTCGGCATCTGCACTTGGGAGATGCTGACGGGCGAGCGTGCGTTTCGGCGCGACGACGACCGAGAGACCGTGCTCGCGATCCGCCGCGGGGACGTCGCTCCCATCTCCGACTACGCCGCCCTGCCGCCGGCCCTCGAACGCATCGTGCTGCGGGCGCTCGCCAAGGACCGGGACGAGCGGTACCGCACTGCGCTCGCGCTGCGCGAAGACGTGGTGGGTTTCGTGCGAGAGCACCGCTTGCAGTTCGACCGACGCGACATGACCAGCCTGATGCGCGGCATCTTCCCGGAGCGGTTCGCGGATGAGTCGGCCCGCGACGCGATGCCGCTCACGCAGCTGAAGTCCGAGAAGGTCGACTTGGACGCCTCTCATGACGACCACTCGGCAGAGCTCCGCACCGGGGAACTCGCCGCAGCTCCGAGCGAGGTCGACTTCGACAGCGCGACGACGACCCAGATGTCGCTCCCGCAAGAGGCCGACGACACCGTGCCCGGCCTGGACATCCCCGAGGAATCCGACTGACCGGAGCGCAACAGCCCCTCGGCTCATTGCGCACGATGACGCCGCTCCGCGCGGTGTGGGAAGTCGCGTGGCCGATGGCCGCGCTCGGCGTGCTGCGCTCGCTCTACTACCTCACCGACTCGTTCTGGGTGGGCCGCCTCGGAGCAGACGCCCTCGCCGCCATCGGGGGAAGCGCCTTCGCGTGGTGGATCGTCTTTTTGATGGCCGAGCTCCCCGCGACGGGCGCACACGCCTTGGTGGCGCAGCACGAGGGCGCGGAGCGACGGGACCGCATCGGCCCGGTGGTGGGCCGTGCGTTGACGGTGGGCGCGTTTGTCGCCGCCGCCCTCGCCGCCCTTTCAGCCTGGGTTCCGGACCTCTACTTCTCGCTGCTCGGACTCGACGGGAGCGCGGCCACGCACGGGGCGGCCTACGTCGGTGCGGCCCTCCTGGGCGCCGGTTCGTTGGTGGTCTACGCCGTGGTGGGCGCGGCGTTTCGCGGCCTCGGACAGACGCGCGTGGCGCTGGGGCTCACGGCCGCCACGCTCCTCGTCAACGCGCTCCTTGATCCCCTCTTGATATGGGGCTTCGGCCCGGTGCCCGCGCTGGGCATCGCCGGTGCGGCCTGGGCCACGGCACTGGCGAACTTGGTCGGCGCCGGCCTCGGGATTTGGCTCTTGAAGCGCGCAGGAACGCCCGTCGAGACGGGCGCGCCGCCGGGAACCGCATGGCGCATCCTTCAGATCGGGCTCCCCGTCACCGCCTCTGGTGTCGGCTTCGCGCTCGTCTATGTGGTGCTCGGCCGCATGATCACCGCGCACGGGGAAGCGCAGATGGCGGCGCTGGGCGTGGGTCACCGCATCGAGAGCATCCCCTACTTCATCGGCGTCGCCTTCGGCGTGGGCGCCGCGACGATGGTCGGCCAGCACCTCGGCGCGTCCGATCCGAAGTCCGCCGAGCAGTCCATTCGCGCCGCGGCCAAGCTCGCGCTCTGCACGATGGTGCCCTTCGGCGCGCTGCTCTTCGGGGCCGCCGCGCCGCTGTTTGCACTGTTCACGGACGATCCGGCGACCGTCGAAGCCGGCGTTCTTTACCTCCGCGTCCAGGTCGTCGTGTTCGCCTTCATGGCGCTCGAGGAGACCTACCGAGGCGCGTTCGTCGGCGCCGGCCAGACGACCGCCGCCGCGGTCATCGAGTTCGTGTGGACGCTCGCCCGCGTGCCCGCCGCCTGGCTGCTGGCCGAGGCGGGCTTGGGCATCGTCGGGGTGTGGGTGGCGGTCGCGGCCTCCACCGCGATCAAGGGCGTGAGCCTCGTGATCTGGTGGAAGCTGCGCGGACCGACGCGGCTCTCTAGAGGTTGTCAGGGACGCAGATGAAGTCGACGACGCCGCCGTCCAGCGCCACCTCGATGCACACGCTGCTGCTGAAGCAGTCACTGTCGAAGTCGCACGCCTGGTAACAGATGTTCGAGGACCCCTCGAGGCTGTAGCACCGGCCCGGGAACCCGAATGCGGACTCGCACTGGAGATCGCTGTCGCAGCCCGAGGAGCAGAACGCACCGAGGGTGCCCTCCGCCGGAATGCTGACCTCGAGGCACTGGTCCAGCGGGTCGGCGCAGTCCGCGGTCGTGTTGCAGCCGCCGTAGGTGTCGTCGATCGTGCAGCCGGCCGAGCCGAGCGCGAGCATCAGTCCGCCCAGCGCCGTCGCCCAAAGAAACTTGTTCATGTGGTGTTCTCCCCGGGCCAGGGCCCGCCTGTCGAAGTTCCGGTCAACCTCACTCGAAGTAGGGCCGACTCGGGTTCGTCGATGTCGATGTCGATGTTCGGTGTCAGGGTCGGTGTCGTTCGCGCTTCAGGGCCCGCGGGACGGGACGGGCCGGTGGGTTCGAAGCGCTGGGTCGGGGGTTGTCCACGAGCGGGGACGACCGGAGGCCAACGCCTATTCATCCGGGCACCCGCACCCCGTGTTTGTAGCATTGCCCCGCCGCCGTCGGAAAGGGGCGCCCGGGGAGCGATCCGAGTACCGTGATCGCCGATGAGCGAGCAGCTCGGAAAATGCGGCCGCTACACGCTGCTGCGCCGCATCGGCGCGGGCGGCATGGGTGAGATCTTCCTCGCGCGCGACGCGGCCGGCGAGCAAGTCGCGATCAAGCGCCTGCTCTCGGAAGGCGCCAAGGATCCGGTGTTCGTGGGCATGTTCCTCGACGAGGCCCGCCTGGTGGAGCGCCTGGACCACCCGCATGTCTGCCGCGTGTTCGAGCATGGCATGGAGGGCTTTCACTACTTTCTGGCGATGGAGTTCATCGACGGCAAGACCCTGCTCGAGCTCCTGGAGCAGCACGGCCCGCTGCCCGTCCCGGTCGCGTGCCGCATCCTGGCCGACCTGGCCTCGGCGCTCGACTATGCGCACCGGTTCGAGGGTGAAGACGGCCCGCTCGGCATCGTGCACCGGGACGCGACACCCGCGAACGTGATGGTCGACCGCGATGGCAAGGTGAAGCTGCTCGACTTCGGGCTCGCCAAGGCCCGCACCCAGCTGATGAGGACCGCCCCGGGACTGGTAAAAGGCAAGTTCGGCTACCTCGCGCCTGAGCAGCTCGCGGGGCAGGTGGACTGGCGCACCGACGTCTTCGCGCTCGGCCTGTGCCTCTACGAAGCCCTGACGGCGCGGGCCCTGTTCAATCAGAAGACCGCGGCGGAGACGGTACGCGCCATCCGCTCGTTCTCAGGCCCCCCGGCTCTGTCCGGCCGGGTCGCAGGCGTCACGCCGGCGCTGGATGGGGTGCTCGCGCGTGCTCTCTATCCGCGCGCCTCGGACCGCTTCGAGTCCGCAGCTGCGTTCAGGGCAGCCTTGGCGGAGGTCGTGCGTGAGGTGGGGTCGCCGGCGCGCTCCGCGGACCTCGCCCGACTCGTCACGGGGGAACTGCCGCCGCCTCCCGAGCCCGAGGTCCCGGATGAGGTGCCCGCGTCCCCCGCGTTTCCCCGGTGGATCCTCGGCGCGGTGGCGGTGTTGGCGTGCCTCGGGAGCGTCGCGGCGCTCGTCGCGAGCTACCTGCTGTAGCCTGTCACGATCCCAGGGCCACGGTCACCTCCACCGGGGCACTCTCGCGGTCTCCGAGACGGGCCACCACGCGGTGCGCGCCCTCGGTCGGCCGCCAACGCGCCCCGTCGATCGCGACGCCGTCGACTTCCCAACCGACCTCCACGTCGGCGCCCTGAAGCGTGGCGCGAAGGGGGATCTCCGGCAGACCGCGGCGGAGGTCGAACAGCAGCCGCGCGCCGTCTGTGGGATGGGCGATGCGCGGGCGGCCGGACTCGTCCGCGTGCGCGATGGGCACCGAGAACCCGGATGGGTGCGCCGAGGCGAACCACCTGCGGTAGCGCGGCGCGAGCGCAACCGTGCCGTCCGCGCCATGCGCGTCGCAGACTTGGGTGGGCCCCGTGCGGGGGGCGAACCGCTCGTCTCGGGTGTGCACACACTGCGTGCCCGCGAGGTGCCCCGTCTGGGCACAGACGCGCGCCTGGCGGAGCGGCGTCGAAGGCGGCGTGAAGGCCGGCAGGCCGAGGTCGCGGTGACGCTGGTGCGCGGCGGCGAGGATGCGCGTCGCCGGACGCGCCGCCCCCGCGAAGCCGGCGAGGCCGGACAGCGCGCGGCCGGCCGGATCTCCCAACCAGACCACCACCGTCACGCGGTCGCTGAACGCCGCGGTCCAGGCGTCGCGCCATCCGCTCGAGGTGCCCGTCTTGAGGCCAAACGCGCCCTCCCCGAAGAGCGACTCCAGGTCGTCACCAAAGGCCGCGCGGCGCGCCTCCGGATCGGAGAGGATATCCCTCGTCACGGCGGCGTGCGTCGGGTCCATCACCACCTGAGGCGCGTGCTTGCCGGCGGTCGACCCGAACCGCAGCGGCACGCGCGTCCCTCCGCGGGCCAACGTCGCGTACGCCTCGGCCAGTTCCACCGCCCGCACGTCGGCGCCGCCGAGCACAATGGCCGCGCCGTACTGTTCCGGCGCCTCGAGCCCTTCGAGGCCAAGCTCACGCAAGCGCGTCACGATCCGCGATGCGCCCACCTGGCGGGCCGCGTCCAGCGCCGCCAGGTTGAGCGAGGCGCTGAGCGCATCCCGCGCCAGCACCGGCCCACGCTCCCGCCCATCGTAGTCTTCCGCCTCGAACAGCGTGCCACCTGCGCCGATCATCGGCCGTTGGATGTCGTCCAACACCGACGCCGCCGTGCCCCCCCGCTCGAAGTAGAGTTCGTACACAAACGGCTTGAGCGTCGAGCCCGGCTGCCGGGGTGCGTCGGCCAGGTCCAGCCAAGCGCCGGGCGCATCGGGCTCCTGCCGCGCGGCGCCCACGTACGCGAGAACCGCACCGCTGGTGTTGTCGAGAATCACCGCCGCGCCGTTGGTGACCCCGCGATGCCGGTGGGCCTCGACCGCCCCGCGCAGCAGTCGCTCGGTGTCCTCTTGCAGCGACAGGTCGAGCGTCGTCCGGAGGGTCGGGCCGTGGCGCTCGATGCGGCCGCGGCGAAAGGCCAGAAGCGCAGCGGCCGATGCCCTCGGTGCACGCCACGGCCGCATCGCGCGCGCCTGAATGACCAGTGGCTCGGCGCGTGCCGCGCGGTAGGTCGCCTCGTCGATGCGGCCGGTATCCCGCATCCGTTGAAGTACAAAGCGCTGTCGGCGCCGCGCAGCCGCGAAGTGCCGACGCGGGTCCAGCGCGCTCGGCGCTTGCGGAATGCCCGCCAAGAGCGCCGCCTGCGCGACACTCAGCTCATCGGCCGGGACCCCGAAATAGAGCTCACTCGCACGCGCCACGCCCGCGACCTGGTCGCCGTAAGGCAAGCGGTTGAGGTACTGCTCGAGGATCCACCCCTTGTCCCGTGTCCCCTCGAGCCGGAGGGCCCGCGCGATCTCACGCGGCTTGTCGATCCACCCGTTCGGCCGGCCGTGCGTGAGCTTGATGACCTGCTGTGTGATCGTGCTCGCACCGCTGAGCCGACGCCCGGGCAGCACCAGCCCCCCCACCGCACGCCCCATCGCCCACAGGTCGACGCCGGCGTGCGTCTCGAAGCGCTGGTCCTCCGTCGCGATGACGGCGTCCACCACGTGCGGCGAGATCTGTTCGAGCGGCACCCACCTTCGGTCGATTCCCTCCGGACGATGGTGCCGGAGGGGCACTCCGTGTCGATCGGTCACCGTCAGCGCGTCGGTGGGGTGCACAAAGGGCGCGCGTTCGAGCGGGCTGGTCGCCACGATGTAGCCGGTCAGGCTCCCGCCCACGACGAGGAGCACCCCGAGCGCACGCGTCAGCCATCGACGGACCGGACGCGCCCGCTCTCCGGCGGAACGGGCCTCTCGCCGCGACCGAAACCACCCCGCGTCGAGCGCGCGCGCCCCTCTCACGGCGTCACACCCAGCTGACCGACGGTGGAGCGCGCGACGAAGTCCGCCTCGAGGTAGCCCTCGATCTGTGCGGGCGGCACCGTGAACGTCCCCGAGGTGCTCGCCCGAATGGCGTACGTGAACTCGGCCAAGCCGTGCGGCAGCGCGTCGAAGTAGAACGACGTCGCATGGGGATGGAACGCGCGATGGGCGATGGAGCCCATCGAGCGCATGGCGTGGTGGGCGCGTGCGTTCCAGGTGTCGTCGTCCGCGCTCATGCCCAGTAGCGCGGCGAGCGAGGCGCGTGGGGTCGAGTCGTGCGACGCGTCGACCGCTTCGAAGCCCGCGGGGAGCGGGTCGTAGAGCCCGACCATCGTCGGCGAGCCGCCCTCCAGGTAGGTGAACAGCCGCACGCGCACCATCGTGCCCATCGCCACCGTCGCACCCGGCTCGAGCGCGCGACCGTCCGCCGTCTCGTACACGCGGTGGAGCGCCACGCGTCGCCCGCGCGCCACCTCGTCGGCCTCCGTCAGCGGCACCGCCCAGGTTCCGTCGATGGCGGCGAAGACCGGCCCCTCATCGGCCCCTTCGACCCGCAGCGTGTGCGCGCCGACCACCGCGCGGATCGGAAGCTGGAAGAAGGCCCCCGCCCGTGAGCGCGAGGTGAGCGTCAGCGGCTCACCGTCGAGCAGCACGCGGGGCGCCGCCTCGTCTTCCCACTGCCAGAGCTCCGCGTACCGAGACAGGGAGTACAGCGCACGGCCGGTCTGCGCGGGCGTGCCGAACGGCAGTCGGCGCGCCTCATGTCGGTGACCGAGCAGCTCTCCGGCCAGGCGACCGGCGAAGGCTTCTCCCGCCGGGAATCGGGATGCGGCCTCGAGCGCGGCCCCAAGCACGCGTGGGGTGATGTGCCAGGCACGCACGCGCGCCGGGTTCTTGGCCTCGTCGGCACGCTCCGCGAGCACCTGCTGACACGCTTCCAACACCAGCGTGTCGACCCGCGGGTCGTCCTCGCCCACGGCCATCGCCAGCTGCGCGAGTCCGTATGGCGTCAAGCGCTCGCGCTGCTCGAACAGTGCGGTCACGCGCGCCGGCTCGGGCCGCTCGAAGTCCGCGAGCACCCGGAGCGCGAAGGCGTTGTCGTCCATGCCCACCGCGCCGTAGTAGTCGCCGAACGCGGAGCCGACGGCCTGGCGCCGGAGCGCCTCGAGCGCGACGTTCACGCGCGGGTCGTGGGCGTCGAGCCAGCCTCGTTCGCTCGCCGCATGAAGCGCCTGCACCGCCAGCGCCGTCTCCCGCGGCATGCCGCCCGTCAGAGACGACCAGCGCCCGAAGCCGCCGTCGTACCCCTGCATCGCCAATAGCGCGCGCGTCGCTCGACGGCCCCGCACCTCGAGCTCCTCGTCAGACGTCGCCCGGCTTCCGTTGCCGATGCCCATCGCGTCGTGCGCAGCCAGGCCGAGCACGACCCCCGCCGCCGTCACGACCCCGCCCCAGGCGTTCGCCTCGAGCGCCTCGACCGCGCCGATCACCCCGACGAACGGATGCGACGCCACCGTCACCCCGGCCGTCCCGACCTCGGTCGGCGTCCCCTCCGGCAGGCCAACCGCCAGCTCGCGCGAGCCCTCCCCGGCGACAAACACCTGGCTGCGCACGTACCGTCCGCGCGGCACGATGCGCACGCTATCGGACGCCTCGGCGCGCTCCGGGCCAGCCGTCGCCTCGACCCGCAACGCCATGCGACCCGGGCTGGGCGCCGTGATCGGAATCGCCACGCGATGCTCGCCTCCTCCGGCCACGCTCACGGAGACCGGCGGCTGCGCCTCTCCGTCGACGACGACCCGCACTGCGATCTCGAGCGGCGCGTCGGTCGCGTTGTGCACAAACGCGCTCGCCTCGAAGGTGTCACCGGAGGTCACGAACGTCGGAAACGCAGGCCGGACCACGAGCGGCTGCTCGGCCACGAGCTGCGCGCTCGCCCGCCCGATGCGCATGCCATCGTCGACCGCCACCGCCATGACGCGGTACTCGGTCGGCCGCGCGGGGAGCGTCATCGACACGGTCGCCCGTCCCTGTGCGTCGGTCACCAGGGTCGGCGCCCACAACGGCGTCGGCTCGAAGCGCTCCCGGTCGTCCGTCGGACGGGACGGGACCTCGCCCTCCCCTCCGTCGCCGCCTGCGCGCGGCATCGGGGGCGTCTCGACGCGCGACACCAAACCGCGGCGAAGGTCCTCCCAAGCGAACCGCGCGCCGTCGGCGCGGAACAGCCCCCGGCTCGGGTCGGGGACCTGGTAGCCAGTCAACCGCAGCGTGCCCTCGTCCACCGCCCAGAGCGCGACCTCGCCTTCTACCGGCTGGCCTTCGGCGTCCCGCACGGTCACCGCGACGGGCACCTCGGTCCCAGGCCGCGCGCTCTCGGCCACCTCGAGCCCCACCGTCAGCGCACTGGTCGACGGCCGAACATCGATGGCCGCCACGCCGAAGCGGAGATCGGGTGCGTTGAGGTCCACCCCCGGAGCCGGGTCCCCGACCCGCGGCCGCACCAGCGTGACCCCGACAAACACGTTCGGCACCATGTCGCTTCGAACGGGGATGCGGATGACCTGCCCGCCGGCGCCGACCTCGCGCTGCTCCACACCCAGAACCCCGTTGCGCTCCACCGTGATCAACGCGCGGGCGCCCTCCCACGGCGACTCGAACGCCAGCTCGGCCGTCTCTCCGACCGTCCAGCGGGTCCGCGTCGCCGTCACCTGGATCGGCGCGCCCGGCGGATCGCGGTCCGGGTGTTCGTCCGGCCCGGCCACATACACACGTCGACTCGCGACCGCGCGGCGGCCCTCCGCGTCCTCCGTGCTGACCCGAAGCAGATACGTCCCCGACCGACGCGGCGTGTAGCGACAGTGCACCGGCTCGTCAGTCGACGTGAGCGTGCAGCGGTGCGCGACGTCCTCGCCCCGGTCGCGACGCAGCTGGTAGGCGCCGCCGGTGCCCCCGCTGGACCACTCCCACCACGAGTGCCACCCCTCGCGCACCATCTCGACGCGCACCGACTGCCCTTCGACCGGCGTGCCCGCGTGATCGATGGCGATGGTGTCGACATCGATCTCGTCCCCGAGCTGCTGCCAGTCGTCGCCCGTGCGCAGCCCCACCTCCACTGCGGCCGGGTACGCCACGAAGCGACGGCGGGACGCCTGGGCATGCCCCGCGCCGTCGGTGATCTCCGCCTCGAGGACGAGCTGCGTACGCACCGTGCCCGAGAGCGTGGCCGGCGCCTCGATCGAAAGCGCCTCGGAGGCCGAGAGCGCCACCTCTCCGCTCGCGATGGTCCCCCGCACGCGACCGGCGCCCATCGGCGCGAAGCGATAGCGGCGCCAGCGCTCGGGCATGGGAGCGGGCCCCGTGCGCGCGAGCGACCAGTGCATGCGGCCCCGGGTCACGGGCGCTCCAAAGAGGTACGTGCCACCCGCCTCTACGGCGAGCGCATCCCCGGCGTGCACAGGTCCGTCAATGGCGCCGATGTCCACGCGGAAGGTCGGCTGCCGGAACTGCGCGACCTGAAGGCTCGCCGAACCGAGCGCCGGCGTGTCGGCACCCCGCGCGATCTCCACCCGCCACGCGCCCAACGACGCCGCCGCTGGGAGATCGAACTCGGCGTCGACCGTGCCGAACCGCCCGGGCGTCACCGCACGTCGCGCGACCGGCGCCGCGTTCGCGGGGCTCATCAACCGGAGCTCGTACTCCCCTCCCCGGACGGGCCGCGCGCGGCTGCCCCGCACCTCCCGGAGCACCACCTTCGCACGAAGGTGCTCCCCCGGACGGTAGGCGCCACGGTCGGTGAACACGCTGGCGACGGGCCCGACCGAGCGCTCCGCGTTGCCCGGGCTGACCCCCATCGCGGCCGGCCCCACCGCTTGGCGCGGGTCGAGCAGCATGGCGGCGCGGTCGTCGCCGGAGACGACGCGGATGGCGTGCGTCACGACGAGGGGGTTGGCCGTCAGCGACACACGGGCAACGCCGTCCGCGTCCGTGTGGGCTTCCTCGAGCACGTTCGCCTGCGCATCGGCGACCTGCACCACCGCGCCGTCGACGGGCTCACCGCTCGAGAGCGACGTGACCCAGACGAGGATCCCACGCGGGTGTGCGCGCGCCGTGACGCCGAGGTCGGTCGCCTGCACGAACGCGGTCCGCATCTCCCTTGCGCGGCTCGAGGCGTCCGGCCGGAACGCGACGACGGCCATCGACGTCGGCTGGGCGTCGGTGCGCCAGGTGTATTGCCCCGGACCCCATCGGTTGGCGCGCGCCTCGGGCGCAAGCGCGGCGAGCGCGGTGGACACGCCGCCCTGCTGGACGAACGGCCCGCGGCTCACGAGGGCGCGCAACTCCTCGCCTTCGGCGACCGGGCGGTACAGCACGTCGCCCGCGTCGGGATGGATGGCTGCGAACGGGATTCGGGTCGGCTGGTTGGCCTCGAACGAGCGCAGCCCTGTCGCCACGCGCACGGCCGCGGGGTGACCGCTCGAGCGAACCGCGAGCGGCGCCAGTGCACGCACCGGCTCGCCGCCCTCCGTTCGCAGCCCGGTGACGCGCACTTCGTACACCTGGTCTGGGTCCCACTCGCCGCGGATCTCCAGCAGCTTGCCCTGTGGCGGCCCGTGTGGCGCGAGCCGAAGGCGCATTTCCCGGAGCGGCGGGGTGATGCGCACATTCGCGGGGGTGAACGCGGCCACGCGCTCACTGGCCAGGAGCCCGAGCCGCGGCCCGATGTCGATCACCCGACCGGGTGACCCCTGAAACGCACACTGGTTGGCGTACGCCGCGCCCTCGTTGCAGGAGACGCCCTCGATGGACGGCCGGGGGGCCAGCTCGTAGCTGGCGACGAGCGTGTTGGGCCCTCCCCACGACTGGTAGCGCGGCGCGAGGGCAAGCCCGACCCGGGCGCCGGGCTCGAGCTCCCGGTTCAACAACACGTCGATGCGGAAACCCCTCTCCGGCTGCGTCCGAGGCCGGCGAAAGCGCACATCCAGACTGCGCTGACCCCCGCCGATCTCGTAGGCGATCAGGTCCTGGCCGAGCGCGCTCGTGGCCACCGGCGCGTCGAAAAACAGGGGCAGCGCGGCGCCGGCGGACACCCTCCCCCCCGAGCGCCCCATCTCCAGGCGCGGGGTTCCGTCGAGCACGACCGTGCGTGTGAGACCGTCGTGAAGGGCCTCTCCGCTGAGCGAAGCCACGCCGGACGCAAACGACAGCGCCACCTCGTGAACCTCCGAACCCCACACCGTCGGCGCGGGCTGGAACATCAGCGTGCTCCGGCTCGTCCATCGCGCCTCCCCCTCGACCGACGGCTCGAACACCAGCGGGCTCGCTTCGACTGGCCGGCCCACCACGTGCCCCTCGACCATCGGTCGGTTGAAGCGCACGCGCACCGCGCCGCCGCGCTGCACGCGGAGCGCCCCCTCCCCCGGCGACAACACGGCGAGCGCGGCCGGCTGGTCTGCAACGAGCAGCGGGGCCAGGGGTGTGGACGGCTGAAGCGGATCCTCCGCGAGCGGCCAGCCTGCCAGGTCCGCGAACAGGTCGGCGGGCACACCACTGAAGTCGGGGCGCCCACGCTCCTCGTCTGTCGGCCAGAGCCAACCCGCGGCGAGCGCCATCACGGCCGCACCCGCGGCGAGCGCCCAGGGCCACCACGAACGCCGGAGCGCCGGCTTCGGCGGCGGCGTGCGGTACGGGCCCTGGGCGACGGGGGAGTCGGAATCGGACGGTCGGGTGCGCGGATTCATGCGCGGGCATCGAGCAAACCCCCGGCCAAACGCAAAAACGCCCCGCACTGGCGGGGCGTGTTCGGTGTGTGTGTGTCCCGTGACCCACGGTCCGTCGCCGAGGGGACACAGTCTCTGCGGTGGCACCTGCGCGCCACGCCCAAGGGGGCACGTCCGTCGCTACGGCATGATCTCGGCGGTACGGATGTAGTCGAGGTTCGGGAAATCGCTGCGCAGGTACGTGTTCCCCTGCGCCTGCATGCGACCCTGCGCCGGCCCGCGGCCACGCGGGGCGCCCTCGCCATATCCGGAGTGCAGCTGGTCGACCACGGAAAGGCTGGCCGGCTGCACCCTCGCGAACGGCGCGAAGCCCATGCCGTCGAGACGCTGGTTGTCGACGAGGTTGATGAAGAACTGCGTCGTCCGGCTGCCCGGGCCCGCCATCGCGAAGCTGAGGAAGCCGCGCCGGTTGGACTGCACGACCGGGTCGTCGGGGATGCGCCGGTTCTGCCACTGCCGCGCGATGTTCGGGTCCCCGTGGATCCCGCCCTGCGCCATGAAGCCGTCGATGACGCGGAAGAACGCGACGTCCGTGTAGAAGCCGTCCGTCACGAGCCGATGGAAGCGGTCGGCACCGTGGGGCGACCAGGCACGGGTCACGTCGACGAGGATCGCGCCCTTGGTGGTGTTCAGCCGCACGGTGAACGTCGCCGGCGCCTGCGGGTCCGCGCCCGCCGCGTTGACCTGCGTCGGAGGACGCGGACGCCGCTCTCGACGCGGCGCGCCCACGCGGTTCTCGGCGGGCTCGGCGATCCGATCCGCCGCGGCCGGCGCTTCGGTCACCTCGTCGGGCAGGTGGGGCAGGTCATCAGCCTGGGTGATCGGCTCCTCTGCCTCGGTGCAACCGAAGGCCAGGAGCGAGACGACAGCGAACGTGAGAGCGATGCGCACGGCTTTACCTCCAAGGGGGTCGCGCGAGGTATAGCAGCCTCGACACGGGGTGCTCCACCGGTCGGCGGTGTGGATGCGAAGCGGTGGGGTTGCTAGCGTGCATCGCGATGCGCGCCGCCGAAGTGAACCCGGGCCTCCGGACCGCCCCGCCCAGCTATCGAGGCGCGCCCGGCCTCGGCGAAGTGGTGCGGAGCTACGGCCGAACGCTCGGCCAGAACCTGGCCGCCGCCGCGTTTGTCGTTGCGCTGTTCCTTCCCGCGCTCGGCGTGTACCTCGTCAGCCCGGAGCGCGTGGGGCTGCTTCTTCTCGGTCTGCTCGTCGGCGTCGTGCCTTCCGCCCTCATCGTCCGCCAGATCCTCCCGAACTGGAACGTCCGGTGGACGCTGTTCGAGCGTGGGTTCGAGCACCGTCGTGGCGGGCGAACCCACCGCTACCGCTATGATCAGGTCGCCGCGATACACCGGTTGGCGGGGCGGGAAGCGCGCCTCGAGTTCCATGACGGCACGACGCTCACCTTGGAGGCCCTGTCGGAGGGCGAAGCGATCGCCAGCCAGATCGATTCGGCCATCGCCAGCGAGCGGGCCGCCGTCTATCGCAGCCGGCTCGAGGCGGGCGAGTCCATTGTCTTGGGCCCCCTGCGGTTCACGGGGGAAGAGCTCCACATCGGCGAGCTCCGCTTCAAGCGCGGGGCGCTAGTCGTTCATGACGCCTCGACCGACCAGGTCGTCCACGGAAACACCGAACTCCGGTGGCTCATCACGTCGGCCGACGGGGCGGTCTCCGTCGAGGTACCGCTGGGCGACGTCCCGCTGGCCGCGGTCGAGCTCATGTAGCGGCGAGCCACGCGCGAACCGCCGGCACCGACACCGCCGACAGGCGTGCTCGGCCCTCCGCGCGCAACTCCCCGAGCGCCGCCGGGTCGTCCTGACTGAGGGCCAAGAGCGCCGTCGCCTCGTCCCAGAGCTCGTCGTGCGCCTCGGCCTGCGATCGCACCTCCTCCGCGACCGCCTCGGCGCCAGGACGGCCCTCGAGATGGTCCACCGTGGCCCAGGCCACGGCGAGCGAGGCGTCCAGCGCGGGGTCACCGATCGAGTCGCCCAGGGGCTTCAGCGTCGCACGCGCCCCTTCTGTGTCTTGTCGGTGGAGATACGCCTGTCCGCGCGCCAGCCGGACCACCGCCGCCACCAACGACTCGAGCTCCTCCACCGGCACCTTGGCGAGCGTCTTGATGGCGTCCTCGGTGTCCCCATCCGCGAGGGCCAGCTCGGCGAGCGCGAGGGCCAACCGCGCCTGCCGGACGCGCGTTCTTCTACCCAATCGCCGGGCCGCGGTCAGCTGACGCCGGAGCTCCGGCCGCACGCGCCGCCGCAAGCGCGCGTCCCCCAGCGCTGCCCTCGCCTGGCGCCGCGCCGCTTGCTCGCGCCGACGACGACGCGACGACAAGACCAGCTCGAGCGCGAGCCACGCGAGCAGACCGCCGCCGACCGCCTTCACCACCCAGCCGTAGCCGAGCGGCGCCACCACGAAGTGGATACCGAACAACGCCAGCCCCAGCCCGCCGAGCGTCAGCGCGCGTTTCCACCAGGTGCCCACCCGCGCAGTAGACCGAGGAACGCCGTCCGACGCCACCAACAACGTGCCCACTCAGGGTTCGGCCGAATACGATCGCGCGATGACCTACCGCGACCCCCTCGACGCGGCGCGCGCCCGCATCTCGGCCTTGGAGGACCTGCTCGACTCCCCACCGTTCGGCGTCGGCGTCGGGGATCCCGACGTCCGAGAAGCGCGCATTCAGCTGGCCGAGGAGCGCGCCAACCACCAGGCCGAGCTGTCCCGCGTCCGGCACGAGATGGACGCGATGGAGACCCGGCTCGAGGCGGCCCTCGACGACCTCGCCGACGAGCGCGGACGGCGGCAGGCCGAGGTCTCGCTCCTCCGCAGCAAGCTCGAGGAGGCGGAGCGCAGCGTGCAAAACAACCGCGCGCTCTTCGACGCGGAGCAGACCATCCAGCGCGCGGAGGTCGAGGTCGCGTCCGCTCGTCTACGCCAGCAGCTCGTGGTGCTCGAGACCACCGTGCGCGAACTCCGCGAGGAGGTGCGTGTGCACCTTCGAGGCGCGCCGCGGGACATCAAGGCCTACTACGGCGCCCGCGTGCGGGCCGTCGGCGCCGAGCTCGCGGAGCACGGCAGCTTGTCGCGGCGATTGGACACCCGCGTCCGCGAGGCGGAAGCCGCCCTGTTGACCCTGCCGCCCGTCGACACGCGCGACCGAGAGGCGATCGTCGAGCGTGAGCTGGCCAAGCGAAAGGTGGCCATCGGCGCCGCCGAACACGAGCGCGTCCGTGCGCGCCTGATGCGCCTCGAGGAAGAGCTGACGCGCATCACGGCGGCGGAGGCGGAGCTCGCAACGAGAGCGTGAGAGCAGTCCCCCTCAGCTCATGCCCCACTCTTTGAGTCGGTACTGAATTTTGCGCCGGCTGATGCCCAGAATGTCCGCCGCGCGTGCCGTCGAGCCGTCGACCGCGTCGAGCGTCTGCGTGATCGCGAGCCGCTCCAGCTCCGCCATCGTCAGCCCCGGAATCATCACACTGAGCGAATCTTCGCTGCGGTGGTTGCCGGCCGTCGGGAAGTCGCCGACCTCGACGAGCGGCTCGCTGCTCATCACGACCGCCCTCTCGATCGCGTTCTCCAGCTCCCGGACGTTGCCCGGCCACGGATACGCCACGAGCCGCTGGAGCGCTTCGTCGGAGAAGCCGATGACCTCACGTTCGTTCTCGAGCGCGTACTTCCGGAGGAAGTGATGGGACAGCAGCGGCACGTCGGCGCGGCGTGAGCGAAGCGGCGGCACGTCGAGCTGCACGACATTGAGCCGGTAGTAGAGGTCCTCGCGGAACGCGCCGCACTTCACCTGCTCGACGAGGTCCTTGTTCGTGGCCGCGACGACACGCACGTTCACGGACACCGTCTCGTTGCCGCCGACACGCTCGAACTCCTTCTCTTGCAGGAAGCGCAGCAGCTTCACCTGCACGGTCATGGGGATCTCGCTCACCTCGTCGAGGAACAGCGTGCCGCCGTCCGCCTGCTCGAAGCGCCCCGCGCGCTGCGCCATGGCGCCGGTGAAGGCGCCCTTTTCGTGGCCGAACAGCTCCGACTCGAGCAGCGACTCAGCGAGCGCAGCGCAGTTCAGCCGGATGAACGCCTCCTCCCGCCGACGCGAGTTGTGGTGAATGGCCGACGCGATGAGCTCCTTGCCCGTCCCGGATTCACCGTGGATGAGCACCGTCGCGCGGCTCTTGGCGACCTGCATCACCTGCTTCATCAGGCGCTGCATCGACGGGTGGTTGCCGAGGATCTTGTTGAACGCGTAGCGCTCGCTCATCTGGCTGCGCAGGCTTTCCGCCTCGCGTGATAGCCGGGAGCGCTCGAACGCGCGCTCCACCAGCGCCGTGACCGCATCGAGATCGAGCGGCTTCGTCAGGTAGTGCTCAGCGCCCATCTTGATGGCCTCGACGGCGGTGTCGATGGACGCGAACGCCGTCATCACCACGAACGAGCAGTGCGGCACGAGTGGCTTGCCCCGCTCGAGCAGCCCCATCCCGTCGAGCACCGGCATCTTCAGGTCGGTCAGCACGACATCGGGGTCGAACGAGTCGAGTCGCCGGAGCGCTTGGTCGCCGTCCGCCGCCACATCCGTCTCGTACCCCTCGTCGGACAGCAACTCACCCAACGCCACCCGGGCGTTGGCCTCGTCATCGACGATCAGAACTCGTCCTTTGCGGCTCATGCCGCGCGAATCCTACACCAACACGGCACGTCCGGGAGAACTCCCCTGAGCCCCTTCGATTCTGTCTCCGCAACCGCCCAGCGCCCGCATCTTGGGGTAGATTCCGTGCGTCGTGCCGAACCAATCCGCGGAGCGTGAAGCCGCCTGGCTACACGGCCTCATCGAGGCCACGCAAGACGCCCTCGTCACCATCGACGAGCGAGGCGGCATCGTGCTGTTCAACCCGGCTGCAACCCGCATCTTCGGCTACCAGCGGCACGAAGTGATCGGCCGACCGGTGACCATGCTCATGCCCGAGCCCTACCGGTCCCAGCACGCGGGGTACATCGAACGCTACGAGGCGACCGGAGAGCCCCGCGCCGTCGGCCGGATCCGCGTCGTCGAGGCCCAACGCAAGACCGGCGAGCGCTTCCCCATCGAGCTGAGCGTCGCCGCCGTCGAGTTCGAGGGGGAAATGCTCTACGGCGCCTTCATCCGCGACATCAGCGAGACGGTGCGGCTGCAGGAGGAGCTCGTAGAGCAGAAGCGCCTGGCCGCCGTCGGCGAAACCAGCGCGACGCTGGCGCACGAAGTCGGCAACCCATTGAACAACATGGCGCTGACCACCAAGCTGCTCGAGCGCTACCTCCGCAAGCTCGGCGTCGACGACGAGCGCGTGAGGGCGGCGCTGAGCATCGTCGGTGGGGAAATCCGCCGCCTGAGCAGCCTCCTCGACGAGTTCCGCAGCGTCGCCGGCCGTCAGCGCCTCGACCCTCGCCCCCTCGACGTCGAGGCCCTGTTCGACACCCTGGCCCGAGAGCACCTCGAGACCGCCCTCGAGCGCGGCACCGAGATCCAGACCCAGGTCACCCCCCAGCTCGGACAGATCCAGGCCGACCACGGCAAACTCAAGCAGGTGTTCATCAACCTCCTGAAGAACGCCCTCGAAGCCATGCCCGACGGGGGCGTCATCCGCCTCGAAGCCTCACTCGACAACGACGACGCCGTCCTCCGCGTCACCGACGCCGGCACCGGCATCCCAGCCGGCATCGACATCTTCGAGCCCTTCCGAACCACCAAAGACCACGGCACCGGCCTCGGCCTCTCCATCGTCCGCCGCGTCATCCGTGGCCACGGTGGCACCGTCGCCCACCGCCCCGCGCAACCCACCGGAACCACCTTCGAAATCCGCCTCCCCGCGCCGTCTGCTGCCGCTCCGGACACCGTCACCAGCGAGTGACACAAAAACATCGTTGACAGGTCGGATCTCGCCGCTATAGTCCGGCCTCATTCCGCGGGGTGGAGCAGTCAGGTAGCTCGTCGGGCTCATAACCCGAAGGTCGTCGGTTCAAATCCGGCCCCCGCAATGTGCTTCGAAAAGCCTCGGTCTTCGACCGAGGCTTTTCTGCGCCTTTGGCCGGATTTCGATGTTGGTTTGCGCGCCTGTGGCGCGCGGTCCTCGGGCCTTTGGCCCTGCGGCGTTCGTCCGCGGGCGGGGCCTGGGCGCGATGAGCGGCCTGGATTTCGGTTGGCTGGCCTTGTGCCCTGACGCGCTTCTCGGCTGGGCGGACAACAGGGCCGCTCGTCGCGAAACAACGGGTGTATCGTCTTGACGTGCTGCGTCGGCTCCAGTCCTGCGCGTCTTGCTCGCCGAGCACCTCCTCCCAACGCAGACCCGCCTCGACGGCGCGCTCGAGGATCTGCGCGCGGCGTGCGACGGCGCCGACAAGAAAACAGCGAAGAAGGCCGAGAAGCAGCTCAGCAAGGTGCAGATGGCGCGCGCGGAGCTGCCCGCAGCGACGGGTGTTTGTCGACGAGGGCGATCTCCTCGGTGCGCGGTGGATCCGGAATCTCTCCGGGAGCGCCAGTCCGTGACGCTGGTCTTCTTGCTGGAAGAACCCTCGTGAGCATTCGGCGCACCCTCGGAAAGCACCGAAGCGGTCCGTTTGGGCGCCTTGTTCAGGGTGCCGCGGCGTGCCTCGGCGCCGTCTTCATCGGCTTGTTCGGGTGCGGAACGGACCGCGCGGACCCGCCCCGGGACATGCCGAGCTCGCACCGCGAGTTACCGCGCGACGAGCCCAGCGCGTTGGAGCCCCCCGATGCGCCCGACCCAATGGGCTCGTCGGCGGTGAACGCAACGGCGCAGGAACGCGAGCCCCTGCCGCCAGCCCACGCGACGCTCAGCCTCGCGGATGCCCTCGGCACCTCCCGAGAGGCCATCGAACGCCAATGGGGTCCGCCGCTGGCCGCGGGTGCATGGGTCCCCTACGCCGACGGGCGTCTGATCCGGTATCGTGACGGCATCGCCGCGTCCGCCCAAGGGCGTGTCGCCGATCGCGTCACGGAGGCCTCGGACGACGCTTGGCTCGGGGTGCCCGGCGGCGTCATGGAGACCTGCCAACGGACGCGGGAGGGCTGGTGCGCGGCGACCCACGGTTCCGTCGAGGTCGAGCGGCGCGCCGGCGTCTTTCGGTTCTTTCCCATTCCGAGGCCGCAACCATGAGCATCGAAGTCAGAGGAGGCAGCGCCTCCAATCAAGGGAACGAAACCGATCGGTCGGTCCGATGTGCTCGAAAGTCTGCCCAGCACGCCACGAGAATCGGCGGCCGCCGGCGCCTGCGCCGCCACTTTCGCCGATCGACCGCCGTAACCCATTGAAATGACTCACCCGCAAGTCCGGCACGCCGTGTGTACTTCGTGCGCGCATGAGCCATCCGGACATCTACGTCCGGGGCGCGACGACCGCGCTCACGCGACGCACCACGATGAGGAAGGCGTTCCT
>JBGCFC010000198.1:0-25907 GCA_045106715.1 Sandaracinaceae bacterium
CACGAGCGTCTGCACGCAGCGATCCACGTGCACCCACGGCTCGTCTGCGGCCACGCCGTCGGGTCGATCGACGCGCTCGGCCACGGACGCGAACCACGCCCGCAGGTAGCGCGGTCCGCCGTCGGTCTCGAGCACGTGCATGATGTGGCCGCCGATGTTGCGGCGCTCCTGCCAGCCGGTGAGCCGCGTCTGGCGCTCCCAGGGCTCGGCTTCCTCGTCGTTGGCGAAACTCGACTCCCCGTCTGCCTCGGTGAGGATCATCGGGCGCGCGGTGCGCACCGTCCACGCGATGGGCAGCGTGTTGTCCTCGCCCAGCTCGATGCCGGTCATGTCGTGCCCGTTGCGCTCCTCGAGCTGCGCCTGCTTGATGTAGCGGCCCTGCGTCGTCCGCACGAAGCGTCGGGAGGCGCGGACCTCGATGCCGTTCGACGCGACGAAAAAGCCGCGGTCGAGGTAGCGGTTGGTCACCGCCGTCCCGGGCGGACCGTCGTCGGCTTCGCCAGACAGGTACCGCTGCGCCCGCCGCTCGTCGAGAGCGTACAGCTCGCGGTAGCGCGTTGCCTTGGCGATCGCCGCGCGCTGCTCGTTTCGGGACGGCAGCCGGTGGTACTCGGGCACCGTCGACTCCTTCACGTACCAGTACGTGTAGGGGAGCCGCGCCCCGAGATCGGCCGGCTCGGGCAGGACCATGACGCCTCGTGCGGTCGCGTCCTCGAGCTGCACGCCGTCGTGCCAGCCCTCGAGCGTCGGCGGCTCGACCTCGATGGGCTCGTCCCGCACGTCGACGTCGTCGTCGTCACACACGTAGCCGACCGGGTGCACCGGCCGCCACGACCCATCGCAGCCGTTGCCGCGCCGCTCGTTCTCCGCCACGCGGACGCGCGCGCCGATGCGCAACCAGCCGATGATGGGCGACTCGCCGTCCGCCGCTCGGTGCACGGTCGCGAGGATGCCGACGATCGCCGCGTACTTCGGGAACTCGGCGTCGATGCGCGCTTGCTCCCTGTCCTCCTCGGTGGCCGTCGGCGGCAGCGCGGCCACGGCGCGGTCGGCAGCGGTCTCAGGCGCTTCGGGGGTCGCCGGCTCGTTGTCGCCGCCGCAAGCGAGCAACAGGAGGGCGAGGGAGATCGTTCGAGGCCACCGCATCGGCGCCGGTCTACCAAACTGCGTCGTCCTTTCAAGAGGTCGTCGCGCGTGCGGCGCCCGCGCCCTCCCTAGCCGATGAGCGCCTCGATCTCCTCGCGAAACTCGAAGCGCGGGCTCAGCTCTTCGAGCAATGCCGGGGCGATCGGAGCCAGAAACGAGAAGTCGTCGAAGAACCCGAACGTGCCCATGAAGACGGCCGTATCCAGGTCTCTTCACAGAGCTTCCGCATCGTGTCCTCCGCGCGCTCCAGGTCGTCTTGATCGGTCGCCAACAGCACGCGGTAGTGCAGCGCCCGCGGGCTGTTCGCCATCGCCGCCACGAGGGGCGCCGCCTTCTCGAGGTCGTCTCGAATCTCGATGTAGTACGCGGCGAGCGCCTCGAGCGCCTGTGGGTCTGTGGGAAAGAGCTCGTGCACCTGCTCCCAGATGTATCCCTCCCATCGCACCGTGCCGTTGGTGTCGTGGGTTGCCAGCTCTTCCATGGAGACCAAACACTCTTCGTAGTTGAGATTCGTCCCGTCAATATGGGCGGCGAGCGCCGACCAGGACTCCAAGCTTGCCTGGGATTCCACGGCCGCCAGCTTCTCTTGGTAGGCCCGGATGAACTCGTCTCGATTCATGCCGGCATCGTACCTGGCCGCGCGACGCACACGTCGGGAAAGGCTACCCTTGGCGGCGATGGCCGTCTCGGCATCGCTGAAGGCGAACGAGAGCGCGCTGGGGCCCCGGCTCCCGCTGCGTCTGGGCCGCTTTACGCTCTGTGAGGAGCTCGGCGCGGGCGGGATGGCCACCGTCTACCTCGCCCGCATGGAGCTGGCCGGCGGGATCGACCGGCTGGTCGCGCTCAAGACCATCCACACGCACCTCGCCAAGGAGGCGAATTTCGTCGACATGTTCCTCGACGAGGCGCGCATCGCTTCGCACGTCAGCCACCCAAACGTGTGCTCCACCTACGACTTTGGCGAGGTCGACAACGTCTACTACCTGGCGATGGAGTACCTGCTCGGCGAGCCGCTGTTCGACGTCATCAACCGGATGGTCGAGCGCTTCGACGAGGCCCGCGAGGTGCTGCCGTTCCTCGCCGCGCGCATCATCGCCGACGCCGCCGAGGGGCTGCACGCCGCGCACAACGCCCATGGTCCCGGCGGCGAAGTGCTCTCCATCGTGCATCGGGACGTCTCGCCGCAGAACCTGTTCGTGACCTACGACGGCTCCGTGAAGGTGGTGGACTTCGGGTGCGCCAAGGCGGCCGAGCGCGTCGCCCACACGTCGACGGGCGTGATGAAGGGCAAGGTCGCGTACGCCGCGCCCGAGCAGCTCAAGGCGGAGGGGGTCGACCACCGCGCCGACGTCTTTGCGCTCGGGGTGTGCCTCTGGGAGTGCCTGACGCTCAGCCCCCTGTTCTCGAAAGACGCGGCGGTCAAGACCGCGATGGCCGTGCTGCAGGACGACATCGAGCTCGCGTCCGATGGGCGAGACTGGGTGCCGGAGCGCGTCGCCCAGATCGCCGACCGCGCGCTCAACCGCAACCGCGAGGAGCGGTATCCGTCGGCGCGCGCGATGGGGCGGGATCTGCGCGAGTTCATCGCCGACAGCGGCTTCACCCTCGAGTCGGCCGAGCTCGCCGAGTGGATGGAGTTCCTGTTCGAGGACCGACACGAAGCGCGCATCTTGCAGACCACACGCGTGCGCGAGATGGACATCTCGGGCGCGTCGACCGGCCCGCTCTACGAGGTGAGCGCCGACGACATCGAGCTGCTGGCGTCCGAGCCGGCCGCCTTCGAGGCCATCATCGAGCCGGACGACCCCGAGCCGCTGTCACACGAGGACGTCATGCTCGTCGGGGGCGACGCCGAACCCGACGACAACGAAGGCGCGCTGGTCGTTCCGACCCGGCGGCGTTGGCCGTGGGTGCTGTTGCTGCTGCTGTTGTTCGGAGTGGGGCTGTTCTACCTGCACCAGAACTACGAGATGGCGCCATGGGCGGCGGAGCTGATGGGGCTGGAGACGCCGGCCAGTACGGGGCCGGCCGCCGGCACGGTCGATGACACCCCGCCTTCGCTCGGCCCCGCCGAAGACATGGACGCGACCGAGGAGAGCCGTGACGAGTCGGAGGAGCCGGGCGCGACCGACGAGTCCAGCGAAGAAGACGGTGCGGCCGACGTCAGCGAGCCCTCCACGGACGCCAGCGCGGCGACGGAGGACTCCGACGCGACTGAAGAGGACGGCAGCGGCAGCGAGCCTTCGACCCCCAGCGGGCGTCGCGGTCGCCGTCGTGAGCCGGCCAGCCGGACGGTGACCACCGTCGTGTCCGGCGGCGGCGGGTCGTGGGCGAACTCGAACCCTTCGCCGCAACCCTCTCCGAGCCCCACGCCCGAGCCGGCTGCGTCGAACACCGCAGCGTCGAACACCGGTGAGGTCACCATCCGGGCCACCCACGGTTGGGCGGCGGTGTTCCGCGGGTCGCGCAACCTGGGTCGCACGCCGGTGCGCGTCGACCTGCCGCCCGGACGTCACATGCTCCGCATACTTCCGTTCGGCGAGGAGCCGTCCGAGAACCTCTCGGTCCAGGTGCACGCGGGCATCGACCAGACGATCTCGCTGAACATCGCCGAGCCCTGAAGGTTCGGCAAGGAACCTGCGGCAGCGAAGCTGCACGCCAGCAAACATCGTCAGTCTTCGAGTGTGCAATCGGACGCGCGGAGCGCGGCGCATACTCGAAGACTGAGCGCGCTCACCCCGCGATGAGCGTGACGTCGGTGGCGGCGGCGAACGCCATGCGCTTGGTCTCTTCCCAGTCGGGGTGGCGAAACATCAGGTAGCCGTCGCTGACGAGGGTCTTTCGCCAGTCCCGCCGCGGCGCGCCGACCGGGAGCAGGCGCTCTTCGATCATCCAGCGCCCGTAGCGACGACGGAGCGCCTCCATGCCCCGCACGGCCCGGATGACCCCCGAGCCCTGCGCGCGTTTGAAGGTGACGGCGCAGTGATAGCGGCGCGCCGCGTCGGCTTCGAACACGCCGAAACACGTCGCCCGCGCCCACTCGACAAAGAGATCGATGTCCGAGCTGTAGTTCATCTGATCGACGAGGTGCGCGCCGCCGGGTCGGGCGCCGATCTCCCCGAACACCGCCTCGCCTTGCGGCGTCAGGAACCACTCCATGTGCGTAAAGCCGTCGTCCATCCCGAGCGCGGTGAGCACCTCGCGGCCCAGCGCGATCCCCGGCGCGACGGCGGGTTGTGCGTGGTCGCGGACAGTGATGATGACAGGGCTGATCCACTCGTTGCTTCGCGCCTCGATGGGCTTCGGCAGGTACTGCGCGACGTTCTCGTAGACGGGCACGCCGGCGATGCTCACGGTGTCGTAGGTGCGCTCTTCGCCTTCGATGTACTCCTCGACGCTGACCTCGGGCACGTGCCGAACCGCGCCCAACACCGTCTCCAGCTCCGCTGGCACATCGACCCGGTGGGTGTCCGCGCTTCCCGCGCCGTCGATGGGCTTGATGATCAGCGGGTAGCCCACACGCTCCGCCGCCGCCCTCGCTTGCCGCGCGCTCTTGGCCCGCGCCGCGCGCGGCACCCTCAGCCCCGCCGCTTCCACGCGCGCCTTCATGAGCGCCTTGTCTCGGAATCCGAGCGCCGTGTCGACGCGCATCCCCGGAACGCTCCAGCGCTCCCGCATCCTCGCCGCGAGCACGATCAGCGGCTCCCAGTTGGTCAGCACACGCTCCACGTTTCGGCCGCGCAGCCAGGCCTCGCAGCGCCGCAGCACGTCGGCCTCGTCCAGCAGCCGTGGCACCTCGAGGTACCCGCTGAGGTACCGACGGCTGTCGGCGGGCAGGGCTTGCCGCGGCGTGTCGCCGACCCCGTGCACGCGCACGCCCACCTCGGCGAGCCCGCGCACGTATTGGCGCATCTCCGCGGGGTAGGTCGGGGCGAGGAAGAGTACGTCGATGAGGGGAGAGTACGTCAGGTGGCGTGCTCGAAGGGAGCTGGTAGATGACCCGGCCTCACGCCGCACGTGGCAGAATCGGAGAACCCGTGAAGCTCTTGCACGTTAGCTCCGAGGTCGCGCCATTCTCCAAGACGGGCGGTCTCGCCGACGTCTCCGCGGCGCTCCCGCGGCATCTCGCGCGTCGCGGCCACGAGGTCTTGTTGGTCACGCCGCTCTACCGTCGCGTGCTCGAGAGCGGAGTCCCGCTTTCCCCCGTCGACGGGGCCCAAGACGTCACGCTCGAGATCGGGCCGCACCGGGTGACCGTCTCGCTCTTCCAGACCCCCCTGCCCGACTCCGACGCGCAGGTCACGTTTGTGCGCTGCGATGGGCTCTACGGCCGGGACGGCATCTACACCGAAGACGCCGACGAGCACCTCCGGTTCATCGTGCTGAACTACGCTGCGCTCACCGCGTGCCAGCGGCTCGGCTTCTCGCCCGACATCGCGCATGCGCACGACTGGCAGGGTGCGCTGCTCCCCCTGCTCCTCCGCTGCCGCTACGCGTGGGACAGCGCGCGGTTCGGGCGCACCAAGACGGTGCTCACCGTGCACAACCTCGCGCACCAGGGGGCGTTCGGCGCGCACGTGCTCGCAGACACCGGGCTCGCCGACAGCGCGCATCTGTTCCACCAGGACCAGCTGCGCTCCGGCCTCCTGAGCCTCATGACGACCGGGCTCCTGTACGCCGACGCGGTGACGACGGTCAGCCCCACGTACGCGCGCGAGATCCAGACCCCGGAGCAGGGCATGGGGCTCGACGGAGTGCTCCGAGAGCGGAGCGCCTCGGTGGTCGGCATCCTCAACGGCATCGACCCCACGGAGTGGGACCCAGCCACCGACCCGCTCATCGCGCACCCCTACGATCGCGAGACGCTCGACGACAAGGAGCGCAACAAGCGGGCTCTGCTCGAGGGGCTCGGGCTGCCCTACGTCGAGGGGGTGCCCGTGGCCGGGGTGGTCTCGCGCCTGACCTGGCAGAAGGGGCTCGAGCTCATCCTCGAAGCGGTGCCCGGCTTCCTCGCGCACAACGCGCTTCAGCTGGTGGTGCTCGGCTCCGGCGCGTCGACTTACGAGAGCGCGTTTCAGGAACTCCAGCACCGGTTCCCGCGGCACGTCTGCTTCTATCGCGGGTACTCGAACGAGCTCGCGCACCGCATCGAGGCGGGCGCCGACTTCTTCCTCATGCCGTCGCGCTTCGAGCCGTGCGGGCTCAACCAGATGTACAGCCAAGCATACGGGACCGCGCCCATCGTACGCTCGACCGGCGGGTTGGCGGACAGCGTGCGCCACTTCGATCGACGGTCCGGCGAGGGCACCGGGTTCGTGTTCGAGCACTTCGACGGACTTGGCCTCGGCTGGGCGATCAACGAGGCGGTGAAGACGTACCGCGACCCGGTGCTCTTCCGACGACTGCAGGACAACGCCATGCGCGAGGATTTCTCCTGGACGCGCCGGGTCAAGACCTACGAGGCGCTCTACGCCCGGGTTCAGGACTTGCCCTGACATGGACGTGATCCTCGTCGAGCCGTGCTTCCCCGCCAACCAACGGCAGTTCGCGCGCGCGCTCGCGTCGGTCGGTGCGCGGGTCCTCGGCATCGGAGAGCGTCCGGTGGAGTCGCTCGACGCGGAGCTGCGTAGCTGGCTCGCGCACTACGAGCACGTCGACAACGTCACCCACGCGCCGTCCCTCGAGAAGGCCGTGCGATGGATTCAACAGCGCGCCGCGCCGGCCCGCCTCGAGGCGACGGTGGAGGCGCACATCATGGCTGCCGCCCAGGTGCGCGAGCGCTGCGGCATTCCCGGCACGAGCGAGCGGACCGCGTTCCTGTGTCGCGACAAACCCGCGATGAAGGAGGCGCTACGGGACGCGGGTGTGCCCACGGCGCAGTCCATCGGCGCGGACTCTGCCGACGATGCGCGCGCGTTCGCCAGGGCGGTCGGCTACCCGCTCATCCTCAAACCGCGGGACGGAGCGGGCGCGGCCGGGACCCATCGGGTGGACGGCGCCCAGGAGCTCGAAGCGGCGATCGCGGCGACCGGACTCGACCGCGGCGTGTCTGTCGCGGTGGAGGAGTTCGTCGAGGGGCACGAGGGCTTCTTCGACACCATCACCGTCGGCGGCCAGGTCGTGCACGAGTTCGTGACCCACTACTATCCGAACGTGCTCGAGGCGATGCGCACACGGTGGATCTCGCCCCAGTTCATCACCACCAACCGGGTCGAGGACGCGCCTGGATACGAAGAGGTGCGCGCGATGGGGCGCAAGGTCATCGGCGCCCTCGACATCGGCACGAGCGCCACGCACATGGAGTGGTTCTTCGGTCCCAAGGGCCTGAAGTTCTCGGAGATCGGGTGCCGTCCGCCCGGCGTTGGCGCGTGGGATCTCTACAGCGCGGCCAACGAGATCGATCTCTACGAAGAATGGGCGATGGCGGTCGTGCACGGCGCGCCCAGACGCGCGGCCTCCCGCCGCTTCGCTGCAGGGATCATCGCGCTCCGCCCCGACCACGACGGCGTCATCGATCGCTACGAAGGAGTCGAGGCCATCCGTCATCGCTACGGGGAGTGGCTGATCGACGCGCACGTTCCGCCGTCAGGCACGCCTACGCAGCCCGTGAGCGCGGGCTACATGGCCAACGCGTGGATGCGCTTCAAACACCCGGACTACGATCGGCTGCGCGCCATGCTCGACGACGTGGGCCGCACGGTTCAGGTCCGCGCGCGCTAGCAGCCAACCCGAACACCCGATCGTTGGGGTGGCCTAAGTCTTTGTAATGGAAGGGCTGTTGGGCGTGTCGAACCGGAGCGGCGCCGACGCCAGACACGGCTACGCTGGTAGGCATGCACTTGCCGCGCGCTGTACTCACCTGGGCTCTCATGGGCGTGGCGACGGGGGCGTGCAGCGGGCCTGCGTCCGAGCCCAGCTCCGACCCCGCGTCGAAACCGGAGGCCGGTGTTGCTGCGCCCGCCATCCAACCTCGAGCGGCCCCGGATCCGTTGCGGCCCGGGTTGGGCGGGGCGATCGAACGGATGCGTGCCGACATGAACCGCCCTCATCCGCGAACGGACACGTTCCGCGCGGCGTTTCGCACCTGCGGCCTCGAGCATGGGGAAGTGAACGGCCGGCTTCCCATCGAAGGAGGCTTGGTTGAGCTGCGAGGGGAGCTGGGCGTGAGCGCCGATCAGCTCCGGTGTGTCGAAGGCGAGATCGACCAGAGCGTGTTTCGAACTCGCGGGTCGGAGCATTTCTACACCTTCGTTCTTCGCCCAAGCGGGGGGACGTCCACCTCGACGCTCCACACCCGCCCGCTCGGTGCAGATCCGCTTTCCGAGCCCGGTGCAGCCCCTCATGACATCGTGCGGACCTGCGCTGCGCGAGAGGAACACACGTGCGTTGTGCGCGCCTCGCGACAGCTGGACGAACTCAGCTCGACCGGCGCACGCTGTTCATCTCCCTCGTGGCTCTCGAGCGCTATGACGCGCTTGCGCGCGAGCTACGCGCGATGCCGCCGTCCCAGAGCCGAATGCTCTGGCAATACCAGGCCCTTGCGTGGCGGGCGGAGCACGGCCGCATTCCGAGCGAGGCAGCTTCCGACACTCCGGGCTCGCATGAGGCACCCCGCCGCGTCGCGCCCACGACGCCGCGCCCTCGTGCCGCACCGGCGGGTTGGGACGCGTCCACCGTTCGTGCCGGTTTCGACGCGTGTGAGATCCAGACGGGCACACTTCGCGGTCGTCTGCCCGTCGAGGGTGGGCTCATCGACCTTCGGGGCGAGGGGCTGACCGGCTTGCAGGTGGCCTGCCTCGACGGGGCGATCGACCGGACGGCGTTTCCGGCGTCGCCAAGAGAAACCCACCTCTACTACGCGCTCTCCTCCGATGGCTCGCAGTTCAGCGCCACCCTGCTCAACCCGAACACGAACGCGCGTGCGCTGGCCGACGGTGACCCCACGGCAATGCTCTCGGAGTGTGAGGTCACGGGCCAGGACTGCTCTGCCTTGCGGGTGGCCCCCGCGAGCTATCGCGCCCGCCGCGCCCGGATGGTGGAGCTCGCACGCGAGGAGCGCTACGCGGAACTCAACGACACGATGCTCGCTCTACCGGACGACGACGTGACCCGATTCGACGGCTTCCAGGCGCTGCTCTGGCGTGTCGATCACGGTCAGCCCGCCGACGCGGCGGGGTACATGTATTGACCCGAGTCGAGCTCAGCGGCGCAAGGCGCGGACCACAGGGCCGGTCAGCGGCAGCATGGCAGCGGCGAGCGTGGCTGTGAGCAACGCGCCCCAGGCGCCGCCTGCTCCGTCGAGCATCGTGAGCACCACGGCCACCACCATGCTGAGCGTCGCACCGGCGAGCGCGAAGTAGCACCAGCTCGCGAGCCGGGTGAACCCAACAAACGCGAGCACGCCCAGCGCGGCGGCGATCGCCGTCGGGAGCGGTGCGCCCAGCATCAGGCTGACGGAGAGAGAACTGCCGAGCAGCGAGGGAAGCCCGACTCCGAGCGCGAGGCCCACCCAGAACAGGCGCTTGGCCCCGCTGCGATCGAGCTTGCGTCGCTCGAGGAACGCGGTGCGCCGCTCGTACAGGCCTGGCGCGTCGTCCGTCACCAGCAGCAGCACGGCGAGCAGCGTCGAGGAGATCGCGATGCCGGTCGGGGTCAACCAGATCCCCACCCCGATGCCGCTCGAGAGCAGCGCGCCCACGCCGAAACCGCGCGCCCAGAAGCGGCGCTGGTAGAGGCCGTACGCGCCCGCGCCTTGGAGCAACGCCGCGCAGAGGAACGAGGCCCCGAGGAGGGGCTCGAACAGCCAGAGTTGGACGGCGGCGACGAGTGTCGACAGCGACGCGAGCCCGAGGACCACCGGTGGGATCAAACGGCGCGCGGCCGGCGGGATGGCTGCCAACATGCCTCACCTTACGTCGCGGTGGCCGAGAAGATCCCCATGTCCTGGTCAGATGTGGTTCAGCGACCAGTCGTATCGCTGGTAGAGCCAGGGCGCGCGGCGCGCGAAGGCGTGGGTCAGCGCCTCCCGAAGCGGGGCGTCGGCGTGCGTCAGCAGGAAGCGCTCGATGCCGTCCCGCCCGCCCCAATCGGCGGCGTAGTAACGAAACGTGATGGGAAGCGAGACGCCTTCTTCCGACACGTGCACGTCGTTGTTCACGTAGTTTTCGGTCGCCAGGTCGAGCTGACGATCGACATCCTCGGGGTCGTAGAAGCCGACCGGCGGGCAGCTCGTCGAGGCACACACCAAGGCGGCGTGGATGCGTGGATCGACCTTGGCCGGACAGAACGCGAGTGCGGGCGAGTCTGCAGGAAGGCTGCGTCGTCCGGTCGCGGGGTGTTTGCCGTTGGCGCGCAGAACCCCGTTCTCCATCTGGTCGAGCGAGAGGTTCACGCCGCCCACGCAGTACTGCACCTGAGAGAAGAACGACGGGATCTCCATCACGGAGTGCTCGATGCCGAGCGCGATCACTCCGTGCATGGCGAGCACGTTGTACAGGTTGATGAAAAACGCCGTCTTGGTCCGGTCGTCGCCGAGGTCTCCAGGCGTGATCCTCACGAGCCCCGGGCTCAGCCGGGAGAGCTCCGAAAACGCCTCGCTCTTTCGAAGCGCCGCGTAGTCCACCTGGCCAACCACGTCGCCCTTGAGTCGGTTGCGGGCGTCGCGAAGCGCCCGGATCAACGCATCCACCGCGAGCCCGGGATCCGAGCCCTCGTTGAGGACGCGAGCGGGCGCGAGCCCCGGCACCAGCGCGTCGAGGACCTCTCGCGGTCCTCGCGCGCGCCTGAGGATGTCCCACGCATCCCGAAGTGTGTCGCCCGCCCCCATGTCTCCAGTATGGCGCACACGCAGTGGCGTAGCTGCACCCGCCATGCGATCGTCGCGTGCGGTGAACGACTCGATTCCGGCGGCGCAGTGCGGGCACCACCCGGAGCGGGAGGCGGACGGTGGCACGTGTGAACGCTGCGGGACATTCCTCTGCCAGGAGTGTCGGGTGGAGACGGCGGAGCCCCCGACCTGCGTACCGTGCCTCGCGCTGCTGGATCGCGGCCCGCACCTGCGTCACGCCCGGGTCCTCTCCATCGTGATGATCGCGCATGGTGCCCTCCTGGCGGCCATGGGCGCGTACTACGTTCTGTTCGGTGGGATGCTCTTCGGTGAGTACACCGGGCAGCCGGCCGACCCGTCCACCTCGGAGCTGCCGTACCTGGGCGAGTGGATGAGTCTGTTCATCGCCCTGCTCGGGGTCGTGAACGTCGCGCCCGGGATCCTGCAGGTGGTGGCAGGCTGGCAGCTCCTGCGACTTCGACACCTCTCCCTCTCCTGGATCGCGCTGATCGCTGGAATGCTGAGCCTGTTCGGCTGCTACTGCTTTCCTTCCGCGATCGTGTTGCTGGCTCTCGGGGCGTGGATCCTCACGCGCGACGATGTCAGAGCACGCTTTCGAATCCGCGTTTCCCCTGCTACTTCCACTCCATGAGCGCCGACCGAGTGAGGCCCCCTGTTCTTTGGATTGCCGGGACCTTCGTCGTTCTGCTCGGCCTGTTGGGTGCGTGCGGCGGTGCCTTCGGGATCGGCAACGTCCTTCTTCAAGGCCCGATGATGGACGCGCAGCGCGATCTTCTCGAAGGGTCTGGGCAGAGCGATGCGGAGGTTCGCCGGCAGCTCGAGCTTCAGTCGCAGACCCTGGAGATCACAGAGCGGTGGCAGCTCCCGATGATCGGGGGGCAGGTCTTGAACGTCCTGAGCTCGCTCCTGCTGCTGGTGGCGGGGGTGCTGCTCTTTCGGTGGAGTCCGCTGACGTTCAAGGTGCTTGTCGCCGCCTGCATCGGCGCGGCGATCGCCGATCTCTTGCTCGGTGGGATCGGGATGCTGGTGCAGCGAGAGACGATGGCGCTCATGTCGGAGACGATGGTCACCGGAGACGCGGAGGTCGATCGCCTGACCTCGGGCTTCGCACGTGCAGGTGCGACATCCGGCATCTGCTTCGGAATCGGCTGGGTGCTCGCCAAACTCGGGGTCTACGCCGGCGCGCTCTGGGCGGTCGGACGGTCCAGCCATCGAACCCTGTTCGAGGCGAGCGACGACGCGGCGAGCTGATCGCCTCAGCGCGCGGTAGAGAACGACGCGTCGAGGCGTCCCGTCTGGTGCCTCGTCGGGGCGCAACGTACGGTCTCGCCATATCGAAACCGTACCGAGAGTTGCTTTTGTCACTCGCCGACGGGCGAACGGAGTCGCTCCCGAAGGAGCGCGAGCGCGTCGCCCGTTGAGGCCTCGTTGGCAGTTGCGCGAGAGGCGCGCCTTGCGAACAAGAAGGCCTGGAAGGCCAGTCGAAAGAAGAAGAGTTGCCCCCCCGACCTCCAACCCCGTAGCCCGGCGCAAGCCCGGGGACTTCGAAGACGATCTCGAGCTACCGATATGGGGCATGAACCGGACGCGGATCGCGATCCGGGGAGGGCGCGATGGGAACGAGCCGCTCCTGTCGACGCAGGTCGGCCTTGTCGCGGCCAAGCTGCAGCTCGAGCCCCTTGCTCGAAGACTGCCGGTCCTCCTCACGCTCTCGCTCCTGGCACTCGGCGGATGCGGTGGAACGAACACGCTGGGGCTGCACCTCGAGCGGTTCAGCTCGGAGGGCGAGCTCGAGCGACGCACCCGTGAGGTCGCCTCCGCCCGTGAGCGGCTGGGACGCTTGCCGACCCCGGAGCTTCTGGGGGAGGAGTCCGGTGCTCCACTGTCAGCGCATGTTGGCTCGATGGCCTCGGTCGACGGTCACGTCGTGGTTCTTCGGGACTGCTCGCTCCACGTCATGTCGAGCGCGTCGAGGGCGCCCTCCCTACTGCATGTCCCTCAGGCGTCCGCCACATCGCGGTGCGCCCGGCTCCAGCCGATTCGTGGGGGCGTCGTCGTGATGCTCGTCGATGCGGGAAGAGTCTCGCTCCAGCCCTACCGGTTCCAGGGGGACGTCCTGCGCGAAGAGCCTGCGGTCGACATTGAGCACGGTGGCCGCCTTCACATCGCCCGGGAAACTCCGCTCTTGATGGCGTTCGAGGAGCCGTTGCTGCGAGTCCGCCCGGCGGCGCGAGGCGTCGACGTCAGCATCACAGAGTCGCCACGCTGGCGGGTGGGGGGCGGGCCCTGGCGGGTGATCGTGAGGCCCCAGGACACCTGGCGGGTGGCGCCACTCAGCGCCGCGCCACACCGGACCACGCTCGTCCGTTGCGCGCCCCAGGCAGAAGCTTGGTCGTGCGATGGCCGTTCCGTCCTGTCTGACGAGGCCAGCGTCCACATCGGTGGCACCGCCGCCTACCTGGTCCGCATGGTCGGCGCGTCCACGGAGCTGATCCGCGTCCCGATGGAAGGAACCCCCGGAACGGCCCACATCCTCGGCGGACAACCGATCGATAGTCACGCGGTCCACGCGGACGAGGCCGGGCTGCGCGCAGTGCTGCTCTCGACCCAACACCCCGCTCCACGCGTCGCGTTCGCTTCGGTCCCAGCGAGTTCGTTTTCCGCGACCGGGCACCATGGGGCGACGGAACCGATTCAACGCGGGGCCGACCTTTGTCGAAGAGACCCGTTTCTCAATTTTCGGAGAAAGACATTGATCACCATTCACGCGCCGAACGATGACTCACCGTTCGCCCCGAAGCTGACGGCTCAGTGCGTCACGGAGAGGGCGGCGGTCTCGGCGCTGGCCTGCGTCGGCAGCTGGTACAGGCGCCAGCCGATGAGCGGGATGGCGATCGCCACCGCGAGCCAGCCGAGTTGCCGGAATCGACGCGCGGTTCGGCGCTCTGTCAGGTTGGCCTGCATGACGCGGTGTACGCGCGCGCCGAGGGGACCTTCCTCCATAGGGCAACTTCACGTCCCACAGCGAATGCCGTCCTCTTCGACCAGCGCCTCGTAGCGCCGGTCGGTCAGCGTCCGGAGGTGTGCATGTAGGGGCCGGTCACCGCGACGTTCCGGAGGGTTGGATGCGATCGGTCAGGCGCCGATGGCCGAACCCTCACCGCTCGGTGTAGCGGAAGAACCGGGTCTCGAGGTCTTCGCGCACGATCAGCTCGCAACCGTCGGGAGAAACACCGATGTCGGCGAGCTCCGCGTCCCGGCGCTCGAACGGCACCTCGCGCACGGCGCCAAACGGTGCCCGCCAGTGCGGCCTCGTTGCGTAGAACGCGACCCGTGTCGCGTGCAGCTCCCGCACCTGCTGGACCCCAACGAGAAGCCGCTCGGCGTGCGTGACCGAGGGCCGGTTGGTGGAGTAGCCAGGCTCCAGCCCGGCGGGCTGGACCACTCTGGGAGCGGCGAAGGCGTCTCCTAGCGCCCCGCGTTCTGCGACCCGGATGAACTGCACTCCGTCGTCCGGGGCGTAGTAGAGACGCAGCCCATGCGGGGCGAGGTTGGGCTCCCAGGTGTTGGTCCACCCACCGTTGAGCACGTCGACCGGTCCGAGAACGGCAAACGCGGAGGAGGTGTCGTCTCGTGCGGCGCGGAACACACGTCGGAACGTGCCGGTGGGCGCGTCCTGGTTGGTCGCGAAAAAGAGCTCGAGGCCGTCGGGGGTGATGCTGGGTGCATCCTCGGAGTTCGCGGAGTTGATGCCCGAGAGAGGCTCTGGCGCGCCGAAGGGCATGCCGGGCCCGGGCCGCTCTGCCACCATCAGATCGTTGAGCACCTCGAAGTAGACGCGGCACCCGTCGGGTGAGAAGGACGGCTCGGCGGCCCCGGACACTGAGAACGCCCTGGGGCCCGTCTCTTCGACGAGGGCGAAGTCGGCACTCCAATCGCAGAACTCGATGCTGGTCCAGCACCTGGTCGACAGCGGTGGAGGAGGCGCGGGCAGCGGCCCGGCGTCCGGCCCGGCATCTTGCTCCGGCCCGGCGTCGGGCGCGGGGCCGGCATCCAGAGCGGGCCCCGCATCGTGAGGGGCGTCCTCGGCCGGGACACATGCGTTCTGCGCTTCGTCGCAGACGCGGCCGGCTCCGCACGGGCAGGGCAGGCCTTCGTACAAATCGGCCGGCACCACGCAGGCGGCGACCATGACGCTGGCGTACAGCGCGGGCCCGAAGCGCATCGAAGCGAGGCAGTACATCGCTAAAGCGACTGTACTTCGCGTTGGCAAGACGATCACCTCGCTAACTGTCCGTTGAAGAACCGTTGTGCCGCACCTCACACCCGGGCCGCACCGCCCTCGCCGCCTGCCGCTCCTCCAACATCCTCAAGGATGCACGTCGTCGCGTCATGCGACGCGGACGGCACGTCGCGGGCCCGATCCATCGACGTCGGTTCTTCAACGGCCAGCTAAGGTCCGAATCATCCTGCGTTGTGCAGAGCCCTGATGGCGATCATGCCCAAGCTCGTCGCACGCTGGACGAGGGTCACCGACGGCCCTCCAACGGATAGAATGTGCCGCACGTGGGCAGCGACAGGCCGGAGTCCACGACGGTGCCGTAGTCGCTGGGGGTGTAGACTACGCCGGGCTCGCCGTAGAGCGCCTCTCCGGTCTCGCGGTCGTTCGTGTCGTTGTTGACCACCAAGTTGTTCGGACCCGGAGGCAGGTGGTACGCCGGCACACCCGTTTCGACGACGGGCCAGCCGTGCCAGCGGGGGGTGTGGATGGTGTTGTCCTCCACGAGGTTCGAGCCCCCGTCGCCGTCGTGGAAGTTCACGTCCACCTCGAAGCGGTTCTCGACCACCACGTTGTGCGTGGCAGGCGTGCCCCAACCGCCGCCCGAGATGTTGAAGTGGCGAATCCGGTCGACCTGGTTGCCGACCACGAGGTTGCGGTCGCCGAAGAGCGCAAAGTAGCCCGCGCCTCCCGGTCCCGTGCGCTTGTTGTAGGTGCGGCTGATGATGCTGTTTCGCACTGTGTTGTGGTTGCCCCGCACGATGACTGGATGGCTGGCGGAGTCGCGGATGGCGCAGCCGTCGACCCAGTTATCGTGAGCCTCGTCGTCGACCTCCACGGCGATGGCAAAAAGGTCCTCGCGCCCGCAGGGGTCGGCTTGGAACACATCGCCGTAAGAGGGGGAGTCGAGGCTCAGGTCGTCGAGCGGCTCACAGCCCGCGACGGCGTGGGACAGGGTGAGGTTCTCGAGGCCGGCCCCTTCCACTCCGTCGGCGAACAGCACCGTGAAGTCGCGCGCCGTCGTTCGGATGTTCGAATGAAGCACCACACCATCGCGGTCCGCACCGCGCAGCACTACGCCGCTCCGCATGCGGAGCGTCTCGCTGATTTCGTAGGTGCCCTCGGCGAGCACGATCGCACCGGCCGAGGTTCCGTCGATCGCGGCCTGCAGGTCCACTCCCGGCTCGACGGTGGCCACCACCGGGACCGCCGCAATGCCTCCGGTCACGCCCGCCGTCGCGAGCACTTCGATGATGGGATGCGCTGCGTCGAAGCACGAAGTGTCCGCCACGCTGCATGGATCGCCCAGCGCACACGCGCCGGTCCCCGCGTCCGCGCCCACCGTGCCCGCATCCGTCGCGGCGTCCGCGGCCGGCCCCGCGTCCGAGAGCGACCCATCCAGCGGCCAGCCCGCATCCGATTCGAGTCCCCCGTCGACTGTGCCACCCTCACAGACGCAGGCTTCGTACTGCGCGCCGTCCTCGGCGCACACCTGCACCCCTTCACAGCGACCGAGGCCGACGCAGATCTGGGTGCTGCCGGGCACACAAGTCGGCGGGGACGGGTCGCACCCGAGGGCGAGAACGACGAGGAGGCACACGGAGAGACGCGCAATCATGTCGAAGAGGGTCCGTCGGGCCGCGCTCGCGCACCATCACACCGATGGCGCGGTTCCGTCCCTGGGGCGTTGAACTGCATCATGATCTGGCGAGGGGGACGAGCTCGACGGAGCCAAAGCGCCGGCTGCGTGTCGGCTCGGAAAACGTCGTGTCTTCGACCTGGTAGACCACCACGCGGCCTTGCTGCTCGCGCGCGAGGCCTTCTTCGACAACCAGCTCCTTGAGCACACGCTGGAGCGTGCGCAGCGGCACCTTGAGCACTCTGGCCAGATCGCGGGCACTCTGCGCCCCTCCGCTGGCGAGCTGCCGCAGCACGCGCTGGGGAAGCGGCTCTTCGCTTCGGGGGTCTCGCAACAGGAACGGGGTCGAGGCCCGCAAGGTCAGGCGGACCGCGTCTCGCTCGAGGGTGGCCAACCCCTCCACACGCGCCCGCATGCGGTGGATGTGCATGCTGAACAAGGTGGCGTGGTGCGGGGTGTCATACGCATAGCCGTACACACGTTGGAAGTAGTCCTCGAGCTCAAGCGATCCGCCGGCCAGCCCCAATACCGAGAGCCCCGTGTCCGTGCGAGGCTGTGTGGGAGGCGTCGCGGAGGTGGTCGACGCGCCGTGGCGCCGGGACTCGAGCGACACCGAAACGGCCGGAACTCGGTACGCCTTGCCGTCCGGAAACACCATCACATGGCTGCACACAGAAGTCGGGTCAGCGTCGCTCTCACAACTGCGCAGGAACGCGAGTCCCGACAGTCCCTGCGGCAGATCGGGGGTGACGCCAGAACGCCACGGGGTCATCCGCGGCGCGTTCCTACTGAGCAGCAACGCGGCCGCGGCGTCTGCATCGCGCCGCAAGGGGGCGAGTCCCTCGGTCACCGCATGAAGGCGCTCCATCTCCGCGTGGGTGAGGGTGTCGTCTCCTAGCCGCGCCGCCCGCACGGCGTTCCCCAGCGGTTCGCCGATGCCTCGGGCCAACATGTCGCTCCCACCCGACGCCAGCGCCTCCCATTCGATCCACGGCCTCCAGACTGGAGGTGCGTGGGGCGAGACCCCCGAGAGAATGCGCAGGGCAAACGGAGCGCGTCCCTGAAGTCGCCGGACCCGCGAAAGGCACAGGGCCGAGAGCACTTCCGCATCCGGAAGCCGCTCGGTCTGCGCCATCCGAGACGCGCGACGCGCCAGACCGGTCGCCCTCTCGAGCTCACCCGCACTCAGCGCGTGAAGCGCGCGCACCACCTGCAGCTCCACGACGATGGTGGCGAGACACGCCCTGCGGGCCGCTTTGGAGGCAGATTCGAACGCGTGGTCGTCGAAGCCGCCATCGCCCGTGAGCCATGCCAGCCATGCTCGGCTCAGCGCGGCGCCCACGACGCTCTTGGGGGAGGGAAAGGCGTGGGCGAGGCGCTCCTGAAATCCGAGGCACCACGACAGACCCGACGCGTCGAAGCGAAGAAGGTAGAGGCGCCCGAGCAGCGGTAGCAGGGCCTCGGCGGCCTGCGCGTGCGTGTCATCGGTCGCCTCGTGCAGGAGGGGAGCGGGGTTCGGGCCGAGCGTTCCGATCAGCACGCTCTGCGCCTCCAGCGCACACGCCCAATCCAGCGAGGTCGGCGACCCTTCATCGCGCAGGGCGGACAAGAGCTCGTCGGACACCGTACCGGTGCCGCTCTGACTGCGACTCTCGAGCCGCTCTCGGGCTTCGTCCCAACGCGCCTGTTCCACCCGACTCCCGCCTCTCGTCCCTTTCGCGCCACTCATGTGACACCCCCCTGTGCATCCGTCGCGCAGGCTGGCGGCGTGACTGAAACGCCATGCTACGATGATACCGATCCGGTGGTGCCCGCGGATTCAGGTGCATTCGAAGTGTCGGGGCCGACTTCGTACCAACGTCTGTTCGATCTTGCCGAAGGCGGCATGGGTCGCGTGGAGCTGACCGTCCGTCGGGGCGAGAAGTTCGAGCGCCTCTACGCGGTCAAACGACTTCACCTCGACCTGCTTCGGGCGGAGGACGCCCGCGCGATGTTCCTCGAGGAGGGGCGGCTCGCCGGCCTGATTCACCACCCCAACGTTGTCGGGGTGCTCGACGTGGGCGAAGACCAGCAGGGCCCCTTCCTGGTCATGGAGTACGTCGAATGCGTCACCGCCCGGGACGTGATCTCGGCGGCCTCCCGAGAGGGCATTCCGTTGTCCGTTCAGACCTGCTGCCAGATCGTGGCCCAAGCGGCCCGTGGACTCGACCATGCGCACCGCCTCATGTCCCACGACGGCCGACCCCTTCAGCTCGTCCACCGCGACGTCTCACCGCACAACCTTTTGATCGGATTCGACGGAAGCGTGCGTGTCGCGGACTTCGGAATCGCGCGGGCCATCGGGCGTGACCACCGAACGAGCACGGGGGTGCTCAAGGGCAAGCTCGGCTACATGGCGCCCGAGGTGCTGCAGTTCCAGCCGGCCGACCCGCGCACGGATCTCTTTTCCCTGGGGGTCGTGCTCTTCGAGCTCTTGTCGGCCAAGCGGCTCTACGGCGGCCGGGACGATGGCGCGCGCGCTCGACGCATCCTGCACGAGTCGCCGCCGGACATTGGAGAGCTCCGCCGCGATGTGCCCGCGGAGGTCGACAACGTGCTGCTTCGCATGCTGAGCAAGAAGCGGGAGGACCGGCCACAGAGCGCCCGCGAGGTGGCTGAGACGCTCGAGGCGGCCCTGCACGCCTTGGTCGAGGAGGAGGGGCTGGACGACCTCGAGACCTTCGTCAACGAGGGGTTTGGAGAGCGGCGGAGCGAGCGGCACGTCGCAATTCGAGATGCGCTCGAAGCGAGCCAGGCGGCGATCGAAGTCCGAACCGAGACCCCGCGTGAGCCGGGCAGCCGCCGCGTGCTCGGGTGGCTCGCGGGGTTGTTCGCCGCCCTCCTCGGCGCTGCGATGATCAGCGGTTGGCTTCTCTCGTCAGAGGCGCCCCTGGAGTCGGCGCCCCTAGAGTCGGTGCCCCTGGCCGCGTCCCCGCGCGAAGCGGCACCCGAGCCGGTTTCGATCACGGTGCACACCATGCCGCCCGGCGCATGGGTCGAGGCGGAGGGGCACCCCACGGAGCAGACGCCGGCCACACTGCGCTACCCACGCACAGGTGCGAGCCAGAGGCTGGAGATCCGACTCGAGGGGCACGAGCCACGAACCGTCGAGGTGACTCCGACCGAGAACCAGCGCCTGGAGCTGGTGCTCACGCCCTTGCGCGCGCCGGAACCCGCGGAGCCGGACCGACCGGCGCGTCGGTGGCGTGCGCGTCGGTCGGCCCCGCGGCGACCGCCCGCGAGCGAGCCCTCGTCGCTCGACACCTTTTGGGGAGCCGAGTAGATGGCTGAGGCGGAGGTCGTGATGCGGATCGACGAGCGCGACCGGGTCCACGTGACGACTCGAAGTGCATCGGCGAGGAGGGACGCGCCGCAGGAGGACCCCATCCCGACGGCGAGGCGCGTCGCGACTTCCGCCAAGGACATGTGGGTGGATCCGACCGTCGAGGTGAGGCAGAACGCGTCGTGGGGACGGAGGTCGGCTCTGCTCTGCTGCGTCGTCCTGGCGCTATGGAGCTCGGCGCCGGCGTGGGCCCAGACGTCGTGCGCCGATGAAGCCGCCTGCATACAACAAGCCGGCCTGCTCGCCGACCGCGCGGGGGAGCGCTTCCGCGCCGAGGACTTCGACGCGGCGGTTGTGCTCTTACGCGAGGCGATCGCGCTCCACGAGACCGCCGCCCTGCATCACAACCTGGGGCTCACCCTGATGGAGCTCGAGCGTTGGGACGAAGCGCGCGCCGCCTTCCACACGTGCCTCACGTTGAACCCGCCTCCGGCCACCCGAGCGCGCATCGAGCGGGATCTCGCGCGCATCGAGTTGGAGCTGGCGCCTCCCGAACCGATCGAGCCGCCGGACGAGGACACGGCCTTCGCGCCTCCACCCGCCCCCCGCCCCCCGCCTGGCTCGCCCGATCCGCTCGGCCCTGCCCTGCTCATGGGCGCGGGTGGCGCGATCGCGCTCGGCGCCATTCCGTTCGGGGTTCTGTTCCAGAACGAAGTCGACACGGTCCGAAACGCGCCGTCCCATCGCGAGGCCCCGCCCCCCGATGATGCGGACCTGTTTGCCGTGCTTACCAACGTGTTTTGGATCGCGGGCAGCGCCGTGCTTCTCGGAGGTCTGGTGTGGTGGATCGTGCAGCTGACGGAGGGAACCCCCAGCCCGTCCGAGCACGCCGAGCTTCGTTTCTGAGCGTCCCAAACCTTCCTTCTCGAGGGGAGGGGGAAGATACGTTCCGTGTCATCCGCGCTTGCCCAGTCTTCGACCCCGACCTCGCGCCGGGTGCAGTCACGGGGTGGGCGATGAGTGCCCCGACGGGACGCCAAGTGTGGCGCATTGGCCTGTCTCATCTCCCCCGGGTTGAGAGGGGGACCACCGGCCTGCCCTTCGCGGCCGCGCGCGCGACCATCGTGGAAGAGACCCCCGAGCGGGCCGGAGTACATGCGGTTGTTCTCATGGCGGTCAAACCGCTCGCGCCAGAATCGCGGGCGTGATGAACGTAGTGTAGCTGGCGGTTTCCTGATCTGTTCCTCGAACAGAGACTGTTGTGAGAATCGTTTTCATTAAATCGAGCAGTTCGTCACTTTTCTCCCTCGACCGACGCGGTACCTTCCCTACGAATGGCTGAGGACCTCATCAAGGTAAGCGTGGCGCGGTTTCCCGTCGTGGTGATCACCTGCCCGGCTCACATCACGCTGGCGAGCGTGAGGAGTTGAAGTCGTCGTTCGATCGCGTGTTGGCCCGCGATGAGCCTTACGTCGTTCTCACCGACACAGGGCCCGTGTCGGAGCTTCCTGACGCCCGTGTGCGGCGTGACGTCGGGGGGGGGTGGGGTGAGTTCGACGGGATGTCGCGTGGGCTCAGCCGGGGCTCGGCGACGGTGATCGACCGACCGTTGATCCGGTCGATGCTGACGGCGGTGAGCTGGTTTCACCGGGCCGCAACGCCGCAGTACTACGCGAGCGACATGGCTGACGGGGAACGCTGGTGCCGCGAGAGGCTCGCAGAGTTGGGCCTCTGAGGCGCGGCACAACGGTTCTTCACCGGGCTGCCAAGCGATGAACCTCGGTCGCTACGCCGACCGGGGAATCTCGGCGACTTCGCTGAACTGGATGCCGTAACAGACCCGCGATCGCGCGCGGTAGCGACGCGCGATGCGACCGCGGAACATCAGCTGCGTGGTCTCGTCGATCTCGATGCGGCCCGTGATCTTGGCCGCGAGAGGGAATGGGACCTCGGCCTTCTCTTGCTCGACGAGCAGCCCCGACGAGCTGTAGTTCACGCTCATCATCCGCACAGGGCCGCCTTCGCTGTCGACCCAGACGGGCAGCTGGCCCGCGCGCCGGAGGGTGTCGCGCCGCTCGTCGCCGCTCGATGGCCGGATCCCTGCGTTGGGTCGCTGCGCCACCGTGTAGACCGTCTCGGACGGGAAGCCCATCGCGGTCAGACGCCCGCCGTAGGCGCAGCCGGTGTCGAGGTTCACGCGGTGCGGGAGCACGGTGGGATCCGGCATCGCGGTGTGGCCGTGCACGATGCGCTTGTCCCACTTGAAGGTGCTGTCGAGGAAGCGGCCCCGCGCCCAGAGCATGAAGGGGCCGTGCTCCTCGACGTCGATCGTTTCGAGCGGGACGTCCGGGACACCGGCGTGCACGAAGAAGTAGTCGTCCGTCTCGTAGCAGTGGGGGAGCCCGCGGATGAACTCGATGTGCTCGCGCGGGACACGCACCTCCGTGCTGCCGTCGGCGACGTAGGAGCGCAGGGTGGCGCCGCCGCCGTTGAGCACGAACTTCGCGGCGTGCTTTTCGTCGTCGTGGTCGAGGTAGTCGAGGAACAGCTCCTCGTGATTCCCCCGCAGCGACACGACGTGGCAGCGCTCCCGCATGGCGAGCAGGGTCTCGATGACGCCGCGCGCGTCCGGGCCGCGGTCCACGTAGTCACCCAGGGTGACGAGCGTCGAGTCCTTGGTCAGCGGCAGCGACTCGATGAGCGCGACCAGCTCCTCGGCGCAGCCGTGGATGTCTCCGATCGCGAATAGCTCGTCCTTGGGCACGTACCCCATCCTACTCCTGTGGGGCGTTCCCGGTCAGGTTTCGGTCCACTCGCCGAGGTACTTCGGCAGCATCGCGCGCCAGGTCGGCCAGTCGTGGTGCCAGTGTGGGCCCCAGCTGTCGACCCAGTTGGGGATGCGCTGCGCGCCGAGCACGCTGGCCATGTTCCAGCTCTCGTCGATGGCCTCGGCGCGCCCCTCGCCGGACGCGAGCAGCACATAGCGTTGCCGAAGGCGGATGAGGTGGGGGTCGTCGTCGCGCAGGTTGGGGACGAACCGGAGCGGCGTCGCCGCGTAGTAGTCGTGTGTGTAGCGGTCGCCGCCCGTGAACCGGAGCAGATCGTACGTGCCGCTCATGCCGAGCGCGCGGTGGAACACGTCCGGGTAGCGGCACACCAGCGCCACGGCGTGCAGCGCGCCGACCGAAGCGCCCGCGGTCCAGATGGGGATCCCTTCGGTGCGGCAGTCCATGTGAATCGCGGGCGCGACCTCGTGCCGGATGTACTCCTGGAACTGGCTCATCAGCCACATGCGGTGCCCGAGGGTGCCCTCCTCCGCGAACCAAGCTTGGCCCGCCACCGAGTCGCACGAGTAGACCTTGATCCGACCCGCCGCGAGGAGCGGCGAGAGCGCGCGGATCATCTGCCAGCGTTCGACTTCCTCCGCGTCGCCGCCCGCGGTGGGCAGCACCAAGACCGGCATGCCGTGATGCCCCCAGCGGCAGAGCGTGACCTCGCGCTGAACGCGCCGGCTGTACCACCGGGACCTCTCGAACAGGCTCACGGTTGCGCCTCGGCGCGCCAGTCCTGGATGCGCGCCCAGAAGAGCTCCGTGAACGCCTCGACCTCGTGTTCCGGGTACATCGCGTCGACCTTCTGCCGCACCGCCGCCTTGGCTCGCTCGCTCCCGAAGTACGTCCAGACGACCTCGTCCAGCTGAGCCAGATGCGTCTCGCAGAACGCCTCGAAGCGGTCCGTCTCGAGGCGGGACTCGGCGACCTTCCCGTACGCGGCGAGCTTGTCTTCATAGGAGGCGTCGGTGTCCGCGATCGCGTAGTAGTCGCTCCAGTCGACGTGGCGCCGCATCGGCCGACCGGTCGCCGCGCAGTACAGGCTCCACTCCAGCAGCGACTTCACCAGCCAGGGGAAGTGGTAGTGGAGCGACGTGACCTGGGAGTCTGGGCACGCGTTGGCGAAGTCGATGGGGTGCCAGACGCCCTCGCGCCGCATGACCTCGCAGGAGTTGAACTCCCAGCCGAAGAACGTGTTGATCGTCAGCGTCGTGGCGCGGAGCTGCGCCGCCTCCGCGTCGGTCAGGAAGCCGTGCTCGCACGTGTACCGGTCGTGCAGCGGGGCGTCGACGTCGTACTTGACGAAGCGAACCCGCGGGCCGACCCCGATGCATCGGACAAACGCGTCGTACGGGTCGACGGCCTTCTGCACATGCATGACGAGCGTGCCGCTCGCCTCGTACGCACGCCGGAGCGCGGCTTCGTCGTTGGCCTTGGTGACCGCGCGCCAGCCGCCCCCGTCGTACGGCTTCATGATGACGGGGTAGCCCAGCGCGTCGCCGACCTGACCGACGTCGAACAGCTTCGCGTACCGGTGCAGCGTCGAGCGGAGATCCGGCGTCGGCTCGTACGCCTTCGGGGGGACCATCCAGGTCTCCGGGACGGGCATGCCGAGCCGCATCATCGCGCAGTAGCTGGTCTGCTTCTCCATGGACTGAAGCGACCACGGGTTGTTGAGCACGTAGAGGTCGTCGAGGAGGATGGCCTTCTTAATCCACTCGCGGCTCGTGTGATACCAGTGCGTGAGCCGGTCGATGACGAGCGCATACGAGCAGGCCTGCCGGAGATCGTAGGGCTCGATCGACACGCGTTCGACGTCGAAGGAGATGGTGTCGCCATCCATCGCAAGCGACAGGTCGAGCGCCTCGACGAGGTCCTCGTAGCAGCGCGGCCAGCAGAGGTCGGCCCCCAGCGAGAGGCCGATCTTCTTCGTCACGGACGCCATTGGAACACCCTCGATTCGGCCATCTACTCGTACACCATCAGGAGCGGACCCGGGAACAGCCAGGATAACCCCTCACGCGAGCGGTCGCGCCAGTTCTCCCAGTTGTGCCCGTCGCGCGCCTCGACGAAGCGCGTCTCCATCCCTGTCTGGGACAACAGCGGGACGAGCGAGCGGTTCTCGTAGATGAGCGACTCGTACACGCCGCAGCTCACGAAGAGACGCTCGCTGAACGGGGTGAGGTCGCGCCGCAGCTCGTTGACGAAGGAGACGACCGGGTCGAACAACGGGCCGCGGCGGTTGCCCTCGCCGATGTCGGTGAACGCGAACGAACCCGACTGGAGCAAGAGGCGTCCATAGAAGCCCGGCGCGCGCCAGGCCGTCGAGAGCGCGGCGACCGCGCCGAAGCTCGCCCCCATCAGGCACCGTGACTGCGGCCGCGCTTCGAGCGGTAACGTCGCCTCGAGGTGCGGGACGAGCTCCTCGGTGACGTAGCGCGCGTGCCGCTCGTCGTTGGCGTACTCGCGCAGGCGGTCGGGCGAGTCGGAGAAACACACCACAACGTCGGGGATGGCGAGATGGTGGATGAGGTTGTCGAGCACGGTCTTCATCGACGCGTAGCGGAGGTAGTCCGCGCCGTCGTGCACGACGATCAGGGGATAGCGTCGCGAGGTGCGGTAGCGCGCCGGGTAGTAGAGGTGGCCCCCGCGCGTTTGCCCGAACGCGTCGCTCCGCATGGAGAACGGCTCGAGTGAGCCGGAGCGCGCCTCCGGGTCGGGCTGCGTCCATGTCGGGATCTCGTAGCCCTCGCCGTGCGCCACGGAGTTGGCTCCGAACGGGTCGCGCGCGCGGTTTGGATTGAGCGGGTCCTCGACCCACCAGCTCTTGCCCTGCTTGAAGA
>JBGCFC010000199.1:0-53695 GCA_045106715.1 Sandaracinaceae bacterium
CCGCGAGCGTAAGGCTCGCCGTCGACCCGACACCGAGCGGATCGGGGAACGCGTCCATGCTCTCGGAGAATGACGCGAGCTTGGGCCAACCGTGCCGAAGCAGCATCATGAGTCCGATGCCAACGCGCAGCACCAACAGCCCGACGTCCGGGGTCCATTCTGGGAGACGTTTCACGATGGCGATCATACGTCTGGCCGCTCCGCTTGGCGCGCTCATCTCGGCCCTCGCCGCATGCGCTGGACCCGTGGAGCCACCCGAGTCTGTCTACGACCTCCCCGCCCGGGCCTCCGCCCTCGACGAGCGGGACGGCATCGACGTGAGCGAGCCGCTGCTCGGCGGGTTCGTGCACGGCGAGAGCACGGGCTACTGGATCTTCGACGTGGGCGGCATGCGCGCGATGCCCGTGTACCGGCTGTGCACGGAAGAAGAGGACGAATGCGTGCCGCTCGACCACCCGCCGATCGTCCCTGCGCTCCCCGACCAAGAGGGCTACGAGCCGTACGGGCAAGTGCACTGGGCCCACCTCCCCTCGGGCTGGACCGGCCAGCTGACGAGCGTGGCGGAAATGCAGGCCGAGCTCGAAGCGGAGGGCATGCCCGAGGCCGTGTCGACGTCCGAGCTGTGGCACTGCCCGATCGCCGGACCGTCCGCGACGCTCGAGGTGGGGTCCGCCACGACGCTCACCGCCGAGACCCCTGTCTACGGCGATGGCGTGGCCGCCCGTTGTTTCGACCTCTCCGGCGACAAGCCCAATCGCGCGGTCTTCCCGAGCGGCCGGCTGTTCATCCGCAACGTCTACGTGCTCACCCGCGACGGCGAGGAGCTCGCGCTCGTCGAAGGCGAGCGCATGACGGACATGAACGGCGACGGAGACCTGCACGACTCCAACAACATCTTCGGCGTGGGCATCGAGGACAGCGACTACACCCCGCTCTGGCGCATGGTCACCGTCACGGTCCCGGCCGGGCGCGCGTCGATCGACGAGGGGACGCCACACTACACGGACTCCGATCAGCTGTTCGACACCGCGCCCGACTACACCATCACGCCGCTGCCCACCGAGGTCCTCGACCACGTCGAGACCGAGACGCTGATCAACTGTCCCCTGCAGAGCACGCCCGGCGCGCTGTAGCGCGGGCTGATGACGAGCTGGACACTTGCGGTAGGGGCGTCTGACGGCGCAGAATTGACCGCGGGGCGAAGCGCGCGACGCCGGATGAGCAGTGGACCCGTCATAGGCATCGATCTCGGCACGACCAACTCGGTCGTCGCCGTCGCTGATGGCACCCAGTCCCGGGTACTCGGTGACGCTCAGGGTCGGCGCCTGGTGCCGTCGGTGGTGTCCTTCCGCCCGGACGGTCGCAAGCTCGTCGGCTACGAAGCACGGGAGCGGCGGCTCACCGACGCAGCCAACACGGTTTACGCGGTCAAGCGTTTGATCGGCCGGCCCTACGACAGCCCGGAGGTGGCCCGCGCCCGCGAGCGGTTCGCCTTCGAGATCGTGCCGAACGCGCATGGCGGCTCGGTGGTGCGCGTCAGCCAAGGCAACTACGCGTTGGCCGAGATCAGCGCGCTCGTGCTCAAGGAGCTGAAGCGGGTGGCGGAGGACGCGCTCGGCGTGCCCTGCAAGCAGGCGGTCGTCACCGTGCCCGCCAACTTCAACGAGCTTCAGCGGAGCGCCACGCAGGCCGCAGGCCGGGTTGCCGGCCTGGACGTCCTCCGCATCCTGAACGAGCCGACGGCGGCTGCGCTGGCGTACGGTCACGGCAAGGGCGGCTCGGAGAAGGTCGCCGTCTACGACCTGGGGGGCGGCACCTTCGACATCACCATCCTCGAGCTCGACCACGATGTGTTCGAGGTCTTGGCGACGGCGGGCGACACGTTTCTGGGCGGCGAGGACATCGATCTTGCCATCGCCGAGCGCATGGCCGACGCGTTCATCAAGAAGCACCGGAGCGACCCTCGCAAGAGCGACCAGGTCTTCGAGCGACTCAAGGCGGCCGCCGAATGGGCGAAGTGCCAGCTCACCCACCAAGCGCGCATCGCGCTCGAGATCGATGACATCCCGGTCTCGAAGCGCAAGGTGGTCGACTTCGCGTTTGCGCTCAGCCAGGCCGAGCTCGAGGAACTCGCGCGGCCACTCTTGCAGCGCTCGCTGGACGTCGCGGACCGCGCCCTGATCTCGTCGGGCACGAGCATCGCGGACCTCGACCGCGTGGTGATGGTGGGGGGCATGACCCGCATGCCGCTGGTCCGACGGATGGTCGCCGACTTCTTCGGCCAACCCGCGCGCACGGACATCGACCCCGACTTGGTCGTCGCGCAGGGCGCAGCCATCCACGGGTTTTCGCTCGCCGGACCGGACGTGGTGGTCCCTCCCCCCAAGGTGCCCAAACGCCGGACCGCCATCGAGATGCCGCGCGGGCCGGAATCGCAGATCCCGGCGCAGCCGGCCTTTGCGCCCCACGAGCTGTTGCCGGGTCCCGTCCCGGATCGTCGGCATGTCGCGCGAAGCAGCGTACCTCCGGGCATCCCCGCGCTGCCGTCTCCCTCCCAGCCGCCCGTGTTGTCCCGTGCACAGATCGTGGTGGACACCCCGAAGAGCGACCTCGAAATCGACCTCGAGGCGCTCCTGCCCCCGGAGGGCGACTTCCTCGATGATCTGGACGTGCTCCAGCCGCCCGAACACCGACGCCCCGTGTCTTCCCGTGAGCCCACCGCGCCCTTTTCGATCGACCGGCGGGACTCGAAGAAGAACATCGCGCCACCGCCGCTCCCGGCCGCTGCGCGCCCGCCACCCGTCCCGCCCCCCACCAACGTGCGGCCGCCCCCACCGTCGAAGCAGCCCGGGTGGGGCCTGCCCGCGGAGCTCGCAGGCCCGCTCCCGCCGCTGCCGGTCACGGCCGCGCCCGTCATCGCCATGCCCGACGACGCGCCGCCGCTGCTCATGGACGTGACCCCGCACTCGCTCGGGCTCGAGACCGTGCGCGGCTACTGCCGTCAACTGATCGGCAAGAACGCCCCGCTGCCGACCGAGCAGACCCGCATCTTCACCACGGGTTCGGACGATCAACGCGAGGTCGCGGTGCGCATCGCGCAGGGCGAAGACGACGTGTTCGAGAACAACGAGGTGCTCGGCGAGATCATCCTCGACGGCCTCCCTAGCGGCGCGCGGGGGAGCGTTCAGATCGAGGTGGGCTTCATCCTCGACGCGTCCGGCATGCTCGTCGTCAGCGCCACCGACCTCGCGAGCGGGCGCGCCCAAGAGATCCGCATCAGCCTGCGCGGCGGGCTCAGCGAGGCCGACGTCGCCGCCATGCGCTCCCGCATGGAGTCCGAGGAGGCGGCCGTCCGTTGACGGGGCACCGAACATGAGCGAGCTCGAGCGGCTCGACTACTACACCTTGTTGGGCATCGAGCCGAGCGTCGACGTGCATGAGGTCAAGCGCGCATTCCGGCGGTTCGCCCGTCGCTACCACCCCGACCGGTTCGCTGGCGGCGACCCGATCAAGCGGAAGCGCGCCACGGACATCTACCGCCGCGGGAGCGAGGCCTACCAGGTGCTCATCGACCCGGTCGCCCGAGAGGCGTATCACCGCGTGCTGCGTCGCGGGCAACTCCGGCTCCGAACGGAGGATCGGGAGCGCGCGTGGGCGGCGGCCGCAGAGGCCGAGCGCAAGGAGAACGCGGCGCCCATCCGGCTCCCGAGGGCCGTCGAGATGTACAACCGGTCGATGTCGTACGCCCGGGCGAAGGACTTCCGCATGGCATGGAAGGTCATGAAGAAGGCCTACGAGTTCGAACCGAGCAGCGAGCTGATCCGGAAGCGACTCGCGCAGCTCGAAGCGAGGGTGAGGAAAGCGCGATGACCGGCGGCTCTCTCTACACCCTCATTGGCGCCGAGGTCTCGCTCTACTCGGGAAAGGCGCGGGCCTATCTACGGCACAAGCGCATCCCGTTCCGCGAGGTCCTCGCCACGAAGGAGGTCATCGACACCGTGGTGAAGCCGCGCACTGGCCTCCGCATGGTGCCCGTCGTGATCTCCGACGACGACGTCGCGGTCCAGGACACCACCGCCATCATCGACTTCTGCGAGGCCCGCTTCCCCGCACGCCCGGTCTATCCGGCAACCCCCTGCCAGCGCCTGGCCGCGCTGCTGCTCGAGGTGTACGGCGACGAGTGGCTGCTGTTGCCGGCCATGCACTACCGCTGGCACTACAAGCGAGACAACTTCCTCTTCATCGCGCGCGCGTTCGGTGAACTTCTCGCCCCCAACGCCCCCTCGATGCTGCATCCCGCCGCGGGCCTCCCGCTCGCCGCGTACTTCGGAGGCGCGTACGGCCCCGCGCTCGGTGTCACCCCGCGCAACCGCGGCGCAATCGAGGCGCGCTACCTCGAGTTCCTCGACGCCTTCGACCGCCACCTCGAGGTACACCCCTACCTGCTCGGGGAGCGTCCGAGCCTCGGCGACTTCGGCTTCATGGCGCCGCTCTACGCGCATCTCTATCGTGACCCCCACCCTGGCCGGCTGATGCGGCGCCGCGCACCGAACGTGGCGGCGTGGGTGGAGCGCATGAACGAGGCCGTGGACACACCAGGTGGCCTGGCGGCGAACGACACCGTCCCGGCCACGCTGGACCCCATCTTTCGGAATCTCTTCGAAGAGATGTGGCCCGTCATGGAGGCGACGGCACGGGAGGTCGACCGGTGGGCGGAAGGACGGCCCGCCGGCAGCCGCGCTCCGCGCTTCGTAGGACGGCACCCATTCTGGATCCGGGGTCGCCGCGCCACCCGCGCGGCCCAGTCGTTCACCCAATGGATGCTGCAGCGACCGCTCGCGTACTACCGCAGCCTCGACGGAGCGGAGCGGCAGGCGGTCGACACATGGCTCTCGCGGGTCGGGGGACGAGAGGCCATGCAGCTTCAGGTGCAGAGCGGGTTGGAACGCCGCGACGACAATCGCCTCTACACGGTCGAGGCCGCACCATGAGCCGCGTGCTGCTTGTGTTGTGGGTCGTCGCGACCTGGGGTTGCGTGTCAGCTGAACCCGACGACGGGGGGCTCCGGTCGGACGCCGGCATTTCACGAGACGACGCGGCAGCCGGGTCGCCGGACGCCGGCGAACCGCTCACCTGTGAGGCGCCCGAAGCCCACAGCGGCGAGGGCACGTACTACGACGCGGACGGCAGCGGCAACTGCAGCTTCCCCGCCAGCGTTGAGGACCTTCGCGTCGCCGCGATGAACCAGGCCGACTACGCCGGATCCCGCGCATGTGGGGCCTGCGTCGACGTCGAGGGACCGATGGGCCGGGTCCAGGTCCGCATCGTCGACCGGTGCCCGGAGTGCGCGCCCGGCGACATTGATCTCAGCCCCTCCGCGTTCGACATGATCGCGGAGCGCTCCCTCGGCCGCGTGCCCATCCGATGGACGTACGTGCCATGCGAGGTGGAAGGCCCGCTCGTCTACCACTTCAAGGACGGCAGCAACCCGTTCTGGACCGCGGTCCAGGTGCGCAACCACCGTCACCGAATCGCGCGCTTCGAGTACCGGAACGCGGACGGCGCGTTCGTCGAGGCCGAGCGGGCCGAGTACAACTTCTTCGTCGAGCCGGCGGGCATGGGCGAGGGGCCCTTCACCTTCCGCGTCACCGACATCTACGGCGACACCGTCACCGACACCGGCATCCCGCTGCGGGACGACGACAGCGAAGCCGGCGCGGGTCAGTTCCCGGAGTGTGAGTGAGCCATGCCTGGCGAATCGGGGTCTGGTGACGCCTCGCTTGGCTCCGCCCTGAACCTTCGCGCGTGCGTCGCACATTCGAACCCACCAGCCGTACGATTTTGACTTCCGGCGACGCCGTTCTCGGGTCAGCCTTCGCGCATGTCGGAGCTCCCTACGCATCTCCTCAAGAAGGGCACCCGCGTGCTCGCCCGCCAGCTCGGAAAGGCCGACGTGCGCGGCAAGGTTACGTGGGCCGGACCGAGCCGCTACGGCGGTGGCTTCCGCTACGGCATCAAGGCCGACGACGGCAGCCAGCACTGGGTCGACGAGGACGGGGTCACGCCCGAACAGGCGGCCGAGGTCGATCCGAACTCGATCCAGAAAGGCAGCCGTGTGCGCGTGACCTCCGGCAAACACGCGGGCGTCGAGGGCGACGTCTATATCGCGGGCGCGGCAGGCCGGTTCGGTGTGCGCGACGACGACGAAGAAACGTACTGGTTCAACCTGGACGAACTCGAGCGGATCTAACGAGGGACTGCTCACACGCAACCTCCGCGCGGCCGCTTCGATAGAGCGGCTCCAACAAGGAGGTTCTCTCATGCAGAAGTCCACACACCCGATCACCCAGCCTGAATCCTTTGACTACGAGCTGAGCGAGCGGCTGACCCGGTATCTCCAAGACAGCTGGCTTCACGTCCACATCGCGTCGGTGGTCATGAGCATGCCAAAGGAGATCGTCGACCCACGCTGGCCCACGGCCGAGATGATGTGTGACCTCACCCTGCTCACCGATGGGGTGCGCGGATGGCTCGTGGTTCACGACGACGACACCACGTGGAACGTCCCGCGCGAGCTCAACGAGTTCATCGAGGGCATCTCTCAAGAGACATCGCATGGCGTCCCCGTCGTGTTTCAAACGGTGGAGAGGGAGGATGATCCGCAGCCGTATGCGCTCGACCTGCGGGACCTCACAAACGCGGCGAAGACGCTCGAAGACGCATTCGAGTCGCACTTCCATGGCGCACCGCGGGCCCAGGTCGACGGGCTGCCTGAGGCACTTCGATCGTTCGGCTACTCGATCACGAGCGAAGACGAGATCCGGCAGCGGATGAGCGAGGCCGCGTAGGTCGGGGCCCCGCCAATCGCCTGGTGTCCTTCGGCCGTGCGCCTCCTGGTTGTTGTGCCTGTGGGCATCATGGCGGCGAGCCTCGAGGTGGGTGAGGTACTACCCCTCGAGCTTCTCGACGATGAGATCGATGAAGCCCTGCGCGTCGAAGTCCCGGTAGCCGTACTGCTCTTCGAACCACGCGACGAGCGCATCGGACTTGCCCTCACGCATCTGGCGCGCGACGGATCCGTGTTTGCTGGTCAGCTGGACGATGCGCCCGAGAACCCCTTCGGCGGCCGGATGGTCGCCCGCGTAGCGTGAGCGGATCCACGTCAGGACGAAGTAGACGAGCGCCGGGTCGGCTTGCTCGATGCGGTAGGCCGCGTCCGAGGTGCTCATCGTCCCGTTCTCGATCCCGGTCAACAGATGGAGCGCGTCTCGCTTCTCTTGCTCGAAGGCCATGCCGGAGACTACACCGTCGCCCCGCGACGACTCCGGCACGGCCGAGGAGCAGCGCGTCCGCGGTTCAGTGCGGACGGGGGGCCCGACCCCCTCAACCGCGGAGCAGCACCCTGAGCAAGACCTCCAGCGTCTTGCCGTGGGGAGGCGCGAGCAACGACGCCGCGTTGAGCTTCGACTGGTAGAAGACCGACTTGGCGTGGCTGAACGCCTGGAAGCCCTCGAAACCGTGGTAGGCGCCGATGCCGCTCGGGCCGACCCCTCCGAACGGGAGGTCATCCTGCCCGAAGTGCATGAGGCAGGCGTTGACCGCGACGCCACCGGCGACGGTCTTCTCGAGCACCTCGGCCACGCGAGACGCGTCGTCGTCGAAGTAGTAGAGGGCGAGCGGGCGGTCACGGTCGTTCACGTAGCGGAGCGCTTCGTCGAGGCGGCGGTACGGCACCACCGGCAGGATCGGTCCGAAGATCTCGTCCTGCATGACTTTCATCGAGTCATCGACGTCGAGCACGAGGGTGGGCGCGAGCTTGCCGGACGGCGCGAGGTCCTCCCGGGCGGGGTTGATCTCGATCACCCGTGCGCCGCGGTCCCGTGCATCCTCGAGTGTGCGAACGAGTCGCGCACGGTGGTCCTCGTTGATCACCGCGGTGTAGTCCGGGTTGTCCGCGAGCGTCGGATACGAGACCCGGACCCGCGCCTCGATCGCCGCGACGAGAGGTTCGACCATCGCCTCAGGCACGAGGAGGTAGTCCGGCGCGATGCACGTCTGGCCGCTGTTGAACCACTTGCCGAACGTGATCGCCTCGGCCGCCTTCTCGACGGGGTAGCTCTCGTGCACGAGGGTCGGCGACTTGCCGCCGAGCTCCAGCGTGACCGGGACCAGGTTCTCAGCCGCGGCTTTCATCACCAGGCGACCCACCGTGGTCGAGCCTGTGAACACCAGATGGTCGAACGCCAGGTGACTGAAGTCGATGCCGACTTGCACGCCGCCCGTCACGGTCTGGACGAGGTCCGGCGCGAAGTACTCGGACGTGAGCCGCTTGAGAAGCGCGGACGTCTTCGGTGTGAGCTCCGACGGCTTGAGCATCACTCGGTTGCCGGCCGCGAGCGCGCCCGCCATCGGCGCGAGCGCCAGATTCACGGGGTAGTTCCAGGGCGAGATGATGCCGACGACGCCCTTCGGCTGGTAGTGGAGCTTGGCCTTGGCCGGCTGCGACGCGATGCCGACCTTACGCTTCACGGGCTTCATCCAGCCACGAAGGTGGGACTTCGCGTGGCGGATCCCCTCCACCACCATGAAGATCTCCGCGATCAACGTCTCGTGCGCCGAGCGGTTGCCAAAGTCCTGGCTCACGGTGTCGATGATGGTGTCGCGGTTGTCCATCACCAGGCGCTCGAGCGCGTCGAGCCGGCCGATGCGCGCCTTGAGCGAGGGGTTCCGGTCACGGTCGAAGCCCCGCTTCAGCGTCGCGAGCGGCTCGCGCAGCGGGTCGGCGGTCGTGGGCTCAGACTGGGCGGCGGGGGTCGTGGCGGGCATCGGCAGGCTCCTTGTCGGCTCAGGATGAGGCCGAAGCCGCCGTCACACAACAGCGCCGAGCGCCGCGCGTCTACTCGACGCAGCGGGTGTCGTCGGCGGGGCAGACGAACCGCACGTGGTGGTGGTTCCGGTGGTTGTTCACATGCCGGATGATCGCGCTCGACTCCCCCGGTCCACGCGGCCACTGGATCCACCGGTCGAGTTGCTCGGGTGTCGCGCCGCGCGCCTGCGCCACGCCGTGCAGTACCTCCTGGAGCGCGGTGTCGACGAAGATGTACGTCAGCACGCCCAGGTCCAGCCAGTACCGGAAGAGCGTCCAGGTCGTCTCCGCGTCGAAGCTCGCGAGCGGCACGTCGGCGAGCGGACAGCCCAGCGTGCTGCTGCAGCTCGTCGTGAGGTGGTACGTCATGTCGATGTCGCGGCCGCTCTCGTGGCTCGAATGCGGCCAAGGCCCGCTGGGCTCGCCGCCGCTGACCACCGACAGGTCGCGCGCTTGAACGACCTGCGCGCCCGGGTGCATGGCGACCGTGTGCGCCATCCCTGCGCGGACGAAGTCCACCGTCTCCTGCGTCCCGTAGTACGCGTCGCGCCCGGTGTCTGCGACCACGTAGCCAGGCCCGTCGTTGAGCCGAACGCCGTTTTCGAGGGTGCCCGCGTTCGTCGAGCCGACCGACTCGGAGGCGCTGCCTTCGCACTCTTGACGCACGCGGAGTTCGTACTCCACGTCGGTGCCGAGGAAGGCGCTGAAGCCGGAGTCGACGACGCTCCATCCGGTCACCAGGAGCGAGACGCGGACCGGCGCTGAGGCCTGCAAGGTCACCGACGCGTACGTCCCGCCACGCCCCGATTCGGCCATCAGGATGCTCACGTCCGCGCGCAACGTCTCCGGGTCGCCGCCGTACAGCAGCGCGCCGTCCTCCGCGCGCAGGAAGAGCGCCGGCGCGAACGTGCCCGCGCTGCGTGTGAGCTCGATCGTCACGGGCTCCCCCGGGGGCAGCGTCGTGTCGTACGCATGCACGTTGTAGGTCCCGCTGGAGAAGTCCTCTGAAACCCGCTGGTCCGAGCAGCCCACGGAGACGCTCGGGTCCCAGCAGGTCGCGGTCATGCAGGCCTCGAAGCGGTCCCAGCACGCCGCGCCGCCCACACGGCCTTCGAAGGCACACGACTCGGCCCCCGACAGGCACCGGCCGCGCGACGCACACCAGCCGCAGCCCGCTTCCCCGCACACCTCGGGACCACCGTCGGGCCCACCATCGGGTCCGCCATCACGCGGGCCGGAGTCGCTGCCGATCGGGCCCGCATCCGCCATCGCTGCGTCCATGCCTCCTGCATCTCGAGCGCTCGCGTCACCCATGGCCGCGTCGACCCCACCGCCATCGGGCAGCGGCCCCGCGCCTGCATCACACCCCACGGCGAGGATCAAAAGGACCAGCAAGTGACGTGCGCGCATTCGCTCATTGTCCACGAGGCGACACCGCCTGCAAGCTACCCTCGCCAGATGCGGCTCCCTCCCCTCGCTCTCGGTCTCGCGCTGCTCGCCTGCTCCGACCCGGCGCCCGCCCCTCGACCCGACCCCGCGCCGGCGCCCGAACCCGAACTGCCCGACCTCGCCCAGGAGGAGCCGCTCGCCCCGACGGACGTCGACACGCGGCTTGTCGACCTCGACACCCTCGCGCCCCCGGCTCGCCGGGAACCCTCTCCGCCGCTGAGCGTCATCGAACGTCCAAGCGGGGCGCGCCTCGCCGCACCTGATGGTTTCCGGGTGCAGCGCGTCGCGGAGGGCTTGGCCAACGCCGACAGCCTCGCGCTCGATCGGCGGGGCACGCTGCACGTCATCGACCGTGCGGGCTCGCGCATCGTCCGCCTCGAAGACGCGGATCGAGACGGTGTGGCCGAAACCCGGTCGGTGTTCGCGGACGCGGACGACGGGCTCGACCACCCGGGCGCGATGGTCTTCACCCCCGGCGCGGCGTTCATCGCGCAGCGCGGCGCCGTCATGCGCCACGCCCTCCCCGAGGGACAGACCGCGCTCGAGGGCACCGGCGGACAGGTCGCGTCGTTCCCCGACTCCCCAACCGCGTGGGGCCCCAGCCTCGTGCTCGCGCCCGACCGTCAGCACCTGTACGTCGGCATCGGCGCCGGGGCGCGCGTGCGGCGCCCTCCCCCGCTCGCCGCCAGCGTGCTCGAGATCAACTTCTCCGGCTCCCAGCGGCGAACGGTGGCCACGGGCCTTCATCAAGCCGTGCTTGGATTCCACGGGCCGTCCCATGCACTCGTCGCGGTCGTCGCGGAGCGACCCGACGTCTCCGCGGCCCCCGATCTGGTCACGCGTGTGACCGAAGGCGCGCACTACGGCTGGCCCACCCACGTGGCGGGCCGGCCCGACCCGCGGAGCGCTGGAGGCGAGACGCCCGCCGCGAGCGACGCGCTGCTCGCTCCCGGCTCCGCCCCGCGCGCGCTCGCGTGGGGTGGCCCTGGCTGGCCGGAGCCCTACCGCAACGCCGCCCTCGTTGCGCTGGCGGGCTCGGACGCGCGTCCCCCAGCGGTCATCGCGATTCAGATGCGCCCGGACGGCACCCCGCAGGAGGCGCTCCCCTTGCTCTCGGGCTTCACCACCGAAGCCGGCGCCTGGGGACGACCGAGCGGCTTGGCCGTTCACCCGGACGGCAGCCTCTATGTCTCCGACGGCCCCGGAGGGCACGTGTTCCGTGTGCTGCCGCCACGCTGAGGCGCCTGCTACGGTAGACGCATGAGCGTCGCGAACGCCGCCTCCCCCCCACGCATCGAGGTGCGTCGACTCGACTACCGCTTCGACCCCGACATGAGCGTCGACTTCGCGGGCAACCCGCTTCTGAGCGCGCTCTTCGGTGCGCTGAGCGTCGCGTTCGGGCCCGGCGAGCGGCTCTTCATCGAGAGCGTCCGCCACTACCTGCCGGAGGTCGACGACAAGGCCCTCCGGCGGGACGTCTACGCCTTCATCGGACAGGAGGCCAACCACACCGACGCACACCACGCGTTCAACGCGCGGCTCGAAGATCTGGGCTACCCCGCCGCGCATCTGGAAGAGAGCGTGCGCCGCCGCATCGAGCGTGTGTCGGCCGCGGCCAAGCCCGAGGTGCGACTCGCGTGGACGGTGGCGCTCGAGCACTTCACCGCGATCATCGCGAGCGGCCTGCTCACCCACCCAGACGTCCTCGAGCGCATGCACCCGGACGTCGCACGCCTCTGGGCCTGGCACGCCGTGGAAGAGATCGAGCACCGTTCTGTCGCGTTCGACGTCTACCAGCGAGTGGTGGGCGACGAGGCACTCCGCCGCCGCACGATGCGCTTGGTCACTGTGATGTTCCTGAGCCAGGTGTCCTACCGCACAGTCGTCATGATGCGGCAGGCCGGAACCCATCGTGACGTCAGGGGCATCACGCGCGGCCTGGGGCAGCTCTTTGGTCGGCGCGGCCTGCTCTCCCGCATCCTGCCGCGGTACCTCGACTTCTACCGCGCCGGCTTCCACCCCGAAGCGCACGACGAGTCCGGGCTCATCGCACAGGCGCTCGAGCGGTACGTGGGCGACTTCGTCAGCTGACGCGCGTCACGAGACCCATGTGTCGACTCGGCGGGGGCCTCTCGTGCGGCCCACGCCTGCGTTGCTACACCCTCAAGCGTGAGCACGAATCCCTCCAAGCAGGCCCTCCTTCACGACGTGCCGCGCACGTTCGACACCGACACGCTGCAGTTCGACGGGCTCCGTGGGGACCGCGCCGCGCACCTCAGCCCCGCGGCGCTCGAATCGGCACTGAACGCCCTGCCTCCCGCTCCCGCAGACGAGGGCACCCTCGATCTTCTCGTCGCGCGGACCCCTGAGTTCGCACGCCTCACGCCGGACCGCGTAACCCTCACGGCCGACGGCGGCATGCCCGGTGACCGGTTCGCGTTTCAGACCAAGTACGGCCCCGAGGCCCAGCTCGCCACCATGCAGACGGCCTTCGCCCGCGTGGTCGCCAACGGCCAGCCGCTCACGCTCCACGGTGACAACGTCTTCGTCAGCCTCGACCTGTCGAGCCAGAACCTTCCGGTCGGCTCCCGCGTTCGCGTCGGGGACGCCTTGCTCGAGGTAACCCCCAAGGCGCACAACGGATGTAAGAAGTGGGCGCAGCGGTTCGGGCTCGCGCCAATGCGGCTGAACCTGGCGCCGCACTTCCGCGAGCGGCATCTGCGCGGCATCTACCTCCGCGTCGTCGAGGACGGCGAGTGCGGAGTCGGGGACCGAGTTCGGGTCGTGTCGCGCGCGGTGCCCTGAGCCGAGGGGCGCGGTTCCTGCATGGGTCGAGTGTGCCCACGCCTCAGTGCGCCTCCCGACACGAATTGGCACACGCTCTTGCGAACTCTCACCCTGCTCGCGCTTCCATCGTCCGTCTCCCCCTGGGCTGCAACGAGTCTCACGCGTCGGGGCAGCGCGAACTCCCTCTGCAATGCCGAACACTGCGAAGTGCGTCGGGGCGACACCGGCGGGTAGACCGTTTGGCGCACGCTCTCCGACAAGAAACGACACACGCTCATGCGACACTTCACTCCCGCCTTCCTTCTGCTCGCGCTCTCCCTCATCGGCTGCAACGACTCCCACAGCCGGGACGACTGCGCCGGTGACGTCCCTGACTGCCTGATGGGCGCGGAGGGCAGCGCGAGCTGTTGCATCGCGGGCACCGAGTCGAGCGCGACGTGCATGTCCGGGGAGTGGGTCTGCGCGGGGGGGAGCTACCGCCCTTCCGAGTGCGGCCGCATCGATTCCGCGTGCGAGGGACCGATGAACGACGGCGGCCTTCGCCCTTGTGACGCAGGACCGATCGCGAACTGTCTGCGAGGCTATGACGGCAGCGCCGATTGCTGCCTGACCGGCGACACCGTGCCGGCGATGTGTGGCGCCACGGGCGGGGTCCGTTGCCCTTCCGGCTACTTCTTCGAGACCGCGTGCGGCCGGACCGGCCCGATGTGCGAAGGAGTCGATGCGGGCGGGCCGCCTCCCGGTCTGTACGACGACTGCAGCGCAACCTCCGAGTGCGCGTTGACCATCGACAGCTGCTGCGGATCGTGCGGCGTGCCGGCCCGCGGTGACGTCGCCGCCGTCAACACCGAGCGCGCCGACGACCACTACCGTGACGTCGCCTGCCCCGCCTCGGCCGAAGGCCCCGTGGACTGCCCCGCCTGCGCAGGACAAGCCGACCCACACCTCACCGCGACCTGCGACATGACCGGCTTCCGCCCGCAGTGTGCGGTCGTCGACTTCGCTGCATCGCCCTACTCCGACTGCGAGACCGCCGAGGACTGTGTGCTCGTCGCGCCGACCTGCTGCCCGTGCGGCGACATCGACGCGTCCCAGACCATCTCCGTGAACCGCGACCAAGCCGGCCAGGTCCACGCGGTCACTTGCGACGACGCCGCCGCAGCGTGCGACGCCTGCGCGCCCAACTTCGCGCCGGACCTGACGCCGGTCTGCAACGCCGGTCGCTGCGAAGTCCTGCGAGGCGACATCGGCGGCTGATGGGACGCGGTCGCTCGAGTCGGGTCAATCCTCGAGAATCGTGATCTCCAGCCTCTCTACGAAGTCCATGTAGCGCGCCTCCAGCTGAATCGGCTCGCCGACCCCGCCCAGCACCCGGAGATAGACGCGGGCCCCCGCCGCCTGCCGGCGGCCGTTGCCTGACCCGGTGTCGATCTCCGCGTCGGACGGGCCCTCGACGATGCTCCAGCGGATCGCGCCGACACTCAGCAGTGGCTCGCCGTCCGCGTCCATCAGCCGGCAGCCCAGCTGCGCGCGCCGTGCGTCCGGCGTCTCGGTGCTGGACGTCAGCACGTCGAGCCGGCCCATTTGCCAGTCGGCGCTGCCGCGGACCACCCCGCACTCCATGCTGGCGGCCTCCCTCGCCTCGAAACGGACGCGGTCGAACACGTCGTCCCCTTCACGAAGCTCGAGGATGACCTCACCCGGCCCCTCCACCCGCACGGACATGTCGATGCGCTCGTCCTCCGCGTCGACGCGCAGGTTCTCGACCACGCCTGGCCCCACGGCGACCACGTCGAACCGGCTCGCCAAGCAACAGTCCGTCACCACATCCAAGCGCGGCTCGGCTCCCACCGCGATGGGGACCTCGAGGCCGCACGACGACGAGAGCCCCGGGCACAGACCGTCGTTGATCTCCCACCTCGACTGGCCCTGTTCGCCGTCCGTCCCGCCCCCGCTGAGCCCGCAGCCCGAGAGCGCCGCCAAGCCCAACCCGGAGGAGAGCACCAACCCGCGCATCACCGTGTATCCGTCCATGGGCTCGGGCTGTGCACGCGTTGTGCCGGACGGAGATGACGCGCCGTCCGTGCGCTGCCGGTGGACCACTGCGAACGTCTCTTCGCGTTGTTGCGTCGCCCGTTGCGCAGCGAGCTGGCTCGCGATGCGAGGACATCCCTGACGGCCGGATGAGCCGGCTCGCTTGACAGCCACGTCGAACTCACAGGCCCGGATCGCGCGGTTCGCTGGCGCAGGACGACGTCCTCGCCGAGGTGGCAAGACGTCGGATTTCTCTTCTCGCGTGTCTTGGACTTGCTTGTGGTTCTGCTTTGCCGCCGCAGGCGAACTACTCCGCCGTCTGTCCGGGACCTGAAGTCCTGCACGGGAGAGTCCGTGGTCCTGATCCCAGTTCCCATTCTCCATGCGAGCGGACCGGGGGCACCCCGCAGCGTTCGCGCCCGAACCAACGCGAACGGGGAGTTCCGTTTCGAGCGAATGCGGGTCAGCCAGGACATGCGCCTCCACTGGACGTTGCCGGGAAACTCGCCGCACTCGTTAGGCGACCTGGTCAATGGAAGGATGGCCGCATTCCTGGATGACGCGACGTCCGGCCGCTCCTTCGACCTCGTCGTCGCCGCGGCTGACCGGAGGCTCACCGAGAGCTGAGACCCGGCTGCTACCATCGGCCTTGTGCAACCCCTCCACCCGCAGCGAGCCATCCGCGTGCTCGCCATCGGTCTCGCGATGGCGGCCCTGTCCGCCTGCGGGGCGCCGGCCTTCTCCGAGCTCGTTCGGGACGGTCGGTGGAGCGACGCCTGCAACGCGGATGACGACCGCGCGTTCGACACCTATTTGCGCCAGCACGGCGAAGACCTCCAGGTCGAGCTGCACGCGCTGAGCGACGAGGAGATCGAGGGCCTGCTCGGCGGTCGACCAGCACGCCTCGCGGGCCTCGTGGTACTTCGCTCCACCTCACGAAGAGCCCGGCCGGGCGTTTGGAGCCCGCGCCTCACCGGCGTCGACGTCGGCGGCCAGCGATTCGCCGCGACCCGAGCGGCGCACGACGTCGTTGAGCCCTCCGCGACCACCCCTCCCGAGCCCGAAGCGGTCGTTCCGCGGCCAGCGGCATCGCTCAGTTGGGCGAGCTCGTCCTCCGGGGCGCCACGCTCGGGATGGTGCGACTGCCGCTCCGTCGGATGGTCGAGGGAGCCGTCGCCCAGGCGAGGAGCGTGGGGCGCGCGCGCGGCCCGGGCCGGGCGCTGCGTGTCCTCCGGCACGTGTTGGGCGAGCCCACGTGCGAGAACGAGGGCGAGCTGACGATGTGCGAGTCCTACGTCGCGCTGCTTCCGGCGCGGCCGGACGCCCGGGCGGTCGAGGGCGACGTCGTCTCGCTCGACCTTCACGTGGAGTACTTCGATCTCCCCTATTGCGCGGCGGTCGGGCCGGTCGTGATGGACATGCCCGCGGCGGCGAGCCTCGCCGAGCGAATGAACGCGACCTTCCCCGAACCGCTCAGCGCCACCGACATGTGGTGAGCCCCGGGTTCGTCCTATCGCCTCTCTGCGGACAACAGAGCTATGTTGCGCGCCCTATGCGCAACACGCCTTCGCTAACGCCCATCCACGAAGTCCAAGGCCCGGACGTCCGTTCTCCCTTCGCCGGGAAGACCGTGCGCATCCGCGGCGTGGTCACCGGCCACACCCGCAAGGGCTACTTCGTCCAGGACCCGGACGGGTCGCCCGACCCGCGCGCATCGGCGGCCATCTTCGTGTACAGCCCACGGCGCAAGGCGCGCGTCGGCATGTCGGTCGAGGTGGTGGGGAACGTCATCGACTTCCGCCGCCACGAGCGTGGGCGACCGACCACGCAGCTCAAAGTCCTCGAGACGCGCAAGCTCCAGAAGGATGGCCCCACCATCGAGCCGGTCTGGCTGACCCCGGACCGGTTGCCCGCCGATCCGGTCGAGCTCGCGACGGTCCTCAACGGCCTCGAGGGCATGCTCGTCGGGATCGTCGCCGATTCGACCTTCGTGGCCGCGAGCAACCCGTACGGCGACTACGTGTGTGTGCCGCCGGGCATCGACGCGCTCCGGGCGACCAACGGCGGCGTCGTCGTCGACCCAGCGAGCCCTTCGCGCTGGCTGCCAGGCTTTCGGATCGTGAAGTACCGCGACGCACCGAAGGTGAACGTCGGGGCCACGCTGCGCTCCCCGGTGGTCGGGCCGCTCAACTACCGTGCGGAGTCCTTTCAGGTCGTGGCGCGCGGCGGCATCGAGTTCGACGATGCGCCCGTCACGCAGACCCGCACTTCGTTCGACGACGCGCCCGACCGCATCACGGTGCTGACGGTCAACGGCTTCAACCTCGACGCGCACGTCGAAGACCCGCGGGCGGTGAGCGACCCCGATCGCGATGTTGACGACGACAAGCTCTACGGTCGCTTCGAGCTGCTCGCCGACGCCATCGTCGGGCAAGCCGGCTCACCCGACGTGATCGCACTGCAGGAGATCCAGGACAACGACGGCGCTGAGATCACGGAGGTCGTGGACGCCACGGCCACCTACGAGCAGCTCGCAAACGACATCCGATGGCGGGGCGGTCCCGACTACCACTGGGCCGACATCCCGCCCGACGTCGGCGCTGACGGTGGCCAGCCGGGTGGCAACATCCGCAACGCCTTCCTCTACAACCCCGCGCGCGTCGAGCTGGTCGAGGCGAGCCTACGGCGCCTGGGCACGAGCGACGTGGCCTACGAGGGATCGCGCAAGCCGCTTCTCGCGTGCTTCCGTGTGCGCGCCTCGGGGGCGGAGCTCGTCGTCGTCAACGTCCATCTCGCGTCAAAGCGCCATCAGAACAGCATCTTCGCGCCGGACCAGCCTGGGTACGACCCGCGCGAACCCACCCGCGTTCGCCAAGCCGAGATCGTGCGTGAAGCGCTCTCCGACCTGAGGGCCCGCGGCGGCGACTTCTACGTGACCGGCGACTTCAACGACTTCGAGTTCAGCGCCACGCTTCGCGCGCTCACTGGTGACGACTGCGTCAACATGGTCGAGACGCTTCCGCCCGAAGACCGCTATGACTACAACCACCGCGGGCAGCTCCAGGTCTTGATGCACGGCGTGGTGCCCAAGCGCGCCCACGACGCGGGCGCCGTGGAGTACCAGATCCTGCACGGCAACGAGCTCGCCGGTGTGAAGCCGGGCAGCACCTACGCGAAGGCGAGTGACCACGCCTACGTCATCGCCCGGATTCGGGTCGGGGACGGCCTCGCCCGCGGGGCGTGAGCGACGTCTTCCGCGCGCTTCACTCCGATTCCCGCGCGGGCTCCCACGGCCTCGCGGGGATCTCGACAGGAAGCGGCCTCTGAGACGAAGCGCGCCGGTCCGGGTCGTCGCCACACACGAGCAGCGACAGCTCCGAGGATTGATGCCCACCGTCTTCTTCGACGCGCTGCGCACACACGGCCCGCTCAACGTCGAGGTGTTGCGGGGCTGCGCCGTGTCGTACCCCACCGTGAACATACGCTCGCGAGGCACTCCTCGCTCAGCGAGCGCCTCCACCACCGCGGCCGCGCGCGCCTCATCCAAGATCGTGCTCTCGAACTCCGCGCCGCACGGATCGACGTGGCCCTCGACTCGAATGAGCAGGGCCGCTCCGAGACCAAGTACGCCCTGACTTCGTCGAGCATCCGCTTCGCGGACAGATCGCGTTCGAGCTCCGCGCTCCCGTCCCGGAACCCGATTAGGATCGGCACGTGAACCCAGTGATGGCCTTCGCACGGCGGCGCTTCGGCTGCCGCAGGGATCCTCGTGTCTGTGGGCGGATGCGAACCACAGGCGAGGAGGAGGGCCAGCAGCGGGCGCGGATTCATGGGTAGACCGTACGTTGGAGGGCGAGAGCCTGCGTCCGTTTGCCGGGCGCTCGTCTTCAGCGCACCGGCTCACGTGGCAACCCGTGCCCTCCACCGCCGATGACTACCTCATGACCGAGACAGCCCTTGTTCACTGCCCGTGGAACCGACGTCTTCGCTGGCATGCCCGCCCGGTGAACATCCAAGCGCTAGGACATCCCGAGCTGCCGCTCGAGGACGACTACACGAACGGCCCGCTCGAAGGCCTCGACCCCGAGCTCTGGGCGATGCAGCTCGGCCTCCTCGTCGACCGCGTGCACCAAAGCGAAATCAGGCGCGTCCTGATCGAGGGAATCCGCCGCGACACGCTCATCGCGCACGGGACACCGAACTCGACGTCGGTGAACACCTTCTACGGCGCCATGCCCACGCCGCAGTTTCGGCTCGCGCAGTCGACCGGCGCGGACGCGGTCGTCTTCCTCGACCTCTCGCGCCGACCCGGACCCACAGCAACGGGTCTCCCGAGCAATCACGCAGTCTCGCTCGTGCATGAGCTCGCCCACGCGCTGAACACCACCTGGGGCGGCTACTCCGTCGCCGGGTACTCCACGGCGGAGCAAGCTCGGTACGACTCCAACGCGCCGGAGGAGACACGGGCATGGATCCTCGAGAACATGTTTCGAGTGGAGCGTGGCGTCGCCGCGCGGCGGACCTACCTCGGCGACATGCCACTGCCTCCGGGCGCCGTACCGAGTCCGCGCAACACCGGGATCCCGCTTCGCGGCCGGGAGCGCGATGCGGTCCAGCATCTACGCACGATCGCCCCACCCGTGGCGTCCCGCCTTACCGCCCTCGCAAGAGATCGATGCCCCTACAACCCGTTCCGGCACTGGTGAGATGGAGCGCAGCGCCGGCCTCGGCCGCAAGCAGTCGCCGATCCATCGGGTGGCGACGACCTGCTCGAAACGCGATCCATTTCGTCGCCCGTTGCCACGTCCTGCTCATCCTACTCACCGGCTGCACGGCGTCGACTCCAGCGCCGAACCCCGTCCCGCCGCGGGTCCGCGCGCGCGTCGCAGAAGAGACGCAGCCGAGGGCAGCGACCCGCCCCCTTCGCACACAGCGGCGGCTCTCTGACATCGAGGCCACCGGTGATTGCACGTGGGAGCAGCTCCCGGTGCCACTCTACTTCGAGTGCGGCTCCGCGGATCTCGAGGACGTCGAAGCCCTGTCGGCCGAGGGGTGGGGTTCTGTTCTGGCCTTCCTCGATGCCGACGCGTCGATCCTCGGGGTTCAGACGTTCGGCTTCTTCTCCTCCCGTCACGAACCCGAGGAAACGGACCTCGCAGCACGTCGAGCCCAGGCGGTGGCCAGCGCTCTCGCTGACCGGTTCGGTGTCGCCACCGCGGCCCACGCGCTCGGCCGCGCGCCTGACGCCACTCCCTGTACCTGCGACGTTCGATGTGAGCGCTACGTCAGCGTGGCCGTTTTGCGCTGCGGTTCGGCGCATCGCTGCGCCGGGCGCGGAAGCTGGAGTCATCCGCGTTGTGAATGAAGATCCGCCCCTCGAGGAACTCGCCGTCGATCACGGCCCATCCACGGCCGCTGACCGGCATGTCTTCGTCATGCCCTTCCCAGCTGAAGTCGACTCGTGACGCATCGGCGCTGCCCGAGAAGCGGCAGTCCATGAACCCGCGGACGCAGACGAACGAGAAGCCCCCCTGTCGGCCCTTGCTGAACTCGAAGTGGGCCTCGCCGCAGAGGTCGAAGTTGCCCTCGTCCCAGAGTTCCATCTCCACCATGCGCCAACGGGCTAAGAAGGCCGACTCGTGTTGCTGCTTCGACATGCGGAAGTGTAGCGGACACGGTCGCGAGCAAGACTGATGGTCACCTGGACGGAAAACAAAAACCCCCGACTTGCGTCGAGGGTCTTCGTATCGAGTATGAGCGGGACGGACGGGACTCGAACCCGCGGCCTCCGGCGTGACAGGCCGGCGTTATAACCAACTTAACTACCGCCCCAAGCGGTCCGATTTCTCAATCGCCCCGTCCGGCAGTGCCGTGCGGGAGCGGAGAAATAGCCCACCCCCCGGGGGGTGTCAAAAACATTTTCGCGCTCGCGCGCACCTTTCTCAACCGGGACCGTAGAACACGACGTAGGTGCTGAGTGAGATCGTGCCGCCTGGGGGCACGCCGCCTGCGAAGCTGGCCTCGTAGGTGATCTCGGTCGCCACGCCCTCAGGGAGGTCCGCGGTGATGTCGTGGCGCACGGGGGCGACCGGGAGTCCCGGGCACCAGCCGGCGCGCAGCGGGGCCCAGTTGCCCCACTGGCCGGGCACGACGCCCTCCCCCGTGCGGGCGGCGCAGCCGTTGGGCTGGCCGGCTTGGCCGGGGAAGCGGACGGTATGCGCGGTGCCGCCGGCGGCGGTGAAGGCGTGCTCGTGGTCGCACCACTCGGCGCAGTTCGAGGCCTCCTGTCCGTGGCCGCTGACGATGGTGACGAGCTCGGCGCGGGTGGCGCCAGCCGGGCGGGTGACGACAAAAGGGGCGCGGCCGTCGTTGTATTCGGCGTTGAAGGTGCCGCCGGTGAAGGCGAGCTCGGCGCCGAGCGGAACCTCGCCGCGAGCCTGGTCGCGCAAGCGAAGCGAGACGCTGACGACGCGCTCGGTGGCCTCTTCCCAGTCGGGGCCAAAGACGACGCGGAACGTCTGCGCGCCGCCACCCTCGAGCAAGCCCATCAGCGGGGTCGCGTCCATGAGCCACCGGCGACGGCCAGGGCGGCTGTACGGGGTGATCCAACGGACGAGTTCGCGGCGCTCGGCGCATTCGCTGTCGACGCACACGAACAGGTGCGCGATGCGGTCCCACTCGCTGCAGTCGCCAGGGCTGAGCAGGCAGGTGAGCTCGACGTCGACTTCGAGGGTGTCGAAGCCGCTGAGCGAGGGGAGCGTGACCTCGCGGTCCACGGTGCGCGCGGTGAGGGTCTCGTCTTCGAGGATGGAGACGACCGTGGCGTCGCTCGCCGCGATCCGTTCGTCGAGGGCGGCGACGTAGTCGTAGTAAGGCGCAAAGAAGCGGGCCATCTCCATGAGCGGGCGGAACCCTCCAGCGCCCACGGCCATGAGCGAGCCGACCGGGTCGAGGCGCTGTTGGGGGGTGATGGCGAAGGCGTTCTGGAAGCGGCCCGCGCCCGCGAGGAAGCCGGCCAGTCCGCCGTCGACGTCACCCATGGGCTCGGTGAGGTAGTGCACGTGCGCGCGCCAGTGGACGAGGTCGTCCGCGCTCAGCCCCTGGATGTCGAAGCCCTCTTCGACGTACTCCCGGTACGCCTCGGCGCGCATCTCGGCCCCTTCGGAGTCCCACGTTCCGAAGAAGTAGTGCACGTTCTTGGGGCCCTCGGTGAAGATGGCGTCCGGCACCGAGGTAAACAGCCCCTCGCCGTACTCGCTCGGCGTATGCAGCACGAACACGTAGCTCTCGCAGCCGCTCCACTGCTCGGACAGCGTCCAGTCGCCGTCGAGCGTCGCGACCGTGAAGTCGCCGACCGTCTCTTCGAACCCCGTGCCCGTGGCGCTCGCGTCGAAGGCGCGGCGCGGAAGGGACAGCGCATCGCACAGCGCGCCGCGGTCCGGTCCGGCGTCGGCCGGCCCTGTGTCCGTGGCGGAGTCCGGGCCTGCGTCGCTCGGCCCCGCATCGACGACGGGCGCCGGATCGCAGGCGAGCAGGCAGGCCGACAGCAAGACCAAGCGAGCGCGCATGCACCCAACCTACACCCGATGCGCCGCACGAACGATGGGCGCGGGCAGGGACGCGCAGGAACACAGAACCACGTGCTGGTAGCCTTTGCGCATGCTGGCCTTGTCCCCCGGTGACGTGTTCGCGTCGGACTTCCGCATCGTGCGGGAGCTCGGGCGCGGCGGCATGGGGTCGGTCTACGTCGTCGATCAGTTGAGCACTGGCAAGCAGCGGGCGCTCAAGCTGATGAACCCAAACCTGGTCGAAGACGGGAAGAGCCGACAGCGGTTTGTGCTCGAGGCGCGGGTCGCGCCAACGTGCAGTCCGACCACGTCATCGAGGTGATCGCGGCAGGGGTCGAAGAGGGAGGCGTCCCGTGGCTAGCCATGGAGCTGCTGGAGGGCGAGACGCTGGACGACGCCGTCCGGCGCGCCCCGCTCACCCCCGCGCGCGCGAGCGTGGTCTTCGAGCAGCTCTGTCACGCGCTCGGGGCCGCCCACGCGGCCGGCCTGGTCCACCGCGACGTCAAACCCGACAACGTGTTTCTGGCCACGTCGCGGTCCCCCGGCATGGCCGTGAACGTGAAGCTGCTCGACTTTGGTATTGCGAAGTTGATCCAGCCGACCGTCGACGGAGCGGGTCGAACCGGGGCGGTCGGCACGCCGCTGTTCATGGCGCCCGAGCAGACACGCGCCGGCCCCATCGACGCCCGGGCCGACGTCTGGGCACTGGGTCTGCTCGTATTCCATTCGCTCAGCGGCCGCCACTACTGGCGCACGGCCCAGGAGCCGGGCGCGCCGCTGACGGGGCTGTTGATGGAGGTGATCGCGGACCCTCTCGAGCCCGCGAGTGTGCGCGCCGCCGAGTATGGCGCGGAGCTGCCGCATGGCTTCGATGCGTGGTTCGCGCGATGCGTGAGCCGCACTTTGGACGAGCGGTTCGAGAACGCGTCGACCACGTGGGCGGCGCTCGAGCGCGTGTTTCGAGGAGAGGCAGCGCAGCCGTTCGCGGCGACGGTGCCCGCGACCCGCTCCGTCCCGCCGCTGACGCTTCCGACCGCCACGGACCCACTACCGGCGAGCCCCGGCCCGGAGGTTTCGACGCACGTTCGGACGCAGGATCCGGCCCCGCCCCGCCTGCCGTGGGTCATCGCCGGAGCCGCGGTGTGCGGCCTGGTGGCGGTGGCCCTGACGCTCGCGCTGAGGCGCACGGACGGGCTGCAGCGGGAGGCGGCACCCCCGCCCGCGTCGTCCGTGGCCACGCCCGAATTGGCGCCGGGGCCGGCCGAGGTCGAGGTGCCCGCCGCGGCGGTTGCCGTTCCCGCTCCGGATCCCCCCACGGCCCCGGTGGCCGAGGAGCCCGCGACGCCGAGCGAAGAACCACAGCCCGCGCGCGCACGACGGCCGGCCCCGCATTCACCCGCGGACCGGAGCAGCATCGCCAACTTCGAACGGATGTCGAACCAGGGCTGTCAGACGTGGCTCGTCCAGAACCAACGGGAGCAGCAGGTCGTGAGGGTGACGCAGCGTCTCGGGCCGGGCGGCTCGATGAACGGATGGGTCGTGCGGCCCGACAACCGAGACCTCCGGGAGTGCCTCGCACGCACGGGCGCCATGGCGCCATGGACGGGGACCGGTCGCGCGCGCGAGGTCCGCTTCCGGTTCGTACTTCGGAGACGGTATTGACGCGCGCTAGCGCCGCGCGGCTTCGACCGCGCCGAGCGCCGCGCGCGCCTTGTTGACCGTCTCGTCGTACTCCTTGGCTGGATCGGACGCCTCGACGATCCCGGCACCGGCCTGCACGCGGACCTCGCCCTCGGTCTCGACGACGGTTCGGATGGCGATGGCGACGTCGAGGTTTCCGTCGAAGCTGATGTAGCCCACGGCCCCGCCGTAGACGCCGCGCGCGACGGGCTCCTGCTCCTCGATGATCTGCATCGCGCGCACCTTGGGCGCGCCGCTGAGGGTGCCCGCCGGGAAGGTGGCCGCGAGCACGTCGAGCGCGTCTTTGTCGTCCGCGAGCTCGCCCACGACGTTGCTGACCATGTGCATGACGTGGCTGTAGCGCTCGATGATCATCTCCTCGGTGATCCGCACGGTGCCCGGCTTCGAGATCCGGCCCAGGTCGTTCCGTCCGAGGTCCACGAGCATCACGTGCTCCGCCCGCTCCTTCGGGTCGGCGAGCAGGTCGTCGGCGCGTTCCGCGTCCTCCGCGGCCGAAGCCCCGCGACGCCGGGTGCCCGCGATCGGCCGCACTTCCGCGACCCCATTCTGGACTCGGACGAGGGTCTCCGGGCTCGCCCCGGCGATGCCCATGCCCGGCATCTTGAGCATGTACATGTACGGTGACGGATTGATGGCGCGGAGCATGCGGTACACATCGAAGAGGTCGACCCCGCGGGCGGGCACCGTGAAACGCTGGCCCAGGACGACCTGAAAGATGTCGCCGGCCAAGATGTACTCCTGGGCTGCGCACACCGCGTCCTCGAAGCCCTCCCGCGTGTAGCTCGACGGTGGAAGCTCGCCGTCGAAGCCCACCGTCGGGGGAGCAAGCAGGCGCGGGATGCGGGGACGGGACAGCTCGTCGGAGAGCACCTTGAGCTCGGCGACGGAGTCTTCGTACGTGGCGCGCGGGTCTCCTTCGATGCGGCGGCAGCAGATGGCGTACGCGCGCTGTCGCAGGTCGTCGAACGCGAGCAGCGTGCCGCCCACGGCGAACGAGAAGTCCCACGCTTCAGGGTCGGCGTGGCGCTCACCCACGGTCGGCTCGAAGGTGCGCACGGCGTCGTACGCGACGTAACCGACAGCCCCGCCCCAGAACGGCGGCAGGTCGGCCACGCCTTCGGTCGGCGGCACCCACTCGGCGAGCAGCGCGCGCAGCGACGGCCAGGGGTCGTCCACCTCGGCCGACGTGATCCGGCCGTCGCGTTCCACCTCGAAGCGCCCTCGCCTCCCGCGCACCAGCAGCTGCGGCCGGTAGCCCACGAAGCTGAAGCGGCCCCACTTCTCGCCGTGCTCGACGCTCTCGAGCAGATAGCTGCCGAGGCCCCCGCCGATGGTCGACCAGGCGAGCACCGGGGTCAGGGCATCGGCGAGCAGCGGAAGCACGACCGGCACGACCGTCGCGTCTTCCGCGAGCGCCCGGTAGGTTTCGAAATCGACAGAGACGCCGTGCATGGGCTCACGCCTAACACGACCCGAGGCCCGGCGACCATGGTATCGATCCGCCATGACAGAGCCGACCCTCGCCGAGCTGGACCCGGAGATCGCAAACCTCGTGCAGGCGGAGAACCGCCGCCAGGCCGATTCGCTTCGGCTGATCGCGAGCGAGAACTACGCCTCGCGCGCCGTCCAGGAGGCCGCGGGCTCCTGCCTCAACAACAAGTACTCCGAAGGCTACCCGCTCAAGCGGTACTACCAGGGGCAGGCCCACATCGATTCGGTCGAGCTGCTCGCCCAGTCGCGGCTCAAGTCGCTCTACGGCGCCGACCACGTGAACGTGCAGCCCTACTCCGGCTCGCCCGCCAACCTGGCCGTCTACCTCGCCTTCATGTCGCCGGGCGACAAGACCATGGGGCTCGGGCTGCCCGCTGGCGGACACCTCACGCATGGCTGGAAGGTCTCGATCACGGGCAAGTACTTCGACGCCATCCAGTACGGCGTCCGCGAGTCCGACCACCGCATCGACATCGACCAGGTCGCGTCGCTCGCGCGGGAGCACAAGCCGAAGCTGATCTGGTGCGGGACGACGGCGTACCCGCGCACGCTCGACTACGCCGCGTTCCGCGAGATCGCCGATGAGGTCGGCGCCATCCTCGTCGCCGACATGGCGCACATCAGCGGGCTCGTCGCCGGCGGCGCGCACCCCAGCCCGGTCGGCGTCGCCGAGGTGATCACGTCCACCACGCACAAGACGCTCCGCGGACCGCGCGGCGGCATGATCCTCTGCGACGAGACGCACCGTAAGAAGATCGACCGCGCCGTGTTCCCCGGTCTGCAGGGCGGCCCGCACAACGCCGCCATCGCGGGGCTCGCCGTCGCCGCAAAGGAGGCGAGCACCGACGCGTTCAAAGCCTACGCCGCCCGGGTCGTCGCGAACGCCAAGACGCTGGCCGCCGGTCTCGAGAGCCGCGGCATCGCGTTGGTCACCGGCGGCACCGACACGCATCTCATCCTCGCCGACCTCACGCCCACGGGCGTGCCCGGCAAGCCTGCGTCCATCGCGCTCGAGGCCGCCGGCATCGTGACGAACTACAACTCGATCCCGTTCGACCCGCGCAAGCCCTTCGACCCGAGCGGCATCCGCATCGGCACTCCGGCCATCACCAGCCGCGGCATGGGCGAAGACGAGATGAAGCGCATCGCGAACTGGATGAGCGACGTCATCGAGAACATCGAAGACGAGGCGAAGCTCGCGGGCATCGCGGCAGAGGTCAAAGAGATGTGCGACGCGTTCCCGGCTCCGGGGCTGTAGTACCGCGCCTGACATCCAGGGCCGACGACATGTACCAAACCCGGCTTCGGCTTGCGGTCAGGCTCGCTCAGCGTCGGCGGACGAGCCGGGCGACACGACGCACGGTTTCACGGTTCGCCGCGCTGAGCGGAGTGGAGCGTGTCGCGTTCGGAACGCGGAGGGCCTCGGGCGCCCCTTCCGCCAACACCAACATCTGTGCCCCCACCGTGGCGGGCACCCTGCACCCACCGACGCGCATGTTGGGGGGCTCGACAAACCCCTCCCAGCGCACCCGGACGTGGTCGCCCACTTCGAGTGTGCCCGCGAGCACGCGCGTCACGACGAAGGTGAGGTGCATGTCGGGCACGCCGTTCTGTCCCTCGGGGAGCGGCGCAGCGATCTCGGTGGCGTCGAGCCGACCCACAAAGATGTCAGTCGATTGCGCGACCTGCGTTCGCAGCGAGGGACCACGGCAGTCCACGCGCGCGTGCGCGGTGCCCACGAGCAGCACCAGCGACACACCGAACATCCGGAGACCAAGCCGTGAGGCGCTTCGTGAAATGCGAAACACGGCCAAGCATAGCGCCGTCCTGGCCGCCGGCGACCGCCAGCCACCACGGCTTCCACAGCTTCAGTCCCTCAGTTGTGAAGCCACCCGGTCGAGGATCCGGTCGGCGAGCCGCACCTTGTCCATCACCTCGAGCGCCTCCTCGCCATCGGCGTGCACGAGCACGGCGCGGTTGTCGTCCCGGCCGAAGCTGTCCTTGGCCGCGTTGGCGACGATGAGATCCACGGCCTTCTTCTCGAGCTTGCCGCGCGCGGCCTTCACGAGGTCGCGCGTCTCGACGGCGAAGCCCACCAGCATCGGCGAAGCTGCGCCCGCCTCTTGTCGCCATGCACCGAGCCCAGCCAGGATGTCCGGGTTCCGGGTCAGGGTGAGGGTGAGGTCTCCGTCGCCCTTCTTGAGCTTGTCGTCCGCCCGCTCGGTCGGCCGGTAGTCCGCTACCGCGGCCGCCATGACCACGACATCGACATCGTCGCGCAGCCCCTCGACGGCGTCCCGCATCTCCCGCGCGGATCGGACGTCGACGCGCGTCACCCCGGCCGGGACGGACCACGCGGTGGGGGCCGAGACGAGCGTCACCTCGGCTCCACGCGCCGCGGCCCGTTCGGCGAGCGCGTAGCCCATCTTGCCTGTGCTCCGGTTGCCCAGGAACCGGACTGGGTCGAGGTCTTCGCAGGTGCCGCCGGCGGTGATGAGCACGTGCTTGCCGACGAGATCACGCACGAGACCGCGCTCGAGCGCGTCCACGATGGCCACGGGCTCAGCGAGCCGGCCCATGCCGCTCTCCCCCGACGCCAACGGCCCCGACACCGGCCCGACCAGGCGCACGCCATCGGACGTGAGCCGCTCGACAGTGCGCTGCGTGGCGGGGTGCGCCCACATCCGGTGGTGCATCGCCGGTGCCATCAGCACGGGTCCGTCGAAGCAGAGCAACGTCGTGGTGACGGCGTCGTCCGCCTGCCCCGAGGCGGCGCGGGACAAGAGGTTCGCGGTGGCCGGCGCGACCAGCATCGCGTCCGCCCAGGCCGCGAGCTCCACGTGAACTTCGCCCGCGTACGAAGGGTCCCAGAGGTCCACGACCGGCGGTGCGCCCGTGATCCCCGTAAACGTGACCGGGCCGACAAAGCGCGTCGCCGCCTCGCTCATCACCACGCGCACTTCGTGCCCACGACGACCGAGCTCACGCACGACCAACACGGCCTTGAAGGCGGCGATGCCTCCGGTGACGGCGACGACGACACGGCTCATGGCGTCGGGTGTAGCACGCCGGCCGCGGTGTATTCTGAGCCTCATGCATCCCCTGGTGTTGGTTGCGGCGGGCCTGGCCGTCCCGCTGGTTCGCTACCTGTTCAAGGGCGCGAAGAACGACCGCGGGATGTGGAGCGAGCTGGAGGGCGCGACCGGAGCGAAGCGCATCAGCCGGGACGGTTCGGAGGTCCTGGAGCTCGAAGACGGGGTTCGGTTCTCGCTGCATACCCGGTCGGGGCCCAAGGTGTTTCGCGTCCGAGGGCCGTGCGATGTCGCTGGGCTGCCCTCGTTCACGGTCGACCGCTTCGATGGCGGCATGCTCGACCTGGAGCGCCACCAAGAGCTGCTCGAGCCGCAACTCGCGTGCACCGGGGCCTCGCGGGAGGCGATGGAAGCGTTCCTCCCACTTGGCCTTCGACGTCGGCTACGAGAGCTGGACAGCGCCTATCTCGACCACCACCGGGGCGAACTCCGCATCACGTGGCGAATGCACGGTCTCTCGTCCGACGTGGTCCCCGCGAAGACCCTGATCCGCGGCATCCGACTCATGCAGTCGCTGGTCGAGCTCGGAGACGCGCTTCTCCTTCCGCTGGACCGGGTGACCGGCGTGACCCGCGATGGGGACCACCGCGTCTTGCCCGGAGGGGTCCGCTTGTCGCCGAGCTGGTTTGGCGAGGGCCCGGCGGTGACGGTGTCATTCTCGTCGCACGACGTGGACGTGCCGCCCTTCGAGGTCACCTGGCGCAACGGCCAACGTCACGGCCCGCACGCACAGCTCGACGCACCGTCGTTGACCGACGCCCGGCTGAACTTCGACGGCGAGAGGTTCGAGCTCACCGCTCCGCTCGACGAGCCTGGTGCGGTTCTCGAACACGCCGAGTACCTCCAGCGCCTGGCGCGCACGCTGCGGAGGACGTCGAACCCGTTTCGGTAGGACTACTCGAAGCGCGCCGGGTCCGGCTGCGGGAAGCCGAGCCGCTCCGTCCAGCCGTATGAGCCGTAGCGTCCAGCCCGCCGGACGGTCTGCGTGCCGCGCACGCCCGCTCCTTGCGTGACCTCGAGGTAGGCGTCGGCCGTGTACTCGTTGTGCGTGTCGCCTTCGGGCGCGACGTAGTCCGACGCCGGGTGGCCGCCGCTGCCTACACGCCACACTTGCTGGGTGGGTGGATAGACGTCCTCGGCGTGGGTCCGCACCGCCTGCCGGGACTCCAGGTCGCGCACGATGCGCCAGGTCGTGACGGTGAAACCGGGCACGCCGCGCTGCCGAAGCACACGCACGCCCGCCGGCAACGAGGGATCGGGCACGTCTCGCTCGTTGTACTCCTGCACGGAGTCGACACGCCGAACGAAGGAGACCATGCGCTCGCTCGGCGCGCCGCGGATCTCGGCTCGCGCGATGCCCCCTTCGACGGTGAAGCCGATGGCCACTGGATGCGGCTGGTCGTTGCGGAAGCGGAAGTTCAGCTGGGGGTAACTCACGACCGCGTCGAGACCCATGTAGACGTAGGTGCTGGGTCGGCTGTGCGGCTGACGCTCAACCCGTTCGAGGCCGGCGAAGAAGACCGCCGCGTGCAGCGTGCCCGCCACCTGGCAGGTCCCGCCTCCGAGTCCGTCGACCAGCTCGCCTCCGGCGATCACAGGCGCGGGGCGGAACCCGTTGGCTTCGCTGCGCTCGCCGACAACGTCGTTGAAGTCGAAGGTCTCGCCCGGCATCACGACGTAGCCGTCGATCTTGGAGGCCGCGACGCGCAGGTTGTACGTGCGGTTCCGAGACTGGGCGGTGTTCGCATAGCGGGTCTCGTAGCTCCCCGCGACGTGGCTCAGGTCGAGGCCCTCGAGGTCGTCCACCGAGCGCGTGGCGGGACGCTCGTGCACGACGGCGGTGAAGCTCGCCTCGCCTCGTTCCAGCGCCACATGCATCCGATCCAGCGTGGCGTGCACGTCGAGCATGCGGCCGTCCGTGTGCGCCACTGTCTCGCCCGTTCGGGGGTTGACCCGCGCATCCGCCGCGCGCCGGTCATAGCGGTCCTTGAGGTCCGCCAGGTGCTCGAACATGACCGACTCGTCGATCTCGAGCAGGAGCGGCAGCGCGAGCGCGTCGCCCTCGAACCGCTGTCGCATCACACTCGTTCGATCGATGCCCTGCGCGATCCGCGCGGCAAGCCGGGGCACGTCTACGCGCGCCCCCAGCGCGCTCCGCGTTCGCAACCACGGCGCCTCGCCCGGGATCTCGAGCGTGACGTTCTCTCTCTCCCAGGCGGTCGCGAGACGCCGCGCCTCGGCCTCCGCGTCGGAGCCCTTCGCGACATCCTCGTCCGCCACCGAGACGGGCACGACCGGGCCGGCGGCGCGCGCCAGCGCCGGCTCTTCTCGAGCGAGCCCCCACGCGGCCAGTCCGCCCGCCGCCGCGAACGAGAGCACCGCTCCCCCGACGCGCGCGCGCTCGAGCCAGCGCGTCGCGAATGCTCGGACCTGGTCCATGACGCCAGGCATGCCCGAGCGGGCGGCTCGGGGTCAAAAAAGCGATGCGCGTGTTGGGCTCGGACCTACCGCGGACGCTTCCACGCAGGCATGTTGCCGTCGGCGGCGGGCTGGTAGCTCCCGTGGAAGTCGCTGAACGCCTGGATGGCATCCTCGACGTCCTTGCCGTCGAAGAGATCGAACGAATCGATCCCGCAGCGGGCCATGTAGTGCAGCTGGTCTCGAAGTACGTGGCCCACCGCGCGGAGCTCGCCGGTGTATCCGTAACGATCCCGAAGCAGACGCGCGAGCGAGTAGCCGCGACCGTCGGTGAACTTCGGGAACTCGATGGCGATCAGCGCGACACCGTCGAGCTTCGTCGCCACCTCGGCGGGGTCGACTCCGCCGGGCACGACAACGCCGACGCGCCCCGGCCCGGGCTCGAGACCGGCTGTCCACCGCGCCCACGAGACGATGACGTCGCCGTCACTGCGCGGGGCATCCTCTTCGAGCCGGGTCCAGGGGTCGTCGACAGCGCGACGCGCCCCCGCGTCATCACGAAGGATCAACGTCATAGACGGCCTCCTTGAAGGGCTTCGGCCCCAGCCGGCGGTAACAAGAGAGGAACGACTCCTCTGCGCTCTCACGCAGACCCACGTACGCCAGCGCGACACGCTCCACCGCAACGCTGAGCTCGTCGTGGGTGAGCGCGCGGCCCAGCACCTTGCCGAGCGAAGCCTCGTCCCCGGAGCTCCCGCCGAGCATCAGCTGGTAGAACTCTTGGCCCTTCTTGTCGATGCCCAGCACCCCGATGTGGCCCACGTGGTGATGGCCGCACGCGTTGATGCAGCCGCTGATGTTGAGGTGCAGGTCGCCGAGGTCGTACAGCTTGCCGAGGTCGTCGAAGCGCGCCGTGAGGTCCTTGGCCACGCTGATGGAGCGGGCGTTCGCCAGGTTGCAGTAGTCAAGGCCCGGGCAGCAGACGATGTCGGTCAGCTTTCCGACGTTGGGGGTGGCGAACCCGAGCTCCGCGAGCGCCGTGTGCAGCGCGGGCAGGTCCTTCTTCTTCACGTCGGTGAACACGAGATTCTGTCGGTGGGTCGCGACGACGCGGCTCGCTCCGTATCGGTCGGCGAGGTCCGCGATGGCGTCGAGCTGGTCGCTGGTGACGTCGCCCGGCGGCAGGTCCTTGTTCTTCAACGACAGGTTCACGATGGCGTACCCAGGCACCCGGTGCGCGGCGACGTTGTGGTCCATCCAGCGCGCGAAACGACGGTCCTTGTTCAGCCGCGCCGCCTCGACCGTTGGGTTCTGGTCTTCGAGGGTGTCGTACGTCGGCGGCGTGAAATACCCGCGAAACCGCTCGATGTCCTCGTCCTCGAGCCGGAGCGGCCCGCCTTGGATCTGGGCGTGCTCTTCGCGAACGAGCCGCGCGAACTCCTCGGCGCCAGTCTGCTTGACGAGGATCTTGATGCGGGCCTTGTACTTGTTGTCCCGGCGGCCGAGCTGGTTGTAGACGCGCAGAACCGCCTCGGAATACGAGAGCAAGTCGTGCTTGGGCACAAACGGCGCGATGCATGGCGCGACCAGCGGCGTCCGGCCCTGACCGCCGCCGACGTAGAACGCGAAACCGACCTCGCCGTCCTTTTTGACGAGCCGAAGCCCAACGTCGTGCACCGCGATGGCCGCGCGGTCCTCGTGCGCGCCGGTCACCGCGAACTTGAACTTGCGTGGCAGGAACGCGAACTCCGGGTGGAACGTAGACCACTGCCGGAGGATCTCGCAGTAGGGGCGCGGGTCCTCGATCTCGTCCGCAGCGACGCCCGCGTAGGGGTCGGAGGTGATGTTTCGGATGCAGTTGCCGCTCGTTTGGATGGCGTGCATCTGGACCTCGGCCAGCTCTTCCAGAATCCGCGGGACGTCCTCGAGCTTGGGCCAGTTCAGCTGGATGTTCTGCCGCGTGGTCACGTGCGCGTAGCCGCGGTCGTAGACGCGCGCGACGTGGGCGAGCTTGCGGACCTGGTCGCTCGACATGAGCCCGTACGGCACCGCGATGCGCATCATGTACGCATGCAGCTGCATGTAGAGGCCGTTCTGCAGGCGCAGCGGCTTGAACTCGTTCTCCGTCAGGCGGCCGTCGACCCGGCGCACGACCTGGTCCTTGAACTGCGCGGCCCGCTCCTCGACCATCCGCTGGTCGAACGCGTCGTAGAGGTACATCAGGCCACCGTCCCGGGCGCGGTGTACTCCGCGGGGTAACCCAGACGAACGAGCGTCGGGTGCGGCCCCTCGGCGCGGATGCGTTCACGCGCACTGAGCGGCTCGGGGGCGCCGTCGCCGACCCGAACCTCGAGCTCGTACGGGTCGCAGATGAGGTGCTCCTGGGTGCCGGCCCACGCCAGCGTCTCCTCATCCGGGGAGGCGCTCAGACCGGCGACGCCGATATCTGCGCTCCACTGGCGATCCGCGCTCAGGTACACCACGCTGCCGTCCAGCAGCCGATTCGCCGTCACGATCCACTTATTCATCGTCATTCCTTACCGGGATACCGTAGAACACCTCTGACGCAGAATGTGCACGATGGCAAGGGGCAACGGCGTGTCCAAGGCGATGCGTTGCCGTCGCGAGGCCGCCATTGTCGACCAAACTGGTGTAGTAACGGCGAAGAGTCGGCTGGAAGCCGCATTCTTCTCCTTGACGACCCGCGTCGAGGGGGCTACATCGCCGGTCCGAAACGCGGGGCGAGCGACATCGAGCCTCGCCTCTTCGGGTATCGTCTAATGGTAGGACTCCAGATTCTGGTTCTGGCTATCGAGGTTCGAATCCTTGTACCCGAGCTCGCTCAATATTAGCTTTTACTAAGTTCCCAGACGGCCCCATCGTCTAGTGGTTAGGACATCGGCCTCTCACGCCGGTAACAGGGGTTCAAGTCCCCTTGGGGTCACAATGTTTGTCGGAGCCCCCGGAGTTCATCTCCGGGGGCTCTGCTGTTTCGGGGCTCTGCTGTTTCGGGGCTCTGCTGTTTCGGAGCTCTGCTGTTTCGGGGCTCTGCTGTTTCGGGGCTCTGCTGTTTCGGGGCTCTGCCATTTGGGCCAAGTCCGCGCGCCAGGGTTGGGTCGCCCTCCCCGCTGTGCCATCGTCCTCAGGAGTTCCGATGCCCCTTCCCCCGACGAATCCGAGCATGGCCGTCACCGAGGGTCTCCGTGTGGTGGTCGAGAGCCGCTACCTGCCGGAGCAGTCGGATGCGCGCGCGCGCCGCTATGTGTGGGCGTACACGGTCGAGGTGCACAACGAGAGCGAGCATCGCTGGCAACTGCTCTCCCGCCACTGGGTCATCACCGACGCGGACGGCGACGTCGAAGAGGTTCGCGGACCGGGGGTGATCGGGCAGCAGCCTGTCCTCGCGCCGGGTGAGGGCTTTCGGTACACGAGCGGCTGCGCGTTGCAGACGCCGAGCGGCAGCATGCACGGCTCCTACCGCATGACCCGGCCCGACGGCACGGAACTCGACATCGACATCGCGCCTTTCAGCCTCCGACAGCCGGCCACGTTGAACTGAAGCGGCCGAGCGGCGCCGTGGCGCCACGGTCAGCTCAGGGCTGGTCCCAGGTGGCCTTGATCGCCTTGAAGGTCTCGATGGCGCCAGCCGACAGGTCGAGCGCACCGGCCGCGACCAGCTTCTCGTGGATGTTCTTCGGATCGCGATCCCAGCCGTTCGGTACGTCGAGCCGGAGGTTGAGCGGCACGCCCGTGAGGTGGCCCGCTGCGTCGAGGGCCCACAGCGCCTCGGCGGCCAAGAACTGTCCGGCGATCTGACGGACCGAGGCGTCCAGCGCGGCGGAGAGCGGGAACACGTCGTACACCGCGACGGCATCTCCGCCGAGGCCGGCGTGTTTGCGCAGCGCGGAGAACGCCGGCGGCGCCACGGGGAGCTCGACGATGTCCAGACCGGCGATGTCCTGTCCGGTCGTCGCGAGGTACGCCCGCTCCATCGCCGATCCGTGACTCAACGTGACGGCCGCGGGGCGTGCGCTTCCGTTGAGGATGGCGGTCAGCACGATGAAGGGACGGGGATCGGGGTCGCTCATGGGCCCGAGCCTGCCCGATCGGGGCGCCCACGTCAGCTCGAATTTTCATGGCGACACGCACTGCTGGACCCTCTCGCCTCGCGTGCTACCCAGCGCCATGGACGTTCAGCTCATCGCCTCGTCCGCGCTCGATCTGCCTTCCTCCGAGCGCGTCGACGCCATCGCCCACGGCGGCGGCGCAGACCTGCGGGTGTGGCCCGGCCCAGGTCCGGACCGCGAGCTGTCGGAGCACTACGGCTCCGAGCTCAACTCGCAGCTCGATCGCGAGAAGAAGCGACTCGACAGCGGTCTCCTGCCCATCGGTGAGATGCTCCGCCTGCACCGCGGCAAGCTGCACTGCGACTTCTTGCTCTGGATCGCGATGCGCGGCCCCGAGGTCAAAGGCGTTCGCGCCAAAGCGCCAGACGGGGAGCTGATCACGAAGTGCGTCAAGGACGCCTTGGCCTTCGCGAGCCTGCGGCATGTGGCGCGGATGGCGCTGCCCGCGCTCGGAGATGGCCCCGACGCGTTGGATGAGGTCGAGCGCGTCGTCCGCGTCGCCAAGGCCGCCAACGCCTACTACGACGAGTGCTACGCCGCGGGCCGTCCGGCGGGCCTGGAAGAGGTGCTCGTCTGCCACCGCTCGCAGGCCGTTATCGCCGCCGCGCGCCGCGCGCTCGGCAGCCAGGTCAAGGTCATCTCAAAGCCCGTTCCCGTGAAGTCCGCCTCGGCGCCGAAGCGACGCCGGACCACCTCGACTCGGAAGAACTCGCCCGCCAAGCGCATCTCGACGCCGCTGACCGAGGCGGACATCTCGCTGGGCCGCGCCACCGCGGCCGCCTACGACCGGGCCCGGAAGTGGGAGATCGGTGAGCTGATGATCCACTCCAAGTTCGGCGTCGGCCGCGTGCAGGAGCAGACCGCGCAAGGCTTCATCATCGTGTTGTTCGAGGGCGGCCAGTCCAAGCGCTTGCTGCACAATCGCCCCTAGCCATCGCCCGTAGCTCATCGCGGGAACGCCTCCGACGCGCGCGGCCCGACTTTCCTTTCTTCGCATCGAGACGTACCCATGCGACGCATCCAGATCGATCCCGAGCACCCCGACCCACGCTTGATCCGGAAGGCCGTGGATGCCCTCCGGCAGGGCGCCGTCATCGCGTACCCGACTGACACGGTCTACGGCATTGGTTGCGACTTCACGCAGAAGAAGTCGGTCGACCGCGTGTATGAGCTGAAGCGCATGAAGAAGGACCAGCGCCTGGCCTTCCTCTGCCCGGACCTCGGGGACCTCGCGCGCTACGCGGTGGTGGACGACCGCACCTATCGCCTGATGCGCCGGCTCACCCCGGGTCCCTACTGCTTCATTCTGCGGGCCACCCGTGAAGCCCCGCGAACGCTTCATCTCAACAAGAAGCGCAAGCAGGTGGGCATCCGGGTGCCCCATCACGAGGTCGCCCTCGGGCTCATCCGTGAGCTGGGCAACCCCATCGTCTCGACCAGCGCGAGCTGGGAAGGCGAGGCGCTGAACGACCCGGCCGACATCGCGAGCTACTTCTCCGGCGTGGACATCTTCCTCGACGCGGGCTGGGGCGGGCTCGAGGCGTCGACGGTGCTGGACCTGACCAGCGGCGACATCGATGTGGTGCGCGAAGGCGCCGGCCCGATCGACATTCTGTAACTCAAAGACCGTCGACAAATCTCCCGTCGCGGCGCGGCCGATCCGGGCCCCTCCGCGCCCCCGCCGCTCCTCGACGTGCCCCCGGCACGCCTCGTCACGTCGTGACCTCGGGGGCACCCGCCTCGATTGCGCCGACTCGGTCCGATTTTTCGACAGTCTTTCAGCGGCCGGAGGTGAGCTTGTCGACCAGGCGCTGGTCGGGCGGCGGCAGTGGATAGTCGCCGAGCGATCCGATTTGCACCCACGCGTGATCGGCGACCCCGAGGTGCTGCACCTCGCCTTCCCCGCGGCAATCGTAGAAGAGCAGCAGCACGTCTTTCTCCGCGTAGCGGTGGTAGGCGACGTCGAGGATGTCGAGCACCTCCACCGTGAGCCCGATCTCCTCCTCGCACTCCCGGACGACGGTCTGTCTGGGGTCTTCCCCCTCCTCGACCTTGCCACCGGGGAACTCCCACATGCCGGCCAGGTGCGCGCCCTTCATGCGGCGCGTGAGCAACACGTCTTGTCCGAGGCCGGCGCGCAGCACGGCGGCGGCCACCACGATCACAGCGCGCCCATGCGGCGCTGAAGACGGGCCCACGCCACGCGCGCGTCGATGGCGTTGTTCACCAGGTCGAGCTGCGCGCGGAGCTGCTCGGCGCTCGCGTCGATCACGTCGCTGACCGTCGACGCGCCCGCCCGGTAGCGCTCCATCTGCACGCGGTAGCTCTCCTCCGAGGCTTCGACACCGAGACGCGCAGCCTCCAAGCCCAGCCGCGCCGCCTCGTACGTCATCGCCGCTTCGGTGACCTGAAGCCGAACCGCGTCCTCCAGGGAGCGCAGGTCCGCGCGGGCCTGATCTTGTTGTGAGCGCGCCTGGCTCGCTTGGGCCTCACCGTTCAGCAGATCGTGCGGCGACCACTGCACCACCGCGCTGACATCCCAGCTCTCGCGAAACTCCTCCGTCTGGGGAAAGATGCGCTGGTTGGGGTTGGCGACCTGAAGGTTCGCCTGCAGCGCGACGCTCGGGTAACGACTGCCCTCGGCCGCCTCCACACGCTGACCGGTGGCCCGGATCAAACGACGCACCGCGCGCACATCGTGCCGCTCCGTCAGCGCCTCCGCGACCAGGTTCTCGGGGGTGTCCGAGAGCGGCGGGAGGTCCGCGAGCACATCCTCGTTGACCGCAATCGCCTGGCTCGCGTCGAGATGAAGCAGGGTGCGAATGGCCGTCGCGGCGATCTGGATGCCGGCGTTCGAGCGCGCCACGGCCACCTCGGCGGCGGCGAGCTGAGCCCGAAGCCGAAGCTCGTCGACGGGCGCCGCCGTGCCCGCGGTGACGAACGCCTGGACCTGCTCATGGCGCGTGCGCGCCTGCTGCACGGTGGACTGGGCGACCGCCAGGGCGCCGCGCGCGCGAGCGTAGTTGTAGAACGCTTCGCGCGCCTGAAGCCCGATGTCGGCACGCGCGACGTCCTCCCGGTGCCGCATCGCCTCGACGTTGGTCTGCGCCGCCTCGTAGCTCGGCAACACCTGGAAGAACACGTCGCTCAGGGGGTACACGACGGAGGCCGTAATGTTGAAGCTGTTGAGCAGCACGGGGAACTGGAAATCCGAGCTCGCCGCCTGGGAGTTGAGCAGGTTCCGCCACAGCTCGCGGGCCGCCGGGTCCTCGACCGGCCCGACGATCGCGGGGATCAAGTCGGGGTCGATGGACGGCCCACCGAAGTCGAGCGTGGCTTGGTCGATCTCGCTCAGCCGGGTGTACCGAAACCCAAGCGTGAGCTGCGGGATGAACCCGTAGAGCGCCTGGTCCGCCCCCGCGCTCGCCTGTTGGACCGCCGCACGTGCGCGATCGAGCGACGGGGCGGTCTCCACGGCCCGCTGCGCGGCCTCCTCCGCCGTGAGGCCCCGGCCCTCCCCGCGCAACACCGCCTCGAGGTTGACCCGGTCGGGTTCCGCTGCGGGCGACGGAGCGGGCGTCGGCGCCGCCGGCAGGGCCGGCAACGGAGCCACTGGCGGCTCGGCGAGGGGCTCCGCCGCGGGCTGCGCGAGCGCCACCGAGGGCACCGCAAGGAGGGCGAAGACGAGGGTCGGAGCGAGCCGCGGCATGGAATCTCCCAGAAGAGTGCGGGTCCGGGCGGGTTGTGGGCACGTCCGCACCACCGCGCAAGTCGTCCGCGAGACGGCTTCACCCGATTTCACCGTCGGTATAGGGAGCTTTACTCCCCAGTCAAGTCCGGCGCGAGGCGCGGTGCAGGGACTATGGCGTGTCCGGCCACGCGTGATACCGACATGGTCATGGCGAATGGAAGCAAGGTCGCGGTCCTCGGGGTCACCGGAGCGGTCGGGCAGGAGATGCTCAGGGTGCTGGAGGAGCGCGACTTTCCGGTCGCTGAGTTCATCCCGCTCGCGTCGCCGCGCAGCGCCGGTCGCGAGATCACCTTCCGCGGAGAGGTCCATCGCGTGCAGGCCGTGACGCCAGAGGCGTTCCAGGGCGTGGACTTCGCGCTCTTCAGCGCCGGCGGCGGCACCAGCCGCGAGTGGGCGCCCATCGCGGCGGAAAGGGGCGCGGTCGTCATCGACAACTCGAGCGCCTGGCGCCGAGACCCCGATGTCCCGCTGGTCGTGCCCGAGTGCAATCTCGAGGCGGCACACAGCCGGCCCAAGGGGATCATCGCCAATCCGAACTGCTCGACCATCCAAATGGTGGTGGCGCTCGCGCCGCTGCACGCCGAGAGCCGCATTCGGCGGGTCGTCGTGTCCACGTACCAGGCGATCAGTGGGAGCGGCGCCCAGGCCGTCGAGGCGTTCCAGGCGCAGGCCAAGGCCGTGGCCAACGGCGAGCCCCCCGACCTGGCGCCCCTGAAGGGCCAACTGGCCCAGAACCTCCTCATGCACTGGTCCAGGGACGTCGACAGCGGCTACCAAGAGGAGGAGCTCAAGATGGTGCACGAGACGCGGAAGATCCTCGCTGACCCCGAGATTCGCGTGTCCCCGACCGCGGTGCGTGTCCCCGTCATCAGTGGGCACGCCGAATCCATCGCCCTCGAGTGCGAGGCACCGCTCGCCGCTGCCCGCGCGCGCGCCCTGCTCGAAGCCGCGCCCGGAGTGGAGGTCGTCGACGACTTCGCGACAGGCGTCTACCCGCAGCCGATCGACGTGGTCGGCAAAGACAACGTCCTCGTGGGGCGCATCCGGGAGGATGTCGGCAACCCCGGCGGGCTGCTCATGTGGGTCGTCGGCGACAACCTGCGCAAGGGCGCCGCGCTCAACGCCGTTCAGATCGCCGAGGGGCTCCTGCCGGTTTGAGCCGATGACGTTTTGTCACGGGGCCGAGAGCCCTCCGGCGCTCTGTGCCAGAATGACGAAATCGGGCCAGGCGCGTGTCGAGAGAATCGCGCCTTGGCGCCAGGAACATCGCTTGCTAGAGGGATTCCGCATGCTCCGTACTCACCGTCTCGGCCCGCTCGCCGCGCTCGCCGCGCTTGCAGGGGCCCTCTTGCTGCCTGCCTTGCCCGCGCACGCGCAGATCCAGGCGCAGATTCTCTCGTTCGACGGGCGCACCAGCGTCGACCTCGCCGACCTCGCGACCCAGAACGGCACGCCGATCAACTTCGACGAGTGCAACGGCCCGGCTCAGGTCGACTGGCGCTTCACGAACGTAGACCCCAACCGGGCCAACCTCTCGTTTTTCAGCGGGACAGGCTGCGACGACGCGAGCGTGCGGACGGACACCAACAACACCAGCTGCGTGGACCTCGAGGTCACTGTCGCCATCGAAGGCGCGACGCAGGTCGATGTCACGCTGGGCGTCGATCGGCTCATCAACTGTGACGGCATGAGCGGGATCGACACCATCTGGGCGCTCGCCCTCGACCAGCCGGCCTCGGAGGTCACGGGCACCAACCAGAGCGCCAGCTTCCCGCTTGCGTACGACTTCGTTGGCCCGTCTGCGCCCACCAACCTGACGGCGAGCAACGGCCGCTCGGGCTCCCGGCTCGACTGGACGTCTGCGGGCACCACGATCTTGCGGTCCGAGATCTTCCTCATCTCCGACGGCTGCACCAACGGGGTGGCCAACGAAGACCTCGACTTTTCGACCAGCACCCCCGCGCAGACGATCGACGGAAACGTCGCGAGTGGCACGGTGCCTTTCCCCACCGAAGACCCGTTCGAGACGGAATACGCCGTGGCTGTGAGGGCCTTCGATCAGAGCAGCAACCCGAGCGAGCTATCGGGAGTCCAGTGTGTGCGCAAGGTCCCCGTCACGAGCTTCTTCGAGATGTACTGCGAAAGCGGTGAGTCGAGCGCCGACGCGTGCACCGGCGGATCGTGCTCAGTCTCGGCCGGGCGCCGCTCCACGGCAGGGCTCGGCTGGCTGATGATGTTTGGCCTCGCGGCCCTGGCGCTCCGGAGAGTCCGATGACCCGCCTCCTCCTCTGCTTCGCAGCCCTGCTGGCGGTCTCGACGACGGCCGTCACCGCGCGCGCCGACTTCGACGACTGGACCGCTGTTCCCGAATACACGGGCAGCCCCGAGCACTTCGGCCTCGAGCTGCGCGTGGGCGCCTACTACCCCACGGGTCTCGGCGACCTGTTCACCTCGTCCGACTACTTCGGGAGCGACATCGGCCCCGACCTCTCGTTCGAACTCCACTATTTCCCCTTCCGCATCGACTACATCGGCCTGCTGGGCATCGGTGGAGGCTTGGGGTGGTCCCAGTGGGACACGGAATCTCCTGGCGGCACGGCCAACGTCGATCGCAACTCGTTCGAAATCTTGAACATGCGCGCGCTCTTGCTGTGGCGCTTCGACACACTGGCTCGCGAGCTCAACGTACCTCTCGTGCTGACTCCGAAATTCGGTCTGGACGTCGGCTACTGGCAGACCGCGCTCGGGAGCGAGTCCCCCGAGGACGGCTGGAGCATCGGTCCTCGCTTCGCGGGCAAGGTCTCGCTCGAGCTGGACTTCCTCGAGCCGCGCGCGGCGCGGCAACTCGACGAAGAATGGGGGATCAACCACAGCGAGATCTTCGCCGAGTTCCACTACTCGATGGCGGGGGAGCCGGCTGGCGGTCAGCTCCCGATCAACGGCTGGGGCTGGACCCTCGGCCTCGGCTTCACGTTCTGAGCGCGTTGGGCTGAGCTGGCCGTGGCTGAGCTGACCGTGCCGTGGCTGAGCTGATTGTGCCGTGGCTGAGCTGATTGTGCCGGGACTGAGCTGACCGTGCCGGCCGAGGATCCCGGCGAGCGGAAGACCGTCCGGCTGGTGCTGTCGTACGACGGGACCGACTTCGTGGGCTGGCAGGCGCAGCCCGCGCAGCGGAACGTCCAGGAGGTTCTGGAAGCCGCCATCTGGGCCATCGATCCACGGGCCAGCCGGGTGCGCGGAGCGAGCCGGACCGACTCGGGCGTGCACGCCGAGGGGCAGGTCGTGGCGTTCGACAGCGCCATGGGCGTGCCGCTTCACGGCTGGGTCCGCGGACTCAACGGCAAGCTCCCACAAGACGTCGCCGTCGTGGAGGCCCAACACGCCCCGCTCTACTACTCTCCGCGGTACGATGCGCTCGCCAAGACGTACCGCTATCTCCTCCACGTGGGCCAGGAGCGAGACCCGCTGTGGCGTCGTCGTGCTTGGCACATCTGTCCACGGCGCGCGCGGCCGCGCCCGGGCGGCATTGGCCCCGTGTTGGATCTGGACCGCATGGAGGCCGCCATGCCTCACCTGGTCGGCACCCACGACTTCCGCGCGTTCCGGTCGGTGCTCGACACCCGCGACGCCACGGTCCGGACCCTCAGCCGGGTCGAGATGGTGCGTGGATTCGGGGGCGCGCGCGACGTGGTGGCCATCGAGGTTCGCGGCAACGCGTTCCTGCAGCACATGATCCGAATCCTTGTGGGCACCCTGCTCGAGGTGGGGCGCGAGCGGCTCGCTCCGGACGCCGTCCCTGGCCTGTTGACGCCGACGAGCGAGCGGACCGACACCGGCGAGACCGCCCCTGCGCACGGCCTCTGTCTGGTCAACATGGAGCTCGGTCGCGCGGAGCTGGAGGCGCGCGCGGCGGGGCGAACAGTGGAGTGGCGCGCTCCGCTCAAGGGCCGCCCGGATCCGGCACCGGATCGCGGCTCAGACGAGGGGTAGGTCAGCCAGCGTCGCCACCTCACGGCGCACCCGTGAGACGAGTGCCTCGAGCGGCTCGCTCGTGACCACTTCGGGCTCGATGGGCTCGCCGACGTGGATCTCGGCGAACGCGGGATGCGCCTCGAAGCTGCCCTTCGGCACCGCCTCCCCCGTCCCGCGGATCCCAACGGGCACGATCGGCACCCCCGCTTGCCGGGCCAGGTGAAAACCACCCTTCTTGAACGGGAGCACTTCGCGCCGGGGCGAGCGTGTGCCCTCAGGGAAGATGACCAAGGTTCCTCCGGTTCGCAGGTCCTCCGCCGCCGCCGCGACGGCTTCGATGGCGCGCTCATGTTTGCCGCGGTCGACAAACACGTGCCCGCCCATCTCCATCGCCCGCCCGAACGCCGGGACACGCCGCAGCTCCGCCTTGGCCAGGAAGCCGGGCACCATGGGGAGCGCGTTGAACAGCGCCGGCACGTCCAGCAGGCTCTGGTGGTTTGCCATCAGGACGTACGTGCCTTGGGGGTCCAAGCGCCACGTGCCGTACGCCTCCACGTTCATCTTCGCTCGGCGGGCGATCCCGCGCGCCCACGCCCGCGTGTGGGCGCGCAAGACCCGCGGGTCTTCGCGGATCAGCTGCCGAGTAAGAGCCCACGTGCTCACACCGAGGGTGAATCCCACACAGCGGATGTAGCGGGCGCGCGGTCGAAGGCTCATCGCCGCATGGTGCAGAAACGCCCCGCCCGCGTCGAGTCCGATGTCCATGGCGCGGCGGCGTTTCAGGCGGATGCTGCTAGATCGAGACCATGCGGCGCTGCCTCCTGCTCCCCGTGGGCGGGTTGACCCTGTTCGTGTGCGCGAGCGATTCGCCGGGCGCGGCCCAGGAAGCCGAAGAGCCGAGCAGCGAAGCGCCGGAGGAGGAGGGAGCAGCCACCGCCGATGTTGCGCCAGCCGATGTTGCGCCCGCCGATGTTGCCCCCGCCGAAGCTGCCCCCGCCGAAGTTGCCCCCGCCGAAGCAGGTCCCGATGAGGCACCCAGCGGGTCCGCGACCGAGGTCACGGTGGCCGAAGCCAGCGGCGACGCCCCGGTCGCCGAACCCGAGGACGGCGAGTCCGGGCCGAAGCTGGCGGTCGTGCTGGTGGGTGATCCGGACGAACGTTTGCGCTCCTGGGCGTCGAGAGTCGAAGAGGCGCTGTCACCCGCGTTCGAGCGCCCCTTCGATCCGATGCTGCGGTCGGCCCTGCGCGGTGGATTGGGCGACCCCGAAGACGGGTTTGCGGAGGTCCGGCGGGAGCGGCGCCGGCTGGGGCTCTCCGAGGCCGAGGACGTACCCGTGTTGGTGCGCCTCGGGCGACGGGCGGGTGCGGTCGCGATCGCCGTCGTCCGCCGGGGCGCCGAGGGCCCGGAGCTCGTGGTCCTGGATGTGCGCCACGCCTCGTTCTTCGAGGGGTCGCTGGTGCTGTCGGACACCTCGCCCGCACGCGTCCGACGCTTCGTGGGGCCGCGGGCCCGCAGCTCAAGCCGAGGAGCCGCCGCCCTGCCCCCCGTCAGCGCGCCGGCGGCGGCCACCGAGCCTGACCCCGAAGGAGAGGGAGAAGAAGACGAGCCCGACTTCTTCGAGCGCTACTGGCCGTACGGCGCCGCCCTGGTCCTGTTGGGCGCCTTCGTAGCCATCATTGCCGCAACCGCAAGCACTGACGGTGGTGACCAGCCGGTGCTACGATTTGTCCCTGGCGGCCGCTGAGGCCTCCCGCTCCCCACCATGGCCTTCGACCCGAGCAACGGAGCCCTGCCCTGCATCGCGCAGCCGGCTCGTTGGTGCGCAAGACGCCTGGCGCTCCTCGCTCTGCTGGCCGTTGGGTTCCTCGCCAGCCCTGTGTGGGCGCAGGACGTCCCCCTGGACGTGGCCGACGTCGCTGAGGCGGAGGCCGGACGCGCCCTGCCCGACGCCCCCGATGGCTTCACTCGGGAGCGCCATGGAGACGTGCAGTGGGAGTTTCCTTCCCAAACGACCACGCTGGTGCACGGGCTGCAGGAGGTGCTGCGTCAGGAGTGGCCTCGCCTCGTCCGCGAGCTGGGTTCCCCGATCGACGCCGCGCTGACCATCCGGATCGGACGTGACCCGGAACAGATGCGTGCGCTCGCCCCGCCGGAGGCCCCTCCGCCCGCCTACGCGAGCGGCGTCGCCTACCCGCACCGCGGCCTCATTTTGCTGACGCTGACCGCCCCCGAGACTTGGCAGCGCCCCGACGTCGAGTCCGTGCTCGTCCACGAGCTGAGCCACGTCGCGCTGCACCGCGCCATCGATGGCCACCCCATCGCGCGCTGGTTCACCGAGGGCGTCGCCATCTACCAAGCCGACGAGAAGAGCCTTCAGCGCGTCGAGGCGCTCTGGCGCGGCACCGTCTCGGAGCGTCTCCTCCCGCTCGGGCGCCTCTCGCGTGGCTTCCCGAGTCAGCCCCACCAGGTCAACCTCGCGTACGCACAGAGCGCCGACTTCATCCGGTGGTTGATCGGCCGCCAAGACGGCGCTGCCAAGTTCGCTCAGGTCATCCGCCGCCTCCGTGAAGGACAGACGCTCGACACCGCGCTCGAGCGCACGTACTCGGTCAGCCTCACGCGCCTCGAGCTGGACTGGCACGCCGACCTCGAGGAGCGCTACCAGGCCATGCCGCTGCTGCTCGGGAGCGGCACGCTCTGGGTCGGCGCCGCGCTGCTCATCGTGATGGCCTACGCCCGGCGAAGAAAGCGGGACCGCACCCAGCTCGACGCGTGGGAAGAAGAGGAGCGCGCGCAGGTCGCCGCCGCCACCGCGTGGCTCGAGACCAAGGCCGCGCCGTCCCCACGCGAAGCGCCCGAGCGAAGCCCCCCCTCCACGGAAGTCGAGGTCCTCTACGTGATCCCGCCAGAGCCCCGGAGCCGCGACGCGGGCGTGCCGACCATCGAGCACGAGGGCCGCAACCATACGCTGCATTGAGTTCTTGGTGGCGCTGGCGCGCCACGTCGAGGGGCGAGCCCCTTGAGCTCCCCCTCTCCCGTTGATCGACGGCCGTTGAATTCTGGCCTGCCCCACGGGTACGCAGACGTTCACGGAGACGAGGACGTCGACGAGAACGTGGACGTGCACGTCAGCTCGGTGTCGACACCTCGAACGAGCGCTGCGTGCACGTCTGGGTGGACCTGCCCCCGAGTTCGGCTTCGCCGAGCTTCGACCACACTCGCTACTCGGCTGCCCTGGTCCGCACGCGGTCCGACGCACGCATCCAGAGCCCCGACTCGAATCCCATCGTCACCTGCAGCGACGGCACCACTGCGCGGTCGGACAGCTCGAGGCGCTTGGCCTGCGCCAAGCACGCGAGGATGAGCATCGCCTCCAGGTAGGCGAACGCCTCACCGACGCACTTCCGACGCCCTCCGCCGAACGGATAGAACGTGTACGGCGGCAGCGCCCCACGCTGAGACAGCGTCCCCCAGCGATCCGGGTCGAAGCCCTCCGGGTTCTCCCAAAGGTCCGCGCGGCGGTGGGTGACGTACGGGCTGAGGACGATGGTCGTGCCGGCGGGGATGTCCGTGTCGCCCAACGTGTGGTCCTTGATCGCCTGTCGGCCGGTCGTCCAGACCGGCGGATGGAGCCGCATCGTCTCGTCGAACACCCAGCGCGTGAACGTGAGCTTGGCGACGTCCTCGAAGGTTGGCGGCCGATCGCCGATCACCCGGTCGACCTCGGCGACGAGCCGCCGCGCCACGTCGGGGTGTTGGCTGAGCCGCATCAGCGTCCAGGAGAGCGCGTTGGACGTGGTCTCGTGCCCGGCGGCCAGAAGCGTCAGCAGCTCGTTCCGGATGCGCTCCCGGCTCAGCTCCGTACCGTCTTCATAGCGGGCGTCGAGCAGCATCGACACGGCGTCATCGCCTCGCTCCCCACCTCGCTGCCGGCGGTCGATGATGTCGTACGCGACGCGGTCCAGCGTGGCGACGCTGCGCAGAAACGTGCGATTGCGTGGGGTCGGGACGTGCCGGGAGATCTCCACCACCTGCGACATGACGTGCTCGGTGTACCGCTGCGCCTCGTCGATGGCGTGGCCGATGTCCTCGGCGTGGCCCTCCGTCTCCGTGCCGAGCAGCACCTCGCTCACGATCTGGAGTGTGAGACGCATCATGCGTTCGCTGACGTCGATCTCGCCGGACCACGCGCCGAGGTCCGCGCGGGTGAGCTCGACGATGGCGCCGGCAAACGACGCCAACCGCCGGCGATGGAAAGCCGGCTGCACGATCCGCCGATGGACGCGCCAGCCCTCTCCCTCTGTCGTGAGAATGCTCTGGCCCAGGAACGCCGCCATCGCCTTGTACACACGGGTCCGCCGGGTGTAGTGGTCGGCCTTGCGCAGCAGCACGTCCCCTACGTGTTCGGGGTCGGTCACGAGGTAGCCGCGCAGCGGACCGAGATGGAGAGGCGCCACGCCGCCATGGCGGCGTGCCAGGTCTCTCCATACGCGCAGCGGGTCGTGTCGAAGCGCGAGCGCGTGGCCGGCGAAGGGCAGGCGACGAGGGCCGCCCCTGCGCGAGAAGAGCAGGCGTTCGATCATCCGTCTGAGCGTATCGTGGCTCGCGCCCGCGTCCACGCGCTTTGCGGTTGCTGCTAGGCTCATCCCGTGTGCGTTCGGATTCCACTCCTGTTGCTCTCGGTCTTGGCCCTCGGATGCGGCACCCGCAGCGGGCTGTCCGTCCCTGAATCGCGAGACGGAGCGACGCCCCCGCGCGACGCCGGCCCGGACGCGAACCGCGACGGCGGGCCCTTCGACGCCGGCGTGGACGCGGCGGTGTGCGGAGGCGACTGCGACGACGGCCTGTTCTGCAACGGGGTCGAGCGGTGCGATCCCGCCATCGCGAGCTGCGTGCCGGGTGACCCGCCGGACTGCGACGACGACGAGGAGTGCACGCGCGACTCGTGCGACCCGGGCGGCAACGCGTGTGTGCACATCCGCGAGGAGCGCGACGAGGACCGCGATGGGGTGGGCGCGTGCGAGGGGGACTGCGACGACACCGAACCACGCGCGCGGCCCGGCAACGAAGAGGTCTGCGACTTCATCGACAACGACTGCGACCGAGGCGTCGACGAGGGTGTCCTCTCTCCCTGTGACGATTGCCGTCCCGGCTGCAACCGCGTGCCGATCCCCGGCGACGACGGCTGGGATCTCGACGCCAACGACAACGCGGGCGTCGAGGTCGACGGCGACGAGCTGACGCTGTCGAGTTCGCGCACAGAGACGCACTTCGCTTGGATCGCCAACCACCTGTTCGGCACCATTACCAAGCTGGACACGCGGACCGGACAGCAGGCCGCGGAGTACGACGCCGCGTTCATCGATGGCACCAACGGCGCGCGTCCGCCCGGCGAGCGCTGCCGCACACAAAGCGCCGGCGGGAACTGCCCGTCGCGCACCGCGGTGGATCTGCGCGGCGCGGTCTACGTCGCCAACCGCGCGTTCTTCAACCAGGGCACGATCACCAAGATCGCGGGGCTCGAGAGCGACTGCGTCGACCGCAACGGCAACGGGGAGATCGAGACCAGCCGTGACCTCGACGGCGACGGGCGCATCGAGCGCGATGTCCCGGGTGAGTTCTTGGGCCAACAGGACGAGTGCCTGCTCTGGACGGTGGACGTCGGTGAGGCCGGCGAGGTACCGCGCGCGGTCGCCGTCGACTCGGGCGGACGCATCTGGGTCGGTCTTCACGAGGCCTCGAGTGTCGTTCAGCTCGACCCCAACGACGGCAGCGTCATTCGCACGGTGCCCCTCCCCCGCACGTCCCCCTTCAGCGGCTTTCGCCCTTATGGCGCCGCCGCCGACGGACGCGGCAACGTGTGGTTCGTCGAGTCCGCCTCCGGCTCCATTATCCGGGTGGACGCGGACACCGGCGCCGTGGGCTCGATCCGCACCGCCTTCACGCGGGACGACGACTGCTCCAGTTCCTACGGCTTGGCGATCGACTCGGACGACCGAGTCTGGGTCGCCGGATTCCTCTGCGACGCAGCCTTCCGTTTCGACCAGGACACCAACCGCTGGTTCGAGGTGCCGCTGCCGGACAGCGGAGTGAGCCGCGGTATCGCCGCCGACGGGAGCGGACGCATCTACGTCGCGAGCTCCCACGAGTGGATCCGGTTCCTCGCCGACGGGACCATCGTGGCGTCCGATCCGATCAGCCGTCTCACCGCGTTCGACGCCGACACGGGACGCGCGCTCCGGGTCTACGGAACGGAAGACGCACCGCTTCCCGGCCTGGCGAGCACCGGCGTGGGCCTCGACTCCGACGGGCAGGTTTGGCTGATCAACCAGGACTCGTCTTCGGCGACCCGCATCGATCCGGCCACCGGCGTGGCCCGCGATTTCCCGACCGGCGAGAGCCCGTACACGTACTCCGACTTCACCGGCTTTGCGCTCCGCACGTTCACCGCTCCAAACGGCTACTTCCGCACGGTGGTGCGCGGCTGCGGCGTGGGCCCGACCGAATGGGAGCGGCTCGACTGGACAGCGAGCGCGCCCGCCGGGACCCGCATCGAGGTCCGCGTCCGCACCGCCGAGACCGTCGCCGAGCTCGCGGCCGCCACCTGGGTGGGGCCATGGACGGATCGACCCACCGACTTCGCGCTGTCGCCTGGTCCGGTGGGCAACGACACAGTGATGGAGCTCGAGGTCTCCCTGTTTAGCGACGGCGCCCGCGCGCCCGCCGTGGAAGATGTGACCGTGCAGTTCAACTGCCCCATCTGAACGGGTCGCGCGACGGAACGCAAAGAGCGGTAGCCCTGGAGGACTACCGCTCAACGTGAAGCGACTCGGGTCGAAGCTAGCGCTTCTCAGCGGAGTCGGGGCCCGCCTTGGCGGGATCGATCGGGAACACCGGAGTGCCCTCCTGCGCGCGCTGCTTCTTCTGCTGGCGGCCGAGCTTCTTCTTGCGGAGCGCGCGGCGCTTGTCGGTCTTCTGGGACTTGGAGGACATCGATATCTCCGAGGAGCGTGAGTGAGCGAGGTGGGGGCGAAGCCCGGGCACCCGCCTCCGCAGAACGTGACAGAGTTGAGCGGCTGCTTTAGCCGGCTGTCGCGCTGGCGTCAACCGTGAGCCGCCGGACCGCGGCGCGGAATGCGGAGAACACCTCCTTGAAGCGGGGTCCGACGGAGCCGGTGCCGACCGGGCGCCCATCGATCGCGACGACCGGGAGCATCTCCCTGACGGAGCTGGTGATCCACGCCTCCTCAGCGCGGTACAGGTCGCTCGGAAAGAGGATCCGCGCCCGCACTGGCATCGGAGCCGAGCCGATCACGAGGCGCCGTGTGATCCCGGGAAGGATCCCCAACTCGACGGGAGGCGTGATCAGCTCGCCATCGACCACCGCGAAGAGGTTGCTGGTCGCGCCCTCCCGCACCTCGCCCTGCGGCCCGACCAGCAGCGCTTCGTAGGCACCCTGTCGGCTCGCCTGCTGAAGGGCGAGGACGTTGGGCAGATAGTTGGACGCTTTGATGCCGGCGGCCGGGGTGCCGTCGAGCGCCGCTCCAAAGGGCACGGTGGTGAGCGCGACTCCACGCTGGCGCAGTGCCTCGAGCGACGGCGGCAACGGCAGGGCGAGCACGATGCGCGTGGGCCGCGTGCCGTGGTCGTGAATGCCGCGCTCGCTGGCCCCACGCGTCACGATGAGGCGGAGGAAGGCGTCCTCTGGTGCACCCTCCAACGCCCGGTGGACGTCCTCTCGAAGCGCCGCGCCGGAGACCCCGGCGATCCCGAGCACGTCGCAGCCTGCCACCAGCCGTGCGAGGTGTTCTTCGAGCAGGAACGGGGCCCCCGCGTAGGTGCGCAGCACCTCGAACGCGCTGTCGCCGTACAGGAAGCCCCGGTCCATGACGGAGACGCACGCCGCGGCCCAGGGGACCGAGACGCCGTTCAAGATGCAACGCTGGTTCATGTGTGGCCGTGAGAGGGGTCGCGCCTCAGGCCGCTGAAGAATCGATGTGGATGGGTCGGGTTCGCGATGTGACGTCCAAGTCGCGTAGCCGGCGGCCTGGACGGCACATCCCGAGATGTCTTCTTCGGCCTGTCAGCCCTTGAGTTCGGCCAACAACGCCTGCGCTTCAGCGTGGTCGCCATCCTCGGCGACGGACCGCTCGAGCATCGAAATGGCCTTCCGGTTGTCGCCGGACTTGGACGAAATGGTGCCGAGGTAGAAGTAGACGTCCGCCTTGGTGATGCCGTCGTCCGGCTTCAGCTTCTGAAGAAGGAGCGCACGGAAGGTCTTCTGCGCTCGATCGAGGTCACCGCGCTCGAGGCACAGCCGGCCGAGGTCCGTCAGCACCCGGATGTTCGTCAGGTCGACCTTGAACGCGGCGTCGTAGGACTGCATGGCGCCGTCGAGGTCGCCCATCGACGCCTTGGCCTTGCCAAGACGGTGATGGTAGACGGCGACCTCCTTGTTCCGCCGCGTCCCGTAGCTGGCCACGATTTGCTCCAGCACAGGGATGGCGTCGGTCTGCCGCCCGGCCGCGATGTAGAGGTCGCAGAGAGGCAGCAGCACATCGCGGTTCTCGGGGTCGAGCTGAGACGCCTTCTCGAGATACGGCACGGCGGACGCAGGGTCCTCCAGGGGTCCGGAGTAGAGCTCGGCGATGCGCTCGAGCAGCGCGACCTTCTCCTTCGGGTCCTCGGCCTCCTCTTCGTCCATCGCGAGCATGGTCGCGAGCTTGCGCGCCTCCCCGTGCGTCTCGTAGTGGGCCTTGAGCCGAGCGCGCGACTCCGCCGACCCGCCGTCGAGCTGGTAGATGCGCTGCAGCGCCCCCTCCGCCCGCGCCGGGTCCTCGAGGTGGGTCTCCGCGATGTCAGCGATGCGCCCCGCGCTGGCGATGGCGTCCTCCCCGTCCTGCACCGCGGTGAGCGCCTCGAGCGCGTCCGCCGCCGAAGCCCAATCCTCGCGCCGCTCGTGCAGCGCGACGAGCGCCGTCAATGCCCCGACGTGCTCCGAATCCCGGTCGAGCACACGGCCGTAGATGCCGATCGCCCGGTCGAGGTCCTCGAGTCGCTCGACGTAGACCTCACCGAGGCGAACCAGGAACGTGAGTTCCGCCTCGGCGTCGCCCTCCGCCGCCGCGGTCTCCACGCGCGAGTCGAGCAAGCTCACCAGCTCGACCCACTCCTCCTGCGCCGCGTACAGCCGCTCGAGCTCGTCGAGCGCCTCGCGGTTCCCGGGGTCCTCCTCGAGGATGCCGCGGAGTTGATCCACCGCCTCCTCCGTGCGCCCAAACGCCGTCTCCGCCAGTCGCGCGAGCCGGACCCGCGCTGCGATCCGGTCGGCCGTGGTCTCCGCGATGTCGAGCCGGCGCTGGACCAGCTCCTCGAGGTCCGACCACTGCTCGGTCTTCTCGTAGAGTTCCTCGAGCGCGCCGATGGACTCGAGATCCGTAGGCTCCTCGTCGAGCGCGCCCTGCCACGCGTCGATGGCGTCTTGCGTGCGGTCGAGCGCCCCCATCGCGGCGGCCAAGCGCTTGCGGAAGGTGAGCCGGCTGTCGGGGTCCATCTCGACGTCGATGCGCCGCTCCAAGAGCCGCGCGACCTTCTCGTGGGCCTCCCGGTCGGTCTCCAGTCGAATGAGTTCATCGAGGGAGAAGGTGTCGGCGCCGTCGGCGTCCAGGATCGCCTCATGACAGGCGATCGACGTCTCAGGCTCGCCGAGCGCGGACTCCGCCAGCGCCGCCGCTTCGCGAAGACGTGTCTTCTTCGCGTCCTCGTCGTAGTCGACCTCCGCCCAGCCTCGCAGCGAGGCCACGAGCTCGGCCTCCCGTCCCGGCTCCCGCAGGAGCGCGACGAGTTCTTCGTGAGCCTCGGTGGTGTCCGGGTCCGCGTCGATCACGGCCCGGAAGCGCGACTCCGCAGACGCGGCGTTGCCGATGAAGTCGCGGTACCAGCGCGCGGCACGAAGGTTGAGATCGCGCTTCATCATCCCGTCGAAGTCGTCGGCGCGCTCCTCGAGCACCCCCTCGACCAACCCGTCGAGCTGCTGCCATCCGCCCTCGACGGTCGGCGCCAAGCGCTCCAACTCGTCCGCGAGCATCATGTCCCGCGGGTCCAAGAGGAACGCGCGGCGGACCGCGTCCAGGGCGCGCGCCGTGTCGCCGAGCTCCTGCTCGTACAGCATCGCTTGGTCCTGCAGGAAACGCGTCTTCTCGCCTTCGCTGTCCGCCAGCTGGATGCGCACATCGAAGAGCGCGGCCACCTTCTCGGTCGCGCCGATCTGCCGGTAGACGGGCTCCAGCACCTCGACGACCTCGCCGGCGAGGTCGTCATCCTCGAGCAGGGACTCCATTGCCTCGACGGCGCGCGGCTCCTCGGGGTGCGTGTCGAGCACCTCGGAGAAGGCGCGGAAGGCGCCGCGGGTATCCTCGAAGCGCTCCCGCTTGAGCAC
>JBGCFC010000002.1:0-96677 GCA_045106715.1 Sandaracinaceae bacterium
CCAGTCGATGTCGAGCACGCGCGCGGGCACCTTGGTGTGCAGCATGTGGCGACAGTGGTGCTGGAGAATGACGATGCTCCTGCAGCGCCTGACGAAACAAACCACGTCGTCGCCGGGCACTGGGTTGCAGCAGCGCGCGCGGCGGCCAAGCACGTCGTCGGCGCCCCCCAAACGAAGACCGCTGGTGCTCTTCTTGCGCGACGGGACGGGGGCGCTCGATGGCAGCTCGGGCTCAGCGGGCGCGAGCTCACGTTCTACCGCGATGGCGATCGACGTGACTGAGGCCGCGCTGCGGTCCCCATAGCCGACCGCCGCATAGAGATCGGGCATCGCGTCGTAGCCGAGACGCGATGCGACCAGCTCGGCGGTGGTGTGCTTGAGGCTGAGACGGGACAGCTCGCGCTCGACGATGTCGCGGCCGTCTTGCTCCGCCTGCTCGCGCCCCTGCTTGCGGAACCACTGACGCACCTTGCTGCGCGCGCTCGCGGTCTTGAGGTACGCGAGGGTGGGGTTCATCCAGTCGCGGCTCGGCTGCACGCTCTTCTGGGTGAGGATCTCGACGCGGTCGCCCGTCTTGAGCGGCCGGTCGAGAGTGACGATCTGGTCGTTGATGCGGGCACCCCGGCAGCGGTGCCCGACCATCGTGTGAATCCGGTAGGCGAAGTCGAGCGGGGTCGAGCCGACCGGCAGGTCGATGACGTCGCCGCCGGGCGTGAACACGTAGACCTGGTCCTCGAACAGGTCGGTCTTCAGCGACTCCACGAACTGATGTGGGTCGGAGACGTCTCGCTCCCAGTCCATGAGCTGGCGGAGCAGCATGAACTTGTCCTGTGCGAGCGCCTTGGAACTCTTCGCCTCTTTGTACGCCCAGTGCGCGGCAACACCGAACTCCGAGAGCTGGTGCATCTCCTGGGTACGGATCTGCACCTCGAACGGCTTGCCTCCGGGCCCGATGACCGCCGTGTGAAGGGACTGGTAGCCGTTGTCCTTCGGCTTGGCGACGTAGTCGTCGAACTCGCTCGGGATCGGCACCCAGAGGGAGTGCACCAGCCCGAGCACCGCATAGCAGTCCTGCACACGGTCGGTGATCACGCGTACCGCGCTGATGTCGTAGAGCTGCTGAAAGTCGAGCTCCTTGCGCTGCATCTTCTTGTAGATGCTGTAGATGTGCTTCGGGCGGCCCTTGATGGACCCGGTGATGCCCTCCTCGGCGAGCTTCTCGTCGATCACGCCGATGACGCCGCGGATGAACTCTTCGCGCTCGCTCCGGCGCTCGGCCAGCAGCCGCGTGATCTTCTGGTAGGTCTCCGGCTCGAGTTCGCGGAGCGCTCCGTCTTCGAGCTCCCACTTGAGCTGCCAGATGCCGAGGCGGTTGGCGAGGGGGGCGAAGACCTCGAGCGTCTCCTCCGCGTAGGTGAGCCGCTCTTCTCCGTCGAGCGTGCCATCGCGCAGCGAGCGCATGCGTTGGACCCGCATCGCCAACACCACCATCACGACGCGCACGTCCTGCGCCATCGCAAGGAACATCTTGCGGAGGGACTCGGCGGCTTCTTCCTCGAGCCGGTCCCATCGGATGGTCGCGAGCCGCTTCACTCCGTCGAGCAAGGTGGCGACGTCTTTCCCGAGCTCCTCCCGCACGCCGTCGACGTCGAGGTCGTGGTCGACGACCAGGCGCGTCACCAACGCCGCCGCGACCGCCGGTGGATCGAGCCGCAGGTGCGCGAGCACCGACGCGGCATCGAACGCGTAGGAGGGAGGCACCGGGTCGGACAGCTCGGCCCGCAGACGCTCGAACACGTCGAACGCGCGCCGGACGACGGTGGCGTCATCGTCGGGGTGGTGCAGCGCGAGCGCCGTCAAGACTTCGTCGATGTCGGTCGTCGAAGAAGTCGCGCCTGTGAACGGCGCTTCGGGCTCGGGCGTGTCGGGGGGAGACTCAGCCATGCGTTTCGGCGGTGTGATCGACGCGCGCGTCCCCCGCAACCGGGGACTGCGCGCGACTCGTGCCCGAGATGTTCTCAGCCGACGTGTCAGGCGGCGACAACGCGGCCGAGCGCATCGTCCGGTGACACGATGCGCCCCGTAAGCGCGCTGGCGGCGATGACGAGTGGGCTGGCCAGGTACACCTGTCCGGGGCCGGAGCGCCCGGGGAAGTTGCGGTTGATGGCGCTGACCGAGACCGCGTCGCGGTTGTCACTCGCGCCCGGACCGGCGTTGATGCAGGCGCCGCAGCTCGGGTTGATGAGCTCGACGCCCGCCTTCTCGAAGAGTTCCACGTAGCCCTTCTGCTCGGCGTAGCGGCGGATGTGCTGACTGCCAAACTGGATGTAGCACTTGACGCCGTCGGCCACGGTGAGGCCCTTCTCGAGCCCGGCCTGGAACACCGACGCGTACATGTCCATGTCCGCCTTCTTGCCGCCCGTGCAGCTGCCTCCGTAGGCGATGTCGATCTTCGGCGCGCCCTCGAGCTCGGAGAGCGGGACGCCGTTCCGCGGGTCACCGGGCGTCGCGACCATCACCGGGACCGTCGCCAGATCGACCTCGAACACCTCGACGTAGCGCGCGCCCTCGTCGCCGCGCACGACCATCGCCTCGAGCTCCGCCTTGGGGATGCCGCGCATCTCGTGCAGGTAGTCGATGACGACCGGCCCGGGCTCGATGATGCCCGTGAAGCCGCCCGCCTCCACGGCCATGTTCGTCAGCGTCGCCTGCTCGTCGAACGGCAGGTTCTGGACGCCCTCCCCCGCGAACTCGAGCACCTTGCCGATGCCCTTGCTCGTCCGGAAGAACGGCTGACTGAGGATGTGCAGCATGACGTCCTTGGCGGACACGCCCGGCGAGAGCGCCCCCTTCAGGACGAAGCGCACCGTCTCCGGCACCTTCACGCGGACGTCCTCCGTGAACCACGCGTTGGCCATGTCGGTGCTGCCGACCCCAAACGCGAAGCAGCCCAGCGCGCCCGCCATGCAGGTGTGGCTGTCCGTGCCCGTCACGAGCTGCCCTGGAAGCGCCAGGTCTTCGATGACGGCGTTGTGGCAGATGGCCTCCGAGCCCCCCTCGGGAACCTCGCCGTAGAGCTTGAGGGAGTGCTTCTCGGCGAACGCTGCCTGCGTTACCGCCAGGCCGTTCGCGTGCTCGAGCAACCCCATCGCGCGCTTCTTTTCGTCCATGACATCGCCGATGAACGTCAGGTGGTCGCGGAACGTGAACACGCTCTCGGGCGAGGTCACCGTCGCGCCTTCCCCGAAGCCCTGCCGGAACAGCGAGTCGGCCATCGGGGTCACATATTCATGGCTGAAGCGAACGTCCGTGCGGACGAACAACGCGTCCCCGGGAGCGACCGCCGGGATGCCGAGCTGCCCCGTCTTGGCGTCCACCACGGCGTGGCGCGCGACGATCTTCTCGACCATCGTCATCGGCCGCGCGGGCGTCTCGAGCGTCGGCGGGTGCACGTCGCCGGCCATGCGTGACCGGTTGTACGCGAACAGCCCGCCCGCGCGCACAATGTCAGCGCTGATGGCGTCGAGGCCCTGGGTAAACTCGTCGGTCTCGATCTCTTCGCCGGCCAGAATCCGCGGGATGAGGCCGAAGTCGGTGGAGGTGAGCAGCCCGATGTTCTGGCTGTTCTGGCCGTAGATCTTCTCGATGCTCTCCGCGATGACGAGCTGGATGCCCGCGGTCATCTCGGAATACGGCGCGGTTTCCCGGGAGCTTCCACAGCCCTTGCTCTGGCCGCTGACGATGACGTCGAAGCCGCCATTCTTGAGCGTATTCCGCTCAAACCGGGCGCCTCGCAGGCCCACCATCGAGAACTCACCGAGCGTCTCGTCGTAGTAGAAACAGACCCACCCCGGCGTGATCTCATCGGTGCTGATGTTGTTCATCAGCGCGCGGTCGCGCTCGAACGGAAGGTCGGTCCCCTCGAGCTGGCGCTGGAGGTCGTCGAAGTCCTCGGTGAGGTAGAGGATGCGGCCCGTGAAGCGGATTCGATCAGGGCGTGCCATGCGTCTCCTTTTGCTGTCGCGATCCCTAGCGTGATGCCGCGTCCCTGCCAATGTGAGTCCGCACACGCCAGCGGTGACCCGGGAGCATCGGCACGCGTGGTATGCAGCGGGCATGTCGTTGCTGATGATTCCAGGCCCCATCGAGGTCTCCCCCGCGGTGATCGAGGCCGGCTCGGGCAAGCCCCCCGGTCACCTCGCCGCGAGCTTCATCGAGGCGTTCGGGCGCTCGCTCGAGCAGATGCGCGTCATCTGGAAAGCGGGGGCGGATTCGCAGCCGTTCCTGGTCGCGGGCAGCGGCACGCTGGCCATGGAGATGGCGGCCACGAACGTGGTCGACCCCGGGGAGCCGGTGGTGGTCGTGCAGACGGGCTGGTTCTCCGACCGCATGGCCGAAATGGCGCGTCGCCGTGGCGCGCGGGTCACCGTGGTCGGCTCGCCGCCCGGCGAGACCCCTTCTCTGGACGACATCGCGGCCGCGATGTCGAAGACCCGCGCGAAGGTGCTGTTCGCCACCCACGTCGACACGTCGACGGGCGTGCGCTGCGACGCGGCCGCCTACGCCGCGCTGGCCACGGAGCATGGAGCGCTCAGCGTGTTCGACGGAGTGTGCGCGACGGCGGCGGAGCGCTTCGACATGGAGGCGTGGGGCGCGGACATCTACCTGACCGGTTCGCAGAAAGCGATCGGCCTTCCCGCCGGGCTCGCGCTGCTCGTCGCGAGCCCGCGCGCCTTGGACAAGCGGAGCCGCTTGGCGGTCGCTCCGCCGATGACGATGGACTTCGAGTCCTGGCTCCCGATCATGCTGAGCTACGAGGCACGCGGAAAAGGGTACTTCGCGACCCCGGCCACCAGTCTGGTGAAGGCCCTGCCCGTCGCGTTCGACGAGCTGCTGAGCGAGGACGGAATCGAGGGCTGCTTCGCCCGGCATCAGCGCGGGGCCGACGCCTTCCGCGCCGCGTGGGCGGCGATGGGCTTGTCGCTCGTCGCCACACGCCCCGAGCTCGCGGCCAACACGCTGAGCGCGGTCCGCTACCCGTCCGGGGTCGGGGCGGCGCTCGTGGCCCAGATCGCGGAGCGGGGTGTCGTCGTCGCCGGCGGTCTGCACCCGGAGATCAAGACCGAGTACTTCCGCGTAGGCCACATGGGCGACGTGCTGCGGCGTCCCGACGCGCTGGAATTGACCGTGCGCGCCATCGCCGACGCACTGACCGCCGAAGGCCACGCCACCGATGCCGACGCGGCGTGGAAGGCGTTCTCCGACGTCTTCGATGGCTGACGGTCTCTCGACGCGAGCTCGTCCTACTCGAAGACGGCCCGAATCGCCTCGTTCCGATCCATCACGAAGGTGCACGGGTTCTGCGTGCCGCAGTCCGAACCGTTCCATCCCACGAAGCGGCGGCCGGCGTCGGCCTCGGCGCGCAGGATGAGTGGGTTGCCAACGACCGTCTCGATCGCGAGGACGAAGTCGCGCACGGGTTGAGGTCCGAGCGGGGTCCCCGCGGCCGTCGTCACGAACACGTCGCCCTCGCCCTCCCCCTGCACGAACACTTCGATCGCGGTGCCGTTGGCCAACTCGGAGGGCGTGCGCGTGCCCGCGTCGAAACCCAGCCCCGCATCGACCGGTCCCCCATCGACCGGTCCCCCATCTTGCGTGCCCGCGTCCATCGGTCCTGCGTCGATCCGCGGCCCGGCATCCTGAGGGCTGGGCGTGTCGCACTCTCGGGCGATGACCCGGGCCTCGTCAAACGCGCTGAGGGTGATCTCGATGTCCTCGCCGCCCGCTTCCACCACCGCGCACCCGATGGCGAAGGCCTCGCCCGACTCGTCGATCGCGGTGCCGAGAAAGCAGTAGCGCCGCCCCTCTTCCAAGCCCTCCGGGGCCGGTCCGGGCGCGCCCGCGATGAGCTCGTGGCAGTAGCGACGCTCACCCTCAGGACGACACGCGAAGCCGCACTCCGTCGCCTCGAACACCTCGGCGACGATGCGCGGCGGAGGCGCCTCCGGCAGCCCGACGCCGTTCGAGAACGACCACCCTTGCTCGGACTCGCACCCCGAGAGAAGCGCGGTGGCCACAAGCAGCGCGCCGACCGCACGCCTCATGGAGGGTCTCCCTCGTAGAGCCGGTGAAAGGGGGCACGGTCGCGGCAGCGCGGACGGTCGTCCACCGGGCAGTAGATCCGCACGTGGATGTGGTCGTCGTGCGCCTCGCTCCCGTGGCGCGGTCGGGTGATCTCCTGCACCAGCGACAAGACCTCGTCGCTGACGTGGGAACGGCGCCCCGAGGCGAGCACCTGCTCGCGCACCCCTGGAGAGAGCAGCACCCATTGCACACGCGCGACGGGGTCCTCGACCATCGCCGCGAGCAGCATGAACGTCCGCCGTCCATCGATGCACACCGGTCCGTTTCGGCTGCGGCCACACCCCCTCTCGTCGAGCCGCACCATCGCGTCGACGTCCATGGGCACGCCGTTCTCGTCGGTCACGTAGAACCCGAGATCCGCGTCTCGGCCGCTCTGATGCGACTCGTGCGGGCGCAGCGGACCTCCGCGTGGACCCGAGAGGTGCCCCACCAACAACGGCGGCCCCGGCTCTTCGTCCTGGACCCTCGCCGCTGCGCGCTGAATCAACCCGACGAGTTCCGCGGTCCCCCATCGCCCTCCGGGGCCACTGCGCAGCCGCAGACCGCGCGTCTCGTCGAGCTGGACGCCATCCTCGAGCCGACCGTGGTTCGCCGCGCCCAAAGACCGGGACGCGGACGGCCCGGGGAGGACTTCAGACTCCTGCGCGGAGACCCCAACGGGCAGGAGCACCATCGCGAGGATGGCCCCCTGAAGACGGCTGAGCATGCGCACCGAGTGGGATTGTCACGGATCCCACACGACATCACCAGATCTAGCAAGCTGCTGAGGAACCAATTTCGGCTCGTCTTGATGTTGGGCGTCGAGCCCGAAGAGGGCTTCGATGAGACCTGCGGCCCGGACAGGAAGGACGGGCCCCCGGAGCTTCGACTCCGCTCCGGAATGAAGCACGCGGCCGTGACCGTTCTCGGCAGACGTGCTGGGACTGCTCCGCTCGCGGCGGAGGTTTCGCACTCTGTACTTCGCCGACTCCCTCTCGATGGTCGGGGATTGGCTCACGTACGTGGCCGTAGGACTGCTCGCCCTGCGGGGTCCGCAAGGCGTGCTTGGTGTAGCGCTCGTGCAAATGGCGCACAGCCTGCCCCGGGCCGTGTCCGCACCGCTCGCGGGTTGGCTGAGCGACCGCGTCGACCGACGGGCGCTGCTGGTCGGCGCCAGTCTGAGTCGAGGCGCGATCACCCTGGCGATGGCAGTCGCCGCCGCGCGTGACGAAGTCCTCTGGGTGGAGGGGCTCTTGTTCCTGCGCATGGCGGGAGCGTCGTTTGTGCAAGCGCCGTCTCGGGCTGCGCTCCCGCAGCTCGTCGAGCGCCGCGAGCTCGAACCCGCCAACCGCCTGGTCGCGACGAGCTGGGCGGTCCTTTTCACCACCGGGGTCGCGCTCGGCGGTCTTGTGACGGGCCTGCTTGGACCCGTGGTGGCGCTCACGTTGGACGCCGGAACATTCTGTCTCGCTGGCGGGCTGTTCGGCTCCCTGGGACGGCTCGCCCCCGCGATCCGCGAGACCTCGCGCGAGGAGCGTTCGCTGGTCCGGTTCCCGGACAGGCTCGCGGCGGCGCTCGCGAAGACGCCGGCCCTCTTCGCGAGCGGGGCGGCCTTTGTCCTCCTCCACGACGCGCTCGGTGCCGCTGTCGGAGTGGCCTTTGGGCTCGGCGGTCTGCATGCGGTGCGCGGCGCGGGCAACGGGATCGGCCCGTGGCTCTTTCGGCGCGTTGGCGATCGGAGAGCCGTCTTCGCGGATCTCATCGCGACGCTGATCGGTGTGCTTCTGCTGACAGTCTCCCACCCCGCCGCGCGGGCTGTCGCATGTGCGGTCTGGGGGATCGGCGTTGGTGCCACCTGGGTCGGCGCGACGGTGTGGCTTCAGCGCGTGACCCCCGACGGAATCCTGGGGCGCTACGCCGCGCTGGACCTCGGGGCCTCGGGCACCGCGAGCGCGGCGGGCGGGCTGACCGCCGCCGTACTCGTCGTCGCGTGTGAGCCCCAGACGGCGGCGCTCGTCGTCGTCCTCGGCGCGGTAGCACTGTTCGGTGCGACACGGCTCTCTCGGACCGTGGGGGTGGCGTGTCTTGCGGGTGCGGCGTTGTTGTCGGCGCCCGAACCCGCCTCTGCGCAGTCGACGCTTCAGGAGGACCTCCGCTCCCGCGCCGTCACAGACACACGGTTCGCCCAGCGGGTGCTGTGGACGTGGACGACACACGCCCAGGTCGAGGCGATGCGGCGCGACCATCAGCTCCTTCGGTCGACCGCCGACGACGGCGTGCGTTCGCCGTATCAGCGCGCGCTCGACACCTTACAGACCGTGGATGGGCCTCACGGGCAACTCGCTCGGATCCTCACCGCACACCCCGCCCTGGCCCGCCGCCGGTACGCGTGGGCCACGCCCTACGGAACGGTGGTGCCCCGCGGCAGCCGCGCCTACGGGACCCATCTCGTGCGAATCGAGCTCTCGCCGCAGGCGTGGACCGTTCGCTTCGCGCCCGACGACGAGGTCCCGTTCAGCGTCACCGACAGCCAGGGGGTCCTGGTCGACCTCGCCGACGTGATCGCGGAGCCCACGCGAATCGGCGCCGTCTACCACGTCCGCGAAGACGAGCGGGGCGGCGCATTTCGCGAGTTCGTGGTGCACGGTGGCGTGGTCCGATGGTCCCTCTCGACAGACGCGATCCGAGCGCGGCTCCGGGATGACCGCCACCTGCTGAGGCGACTGGCGCGCAGGCTCGGACGTGACTTGCGCGGGCGCTCGATGCGCGATCCGTGGCGTGCGCCCAGCGGTTCGCTGGCGGGGGACTTCGCCGCGACGATGCCGTTCGATACCCGGCGACACCGCCCGGCCCCGCACACCTTCGACGCGCTCTTGGCGGCGCTGCGACGACGCGCTCCCCGCGGACCGCCGCTCGTCGTCGAGATGACCGGTCCGAGAAGACCGGGATCCGGCGGCGAACCCAGCGCCACGGCGCGGGAATAGGCGGGCGCACCGGACGCGTCGTGGACGCGTGCCTCAGGTCATCCCACGCGCCGAGGCGCTCGCCCGGATCCGCGCCGAGGGAGGAGTGCCCCCCTGCTTGATGTGCGCGGTCCGAGATCGGCTGGTCGGTGCGGTCCACGCCGTGTTCGAAGACGACGAGATGCTAGTGATGCTCCCTCGCTACGTGACGCGATGGGGACATCTGATGGTCATGCCGAAGGCGCACGTGACTTCGTACGTGTCCGTGCCGCCAGCCATGTGGGCCCGCGCGAACACGTTGGCGCATCGCTGCGCGCGCATCGTCGAGCGCGTGAAGCAGCCTCGGCGCGTCTATGTCGCTTCCACCGGGAGCAGCGCAGGGGAGCTGACCCAGTCCTCCATGCATCTGCACATTCACGTGATTCCGCTCTACGAGCTCGACGACAAACCGTCGGCGATCTTCAGCTGGCAGGCGGGCGTGACCGTGGGCGAGCCGCACGAGTGGGAGGGCCTACGTCGCGAATACCGACAGGCCTGGGACGCGGCCGAGACTCAACCGTAGCGGCGCAGCGCGGAGCCTCGCGAGAGCTTGGGCGCCCGAAGAGAGCCATCCGGACCGGATGTGCCCCGATCGACGTCGAGCATCTGCCGCCTCCGGATGGGCAGGCTCGGGTCGATGCGCCCCTGCTGGACGTCGAGCAGGACGCCGTCCGTCTGCGCGAGGTGCCAGTGGGCGTTGTCCCGATGGTCGGAGATGCTCGTCACCTGACCGGGCCCGATGGTGCGGTCGTGTGTCGGCCGGAGCGCGACCGAGGCAGCGTCCTCCGTAAGCCGTGCATAGTGCCGCACACGAAACGACCCGACGAGCACGACGTGCGCCGCCACGAGGTTGAAGTGGCAGTGCGGAGGGTCCGAGTGACCGGCACGAAGGAAGAACACCTTCATGTCCGCGCCGACGTCCCCATTGAGCGAGTCGAACAACGGCACGCGCAGAATCGAAGCCCCCCGCGCCACCGGCCGTGCGCGCCGACGGAGCCGAGAGAGGTCGACGGCCCTCGCCAGGTGGTCCGGGGCACACGCCGAAAGCAGCCGCTCCACTTCCTCCTGCCAGCCGAGCTGGGTGATCTCGCCGCGCCTCAGACGCCGGCCTGTCTCGACCGCGGCGCGCAGAACCGCCACGGGGCCGGCCGGGTCCCCCTCTCTGCTCGACGGCGCGGGTGCGGTCTCATCGGACGACCCCTCACTGGACGGCACCTCATCGGACTGGGCCACCGCGACCGAGCCGCCACCGACCAGCGCGGCACCTCCGAGCAACGCGCCACCAAGAAACGTCCGTCTCGTTGTCATGGGGCGCCGAACGCACCTCGAGGCTTCGGCGATTTCGAGCCGAAGCCCCTGCCCGCCCGCCAATGCCATCTACGGCATGATGCGGTAGCGCATCGCGGAGACCGGCTCGTACGGGTTGCCCGCACCGGTCGTGTCGCTGACGAAGTTGAACGCGGCCTCGGCCTCCGGGAGGCCGGCGTCGACGGCGGTGGCGAGGGCCATCCGCGCGATGACTGAGTAGCAGAACGCGCAGTCGATCGGGAACGCGGCGCTCGGGTCTGGCGTGCCGCGGTTGGCGAAGGTCGCGTCGTGCATCTCCGCCATCGTGCTGTACTCCTGGCCATCGAGGGCCTCGGTGGCGATGTGGTACGGCGCGCCGTCGTAGGGCGTGTACTCGTCGACCGGGCTCGTGAACCGGCGCACGGTGAACGCGGCGAGCCAGTGGTGCGTCGGCTCCGCGTCGGCGTACCCCATCTGCGCGATCCAACCCATCACCTGCACGAGGAAGTCGCTCTGCCAGGGCGAGGTGTAGCGCGCGACGTCCGCGCGCATCATGTCGTCGGGCCGGCCGCCGTTCGACGACAGGTTGGAGATGCTGCCCCACCAGCCGAGCGGGTTGGAGTCGACGGCGTTCTCGAGATACCAGTCGAGGTTGTTCTGGAGCTTCTGCTCGAAGTACGCGCGCTGCGGGTGCGCGTCCGGCGTGATCCACGCGGCATGCGCGAGCGTGCGAAGGACCCACGCCTGACCGCGCGCCTCGTTGCTGTGCAGGAGCCCCAGATCGTTCTCGCGGTACGCCTGGTTCTGGCGGGCAAAGTTGTAGCTCACCCAGAACGCGAGCTCATCCAGGAAGTAGGGGTCACCGGAGAGCAAGTAGGGGACGTAGGCCAGCGACGGCTGATGCGAAGCATCGGGGGTAAACGGCGTCTCGCAGTCCGTGCACTCGGGCAGTTTGTCCTCGGGGTCGGAGTGCCGGTTGGCGTTCGGGTTGAGCGAGAGGGTCGGCCACCCGTCGATGTCGATCGGCTGGCCTGTCTCGCGGTCTCGGATGTGGGTCGAGAAGCTGCCGGCCAGCTCCCCGTGCGCGTTCATGATCGCGTTCAGTCCGGGGTCTCCCGTGAGGACCGCCACCGCCGTCCACTCGGGCAGCGGCCCGATGTCGTCACGCCCGCCGGTCTGCGGCATGTAGGGAACGATCTGGCCGAGCTGCATGGGGCCGTGTTCCGAGCCTTCGAACGCCGCGATCCGGCTCTCGATCCGGGACGTGGGGTAGTCCAGGTTGGCCTGGTACCGCGGGATGGCGTGCGCGTCTTCGAGCTGCGCGCGGTCATGCTGAACGAAGGCGCCCGAGCGGGGACCCTGGGTGAAGACGTGGCGCCAGCGGGCGTAGTTCAAGTGCCGAAGCGCGTCCTGCTCGAAACGAACCGTGCCCTCGCCGTCGAGGATGCGAACGTCGTAGGTCACCGGGCCGACCGTGTCGTGCGCCGTGTTCTCCACTCCGACCGACACCCGGACGCCGCCCAGCGCGTCGTGCCGGACGTCGAAGTAGACGTCGATCGCAGGATGCGCGCTTCCGCCGCCGTCGGTGGGCCGGATCGCCGCCCGGCGCTGCACGGCCAACGGTCCGTCGAGCCACATCTGTGTCTCGCCGCCCAGCGCGTCCTGTGCGCGTGCCGTGTAGACCTGCGCGCCATCGGTGATCTCGACGATCGCGTCGAAGCCGGGCGGCAGGCTGGGTCGCGTCGTGCCCGAAGCAACGGCGCTTCGAAGCTCGAGGGAGCGCGCGTCGCCGGCCTCCAGAGCCGGAAGCTGAACCGCCACCACCGCGTGGCGGACCGAACCGTCGTCGTGGCGCCGCTTGATGTCGACCTGGGCATCGACCGGGCTTCCATCGAGGGTCGCGACGAGGCCTTCAAAGGTGTGGCCGCTCGGCAACGGCAGCCCGAACGTCACGATGCCCGCTTCGCTCGGTGCCCCGTCGGGCTCGCGCACCGTGAGCGACGACACCAGCGCGCCCGGCTCGGGGTCCCCGCCGTCCGGCATCGCGCCCGCGTCGCCTCCGGGCGGCCCCGCGTCGCTGCCCACCCCCGTGCCGCCGTCGTCGCCCCCGGGCGGGACCGCGCTCCCATCGCAACCGCACAACAACGCCGCGAGCACCATCGGGAACCAGATTCGGGTCGAACGAACGGACATCGGTACCTCCGCGGTGGCTCTTCGCAACGGCCGTGCCGACGCCCCCGCTGGCGCACACGACGCGCAGGAGGGACTGCGCTGTCTCAACACCACGTCGGCCTACGCCGGGGGTGGGACCGAGTTGTCCCGCGACGCGGGCATCGGCTCGGCGGGACTGTCGGGACGCCGAAGCACGAGCACGAGGCCCGCGGCGATGACGAGCGCCCCGCCCGAGAGCGCCCACACGGTCGGCAACGCGTGAAAGACGATCAGGTCACCCAGCATCGCCCACAGGGGGCCAACGTAGCTCGCGGCCGCGACGACGGAGGCCTTCTCCAGCCGGTAGGCCTCGGTCATGACGAGCTGGCCTGCCGTCGCGGTGATTCCCGTGAGCGCCAGCCAGGGCCAAAGGTGCACGGGCGGCAGGCGGGGGCTGTGCCCCGTGAGCGCGACGATGCCCGCCACCGCGAGCACGGTGCACACCGCTTGGTACCAAAAGACGATCACGGCGGGTGGGTCGGTCTGACCGAGTTTGCGGAGCGCGACGTGCGCGGCCGCCGCGAGGATCGCCGCGCCGACCGCCCAGAGCCCATACACGTTGCCGACCGCGAGCCCCGGCCCGATGATCAGGCCGCACCCGAGCAACCCGAGCGCGATCACCACCAGCACCAGCGGGCCGCTCCGCTCCGCGCGCCCGAGCACGAGCGGCGCAAACGCGACGACGAAGATCGGCTGGAGCTTGAACAAGATGGACACATCGGCGAGCGCCAAGCCGTAGGTCGAGGTGAAGAAGCACGTCATCGCCGCGAAACCGAGCAGCGCCCGAGCGGCCATCCAGCCGGGGTGAGCGACGGCGAGCCCGGTCCCCTGATGACGCGCGTACAGCCAGGCGAGCGGCAGCGCCGTCGCGCAGCGCCAGAGCATCACGTCGAACGTCGACATCTCTGCGCGCGCCACCTTCACCGCCGCGACCATGATCGTGAGCAGCAGCGACGCGACGATCATCAACAGAGGGGCGCGCCGCATTCGTCCCACCTTGGAGCCGCCCTTTCCGATGTCGAGCCGGCCCGCCGACCTTGCCGTGCGGGGCGCTTCCTCGGTACACACGGAGGGTGACGGCCCCCGACACCACGGCCGAGGTCTCACGCGTAGAGCGACGAGCCCGGTTTCCCCTTGGCGTGAAGCTCGCTTTGTTTGCAGCGGTGCTCACGCTGGTGCCGCTCGCGGCCGTCGGTGTGGCCCTCATCGGCGTCAACCAGGCGGCCATCGAGGACCTGAGCAAGGGCACGCAGCTGCTCGCGCTCGACGACCTGGCGCGCACGATCGACCAGGAGTTCGTCGAGGCCGCCGACGCCTTGGCCACGGTCGGCGCGCTGTTCGCCGACCCGAGCCTCGACGACGCGACCCGCCTCGCCGTCATCCGCGCGATGATCGAAGGGCAGGCCGCCCTGGATCACGTCGCGCTCTACGACCCGGACGGCAACTCGATCGTGGTGGTGGAGGAAGAGGGCATCGGCGACGTGGGCCTCCCGGAGACGCTCGACGACGCCATCCGCGCCGAGGTGGACGCTCGCCACGTCGCGACGGGAGGCGTCTCGGCGGTCGGCGGCGAGACCCGCGCGCTCGTCGCGGTGCGCATCCGCGTCGATGGACAAACCACCGGCTACGTCGCCAGCGCCATCTCACTCGAGGACGTGCAGCAGCGGCTCGAGCGGCTCGCGGAGGGCCACTTTCACGACATCGAAGATTCCCTCTACGTCGTCGACCGAGACTTCCAGCTGGTCGCGCACGTCGACCGCGAGCGCGCCGCGGCGCGGGACGTCGCCCACGACGGGATCCTCGACGGCGTCACGACCGAGATGCTCGGCCCGTCGTTCTCGCTGTCTCGAGAGTTCGACTCCGAAGACGGAACGCGCCGCGTCGGGTCCAGCGTCGGCATTCCTGGGCGCCCCTGGGCCCTGGTCGCCCAAGTCCCGGTGGAGATCGCCTACGCGTCGCTCCAGCGCATGCGCATCATCGTCATCGGCACGGTCATCGTCGCGATGCTCATGGCGCTGCTCTTGGGCCTGCTGCTCGCGCGCGGGATCTCGCGGCCGCTCAAGCGACTGACCGCCTACGCGAAGCAGCTGGCGAGCCGGAACTTCGACGCCCAGCTCGACGTCTCCACCTCGGACGAGCTGAGCATCCTGGGTGACACGATGACCCGGGCGGCCGCCGACCTGAAGGCGTCCGAGGTTCGGATCAAGCGGGAGGTCGAGATCCGCAACGACCTGGGACGCTACGTGGACGAGAAGGTCGTCGACCAAATCGTGTCGCGAGAGCAGACGATGGAGCTCGGCGGCCGGCGCCGGCAGGTCACCGTGATGTTCGCGGACGTCGTCGGGTTCACGAAGTTCACCAACCAGCTCGCGCCCGAGCACGTCGTGACCATCCTCAACGAGCTGTTCAGCATCCTGACCGAGATCGTGTTCAAGCACGGCGGCACCGTCGACAAGTTCATCGGCGACTGTGTGATGGCGATGTGGGGCGCGCCGTCCGACCAGGCCGACCAGGCACGCCGCGCGATCGAGGCGGCCGAGGACATGCTCGACTGGCTCGAGACAGGCAACGAGCGCTGGGAAGAGAAGTACGGCGTGACCATTCAGCTCGCCATTGGCGTGCACACCGGCGAGGCGGTCGTCGGCAACATCGGCTCCAAGAAGCGCATGGAGTACACGGGCATCGGCGAGACGGTGAACCTCGCCGCGCGCCTCGAGGCCGTGGCGCGGCCGAACCAGATCCTGGTGACCGACGAGACGATGCGGCGCGCTGGCGACGGGTTCGAGTTCGTCGACGCCGACCTCCATCGCCTGAGCGGGTGGGCGGAGCCGATCCACCTTTGGGAGGTGCGGGTGTGAGCGAGCTGCCGCTCGGCGAGCTGTCTCTGGGCGACGTGATCGCGGGCCGGTACCGCCTCACCAAGGTGCTGGGCGAAGGCGGCATGGGCGCGGTGTACGAGGCCATTCAGATCAACCTCAACCGCGAGGTGGCGATCAAGCTCATGCACGCGGCGGTCGGGCTCGCCGACGACGCCAAGGCGCGCTTCGAGCGCGAGGCCAAGGTGACCGGAGCCCTGCATCACCCGAACGCGGTGAAGATCTTCGACTTCGGAGAGGACGCGCACGGCCGCCTCTACCTCGTGATGGAGAAGCTGCGGGGCACCACGCTCCGGAGCTTCGTTGGCGCGGAGCTGCCGCCGATGCCGCTTGCGCGCTCCGTGAACATCGCGCTGCAGATCGCGCAGGTCCTTGTCGCTGCCCACGAGCTGGGGCTGGTTCACCGCGACCTGAAGCCGGAGAACATCTTCCTCGAGGTGGCCCCCGACGGCACCGATCGGGTGGTCGTCGTCGACTTCGGGCTCGCTTTCATCGAGGAGCGCCCGGACGCCAACCGGATGACGCAGGAGGGCATGATCATGGGCACGCCTTTCTACATGTCGCCGGAGCAGTGTCACGGCAAGCGCGTGGGCGGCGCCACCGACGTATACGCGTTGGGCTGCATGCTCTACGAGATGGTCACGTCGTTTGTCCCCTTCGAGGGGCAGACCGTCGTTCTGCTGACCAAACACGTGTTCGAGCCCCCCGTGCCGCCCGGTCAGCGCCGAGGTGACGTGTATGTCCCCCGCGCGCTCGAGTCGCTCATCATGGGCATGCTGGAGAAGAAGCCCGAAGCACGCCCCACTCCGCCGCAGATCGTCGCGGGGCTCGGCCAGCTCGAGCACACGCTCGGCGAACGGGAGCGGGTGCGCGGGCGCGAGTTCCTCGAAGGCCGACAGGCCCGGATGATCCCGACGGTGCGGGCCCCGGAAGACTCCGCCGAGAAGCCCCTGCCCGCGTGGCCGCCACAGGAGATGACGGTCGAGGCGCCCGCGCGCGTGTCCGAGCCAGGGCCCCTGCCGCGCGTCGCAGTGATCCTGTCCCGCCTGCCGGACGACCTCGGCCTCGGCCTGCGCGCCAACGGCTACGAGCCCATCCCTGTGACCCAGCCGCCGCTCCCGGAGGGCACCCGGGTCGTCTGGGCGCCCGGTTCGCCTCGACCCGCACTCGAACATCTGCTCACGTTCGGCGTGCCTGTGCTGACCGACGCCGACCCGAACGCCGACATGGCCGATGTGTCCTCGCTGCTCAGCTTGGGGATCGCCGAGGTCCTCACGCGCCCGGTGAAGGTGGAGAAGCTGGCTAAGAAGATCGGGCGCGCGCTGAAGAAGCACCAGCGGAGGAGCCGGCGATGAGACGTGTGTGCATGCTGGCCGTGACGCTGTCCCTGGCCGTGACGCTGGGCGCCGCCGTTCCCCTCCCCGCGAGCGCGCAGGAGGCACAGGACTACACCGTGCGCGAGGGCGACACGTGCGGGCGCATCGCGCGGCGGGTCTACGGCAACAGCCGGCGCTACGACCTCATCCACGAGGCCAATCCGGAGCTCGGTGCGATGCCCCATCGGCTGCGCCCGGGCACGGTGCTTCGGCTCCCTGCCGCGTCCGGGCTGGGGGACGCCGACGCGACCGTGACCGCGGCGCGGCGGCAGGTACGCTCCCAGCGTCCGCGCCGCTCTGACTGGAACCCTGCGCGGGTCGGGCAAGAGCTCAACCGCGGCTGGCGCGTGAGCACCGGCGAGCGCTCGAGCGCGGAGCTCACGTTCCAGTCAGGGTCGGTCGCCGCGCTTCGCGCCGAGACGCTCGTCATCGTGTACGGCAGCGGCGCACGCCAGGTCCGCGAGGAGGGCGCGCACGCCGTCATCCGGGGCGGCAGCATGCTGAGCCGGCTGAGCGCGCTGTCGGGCGGGAGCACACCGCTCGAAGTGGAGACCCCCACCGCCGTGGCCACCCTCGACGAGGGCGAATCCTCTGTGGACGTCGACGAAGACGGCACCACGCGCGTCGCCACCCACCGAGGTCGAGCCGCCCGCGTGCGCAACCGCGAAGCGGGCAGCGCCGAGGTGAGCGTGCCGGAGGGCCAGGGCACGTCGGTGCGGCAAGGACGCCCGCCCACGCCACCGCGTCCCTTGCCCCCGACGCCCGCGTGGGCCCCCGATCAGCCGTCGCGGTTCCTCGGACTCAGCGATCACGGCGGCACGCTGCGCGGCAGCTGGCTCCCGGTCTCCGATGCGCGCTCCTACCGCGTCGAGGTCGCCCGGCGAGAAGACGGCCGCGAGATGCTGATCTCGACAGAGGTCCCGGCGTCGGTCACGAGCCTCGAGTTCCACCGGCTGCCTGCGGACCGCTACTACGTCCGGATCAACACCATTGATGCCGAGCACTTCGAAGGGCGCCCCGGGGCACCGGTCGCGCTCGACGTGGTGGGTGCGACGATCGTGCCGCCGGGCGCCGATGCGCCTCCGCCGCTGGATGCGCAGTCCGCCATGCTGGCCGACCTCGACGGCTTCGGCGATGTCGACTTCGAGCGTCCCGCCCCCGCGCGCGTCCCCGTGCTGCAGGGCAGCCGGCTGATCAGCCCCGAGGGCGTGACCTGCGCGGCGGGCGCCTCGACACCGTCCACCGAGTTGGTGTTCGAGACCGTGGGCGAACAACACCTCACCTGCGTCGACGCGGGGGGACAGAACATCGTCGGTGTTGACGTCGCGGTCATCACGATGGGGGCAACGCTGCTCGAAGAAGACGGCACCCCGCTCGCCTCGCTGGTGCGCGGCGAGACCCGGACGGTGCGCGTCATGTGGGAGCCCGCGTCAACCCCCGCTCATGGCATGGGGCTGGCGAGCGGCGGGCTGACGCTGAGCGCGGTCGAGCCCCACCCCGATGGCGGGCTTCGCGCGCAGGCCTCCGTTCCGATCGACGCCCCGGCCGAAGTGGGCGTGACTCTCGCGCGCGGCAACGCGACGCTGGCCGAGGCGCGCGCCGCCGTCACGGACGCGGCCGTGGCGCCGCTCCCCGCACCGGCCGAAGAGCCCGGCATCACACGCGTACCGGAGGCCCTCGGCCTCGCCGGCACGCCGAGCGCGGTGGGACTCCAAGACGAGCGGCGCCGAGGGAGTGGCATCTGGTTGTCGCTGGGGCTGGCGTCGGCCCGACTCGGCGAAGACGAGGTCCGGCTGCGCACCGCTGCGGGCGTGAGGGCGTCGTTCTTCGAAGAGCGCCTGCGCGTCGACGCGATGATCCCGCTGGACATCATCGGTGTGTCAGCCCGCCGCGCCGACCTCGGCTCGCGCGACGTGTTCGCATCCGTCTCGTCGCTCATCCTCGACGGTGAAGAAGGGTTCGGGTTGGCCGCGTCCGCGGGCATCTGGGTGCCAACCGCGAGTGAACAAGGCCTGAACGCGGGACGACTGCAGGTCGCCGCCGACCTGTCCTGGCGCACGGACGACGGCCTCATCACGATCCGCACTCGGCAAGCGGGCATCTTTGATCTCGTCGCGGACGAAAGCGTGCTCTGGGCGTCGGCCTATGGCGTGGACATCGCCGTCTACGGGCCGCTGGTCGTGGGCGTGGAGGGCGACATGACGATCGGTCAGGAAGACCTCCGCGACTGGTACGCGGGCTCGGCGGCACTCAACGTCGGGCTCGACGTCGACCCCGTGTTCGTGTCGCTCGGCTTCCGCTACGGTTTTGGTGACGACCTGTTCCCCACGGCGATGCTCGTGGGCAACGTGCGTGGGAGCTTCGACCCTTGACTTATTTCCGCTCCAGCCTCGCTAGCGCGCTCTTCGCGGCGCTGCTTCTTCTCGCCTGCAACCGACACGAGGTCGAGGACGGGTGCCTGCCCGCGTGCGACGCGGAAGACGAGGCGCTCTTCGAAGACTGCGTGGCGCTCGGCGGCGGGCCCGACGCGTGCCGCCCGGGCAACCGGCGCTGCTGCGCGCTGGCCGCCGAGTGCCTGGGGGAGATCGGCGACCAGGTGGTGGAGGCCGAAGAGGTCTGCGGCGCCGAGACATACGATATCGATCTTTGCTCCCCGCCGTGCTCCATCTACCCCGACGTGGAGATCTTCTGGGAAGACTGTCTTGACGGCTCGTTTGCCGACGCACCCGACGGCTGCGGCATGGACGATCCGATGTGCTGCGCCCGCGTCTTGCAGTGCCTCGGTGAAGTCGGGGACCTGGCTGTGATCAACGGCCCTCCCGGCTGCTGCGCCGAGGACGAGGACTGCGCGGAGGACGCCTACTGCGACGTCGACTACCACTGCCGACCGTCCGACTGCGCGACCTGCGGCGAACCGCGTAGCTGCCGAGAGGGAGAGTGCACGTGCCTCGACGTCGACGGCATGCCTGTCGTTCAGTGCCCGGACGAAGAGCTGTGCGGGCCGTCCGGTCGCTGCATTCCGGCCGACCCCTGCGCGGACGTTGAGTGCGAGGACGGCGAGACGTGCGTTCCCTTCGTCGACGACGACGACGAGCCCGTGACGGAGTGCCTGGTGTTCTGCGTCGACGACCCGAGCATCTGCGGTCCGGGGGGCTTGTGCGACGACGTCTTTTGCATCGAGGACCCCGTCTGCTTCGTGAACTCGGACTGCGACGAGGACCACTTCTGCGAACTCCCCGACCCGGACGCCCCCGGTACCTGCGAAGCGTGCCGGCCGGGCGAACCCGATCTCTGCGGCGGCGGTGACTCCGACTGCGACGACGTGCGAGACGAGGACTGCGAGGAGGACATCTGCGGCAATGACATCCTCGACGGCGAGGAGGAAGAGTGCGACGGGCCCGACCTCGGCGACGCCGTCTGCAGCTCGCTCCCGGGCTTCTCGAGCGGCTACCTCTTCTGCGGCGACGACTGCCGATTCGACACGACGTTCTGCTCAGACGAGGTCTGCGACAGCACCGACGACGAAGACGAAGACGACTTCATCGGCTGCGCCGACTGGGACTGCTTCTCGGACGCCGCGGCCGGCTGCTGCAGCCCGAGCCCAGGTCCGGACGGCTGCGACAGCTACGACAGCGACTGCGACTTCATCGTGGACGAGGACTGCGCCTCCGGCCCGGCGGAGATCTGCTCCAACGGCTACGACGACGACTTCGACGGCGACATCGACTGCGACGACAGCGACTGCGTGTTCCCCGACCTCGGCCCGTGCGATGGCTTCGACAACGACTGCGACGGCATCATCGACAACGAAGATCCCATGTTCGGCACGTCCTGCGGGAGCAACATCGGGGCTTGCGTCTTTGGTGCCCTCGAGTGCGGCTCCACTGGCAGCCTGGAGTGCGTTGGTGGGGTGCTCCCTTCGTACGAGTTCTGCGACGACGTGGACAACGACTGCGACGGGCTCGTCGACAACGGAGACGAGCCCATCGAGGACTGTCGGGGCGGTGACTTCTGCAGCTCCTCCTCGTTCTGCGGTTCGGCTGGCAGCTGCATCCTGGACGCGACGCCGGAGCTCTGTGACGACTTCGAGGAGTGCACCATCGACACCTGTGATCCGGCGAGCCGCTGCACTCACACTCCGCGCGTAGGGGATGCACCGTGCGCGGGCGGCGACGGAATGTGCCTGCCCAGTGGGACGTGTTCGTTGTGAAGCGCACTCGTTTCGCGAGCGCGGCCGGCTTCCTTGCAACGGCTCTTCTGAGCCTGGCCGGTCCGAACTCTACACTCGCCCAGGACGGCGGCGGGGTGACGCTCAACCAGTATCGCGCGGCGCCCACCACGCGGGACGGGTACGCCGTGTCGCGCGCGATCGGCCTCGGCCACGCCGAGTTCGGTGCGCGCCTCGACGTCGACTACGCCTACCAGCCGCTGCGCGTCATCGGCACGCCCGACGAAGACATCCTCGTCGACCACCAGGTCAGCGGCCAGCTCGGCCTCGCGCTCGGGCTGCTCGACCGGTTCGTTGGCTGGGTCCGGCTCCCCGTCACCTTCGTCATGGATGGGACGGGCGTCGCGGGCGACCCCGTCGCGCAGGCGGTCGCGCTCGGGGACGTCACGCTCGGGGCGCGCTGGGTGCTGTTCGGCGAGAACGAGGACGAGGAGGTGCTCGGCGTTGCGCTGGCCACCGAGGCGGCGCTGCCCACCGCCGAGGGTGCCGATGCGAGCCAAGACCTGGCGGGCGAGATGGGGCCCAGCTTCGCTCCCGAGCTGGACGTCGAGCTGCGGTTCGCCCCGGTGCGCATCCGCGCCGAGCTCGGCCTTCGCTTCCGCGAGCCCGCGCGCTACCAGCGACTCCCAGTCGGCAACGAGCTGTTCTGGGGCGCGGGCGTCGACGTGGACATCGCGCCCGGTGTCATCGAGGCCAGCGTCGAGGTCTTCGGCGCAACGCCGTTGGACGACTTCGCGCGGCAGCGACGCTCGCCCATCGAAGCCCTGCTCGGAGCGCGGGTACATCCGGGCGCCGGGCTCACGGTGCATGCGGGGGTCGGTGCGGGCCTTGGCAACGGATACGGCGCGCCACGCGTTCGGGCCCTGCTCGGCGTCGGCTGGGTGTCCGACTTCGACGTGCCCTCACCGGTGCGAGAGGCCGACCGCGCCGGTCGTGAGGCGGCCGACGGACAAGACGAAATCGGCGAAGGCGCATCCGACGATCACGACGCATCGGACGAACCGAGCGACGCGACGCGGGACGACGAGGCCGCTCCCGAAGACACACGTCCCGCTGGCACGGCCACAGCGCCCTCGATCGACCTCGACGCGGCGTACGCCAACCTCGACCGTGACGGCGACCGCATCGTCGACGCGCACGACCGCTGCCCGCTCGACCGTGAGGACTACGACGAGATCCAGGACGACGACGGCTGCCCGGAGGAAGACGCCGACGAGGACCGCGTCGCTGACGTCTCCGACATGTGCCCGCTGACGCCCGGCGTGGCCAACGACGACGCGTCCTGCCACGGCTGCCCGGAGCTCGCGTGTGTGTCCGACGAAGGCACCATCACGATCAGCGAGCGCGTCGAGTTCGCCACGGGCTCGGACCGGATCCTCGAGCAGAGCGAAGACGTGCTCGAGGCCGTCCGCTCGATCCTCGACACGAACCCGCAGATCGTGGGCATCCGGATCGAGGGTCACACCGACGACCGCGACTCGGACCGCCGCAACCTCACCCTGTCAAGCAACCGCGCCGCCAGCGTGCGGTCGTGGCTCGTCGAGCACGGCCTCGACGTCGCGCGCTTCCAGGCCTGGGGCTGCGGGGAAGCGCACCCCGTCGAGAACAACCGAACGCGGCGCGGCCGTCAGGCCAACCGACGCGTCGAGTTCCACATCGTCGATCCCCCGACGGCCGGCTTCACCCCGCGTGAGGGGTGTCAGCAGGCGGAGTAGCGTCCGCCGCATCAGTCGTACTTGTAGAAGCCCTCGCCGGTCTTCCGGCCAAGCTTGCCGGCGCGCACCATCTGGCGGAGAAGGACCGGCGGGCGGAACTGGTCTCCGACCTCGCGGGTGAGGTGCTCGAGGATCGCGAGACGAACGTCCAGTCCGACGAGGTCGGTGAGTTCGAGCGGACCCATGGGGTGCCGGTAACCAAGCTTCATCGCCTTGTCGATGTCCTCCGCGCTGGCGACGCCGCTCTCGAGCATGCGGATGGCTTCGCAGCCGAGGATGACGCCGAGGCGGCTCGATGCGAACCCCGGCACGTCGGAGACGACGATGGGGTCCTTCTGAATGCGCGCGCCAAACCCCTTCGCCGCGTCCACGGTGGCCTCGCTCGTGCCGAGGCCGCGCACGATCTCGAGCAGCTTCATGAGCGGCACCGGGTTGAAGAAGTGGAGCCCCACGACGCGGCCGGGGTGACCCGACGCGGCCGCGATTTCAGTGACCGACAGGGAGGACGTGTTGCTGGCCAGGATCGCGTGGGCCGGCGCCTTGTCGCCGAGCGCCGCGAACGTCTCCACCTTCAGGTCCATCCGCTCGGGGATCGCCTCGATGACCAGGTCGGCCTCGGCGACCGCGCCCTCGAAATCCGTGGTCGTCCGGATGCGTTCCCGTGCGCCTTTGGCGTCGTCGTCGGAGATCCGACCCTTCGACGCGAGCTTCGCCAGCGAGCGCTCGATGCCCGCCAGCCCCTTGTTGAGCACGTCGTCGCTCAGGTCCCGCAGCACCACCTGCATGCCCGCCGTGGCGCACACCTGGGCCACGCCGTGACCCATCGTTCCCGCGCCGAGCACCGCCACCTTGTCGATCGTCGTCATGCTTGTTTCCTCCTTCGCCATGCGAAGCGAGCGGGGATACTACCAGCTCGCCTGGGGCGATTTCTCTCCGTGAGTCGGACGGAACGCCTCTCCTCTTCGCTTCTCTGGCGAGCCCGGGCTCGACGTGGGTCGGCACCCCGGCGCTGAGAGGTGCACGCCGGCATCGTGAAGGAGCTTCACAGGCGTGGTCGTACGGCACGGGGCCCACTCGCAGAATCGCCCGGGGCCCGCTCGTCGGGCTTGGCGCGCTGACTGCAAGGCACTGTGAGCATGCCCCGACATTCCCTCGCCGCCCTCCTCGCCGTTCTCTTTCTCGCTGGCCCTTCCGTGGTCTGTGCCCGAGAAGCACCCATCAACGCAGTGGTCGGGGACGTGAGCTGGGTGGAACACACCGGCCACCTCCCGACGCGGGAAGAGGCCCGAACGCAGGACCACGAGCGGCACCGTGTGCACCTCGCGTGGGTGGAGCGACATCTTCGCGCGCAGCACCACGCGGCCCTGAGCCCGGCGCAGCACAACCGTCGTTTGGCGCTGCTCGACGCGCTCGCCGCCTATCGTGAACGCGGCGTGCACCCCATCAACGCGCGCACCACCCGTCTGCCGCGGTTCCTCGATGCGGAGGGACGCATCTGCGCGGTGGGCTACCTGATGGAGGTGAGCCGCGGGCGCGCGTTCGTCGAGCGCGTCAACCAGCGATGGGAGTACGACTTGCTCGCCGACATCGAGGACCCGGAGATCGCGGCCTGGGCCAAGCATCACGGTTTCACGCTCGAGGAGCTCGCCTCGATTCAACCGACTGGCGCGCCGGCGATCGGGTTCGGCGAACTGTCCATCTCGGACGAGACAGGGGACGATCTGTTGTTCGGCACCGTCGCCGGGCTGATCCTCGGGGCCGACGTGGCCCTCATGACCTCCCTCGTGGTCGCCGACGGTCGGGCCTCGCAACGCAGTCGGGAACGACTCGCCGCATCGCAGCTGACCTTCGGCGGCCTTCAGCTAATCGGCGGCCTGGTGGTGGGCGGCGCGGCGCTGAACGACGCGTTTCAGGAGAGGCTGACCGGCCCCTTGGTCGCGACCGCGGTGGCGTTCAGCGTGGTTTCGCTGATCGAGATGGGCTACGCCCTCTTCTCGCTCCTGTCGCACCCGTAGCGCAGCAGCACCACACCGTTGTCGAAGGCGCGCGTGGAGAGAAGCGTGAGGTCGGCTCGACTTCGCATGGGCGCGACGATCCCGATGCCCGCCCCGAACAGCGTGGGGTTGAGCTTGACCACGACCTCGTCGACGAGCCCGGCGTCGAACAGGCTCTCGGCAAGCGAGGCACCGCCACAGAGCCACGTATTTCGCCCTTCAGCCTCGAGCGCGCGCGCGGCGTCGACAGCGTCCTCGACGAGCGAGAGCCCCGAATGCGGCTCGAGAGAGAGCGTGCGCGTGCAGACGATGTTCTCGAGCCCCGGGTAGGCGGGCGCGCCTCTCGGGAGCCCCGCGGCGAGCCCCACCTCGTAGGTGCAGCGCCCCATCATGACGGCGTCGAAGCGCGCGACTTCCTCTTCGAAGACCGCGACGTGGGCCCCCTCGGTGAGAAGCCCGTCGAAGCTGCCGTCGAGATGGGCGATGCGTCCGTCCAAGGATGCGGCGACGTAGTAGGTGAGATGACCGGCCATGGTGTTCCCTCGTTGCGCGGGGGATCGTGCGCGCGGGACTACGGCGCGTCTTGAACGAAAGGAAAGCCAGCCTCCGGCAGGTGGAACGGGTGTGCGGCGGACCGTGGACGCACCGCTCTCGGCGTGAGCCCGCTGAAACGGCGGAAGGAGCGGCTCATGTGTGCTTGGTCTGCATACCCCGACTCGAGCGCCACGCGCGCGAGCGGCCCACCTTCAGCGACCCTCGCCAACGCCTGCCGAAAGCGAGCGAGCTGGCGGACCTCCGCGGGGCGCAGGCCCAGGTCGTGCCGGACCTGCTTGACGAAGGTTGGGGCGCTCATGCCGAGGGCGGCCCGCACACTCTTGACCGACCGGGTCGGCGCGTCGGTCCACGCGCGCAGCAGAGCCGACGTCGCGCGCCCGATCTGCGGCGCCGGCAGGTTCGCGAACGAGTCCAGCACAACCGCCGCGCGCCCCTCCCAGCTGCGCGCGTCGCCCACCTCGGTGACGAGCCGGTTCCCGAGCGGGATGTCTGAGAAGGAGCAGAAGCAGCCTCGGGCATCCTCCACGCTGCTGCCGAGGACGAACCGCGCCGCTCCCGGAACGAACAGCATTCCGAACAGGTGCATCGGAACAGGCGTGTCCACCCAGTATGGAGTCGTCGACGGACCGATGAACGTGGGGCCGTCAAACCGCTCGAGCTGCCCATCACGCAGGAGTCGGTGGCCCCGGTTCAGCTCCCAGCTCACCTCACACAGACCGTGCGGCAAGATCCGGTCGCACGCTCCGCTGCCGGTGTATCCCGGCCACTCCCAGACGAGCCGCAACCAGCGGCGCGCCGGGCCTGTAGGCACACAGAGGCGAAGGCCTTCGTCCGTCACCCCCGGATCTTAGTACCGCGGGTCCGAAATCCGTTCCGGTTTGCGCCCGTCGTGCCCGATCTCGCGCGGTGGTCTCCTCGAAATGGCGTTGCCATTCCTTCGGCGCCCCCCACGCAACCTCGAACACGACGGCTCACCGGTATCCCCGGATCGAACTTCCGGACCGAGGTACTAGAGAGCCGACCAGCATTGCTCAAGCTGCCGCCGAGAGGGCGCGATCGAGGACGTAGAGGTTCGCAACGACGGCAGTACGAATGAGGTCGAACTGGTTTTTCTCGAGCCGCGAAACCTCGCGTGGCGGCTCTGGATCTGACCGACCCTCGCCAAGGCGTGCTCGACCGGGATTCGGGCCCTCCTGCGTTCTCGTCCCTCAGGCGTACTGAGTTCCGCGTGCATCTCGCGGAAGAACGACTCGTGGGCGTGGGTGCCCACGACCCTGCCGTACTTGTTCTTCGGGGTGACACATCGGTCTCGGCGGGAGCAACTACGGCAGTCGGCGGAGCGGAAGCGATGGCTCGTTCTGTCCCCGCGGTACGGGATCGACTTGCCCGCAGGACAGGTGAGGAGCTTGGCCTTTGTATCGAGTTGGAAGTCGTACTTGCCATATCTCTCCGTTCGAGCAGGGGTCGGAGGCTTCGTGATGACTGTCGCCGAACCGTCCCGCATCTCATGAACGGCGTCAGCTGCGAGGTAGCCGCGGTCGATGTGGAGCTCGGTGATCTCGAAGCCACGCGCTTGCAGCCGACCCAGAAGTGGCTCGGCCGCGTCGTGCTCCCGCTGGTTTCCGGGGAGCACCTCGACGTCGTGAATCAGCCCCGGGATATCGGCGTCGCCCACAATGTGGCGCTTGTAGCCATTGAACTTCTTCGTTCTCGACTTACAGCCATGGCGCATGTCGGGGTCGGAGAGGCTGATCAGACGATCGGCCGCGGTGCCATCGCGCAGCTTGCGCGATGAGGTCGAGGTGCCCGCGTCTTGCGCCGGCAAGGCGGAGCCGCCCGTGTCTTTCGAGCTCTGGGTGCGGGTCGCTGGAGCGGAGCGGCCAGGCGGCGGAGGGTCGGGGTCAGGAGTGGTGTCCTGCTCCAGAATCTGCCCGACCACCTCGAGCGCGGCGCTCAGCGGGGGCGTACTCAACTGCTCCTCGCTGAACTGCGTCCGCAGCCACGCGCAGAGCCGCTCGAACTGCGAGATGAGTTCGCGAAGAGCGTCGTCCCGGGCACTCGGGAGGCGCCAGTCGAGATCCAATGCCGCCTTCACGCTCGAGCCGGTCACCACCGAGAGCTCCAACTCCGAAGCCAGCTCTGCAGACGTGGACCCCGCCTCGCTCGCGGCGGTCGCTGCGAGCTTGGAAATCGCTCGGCCCAGCAGGTTGAAGGTGTCTTCCACACGCCCCGCACCCACGAGCGGACTGGAGTCGATGAGCGCTCGGAGCCGCTTCGAACTGAAGCCGCCGCTTTCACGCGCCAGTCTCACCGTTTTCTGGAGCAACCGCTCCATGAAGCCGTGTGCCCTAGCGCGTTCACGGAACGCGAAGACGGTCCCCTGCGACATGACCGGCTCCTCCGCGCCCATGCAGTCGAGGACCATCTGCCAGCGACGATCCACAGCCGTCAGCGTGGGGACCTCGTGGTCGGGAACATCGAAAGCGACCTGGAGCAACATCGCCAGCGCGAGACGCTCCGGAGCAATCGGCTTGCCCCCCGCTTGCTGCCGCTCGCGTACATGCTGCGCGGGTCCGCACGGACCTCGTCATCCAGCAGTACGTGACGATGACGCCGCAAGAACACCCACAGCTTCTGCTTCTCGCAGAGCTTCAGCGTCCGCTCTTCCAGTGCCGAGCACTGCTCCTCTGGGCTCCAGTCTGACCACATGGGACCTCCCGGTACCCTTAGATCAGGCGAGCGCCCCGATGTCGATCCTCAATGCTGATCAGCTCTCTAGCGCGATGCTCAGAAGCTGAGACCGCTCGTCACGAGCGTCCCGTCGACGCGGCACACCGTGCCATCGCTCGGGTTCTGGAGTGTCACGCCGACGAAGTCGACATCGATGACGCCGCTCGCTTCGTCGTAGGCGCGCAGCTGGAGCGCTCCCCCGATGGGATCGGTGAGCGTGCCGCTCAAGACCTCGCTGGACCGCATCGCGATGTTCGTCCACGTCGTGCCGACCACGACGTTGATGACGCTCCCGCTGTCGACGCGATGCTGGGTGGACAGGGTCACCGGGCCGAGGTCCTCCTCGAGCGCCAGCTGAATGCTGCCCGTGAGCGTGCCGCCACTCGTAGAGCTGACCGCGATCGACTCGCCGTTCCGCACGACCACCACGTCGCCATCGAACGATGGACTGCAGCCGCTGAACGTCAGGTCGACCGCCGCCAAAGACGCGCCCCCGTCGAGCTCGCCACCCGCGTCCACGGCAGCGCCCGAATCGGACTCCCCGCCGGCGTCCTGACCGCCACCGTCGGCCATCGAGCCGCCATCGACGAGGGGAGTGCCAGCGTCGCGCGTTCCGCGGGGGCCGCTGTCGCAGCCGGAAGCCAGCAGGAGGACGACTGAGATGAGGACGAAACGCATCGCGCGATGGTACGCGCGCCGGAGCCGCCCCTTCCCTCGCCGGGAGGAGAGCCTACAGATTCACCCAGAGCAGCGTGATGCCGGCGCTCGCGGCGAGCGTCACGAAGAAGAGCACCAGCGCGATCAGCGCGAACTTCCACGTCGGCGTGCCTGGTGGCCGGACGGGCTTCGAGGCGGGGGGCCGCACGGGGTCCGAGTTCGAGAGCGGAAAAGGCTGCGTCCGCTCGTATTGCTTCGGCGCGGTGTCCTGTGCCCGCCCAGGTGGCTCGAGCAACGCCTCGAGCGGGCTCTCCCGGGTTTGCGGCGAGGCCGCAGGCGGGCCCGGAGAGGGCGGATTTGGAGCGAGAACCGAGGCGGGCTGGGTGAAGCCGGGCGCGGCGTCGGGGAACGCCTGATTCACGGTCGGCGTGCCGTCCTGGAGCTGCGCGAACGGCGTGACGTCGGTGGACAGGGGGGTCTCCTCCCCGAGAGGAGGCGCGACAGACGGGAGGTTCGCGGTGGGCGCGGGGAGAGACTCCGAGGGCCTCGGAGGCAGCGAGCCGCCGACCTTCGCGACCTCGGGTGAACCCAACTGTCCTTCGAGCGCGCTCAGCGCGGTCACCACCTCACCGGCCGAAGTCGGCCGGTCCGTCGCGCGCTTCTCGAGCAGCAGATGGGTGAGCGCCACCAGCGACGGCGGAAGCTCCGGGCGGAGCTCCCCGAGCGGCGGCGGGGTCGCCTTGAGGTGAAGGCCCATCATCTTGAGCGGGACCTCGTCCCAGAACGGCAGGTCCCCCGAGAGCAGCTCGTACATCATGACGCCGAGCGAGTAGAGATCGGCGGCGGGCCCGACCGGACGCCCGGTGGCGCCTTCGGGGCTCATGTACGCGGGGGTGCCGACCACCGTTCCGAGGGCCGTGAGCTTGCGGCTGCCCCCAACGACCTCGCTGCCGTCCAGCAAGCGCGCAACTCCGAAGTCCAACACGCGCAGTGAGCCGTCGTTGCAGAGAAACACGTTCTCAGGCTTGAGGTCGCGGTGCACGACGCCCTTGTCGTGCACCGCGCCGAGCGCCTCCGCGACCCTGCGCATCATCGAGACCGTCAGCGCGACGGGGATGGCGTCGCCGCGCGCGAGACGGTCGCCCAGGTTCTCACCTTCGAGCAGCTCCGTGACCAGATAGAGTTCGCCGAGCGCAGAGACGCCGGCCTCCATGACTTTGATGACGTGGGGAGCGCTCAGGTCCTCGATGGTGCGGCACTCCCGGAGGAAGCGCGCGCGCTGCTGCGGGTCCTGAAGCAGCTCGGGTCGCATGACTTTCAGGGCGACGCGCTCGAGCGAGAGCGTGTGTTCACCGAGGTAGACCCGCCCCATCCCGCCTTCACCGATCAGCGTCAGCCGGCGGTACTTTCCTCCGACGACGCGGTCGACGACCGTGTTCCCCCCGTCCCGGTCGAGGGGGGTGTCGTCCCAAGGGCAGATCGTCTTGCCCGGCTCCCAAAACGTCTCGCCACACGTCGGACAGATCGCCTCAGGACGTTCCGGCGGAAAGCTCGGACGGGTCGGATTCGGGTCCCCCACGGGCGCGAGTCTAGCAGCGTCCCGGGAATCTGCCGCCGCGGGTGTCGAGCCACCACGATCCGGTGTCAGGACGAGCCCCACAGGGGCGTGGCCGACCCCCTGACGGTGCCCGCCGACGTGATAGAACGCGCTGCATGACGGTCCCGCTCTCGCTCGATCGGCACGCCACCTTCGAGGGCGTGTCCGGACCCGTGCTCGTTGTCGTAATGGACGGCGTTGGCGTCGGCCGAAGAGACGGCGGAGACGCCGTTCACCTGGCGCGCACCCCGACCCTGGACGCGCTCGAAGCGGGCGCCTCGACCACGACGCTCGCCGCCCACGGCAAGGCCGTCGGGCTGCCGAGCGACGCCGACATGGGCAACAGCGAAGTCGGTCACAACGCCTTGGGTGCGGGCCGGGTCTTCGAGCAAGGCGCCAAGCTCGTGCACGCGGCGCTGGAGTCCGGAAGCCTCTTCGAAGGCGCTGTGTTCCGGGAGTCCGTCGCCCGTGTCAAAGACACCGGCGAGCCACTGCACTTCATGGGGCTGCTCAGCGACGGCAACGTGCACAGCCACCTCGATCACGTGCTCACGATGATCCGCCGGTGTGACCAAGAAGGCGTCGTGGCCGTGCGGGTGCACGCGCTCCTGGACGGCCGAGACGTGCCCGAGACGAGCGCGCTGGAGTACGTGGAGAAGCTCGAGGCGTGCCTCGCCGACATCAACCACCGCGAGGGCCGCGACTACCGGGTAGCGTCGGGCGGAGGGCGCATGACCACGACGATGGACCGCTACGAGGCGGACTGGTCGATGGTCGAGCGCGGGTGGAACGTACACGTACGAGGCGTGGGCCAGGGGTTCCCGTCGCTCCGCGAAGCGGTCGAGGGCCTTCGCGAGGCCGACCCCGGCGTCATCGACCAGAACCTGCCTTCGTTTGTCATCGTGGGCGACGACGGCGCCCCCGTGGGCCCGATCCGGGACGGATCCGCCGTCGTGTTCTTCAACTTCCGAGGCGACCGCGCCCTGGAGATCACCCGCGCGTTCGAGGAAGAGTCCTTCAACGCCTTCGACCGCGGTCCGCGCCCCGACGTGTTGTACGCCGGCATGATGCAGTACGACGGCGACCTCGAGCTGCCGAGCCGCTTCCTCGTCGACCCACCGGAGATCGAGCGCCCGATGTCGCAGTACCTCTCGGACGCGGGCGTCACGCAGCTGGCCATCAGCGAGACCCAGAAGTTCGGGCACGTCACCTACTTCTGGAACGGCAACCGCAGCGAGCCACTCGAGGGCGAGCGCCAACTCAAGATCGACAGCGACCTCCGGCCGTTCGAGGAGCGCCCCTGGATGAAGGCCGCCGAGATCACCGACCGCCTCATCGACGAGTTGGACTCCGGTCAATACCGGCACGCCCGCGTGAACTACGCCAACGGGGACATGGTCGGGCACACCGGGGTGTTGGAGTCTTCCATCCTCGCCGTGGAGTGTGTGGACCTTCAGCTCGCGCGCCTCGTCGAGTGCATCGAGCGTCTCTCCGGCGCGATGATCGTGACGGCCGACCATGGCAACGCCGACCAGATGTTCGAGCTCGACAAGGCGACGCACGCGCCTCTGCTGCGGCAGGACGGAACGCCGCGCGCGCGCACGAGTCACTCGCTGAACCGCGTCCCGTGCCATGTGTTCGCGCCTGGACGCGACTTGATGATCGACCCCGCGGTGGACGCGCCCGGGCTGGCCAACGTCGCGGCCACGGTCCTGTTCCTGCTCGGGTTCGAGGCCCCGGCGGACTACCTACCGAGCCTCGTGAAGGAGTCTTCCCGATGACCTGGCGTGTGTTGGCCTCCGGCTCTCTGATCATGCTCGCGGGCCTCGCCACGTGGCTGACTCCCCAGGCGGCGGCAGCGCAGGCGGTGTTTGCGTCGGCGCCCACCGTGAGCCGACTCGACAACGGGCTCACCGTGGTCTCGGTGGCCACCGACGCGCCGGGCATCGTCGCCTACTACACCCTGGTTCGCGTGGGCGCGCGCGACGAGGTCGAGCAGGGGCACAGCGGGTACGCGCACCTGTTCGAACACATGATGTTTCGCGGCACCGAGCAGATCCCGCAAGAGGACTACGAAGCGCGGCTTCAGAGCTTTGGCGCGGACAACAACGCGTACACCACGCAGGACTTCACGCTCTACACGGTGACCGCGCCCGAGACCGCGCTGGCTCAGATCGTCGAGATCGAGGCCGACCGTTTCCAGCACCTGAGCTACGACGAGGACGCCTACCGGACCGAGACGGGAGCCGTCCGCGGCGAGTACGACACCCACGCGTCGAGCCCGTTTCAAGGCATGTGGGAGGCGCTCAGCGAGATGGCGTTCTCGCGCCACACCTACGGACACACGACGCTGGGCTACCTCCGCGACATCGACGCGATGCCCGAGGAGGTGGACTACTCGCGCGCCTTCTTCCGCCGCTACTACACGCCGGACAACACCACCATCATCGCGGCCGGAGACGTCGACCACGCAGCGCTCGTCGAGCTCGTCACAGCGCGCTACGGCAGCTGGGAGGGCCGTCGTGAGCGCCCTCGAATCCCGACGGAGCCGGCGCCGAGAGAGGGCGCACGCCGCCACATCGACTGGACCTCCCCCGCCGCCCCGCGTGTCTTGGTGGGCTGGCGCACGCCTGCCTTCCAGTCGGGCCGAACCGCGGTCCAGCGCGCGAGGTCGCTTCGGGAGACCGCCGCGCTGCGCGTGGTGCACGGCTTGGTCTTCAGCGACTCGAGCCCGTTCTACCAAGAGCAAGTCGTGGAGGAACGACGCCTGTTGGAGCTGGGTTCGTGGGCCGGCGACCTCGCGCAGGACCCGCACCTCTTCATCGCGATGGCGACGCTCGCGGAGTCGGACGAGCCGGCCACCGCGCTGAGCGAGACACTCGATTCGATGCAGGGCGCGATCGACCGACTCGGGCGCGGCGAGGTGACGCCGGCGCGAGTCGAGGCGGTGAAGTCGCACGTTCGCTACGCGATGCTCGGTGGGCTTTCGACGCCCAGCAACGTCGCGAACCTGGTGGCCCAGTTCGTCGCCGTCGGCGGTGAGGTCTCCGCGCTGGACGCCTACCTGTCGGCGCTGGCCGACGTCACGGTGGAGGACGTCGCGTCGGTGGCGCGACGCTACCTGAACGCCGACCGGCGCTTCGCAGTGACGCTGGCACAGACTGCACCCGAGACCACCACGCCATCCGGGACCACGACTCAAGAGAGCGCATCGGAGGAGGGTTCATGATGAGGCGCACCACCGCGGCGTGGGTCGCGAGCCTGCTGTTGGCGTGCGGCGGCGCGAGCGAGGCGCCGCCCGAGTACCCTCGGCTTCCATCAGGCGAGGCCGAGGGCATCGAGCCTGTTGCGCTGGCGCGTGAGCCGCTGCGCTCCGACCCAATCGTCGTGACACAGCCGAGTTCCAGTCCGCTCGTCACGGTCCGCGTGGCCTTCGATGCGGGCTCGGCCGACGACGAAGACGGCCGGGAAGGCGCCACGCTCCTCGCCGCGCGACTGATGACCGAAGGCGGCGCGGGCGACCGGGACTACGCCGCCCTGAGCGCGGCACTCTACCCGATGGCGGCCGAGGTCAGCGCGACGGTCGGACGCGACCAGACCGTGTTTGTGGGGCAGGTGCATCGCGATCACCTCGACGCCTTCTACGCGATCTTTGCCGACGTTCTGCTCCGCCCGCGCATGTCCGCCGACGACTTCGAGCGCGTCCGCAGCCAGGTGCAAACCGAGCTGCAGGTCGATCTGCGCAGCGCCGACGTGGAGGCGCTCGGCCAGCAGGCGCTCCAAGCGCTGATGTACCGCTCGCATCCGTACGCCCACCCCGCCCTGGGCACCTCCGCGGGGCTCTCACGCCTGCGGGTCGACGACGTCCGGGCACAGCGTGCCCGGGTGTTCTGCGCGGGGCGTGCGCGGGTGGGGATCGCGGGGGCGTATCCCGACGGCTTCGACGAGCGAGTGGCCCGAGATGTCGCGCAGCTCACCGGCGATGCGTGCCAGGGACGCCTGACGCTCCCTCGTCCGACCACCGTCCGTGCCCCGCGGGTCCTGTTGGTGGACAAGCCGTCCTCGGAGTCGGTCGCGGTCTCGATGGGCTTTCCCACGGCCGTCTCACGGTCGCACGACGACTACGCAGCCCTCACCCTGGTCACGTCCTATCTCGGACAGCACCGTCAGTTCGTCGGCCAGCTCATGCAGTCGATCCGCGGGGAACGCGGACTGAACTACGGAGACTACGCCTACGCGGAACACTTCACGCAGGCCCCAGGCACGCGCTTCCCGCGGGTCAACGACGCACGTCGCCAACAGTACGTCTCGGCGTGGCTTCGCCCTCTCCGCCCGGAGACCGCGCACTTCGCCATTCGCCTGGCGGTGCGCGAACTGCGCCGAGTCTACGCCGATGGCCTCACGCAGGAGGAGTTCGAGCGCATCCGGACCTTCACCAGCGCGTACTTCGCGCTCTACCAACAGACGCCGTCCCGCCGCCTCGGGTACGCGATCGACCAGGGGTTCTACGGACAGACCGGCAACTACGTCGAAAACCTCCGCGGTCAGTGGGGCGCGCTGACGCTCGACCAAGTCAACGCGGCCATCCGCCGGCACCTCGATCCGGCGCAGCTGCAGATCGCGATCGTGACCTCCGAGGCGGAGGCGCTGGCCGACCGGCTCGCATCCGAGGCGCCCTCCCCCATCACCTACCGCTCGGCCGTTCCCGAAGAGGTGACCACCGAGGACCAAGAGGTCATGGCGACCGAGCTCGGCATCCCGCGCGACCGCATGGAGATCATCCGCGTGGACGCGATGTTCGAGGAGTAGAACGCGTCGTCAATCGCACGCGCGGCGCTGGGCCCTACTCGTCTTCGTCGTTGCCGAGCGGGACGACCACGCGGAACGTGGACCCCTCACCCAGCACGCTTTGAACCGAGATGGTTCCGTCCATGCGTTCGACCATGTTGCGCACGATCGAAAGGCCGAGGCCGGTGCCCCCTTCGTCGCGCGCGCGCCCCTTGTCCACGCGGTAGAAGCGCTCGAAGATCCGCGACTGGTACTTCTCGGGGATCCCCGCGCCCCAGTCTTCCACCTCGATCGACGCGCTCTCTTCCTCGTCGGCGAGCCGAATCACGACGCGGCTCTCCCGCGGGGAGTACTTGATCGCGTTCTCGAGCAGGTTGATCAGCACATGCTCCAGCGCACGCGACGCGATCTGACCGACGACCGGCGCCTCCGGCAGTTCCAGTGACACGTCGATGCTCTTCTTTCGTGCGTAGCTCTCGAGCGTCGACGCGGACAACTCGCAGACCGAGCGCAGGTCGGACTCCTGCTCCTCAAAGCCGTGCTGCAGCGACTCCGCCTGGGAGAGCACGGTCATGTCTTCGGCGAGCCGCTGGAGGCGCGCGGTGTGCCGCAGGATCGCGTCTAGGAACCGACGCGACGCTCCGGGGTCTTCGAGCGCACCGTCCCGCAGGGTCTCGGCGAACCCGCGGATGGCGGTCAGCGGTGTGCGGAGCTCATGGCTGGCGTTGGCGACGAAGTCCCGCCGCACCCGATCCGCTTGCTTCAAACGCGTGACATCATGCAACACCGTCACGACACCGGCCCCTCCGGGCAGCGGCGCGACCTGCGCCTGGAAGGTGTGGAGCTGACTGCCGATCTCGGTCTCGATGGAGACCTCGGCCGCCTCGTCCTTCTTGCGCGCCCCGCGGATCGCGTGGCGGAGCGTCTTGTTCTTGATGACGTTCTTGGCGCGCTTGCCGCGAACGTCGTCCGCCATCAGCTCGTCGAGCGCCTCGTTGGTGAGCGTCACCCGGCCCTTCAGGTCGGTGACGAACACCGCTTCCACCATGGAGTCGAGGATGGTGCGCAGCCGCGCTTCCTCGACGGGGTCGGTCTTGTGTGAGGTCTTGGCCACGGCCGCGGAGGGTAGCAGCGCGCTCCGCCAGAGAACACGTGAGTCCAATGCAAAACGGCCCCCCTCCGAGGAGGGCGGCCGGTCTGCAATCGGGTCTCGTTCGACCGGTCAGCGGGCGCTGCAGCCCTGGATCTCGCCGTCGCCGTTGCGCTCGGCGCGGCTCAGGCAATCCGCCGCAGCCGCCTCGACGAGCTCTGTGGTCGGAAGCTCACAGCTGCCGTCTTGGTTGGTCGCGCTGATCCACTTGATGAGCCCCGTGCGCCAGGCCCACAGCGAGCTGTTGCCGCCGTCGTAGCCGGCCATGGAGAAGTCGTCGTTCCAGTTGAAGAAACGGCCCGACCAGTTGCTGCTGTCCCGCAGCTCGACGAGCGAGGCGGGCGGGTCGGCCATGATGACCTCGAAGCGCATCGCGCTAGCGACCATGCAGCGCTGACCGAACGCGGTGCCCGCGGAGTAGGAGTACGTCGGGTTGTGGCCGCCGGACCACTTCTGCCAGAACTCCGTGCCGCCGAGACCAAAACCGTCGGCGCGCGGGTAGGGGTAGCTGGCCGGGGGCTCGGTGCCCTCGGGGAAGGTGACGGTGGAGAGCGTCGGGTCGAGCGCCTCCGCGTACGGGTCGGGCTCCGGCTCAGGGTCGGGCTCGAGGCACTGGTCGGCGACTGCGGCGAGCAGCTGGTCGACAGCGACCGGTCCCACAAAACGCAGGTCGTCGAGCTCGGCGATGTCCGTGTACACAACGTCGTCGCCGGTGCCGTCCTCGCCGTCCTCCCCCGCGCGGTGGTCGGCGATCGATCCGGCGGCCCAGCGGTGCACGCCCGCCTCCACCATTTCGTCTTCGGTCGGTCCCTCGTTCACCCACGCCGTGACGGCGGCGAGCTCACACTCGGTGGGCTGGCGCCCGTCGGCTTTACCGAGCAACACCACGCCGATTTCATCTTCCCCGTCTGGAGGCGAGCCTTCCGCGCTCATGCAGGCGGTGAGGCCGGTGACGGCGAGCAGACAGGCGATCCATGCGGTACGTCGAAGCATCCGCGCATTAGAGCATCTGTCGGGGAGAACGCCAATCGAAGGGCTGAATGCAGTTCGGGATCACGGCACGAGGTTGTAGTCGACGCTGTCGAGGGCACCCTCCCAGTCAGCGGGCATGCACACCCTGGAGGCGTCGGGCAGGCCAGTCTCCCGGCAGACCAGACCGCTCTCGCCGCACTGAGAATCCTCCGTGCAAGGAATGAAGCACTGACTCCATGAACGCATTCGGTTCACGAGGAGGCAGCGCCCACCCATCCCGCAGTTGTCGTTGGTCTCGCACCGCAGTGAGCAGACGCCCTGGCTGCGGTCGTTGAGGCAGAATCCAGGGGGCATGCAGTCCATGTCGGCGATCTCGGTGCACGACACCCGGCCCTCGAGGCCTCGCTCGTCGCAGCGTGCGTCGAGATCTTGCTCCTCACCGAGTTGCTTGGGCGCCATGTACTTGGGCGTCCCGACGATCGCGCCCGAGTGCGTGAGCGAGGCCGCGGACGTCTGGTCGTGCAGCGCCTTGGCCACGCCAAAGTCGAGAACCTTGGTGTCGAACGGGGTGCCGTCGCGGTCCTTGCAGACGAACAGGTTCTCGGGCTTCAAGTCACGGTGGAGGATGCCGGCCTGATGCGCCGCCGACGCCGCTCATCCCCGGCAACATCAGGAAATCCGCGTCGGCGGGGGCGAACGTCTGCTCGTCCATGTGGTCGCGCAGGCTCTCGCCTTCGACGAAGTCCATGACGAGGTAGATCGCGCCCTCGTGGTCTCCCACGTCGAGCACCCCCACAACGTTGGGGTGGGACAGGCGGCCCATCGCCTTGGCCTCGCGCAGGAACCGTCGGCGGCGGGACTCGTCGTCCTCCAGCAGCCACTTGAGCGCGACCGTGCGGTCCGTGATCTGGTGGCGGGCCCGGAACACCGCGCCCATGCCACCTCGCCCCAGGACGGACTCGATGACGTACTTGCCCACGACGTCGCCGGGGCTCGGCTCAGGGCGCGACACACCGGGATCGTAACATGCGGGGTCGGAAACGTTCGCGGTGGGGGTTTCCACGTGCTTGTCAGGGACCTCCCGACACCTCAAACCCGCGCGAGCACGTCTCGAACCGCTTGCTGGAGCTCATCGAGCATCGCGGTCAGCAGCGCTTCGCCCTTCTTGGCCGTGGCCAAGGTGGGATCGCCGAACACACCGGGCGGGCAGTAGCAGGGGCTCGTCGGCACGGTCGGGCTCCAACGGCCGGGGGGCATCGGCGTCAGCCAGGGCTCGGCGCGGTCCATGTTCACCCGCTCGGGCTGGAGCGCGAGCATGACTGACGTCTCCGCCTCATCGGCGTGGCCGCCGCGCGCCTGCTCGAGGATCGCGCGCGACGCGCGATGGGCGTCGGAGGCGTAGACGTTCACCAGTGCGACCGGCGCCGAGACCTCGTCCATCGCCGCCTCGATGGGGCGGATCGTGGAGATCCCCGTGTTGATCACCAGGAGCGCCGGCGCCCCGGCACGCTCGAGTCCCGCGAGCACCCCCGCGACCGTGTCCCGCATTGCGTGGAAGGGCGCGCTGGTGGAGCCCGGGTAGTCGACAAACGCAGGGTAGTGACCGTAGCCAAGGGTGGGCCAGACGAGCACGGGCGCGCACTGCGCCAGCCGCGCGCCGAGCGCCTCCGCCTGGACGTAGTCTGTGTTCATCGGGAGGTGAGGACCGTGCTCCTTGGCCGCGGCCCCCACCGGGAGTACCGCGACGCGGGGACCGGCGAGCAGCTCGCGGACCTGGGTCCAGGCCACATCGGCGGGCCGCACCCCCGGTGTCATGGGACCTCCGAGAGCCGGGCAGCAAGCGTGCGAAACCGCGGGCCCCACTCGGGCGCCCGCGCAGCATCGACCGAGGCGCGCAGGAGCCAGACGCCAGCGGGGCCCTCGATGTACGCGCCATAGAGGGCGATCTCGGGCTCGGTGTTGGTCGGCGGCAGCGTGCTCACCAGCTCGAAGCCCTGCTCGAGCGGCCCCCACTGGGTGCCGCTGAGCGTGAGCCCGGCGAAGCGCGAGCCGAGCAATTGGCCGCGCGCACGATCGTTGTCCGGCGGGCCCTCCGGGAACCCCACCCAGAGCAGGTCGACGCTGACCCCGGCGCTGGGAAAGGCCGTCGCGCGGGGTTCTTCCCGAAAAAAGAGCTGCTCGGTGGAGGCCGGGACGAGTACCAACCCCGCGATCGCGATGTCGGCGTCCATGGCGCGGAGCGGGTCGAGCGTGCTCGCAGCGTCGAATCGCACGCTGTCGAACACACGCTCGGCAAAGAGCGCCTCGCCGGGAGCGTGACGCACGAGAACCCGCGCCACCGCGCCCTCATCGAACACGGACACGGCGCGGGTGACCTGCGCCGCCGTCCGCACGACCACCTCCACGGCGTCACGTCCATCAACAACGAGGAGGCGTGTCTCAGCCGCGTCGCCGAACGCCGCAATGCCGGCCTCGATGACCGCGCGCTCTTCACCAGGCTGCACGGTGGCGTCCGACACCCGGAGTTCGGCGCCGGTGTCCGGCCAGCGCCAGTGCAGCCCATGGCGCGCGCGCACGGCTCCCTCGGCGAGCGCGAGGCGCACCCGGCTCCCCGGCAGCGCAACGATGGCGGGCGTGGGCGGGGTGGCCCCGGCGGGGTCGGGCGAATCGCCTCCGGTGCTCGGTTCTGCGCTCTCCGACCGGCCGCTCTCCCCGTCGCGCGTCGCACCCCCGTTGGGCGCGCCACAGCCGACCAGCAAGAGGCACCCGACCAGCACCCCCTTCAAGGCTGCCAGCCCGGGTGGAGGCGTGCCGTCAGGACGTGGTCACGCCACTCCCCGTCGATGAACAGGTAGTCCCGTGCGAAACCTTGGGGGACAAACCCGAGCCGCTTCAACAGCACCCCGCTGCGCACGTTCTCGGGCCGGTGGTTGGCCTCGACGCGGTGCAGGCGCAGGCGCTCGAAGACGTCCTCGAGCGCCAGAGTCAGGCCCTCGTGCATCAAGCCCTGACCGACCTCGCCCTCGTCGAGCCCGAAGCCGAGATGACAGGACTGGAACGCGCCCCGCACCACGTTGCTGAAGCTCGCCCAGCCCACGATGCGAGCCGGCTCGCCCCGTGGGCAGAGCAGGAACCGGTACGCGCGATCCTTCACGCGACTGGTCTCTTCCCGCGCGAGCTGGACCCGCCAGAAGCCGCTCGAGAAGTACGCTTCCGGACGCCGGGGCTCCCAGGGTCGAAAGTGCGCCCGATTGCGGCGCTGGAACGCGGTCATCTCCTCCGCGTCGGCCGGCTGACCGAACCGCAGCAACAGTCGTTCGCTGCGGAGCGTCAGACTCACTGCAGCTCGGGGGGGAGATCTTCCTCGGGCTCCGCCTCGGCGGGAGCGGGAGCCCCCTCCACCAAGGTGAGCGCTTCGGCGTCGACGAGCCCACGAACCGCGACCCCATCGCCCGCCGCGACGAACACGTCCACCTGCTCTCCGTCCCGACCGAGTTCACGCGCCCAGCCCGCCTCTCGGAGGCGAGCGATCGTGCGGCCGTGGAAGCGGATCCGGGTCCCGGCAGCCACCTGATGAAGCGCGCCGTTCTCCTGGCTCATCCAGTACGGGCGGCCGTCGGTCGAAGGCGGCACCATCGGCGCCGGCGTGGCGGCCTCACCCGCACACGGCGTGAGCGTGCCCTGCACGTAACCGGTCAGGTAGGGGCCGTGGCCGATGCGAACGCCCGCCCAGTCGTTGCGCTGACGCAAGACGACAGCCGTCGCCGGGGGGTCGAGCGCGGGCACGGTCGCAACGACTTCGCCGCCGGGTCGCTCGTAGACCGGCACCGCTTGGCCCGCCGGCAGAACGAAGCACTCTCCCTGCGAGACGCCCTCGGCGTCGTCGGGCGCAGGTGATCCCGCCAACTGCGCCGCGGGGAAGGTGCCCTCGAAGGGACCGAGGAAGTTGGCCCCGCCCAGCCACGGCCGAACCGACACGCGGAGGTTCTCGCCCTCCGCGCCGGAGATGGCGACGAGATCGCCCGGGCCGAGGTAGGCGCGGGTGCCGTCGACGCGTCCGCGCTGCTGTGTGTAGGCCGCGATGCGATCCACCGGGACCCAACCCTTGGTGGCGAGGCCGCCGGCGACGAGGACCTCGATGCGACCGTTCACGATCGAGCTCTCGAGCCGTACGCGCGTTCCCGGGTTGAGGTAGCCAACCGCCGCAGCGTTCGACTCGTGCCCGAGGAACAGAGCCGGGCCGCTCCCGGGCCCGATCACGAGAACGCGCGGCAGGTCTGCCGGTGGAGGGCCCGGCTCGACGTTCGCTCCGCCGGACGCGGCCGCCGCGGTCGTATCGCTGGTGTCCGTGGGCGCCGTGCGCCGCCGGCAGCCCCCGATCAGCAGGGCCGACGCGAGTGCCAACACACACAGTACGCGCACCATCAGGGATCCCCTGAACAGGCCCGTGGGTCCCGATACGGTCCGGTCAATCATCCCGCCGAGATAGCAGACGTGCGCCGGCACTCCAAGCGAGTGGTCGCGTCAGCGGTAGCGGAGCCGGAGCTTGATGCCGAGGAAGTCGGCGATCTTCTGGGCGTGGATCTTGGGAATCCGGCCCAGACGGGCTTCGACGGTCGCGCGTGCGCGGGCGTGCGGCTCGCCCTTGAGCGCGGGCAGCACGACCTGCGTCCAGGCGATGAGCGTCTTGGCGTCGGCTTCTCGCAGACCCTTGTTCAGCACGTCTTCGAGGCGCTTCTGGTACGCGACCGAGGCCGTGCACAGGCCTGCGAAGGTGCGGATCAAGCCGTCCTTCCCCGCGGGCGTCGCCTGGTCGAAGCTCTCCTTGAGGCGCGGCAGATGACGGGCCACACGCGCCGGCGCCACCCGCGACATTTGCGGCAAGGCGTTCGCCGCCGACTGCGCCGGGCGCTTCGCCGGCGCGCCGATCGCGGTCGCGAACTTGTCGATGATCGGCACGACCGAGTCCGCCTTGCGGGACACGATCTCGTCGAGCACACGCGCCGCCTGTGCGGCCACCGACTTCTTGTTGCTGATGAGGTCCGCGCCCAGGTCGGCGATGGTCTTGTCCGACTCGCCCGACAGGACGCGGTCGGCCACGTCCGCCGCCGCTTGCGAGCGGGCGGGATCATCGGACTTCTTCCCCGCCTTCTTCGGCGCCGCGTTGCTAGCGGAGGCCGCCGGCTTCTTGACCGCGGCCTCCTTCACGGCGGGCTTCTTGGCCGCAGCCTTCTTCTTGGCAGCGGGCGACTTGCCCGCGGACTTGCTCGCCGAGGCCTTGCTCGTCGCGCTCGACTTGGTCGAGCTGGACTTCGCCGGCTTCTTCGCGGCCTTCTTCTTCGTCGTCTTCTTCGCAGCCATTCGCGCTCCGGGCGACTTTCGCCGGGCCGAAGGATACGCCGAAGCGGTCCCATTTCCCAAGCACGTACGACGCAGGCCGCTCGCGGCCCGATTCGGACCCCGGGAACGCGACGCGCGCAGCGCGCTCAGGACGTGGTCAGCGCCCCGAGCAGGCGGGGGAGCGAGATGTCGTAGCGGTGCGTCGTGCCGCGGTGTCCCCCCGGGAACTCTTCGTGGTCCACCCGAACGCCGCGCTCCGCCAGCAACGTGTGGACTCTCCGGGCCCCAAATTGAAGGCCGTACTCGTCGCGGTCCCCGGCATCGAGGAACACGTACGTCACGTCGGCCATGGCGGCCGGATCCCGCTCCAAGCGCACCACCGGGTCGTGGCCGAGCCAGCGCTCCCAGACCTCGGGCACCGGGAGCCCGGAGTCGATGGCGAAGGGCAACGCACAGTGGGGGAACGGTGCGTCCGGCACCGGTGCGTAGGCCGCCGCGGTCGCGATCGTCATGATGGCTTCGAAGTCCCCGCCCCCACGCGGCCCGCGCTCCTGGAAGCGCTCCAGGAACGGAGCGACGCCTCCAGCGACATGCAGCCGGATGGCCGCGGAGGTGAAGCTCGGGCGGATGCTCGCCTCGAAGAGCGCGTCCCCCGCGTGGCTGCCGTAGACCGAAAACGCCTCGGGCCGGTCGATTCCCAGCCGCAGCGCGCCGAAGCCGCCTGAGCTACGTCCGACGACCGCCCGTGCGTCACGGCGCGCCAACGTCCGATAGCGCCCATCGACAAACGGGAGCACCTCTTCGACGACGTAGCTCTGGTAGGGCCCGGTGGCGCTGGAGTCGACGAACTGGCTGCCGCCCCAGCGGGTCATGCAGTCCGGAGAGACGAGGATCGCCTCGGGCACCGCACCGTCCGCCAAGAGACGCTCGTATCGCTCGAACACGTCCGGCTCCCAGCACTTGTAGTTCAGCAGCGTGCGGTGACCGGCGGCGTAGGGCGGCAGCACCATCAGCACCGGATACCGGCGCCCCCCCTCGTCGTAGCCCGGAGGGAGGTAGACGAGCACCTCTCGGTCGATGGGATCACCGAGCCGATTCCCGCGCAGCAACGCACTCGACAGGACCGGGAGCTCAACTCGTCCACGAAGCATGCCGCTGCGATAGCAACGGCCGTCGCGCGGGGCCACGCGAGAATCGAACCGACGGCCCCACGTCAGACGCACAAATCGCTGCCCGCTCGTCCGAGCGCCGAGGTATCGTGCTGCCCCCCGTGACCGCCCCACCCGACCGTGCCCACCGGCTCGCCGTTGCCATCTGTGGCGCCGGGCACTCCGGATCGACGCTGCTCGGGATGGTGCTGGGGAGCCACCCGGACGCGTTCTACGCCGGCGAAGCCAAGAAGAGCCGGTTCCTCGGTGACGAGAAGAAGCCGCTGCGAAAGCGCGTCTGCAAGCTGTGTGGTCTCGGCTGCGAGGTGTGGGGCGACTTCCGCGTTCCCCCGCAGCCCGATCTCTACGAGCAGCTCGCGCGGAAGGTCGGCGCGACCGTGATCGTGGACTCCACCAAGGACCCGGCGTGGATCCGGGAGCGCGCGGCGGAGCTCGACCGGGTCGGCGTGGAGCAGAGGCGCGTGTTCCTCGTCCGCGACGGCCGCGCGGTGGTGAACAGCCGGCTGCGGAAGACCCCGAACGAGCCCATCGAGCGCACCATCGAACGCTGGCAGACACGCATCCGCGAGACGAGAACGTTGGTGGAGGAGCGCCCCGAGCAGAGCACCCTCGTGCGCTACGAAGAGCTTGTGACCGCACCGGACGTGGTCGTGCCGCGGCTGGCTGCGTTCCTCGGCCTCGCGTACGACGCGTCGATGCTCCGCTACGAAGCGCACCGTCACCACCCGCTCGGCGGCAACACCGGCACGCAATCGGTGGTCGCGCGCGCCGAGGTGGCCCAGGCGGACGGCGTGCCGGGGGCGTTCGCGGCGGTGCCCGAGCGGAGCCGAAACTACTACCAAGACCTGCGGGGCGGCTTCCGGCTGGACCTCCGCTGGAAGACCGAGATGTCCGCCGAGGCGCGGGACGCGTTCGAGCGGCAGGCGGGCCAAGACAACCGAGCGTACGAGTGGGAAGGAGCCGGCGCATGACACGTGTCGCACTGGTGTTTCGGACGATCGGGGAGCGCACGAGCGAGCTCGCGCTCGAGTTGGCCAAGGAGAACATCCAGCCGGACGAGGTCCACGTCCTCGATGGATGCCGGCCGTTCTCGGAGACGGTCCGGCGCATGCTGGCGATCGAGTACACGAGCGATCTCGTCGTGGCCGTCGACGCCGACTGCCTCATCACCGAGAACATGCGGCCGTGGCTCGACAAGAACGACCAGCCGTACGTGGACTGCTACGTATTCGACCGCTTCCGCGGGCGCCTGCACTGCGGGGTGCACATCACGCGCGTCGACGTGATGCGGGAGATGGCCACCATCGCGCCGCCGGTCGATGACCCGGCCTATGTGCTCCGGCCCGAGTCGCGCATGCGCAAGCTCGCGCTCAACAAGATGGGGTTCAGCAAGGCGTTCAAGTCGTTCCGCATCCTGCACGACCACTTCCAATGGCTGCGTGATGTGTTCGCGAAGTACGCGCTCCGGGAGCTTCGGAGCCGCACGCACGAGCAGCGGCGAAAGCTGGACGCGGCGATGCTGCGCTGGGCCGACAGCGACGACATCGAGGACCGCGTCGCGCTGGCCGCGGTCGAGTGGGCGCAGCGCGAGGTGCCCAGCGACACGCCGCCGCCCGAGATGGCCGAGATCATCAACGCGCTGCCGGAGACGGGGGCCGCCGAAGTGAGCCGTCTCGGGTTCGAGGAGCGCGGACCGCTGGAGCGAGCCGACGTCGAGACGTTCGTTGAGGAACACCGCGCGGTGCAGCCTGCCTGGACGTGCGAAGGCCCTGTGTTTGGCCTCGGGCTGAGCCGGACGGGCACACGCAGCCTGACCTCGGCGCTGCACATCCTCGGGGTCGACACGATCCACTACCCGATCGACGACGACAGCTTCCGCGCGCTCTCGAGCGGCAAGCTCGACTTCCGGGTGTTGAACCTCTTCGACGGGATCACCGACATCACAGTCTCGCCGTTCTACGAGGCGCTCGACCGCCTCTACCCCAACGCGAAGTTCATCCTGACGTTGCGCGACGAGGACACCTGGCTGCGCTCCTGCAAGAACCACTGGACGGGGCGCGGCGCCTTCGACACGAAGGCCAACGAGACGCACATGCGGATCCGTCGCTTCCTGCGGGCGGCGACCTACGGCACGTACGACTACGACCCGGCGCGCTTCGCCGAGGTACACCGCGCCCACGTCGCGGGGGTGCGTCGTCACTTCGAGGGAAGGCCCGACAAGCTCCTGGAGCTGCGTCTCGTCGACGGCGCCGGCTGGGATCCCTTGACCACCTTCCTGAACCGGCCCCACCCCGGGCAACCCTTCCCGCACAAGGGCGGCGCGCTGACGCGGCGTCTCGAGCAGACCGTCGACGACCCCGACGATTGAAGGTTCGCCCAAGGCGCCTTCCGCGGCGGCGAAGCCGACGCCATGAGCTTCGTTCGTGTTCGAGTGCGGTCGGACGCGCGGAGCGCATCACACACTCGGACATGGAGTCGTCCACGCGCGTCACCGCGGGAGCGCTACTGATAGGCGCTGGCCTGGGCCTGGAAGAGGTCGGCGTAGACCCCCTGCTCGGCGACGAGTTCACCGTGGTGGCCCTGCTCGACGACGCGGCCGTGATCGAGAACCAGGATGTGGTCCGCGATACGCGCAGTGGCGAGACGGTGCGAGACGATCAACCCCATTCGGCCTTGGAGGATCTCCTCGAGCCGGGCATCGATTTCGGCCTGCCGCAACGGGTCAGCGGCGCTCGTGGGCTCATCGAAGACGATCAGGTGGCTCTCCTCGCGCATGAGCGAGCGCGCGAACGCGACGCGCTGCCACTGGCCCCCGCTGAGCTCTTGCGCGCCCCGGAACGCACGCCCGAGTCGCGTCTGGAGACCCTGGGGAAGCCCTGCGATCAGGTCGAGCGCGAGGCCTCGCTCGGCCGCGGCCTGCCAGCGAGCCTCGTCGTCGAAGTGCTCCCGGTCGCCGGCGCCGATGTTCTCACCGACCGTGAGCTTGTAGCGGTTGAAGTCTTGGAACAGCACCGAGACGCGGGCGCGAAGCGCCTCGTCGTCCCACTCGTCGAGCGACAGGCCATCGAGCAGGATGCGCCCCTCGTTCGCGTGGTAGCGCCGGGTCAGCAACTTCACGAGTGTCGACTTGCCGCTGCCGTTGTGGCCCACCACCGCGATCGTGCCGCCGGGCGGCAGGTGAAAGCTAACGTTGTTGAGCGCGGGCTCCGCGGCGCCTGGGTAGGTCCAGCAAAGCCCTTCGACGCGCAGTCCATCCGACGGGTCCGGGCCGGCGGTCTCCGTGCCGCTCATGCCACGCACCGGGTGCGCCAGGAACGCCTGAAGGTTCTCGAGATAGAGGGCGTCCTCGTAGATTCCCCCGAGCGCCGCAAGCCCGTTGGCGACCGCCGTCTGCCCCTGCCGGAACACCACGAGGTACATCGTCATCTGCCCGAGTGTCAGGTGGCCCTCGATGGTCTCGACCGCGATCCAGACATAGGCCGCGAAGAACGCACCGGTGCCGATGAGCCCGAGCAGCATGCCCCACGCGTGCCGGCGGACGGCGATGCCGCGATCGGTGCGGTAGAGGTTTTCGAACATCGTCTCGTACCGCTTGAGCAGGATGCGGCCGAGCCCGAAGAAGCCGAGCTCCTTGGCGAACTCCTCGCGCGTCATCAGCGTCTCGATGTAGCGACGCTCGCGGTTCTCGGGTGAGTGCTTCTGGAAGAAGCGGAAGGTCAGCCGCGAGAAGCGCGCCTCCGAGATGAACGCGGGCACCCCGGCGACGATCAGCACGCCGACCGCCCACCACGAGAGGTTCACGAGGATGGCGGAGTAGCCGATGAGCGCGATGCCGAACCGCGCGAGCGTGAAGGTCCGCATCACCAGCGAGAGCGGACGGATCGGGGCGTCACGACGCGCCTCCTCCAGCCGGTCGTGCAGCGCTGGGTCTTCGAAGTCTTCGAGCCCCAGCTCGCTCGCCTTGCCGAGGATCAGCTTCATGACCCGCTGGGCCAGGAGCGCGCGCAGCAGCTGCTCGGCGAAAAGCACAATCCGGCTGGATACGAGGATCGCCCCGACCAGCACCGCCTCGATCGCGATCGCCGTCAGCGCCCAGTCGCGCGAGCCCCGGTCGCCCTTGGCCGCCGCGATGACAGCGTCGATGACGTAGCGCGCGAGGTAGGCCGCGCCGGCGGGCGCCGTTCCCGTCACCACGGTGCCCAAGACGAGCAACAACGTCAGCCCACGGTTCGTCCGCCAGACCAAGCGGAGAGCTTGGGCCGCGCTGAGCAGCGCACCGCGCGTCGTGCTGCGCGTGGGCGTGTGGGCGTCCGCCATCCCCGAGACGCTACCGCACCGACGGCCCCTTCTACGATCGGACTGTGACGAACCGGGTTGACGCGGGGGCGGATCCGACGAGAGTTGCCGACATGCTCTGTGTGCTGTCACCCGCCAAGTCGCTGGATCTGTCGCCGCCTCCGTTCGAGCCGCCCGTGCGCCAGCCGACGCTGATGCCGGACACCGAGTCGCTGATGAAGACGACACGGCGCCTCACCCAGGCGAAGCTGAGGGAGATGATGAACCTCAGCCCCGCGCTCGCGAAGCTCAACTACGATCGCTTTCGTTCGTTCGAGCTGCCCTTCTCGGAGGCCAACGCCAACGTCGCGGCGTTCACGTTCGACGGCGAGGTCTACCGCGGGCTGGACGCCCGCTCGCTGTCCGAGCCGGACCTGCTCTGGGCCGAGGACCACGTCGCGATCCTCTCCGGGCTGTACGGCCTGCTCGGCCCGCTCGACCGCATGCAGGCGTATCGCCTCGAGATGGGCACCAAGCTCCAGACGCGGCGCGGCAAGAACCTCTACGCCTTCTGGGGGGACCGGATCACCGACGAGGTGAACCGCCGTCTGGAGGGCCACGCGGACCCGACGCTCGTGAACCTCGCGAGCCTCGAGTACTTCAAGGCGGTCAAGAAGAAGCAGCTCACCGGAGACGTCGTCACGTGTGTCTTCGAGGACCGGAAGCCGGGGAAGACACGCAACGTCATCAGCTTCCTCGCCAAGCGCGCGCGCGGCCGCATGGCCCGCTGGATCGTCGAACAGCGCGTGGACCGACGCGAGGGGCTGCGGGACTTCGACCTCGACCGCTACCGGTTCCAGCCAACGATCTCGGACGACAGCACTCTGGTGTTCTCGCGCAAGTTCATCCCGGTCAACCCTTGATAGGGTCCGCGCCATGCGCCGCTGCATTGCCCTGAGCCTGATCGCGCTGGCCCTGCTTCTCGGTCAGGGCTGCGACGACCCCGCGCCGGCCGACCCTCCCGTCGACGTCACGGCCGAGTCCCCCACGCCTTCGGCACCGGCGGCGCCCGAGGACAGCCGTCCGGCTCGGATTCGCTTCGACCTCGCGCGGCATGTCGCGCGTGCGTCGCTCCATCACGGCGACGCCCTCGTCGTTGATTTGGGTACCGCAGCAGGGCACCAACACACGCTCGGCGGATGGCGCACGCGGGTCGGCGACACCCGGGTCGAGAACGAGACCACCACCTCCTTGGTTCGCTCAGTGACCGGGTTCTACGTGCTCCCGCTCGACGGGGAGCGATGTCACCTGTCCATGCGTGCGCGCGGCTTCGCTTCCTCGCAGGTCGCGCTCTACATCGACGACGAGACCATCGGCCACGTGCGCGTGCCGACCGACGGAACGTTTGGCGTCGTGTCCGCGACCGTTCCCGACGCGCTCTGCACCGCGGGCGAGCACGATCTCCGCGTCCGGGTGCCGGAGACGGACGGCGGCGTGGGCCTGGCCGTCGACTGGATCCGCGTCGGCACCCCCGACGACGACGAGGTGGGCCCGCCCGCGTCGCTCGGCGACGGAGCGCGTCTGGCGGTCCCCGACGAATGGACACTGGCGTTCCCGTTCGAAGTCCCCGAGAACGCGCGCTTTCGCGGGGTGCTGGAAGGCGAGGGCTCCGTCACGGTGTCGCTCGAGCGAGACGGTGAGAGCCGGGTTCAGCTCGACGTGATTTCGGCCGGAGCGTTCGACCTCGACCTCTCCCCGTACGCAGAAGAGGTCATCCGGCTCCGCCTGCGGTTCTCGGACGACGCGGCGCTGGTGCGGCCCGCCGTCGTGACCCTCGACGGCGTGGACGAGAGGCCCCTTCCTCGCGTGCGGAACGTGCTCGTCTACCTCACCGACACGCTGCGCGCCGACCATCTCCGGCCCTATGCACCCGAGACACGCGTCCACACGCCCGGCCTCAACCGGTTCGCCACGCACGCGGCGACGTTCCTGTCCGGCCATGCGCAGGAGAACTGGACCAAGCCGAGCTGCGCCACGCTGCTGAGCGGCCTGTTCCCCTGGGAGCACCACGCGACGAGCGAAGACGCGCAGGTGCCCGGCTCGGTCGAGCTTCTCAGCGAGCGCCTGAAGGACGACGGGTTTCACACCGGCGCGTTCATCGCGAACGGCTTCGTCTCCGATCGGTTCGGGTTCCGGCAGGGCTGGTCGACCTACCGCAACTACGTGCGCGAGGGCCGCCGCAACCTGGCCCGTTTCGTCGCCGCGGACGTCATCAGCTGGCTCGACGAGCGGCCCGAGGACACGCCGTTCTTCCTCTACGTGCACAGCATCGACCCGCATGTGCCGTACATCCCGCCGTCCGAAGAACTCGCACGCTACGATCCCGATCCGTACGACGGTCCGGTCGACTTCCATCAGAACCGCGCGCTGCTCGAAGCGGTCAAGGGCGGGAGCTTGCGTCTCAACGCGCGCGACCGGGTTCGGCTCGAGGCGCTGTACGACGGTGAGATCAGCTACCACGACCGGCACTTCGACGCGGTGATGGAGGCACTCGAGCGCCGCGGGCTCGCCGAGGAGACGCTGGTCGTGTTCACCTCCGATCACGGCGAGGAGTTTTGGGACCACGACTCGGTCGGCCACGGACACAGCGTCTGGGAAGAGCTCATCCATGTCCCGCTGCTCGTGCGGTGGCCTGGGTTGACCGACGACGCCGTCCCGGTGGAGGAGGCGGTCGGGCTGGTCGACGTCGTGCCGACGGCGCTCGAAGCGCTCGGCCGCGAGGTGCCCGACGACGTCAGCGGGCGCTCGCTCGCGCCGCTGCTCCGCGGCCAGGTCGAGGACGCGCCGCGGCCGGTCGTGACCGGGTTCATGGAGGGCTGGCGCACCGTCGTCGTGGGCCGCTACAAGCTCATCCAGCGCACCACCGCGCACTACCAGGTGTACGACCTTTCTTCCGACCCCGACGAGACCGAAGACCTCGCCCCGACGCACCCGATCCTGCTCCGCTACCTTCGTGGCCTGCTCGGCATGACGCTCGCCGACGCCGAACGCGGTCCGGCCCATGTCGCGAGCCGAACCGACATCGACGACACCCTCCGTGAGCAGCTCGAAGCGCTCGGCTACGCGGGCGCCTCACGGGCGCCGACAACGGCCGAAGCGGAGGAGTGACACCGGTCCGACGAGGTCACCGCCTCACGCTTCGGCGAGCATGCCCTGCTCCTCGATGAACGCGACCACCTCGTCCAGACCCACTTCTCGCTTGAGGTCCGTGAACAGGAACGGTCGCTCCCCTCGCATCTTTCGCGCATCACGATCCATCACCTCGAGCGAGGCCCCGACGTGCTCCGCCAGATCGATCTTGTTGATCACGAGCAGATCGCTCTTGGTGATCCCCGGCCCCCCTTTGCGCGGGATCTTGTCTCCTGCGCAGACGTCGATCACGTACAGCGTCAGGTCGCTCAGTTCGGGACTGAAGGTCGCCGCGAGGTTATCTCCCCCGCTCTCGATGAACACGACCTCGAGGCCTTCGAAGCGTGCAACGAGGTCGTCCACCGCGGCGAGATTCATGGACGCGTCTTCCCGAATCGCCGTGTGTGGACAGCCCCCCGTCTCGACGCCGACGATGCGATCCTCGGTCAGCGCCTCACTGCGCACGAGGAAGTCGGCATCTTCGCGGGTGTAGATGTCGTTGGTGACGACGGCGAGGTTCCGCCGGCCGCGCATCCGCTTGCACAGCCGGTCCACGAGCGCCGTCTTGCCTGAACCAACCGGTCCGCCGATGCCGACACGCAACACCGGGCGGGAGGATTTTTGAGTCTCGAGCATGGTGGGTTCCTTCATGAGCGATAGAGCCGGGTGTGCAGTGTCTCGTGATGGCAGCTCGCGATGGCATAACCCGGCGTGAACGAGCCGATCGCGTCGTCGGACCGCGTCTTAGCGACGGCGATGTAGGAGTCGAACGCCGCGCCGCGCGCGAGCAGGATCCGTTGACCGGCGGTCTGGCCCAGCGGCACGAGCTTGACCGCCGCAGTGACCATGCCCTCGAGCCAGGACCACATGTACGCGGTGAGCGTCGACTCGGCGCCGAGCCCGAGCCGTTGTCCGGTGATCGCGAACGCGGTCAAGTAGGGCGCCTTCTCTGCCGATGGGGCGAGGCCCATGCTGTTGGCCCAGCGCAGAAGCGCAGCCCCCATCGCGTCGGACTCCTGGGCCAGCTCCTCGGTCTCCCGAGTGGCCGCCGCATGCGCCGTCCAGCGCTGAAGCAGAGACGTGTCACCCCGCTCCACCGCGGCGTGCAGCCGCAGCAGCAGCGGCGCGTCGAGCCCCAACAGACTCTCGCGCAGCAGACCTCCGATCCAACCGTCCGCCTGCTCGGCGTCGCTCACCCAACCACGTTCCACCGCGGCTTCGAGCCCGCGGGAGTAGGCGAATCCCCCCACGGGAAGGGCCGCACTGGCGAGCTGCAGCAACCTCGGCGACATCGCGCTCATGAGGTCGGATGCGGGTGGTCGTGCGTGTCGGCACCGTGAGTGTGGGCACCGTGAGTGTGGGCACCGTGCGCGTGGGCACCGTGCGTGTGGGAGTGGCCACCGTAGGCCCCTCCTTCGGGTTCGAACCCGACCCGCTCCGCGCCGACGGTGAGCCCCAGCTGCTCCACCATCCCGTCCAGCACGTGGTCGTGTTCATAGCGGATCCATCCCTCGCCAAGCTGAACGGGAACGTGACGGTTGCCCAGATGATAGGCCGCCCGGAGAAGCAGCGAGGGCACATCGCTGCGCACGGTCGAGAGCAGCTGCGGGGCTGCGCAGACCTCCACCAGCGTTCCGTCACGTGCGCGCAGCCGGTCCCCGCCCCGCAACACCGTCCCCCGTGGAAGAAACAGCCCGACCGCGCGACCGTCGTCCAGCGTCGCACGCAGCCGGCTCTTCTGGCGCGCGTCGAACGGGAGCGTCAGTCGCGCGCTCGCCGCCTCGGTGCTCTCGACTCGGTCGTGGATCTCCAGCATCTGTGCCTCTCCGTTCAAGGTCCGCGCCTCTCCGTTCAAGATCTGCGCCTCTCCGCTCAAAACAGGAAATAGCGCTGCGCGAGCGGGAGCACCTCGGCCGGCTCGCACGTCAGCAGTTGTCCGTCGGCGCGCACTTCGTAGGTCTGCGCGTCGACCTCCATGTGCGGCGTCAGGGTGTTGTGAACCATGTCGCGCTTCCGGATCGTGCGCGTCCCACGGCACGCGACCGCGCGCTTCTGGAGCCCGAGCGCATCGGGCACGCCCGCATCGAGCGCCGCCTGCGAGAAGAACGTCACACTGGTCGACGCCACCGCCCGCCCAAACGAGGCGAACATGGGGCGGTAGTGCACCGGCTGCGGCGTCGGGATGGAGGCGTTGGGATCCCCCATCAGCGCGGCTGCGATCGCTCCCCCCTTGAGTACGAGCGCAGGCTTGACTGCGAAGAAGGCCGGGTCCCAGAGGCAGAGGTCGGCGAGCTTGCCCTCCTCCACGCTCCCCACCTCGTGGGCGATGCCGTGGGTGATGGCCGGGTTGATCGTGATCTTCGCGAGGTATCGCCGGACTCGAAAGTTGTCGTGGCGCGCGCTGTCCTCCGGGAGTGGCCCGCGCTGCACCTTCATCTTGTGCGCGGTCTGAAACGTCCGGAGCACAACCTCCCCCACGCGCCCCATGGCCTGCGAGTCCGACGCGATCATCGAGAACGCGCCAAGGTCGTGCAGGATGTCTTCGGCCGCGATCGTCTCCCGCCGAATCCGTGACTCCGCGAAGGCCACATCCTCGGGAATCCGCGGGTCGAGGTGGTGACAGACCATGAGCATGTCGAGGTGCTCGTCCACCGTGTTGACCGTGTAGGGACGGGTGGGGTTGGTGCTCGAAGGGAGGATGTTCGCGCGCCCGCAGGCTGCGATGATGTCGGGCGCATGCCCGCCCCCCGCGCCTTCGGTGTGGTACGCGTGCACGACGCGATCCTTCATCGCGGAAAGGGTGTCCTCGACGAATCCGGACTCGTTCAGCGTGTCCGTATGAATCGCGACCTGGATGTCGAACTGCTCCGCGACCCCGAGGCACGTGTCGATGGCCGACGGCGTGGTGCCCCAGTCTTCATGGAGCTTGAGCCCCATCGCGCCCGCTCGAATCTGCTCGGCGAGCACCTCCGGACGACTCGCGTTGCCCTTCCCCAGGAACCCCAAGTTCATGGGAAAGGCCTCCGCCGCCTCCAGCATCCGATGCAGATTCCACGCGCCAGGCGTGCACGTGGTCGCGTTGGTGCCCGTCGCCGGCCCGGTGCCTCCCCCGAGCATTGTCGTCACGCCGCTGGCGAGCGCCTCTTCGATCTGTTGCGGGCAAATGAAGTGAATGTGAGCGTCGATGAACCCGGCGGTGAGTATCTTGCCCTCGCCCGCGATGACCTCGGTCGACGCGCCGAGCACGATGTCGACGCCCGGCTGCACGTCCGGGTTGCCGGCCTTGCCGATGCCCGCGATGCGACCGTCCTTGATGCCGATGTCAGCCTTGACGATGCCCCAATGGTCGACGATGAGCGCGTTGGTGATGACCAGGTCGACCACCTCGGCACGGGGGCGCTGGCTCTGGCCCATTCCGTCTCGAATGACCTTGCCTCCGCCGAACTTGACCTCGTCGCCGTAGACCGTGCGGTCCTCTTCGACTTGGATGAACAGCTCCGTGTCCGCCAGCCGCACACGGTCGCCTGTGGTTGGGCCATACATCGCAGCGTACTCGCGCCGGCTGATGCGCCGTTCCTGCGTCACGTTCCCTCCGTGTCCAGCGGACCCATGATTTCACCTCGGAATCCGTAGACTTCGCGGGCCCCGGCGAACGAGACCAGCGTGACCTCACGCGACTGCCCAGGCTCGAAACGAACCGCCGTGCCGGCGGGGATGTCGAGTCGCATCCCGCGCGCCGACGCGCGGTCGAACGCGAGCGCCGGGTTGGCCTCGAAGAAGTGGTAGTGCGAGCCGACCTGGATCGGCCGGTCTCCGCGGTTCGCGACCTGCAGCGCATGACGCGAACGCCCCGCGTTGAGCACGATGTCACCGTCGGCGACGAGAACTTCTCCAGGGATCATCGGATCGGCTCATGCACGGTGACGAGCTTGGTCCCGTCGGGGAAGGTCGCTTCCACCTGGACCTCCGCGACCATCTCGGCGATGCCCGGCATCACGTCTTCCCGTCGAAGCACCGTCGTGCCGAGCGTCATCAACTCGGCGACGGTGCGACCCGCGCGCGCGCCCTCCAAGATGGCGCTCGAGATGAGCGCGATGGATTCGGGATAGTTGAGCAAGAGGCCCGACTCCTTGCGCCGCTCTGCCAAGAGAGCAGCACAGAAAATCAAGAGCTTGTCCTTGTCGCGCGGAGAAAGGTCCATGTCAGCTCCTCCAAATCGCGGGAGTGACGCGCGGTCGCCCCCATCGGTCTCGAACCACATCACGCGCGCGCTCGAGCCGTCGTCGCACTTCGCTCCCATCGCGGCCGCGGGCGCGCACCACGGTCAGCCCTCGGACCTGAGTGACTCCGGCGTCAGTGCCCTCGAGCGCACGTCGAAGCATCTCCACGTCACCGTCGGTCGACACCATGGTTCCGAATGCGGGCCAGCCGGCGAGCCCCCATGGCGCCTCGAGTGCGTCGCTCCCTCCGTCGATTCGACCGCGTTCAAGGAAACAGAGCCGCCCGTCGTGCCAGACCTCGAGGGAGAGCCGAAGCGTGCCGCGACCGAAGGACTCACCGGCGGCGGGACGCCCGAGGCACACCACCTCCCAGCCCAAGAACCGCGCACCCTCGCCGAGATGCACGACGGTCTCGAGTTCGGCATCCGCCCCCTCATACACGACCGCTTCGAGCGGTACGTGCTCCATCGTCGCGCCACGGGCTACGTGCACTTGGGTGTGCGCGAGCGCGGGGGCCCCCCAGGTCCGATAGGCCTTCGCCGCTCCTGTGCTGGTGACGAGCGCCGAGGCCCCCTCCTCCACGTCCACACGGACGTCGAGCGAGTCGCCGCCGACGAGTCCCGCCGGGGGATGCAGCACCACGACATGCGCCGTGCCGTCCGCCTCGGGATGGAACGCACGCTGCACACGCAGAGGCCCGCGGTGCGACTGCTTCGTCACGCGCGTCTTGCCCGCGCGCAGTCCCAGCGTGAGGCGAAGCTCAGCGGGCCACGGGCTTCGATGAGGGGTGGGGCGGGGCCGCATCGGGAGTGAGGTTCGGTGTCGGGTTCATGCCGCGGCGTCAGAAGGCAGGCTCGGCAGCCACGGGATAGCGCGGCTCCGTTTCCGGGGTGTTTCCGAGAGGTCAATTCCCGTCGAGCCCGGAACTGCACGCGCGGCGCGCCTCACTGCGCCGCTGCCGACCGTTGTACATGCAGGTGTCTCCGCCGCTCGGCTCACGCGATCGCGCTTCCGACGTGCCCCGCACCGGCGCGGCCTGCGTCCCACTCAACGCGGACTTCGCCGGCCCCCGTCACCCACCAGACCGCGCGGGTGCGCACGCCGCCCGTCACGGGGAGGCCGGGGTAGATCGGATGGTTGTGCCCGGCCGCGCGGAGTGAGCCCCAGCCCTCGAGCCACCCGAGGTTCTGCGCTTCGGCGCCGTCTTCCAGCGTCAGCCCGTCGGACAGCGAGAGTGTGGCGACGATGGGCGGCGCGACGCCGATCCCCTCCGCGTGCTTCAGGCCGCCGCTCGCGAGGTAGCCGAGGTTCTCGACCACCAGCTCGACCCGTGAGGTGCCCGCGCTGACCCGGTGCACGTGAAGCTCCACCTCCACGCGGGGGAGCGCGCGCCGGAGCCGGTCGGTGACCGTGTGACCGCGCTCGCACTCCTCGGCCAACAGCCGCTCCGGTGGGTTGCGAATCGTCGTCTGGTAGGCGATGCCGCCCAGCTCCACCGGGCCGAGCTGCGGGTGGTCGAACGGCTTCCAGGGCACGATGGCGCCGGGCTCCTCGAGGAACGCATCGAGCACGGCGTGCAACAGATCGAGGTCGGGCCGCTTGAACAGCTCCGCGGGCTTGTCGACCTCGCGGCCGGCGAACTTGTACGGATCCCACAGCTCGAGCGTGTAGCCGGGCACGCCGAACGTCGCCGCCATCGCGTCCGCCCACACCCCGACGATCGACTGGTTCTTGTCGTAGACGAAGTCCGGAACGACCTTGTAGACGCGGTAGCCAGTGCCCTCGGCGGCCTCCATCGCCAGCTCGTTCATCAGGTCGACATCGGTCGTCGGCAACGGAGACGGGTCCCGGTAGGGCGGAGTCAGCAAGCAGCCCGTGTAGGTGTGGTGCGTGATCGCCGCGGCGATGCGCGGGCGCGCTCGGAACGCCTCGACCGCCGCTCGGCTTTCCGGCTCCGACAGCGGGTAGTCACCGCCGTCCATCCCGAACATCTCGAACGGCGCCCACGCCACGGGGAAGTTCCGGTTCAGGTCGAGACCGTGTGCCCACCCCGCGCTCGTCCAGCTGACCCCATCCCAGCTCAGGAACGTGCCCTCCGACGCCACGTGGTACGCGTCGGCGGGATCGTCGTCCAGCGTGCGCCAGCGCATCTTCGCGCTGTTCTTCGGGTCATCGAACACCCAGGTCCCCGTGGGGTGCGGCCACCGCATCCACCGGACCGCGCCGTCCCCGTCGAGATCCGATGGGTCGAGCCCCACGCGCGGACGGCCGTCGCGCGGCGGTCGCAGCGTGCTTCGGAGGAACGGCGCCCCGTCCCGCATCGCCGCGAATCCGTCGGGCGAGAGGTTGGGCACGACGTAGACCGTGTGGGCCTTGAACCAATGGACGAGCGCCTCGTCTCCGGCGCACAACGCGTCCACCCACGTCGTCGCGCTGTAGAGCGCCGTCATCACGCCCGTCCACTCGGCGGCGTGGGTCCCGGCGTCGATCCAGAACGCGGGTCGCGCCGCCGGGTCGCCGGTCTGATCGCCAATGGTGAGCAGCTGAATCGGCCGCCCCTCCCGTGTCTCCCCCACGGTCTCGAGCGTCGTCCACTCGGGGGCCGACTCGGCCAGCACCCGGTAGGCCTCGCGGACCTCCGGCTCACTCAAATAGCGTTCTCCACGGTAGCCCATCGGCGGGGCATAGCAGGGCGCGGCCGTGGGCGACACCGAGTGGACTGATAGGATCGCGTGGATGCGAAAAGACGTCCGCGTTGGCCCCCGGCTCCTTGGAGTGTTGCTCTGTTCGATGCTCGGCGGTGCGTGTGACGAAGACCCTCCGCCGCTCGACGTGGGGCCGCCGGACGCCGGGCCGACCGACGCGGGGCCGCTGTTCCCCACGTGCGAGTCGACGGAACCCGGCGCGCTGTTGCCGCCGACCCGCAGCACGCTCCTGAGCACCGTCGCGCACGCCGAACGGCTGACGGCGGCAGGGCCGTTCAACCCGGCCACGGAGCGCGGCGAGTCCCGCTACCACACCATGGGGCTGGACAGCGTAAGCGAGGGCCCGGGCGTGGATCGTGTGCTGCGTGATGATCTCGGCGGCGCCGTCCCCCCGACGACCGGGCGGCGTTCGCTCGCATGGTTCGTTCACTACGCGGACTTCCAGCTCGTCGATGACGAGAGCCCCACGCGGCTCGCCGTCGCCGACACGCCGGCCATCCCGAGCGGGCTGCGCGCCCAGGAGGCGTACCTTCCGCGCGCGCTCTCCGCGATGAACCGCACACTCTCCGAGCTCGAGCGCGACGAGCGCCCCTTCGACTTCGGCATCATCACCGGCGATTGCGCAGACAGCGGCCAAGCGAACGAGCTCGAGTGGGTGCTGGCCGCGATGAACGGCACCCCGGGGCTGAACTTCGACTCGGGCGAGGACGACGATCCGGTCCCCGGGCCCGACAACGACCCCAAGGACCCCTTCGACCCGGTCGCGTTCCCCGCACCTTGGTTGTACGTCCCGGGGAACCACGATGTGCTCGTCACGGGAATCGCGCTGCAAACCGAGGACGCGATGGCGGCGGCCCTTGGGACACGCGCGCGGAACGGCACCCGCGACTACCGACAGCGCTACGCGGCGGTGACCCAAGGAGAGGTGCCCGCCGATCCGATGCGGCGCCTCGTGGACCGCAGCGAGATCGTGCAGCGCCTGCTCGACGACGTCGGTGACCCGGGCCCCGTCGGGCACGGCTACGCCCCCTCTCCCGACCTGAGCGCCGGCGCCAACTACGCCTACGACGCGGTCCCGGGCGTGCTTCGTGTCCTCGGGCTCGACACCAACGACGACACCGGGGGCAGCAACGGGTTGGTGCACCGCGCGACCGTCGACGCGTTCCTCGTCCCCGAGCTCGAGCGCGCGGCTACCGATGGCGTCTTGGTGGTCCTGGCGTCGCATCACGCCACGAGCAGCATCGATGTGTTCCGCAGCCAGCTCGGCACGGAGGTCGTGCCCGACGCCGTCCCTCCCGAAGAGCTCGAACAGATCGTAGCGGGCCACCCGGAGGTGATCGCGTGGCTGGTCGGACACAGCCACGACAACCGCATCCGGGCCGTGCCGGACGAGTCCGGCGACCACCCCGGGTACTGGGAAATCATGGCGCCCGCCCTGATGGACTACCCAGGTCAGGCCCGGCTCATCGAGCTCGTCGACAATGCGGACGGCACCCTCTCGATCTTCGCAACCAACGTCGACTACCGTGAGACCGGCTGCCTCGAGCAGCGGTTCCGGCGCCTGATGGTGATGGAGTACACAAGCGCGTGGACGGATCACGTCAACGAAGACCCCCGGCACGTCAATGTGGAGATGCTCCGCGCCATCCCCACGAGCGCGACGGAGAGTCTCGCCGGCGCCGTGGGCAGCCCACGCATCGAGAGCCAGACCACATTGCGCGGCGAATAGGCGCGCGGCGAATAGGCGCCCGCAGAAACGCCAGACGCGGCCGAACCAACGTCATTCGGTCAGTCCGAGTTCGTCTCGGCCAACCTCTTGGTCGCCCGCCGAGTCACCTCGAGCGCCCAATCGACGGCGCATGCGAGCATGGTGCGCGAGTCCCAGCGAGGCATGAGCGGGTCATCGAACGCGCGCGGCGGCTGCACACCCCAGCCGCGCCGACCTTCGAGACGAGCCCCACTTCGGTCCGCTTGGCGAGCGTGGTCGACACCGCGCGCGATGGTCCGGCGCGACCTCACGCTGGCCGCTTTCTGCGGCGAATCGTTCTCGGAGCGGCCCCCGATCCGCCGTCGAACGACGCAAGTTTCGTCCACCCAAACCGGCGCCGGCCGAGGCTCTGATCGCAGCGGCTCGGCGGGGATGCCACGCGCGCCAATCGAGCGGCATCGGGTCCACGGTGCATTGGCAGCGCGCGATGGGCGCACGCGGTCGACGCTGGTAGACTCCGCGGCCATGTTCAAGAAAGTCCTGGTCGCCAACCGCGGGGAGATCGCGGTCCGCATCTTCCGCACGCTCCGCGAGATGGGCATCCGCTCGGTCGCCGTCTATAGCGAGGCCGACCGGGACGCGTTGCACGTCCGCGCCGCCGACGAGGCCTACTTGATCGGCCCTGCGGCGAGCGCCGAGAGCTACCTCGTTCAGGAGAAGCTCATCGAGGTGTGCAAGGCGTCCGGGGCCGAGGCCGTGCACCCGGGGTACGGCTTCCTGAGCGAGAACGCCTCGTTCGCACGCGCCCTCGAGCAGGCGGGCATCACGCTCATCGGCCCGCCCCCGAGCGCCATGGAGGCCATGGGCTACAAGACCACCGCGCGCGAGCGCATGATTCAGGCCGGGGTTCCGGTTGTCCCGGGCGCCGACGTGCCCTCCCTCGAGGCGCTTCCCGCGATCGCGGAGGAGGTCGGGTACCCCGTCATGCTCAAGGCGGCCGGGGGCGGGGGCGGCAAGGGCATGCGGCTGGTGACGTCCGCAGACGAGCTCGAGAGTGGCTGGGAGCGAGCGCGAAGTGAGGCGCGGAGCGCGTTTGGCGACGACACGGTCTACCTCGAGAAGGCGATCGTCGAACCGCGCCACATCGAGATTCAGGTCCTCGGCGACACGCACGGCAACGTCGTGCACCTCTTCGAGCGAGACTGCGCGATTCAGCGGCGCCATCAAAAGGTGGTGGAGGAGACCCCGACGCCCGCGCCGGTGCGAACCGACGCGCTGGTGAGCGAGATGGGGGAGGTCGCGGTGCGCGCCGCCAAGGCGGTGAACTACTGCTCTGCGGGCACGGTCGAGCTTCTGATGGCCCCCGACGGAAGCTTCTACTTCCTCGAGATGAACACGCGCCTGCAGGTCGAGCATCCGGTCACCGAGCTCATCACGGGGCTCGACCTCGTGCGCGAGCAGGTGCGCATCGCCGCCGGTGAACCCCTCGGGTATGAGCAGAAGGACATCACGGCGCGCGGCCACGCCATCGAGTGCCGCATCTACGCCGAAGACCCGGCCACCAACTTCATGCCGAGCCCCGGACGCATCGAGGTCTTGCGCACGCCGAGCGGCCCGGGCATCCGCGACGACTCCTGCGCCTACGAGGGGTGCGAGATCTCCAGCTTCTATGACCCGCTCGTCAGCAAGCTCTGTGTCTTCGCGCGCACCCGCGAGGAGGCTGTCCAGCGCATGCGGCGCGCGCTCAGCGAGTACGTCGTGGCGGGGATCGCGACCAACCTCCCGTTCCACCTGGCGCTGATGCAGCACCCCGACTTCATCGCCGGTGACTACGACACGGGCTTCATCGGTCGCAACGAAGACACCCTGCTCACCGGCGGAAGCGTCGGCGACGCTGGGGACGCGATGGCCATCGCAGCTGCCCTGGAGATCGCCTGGCGCGAGGAGGCCGCGTCGTCGTCCTCCACAGCCGCGCCCGCCCAAGGCAGCGGCATGAGCCCGTGGCGCATCGCGCACATCGCGCGGATGTAGGGAGTGCACTTCGCGTTCGAGGGAGGCGGCGGCGAGGTCATCGCCCTGTCGATGCGCCATGTCTACGCGGACGTCATCGAGGGCGTGCCCACCCGGGCCATCAACGGTCGCCACATCCAGAACGCGAAGGAGCGAGCGGCCCAGATGCATCACGCCCCCGTGCATCTCGTCGTACCAACGCAGCGTCCGTGTGGTCCACCCGGTCAGACGGGCGCGCCGACTCGTTTCACCTTGCCGCGCACCGAGTGCATCGCCCGCTTGCGTGGCAGTCCCATCTCGCCCGACGCCGAGTTCGCCGAGCTCGTGGTCGTTTGGTACCAAGACACGCTCACCACCGAGCCTCCCGCCGAGGTCGCTGCCCACCTTCGACAGGTTCAATGGCGGGCTCTGGCGCAGAACGTCTACTGGTAGCCGGCCTCTTCAGTCGCATTGCAAGGGCTGAACCATGGCGCCCGCCGTGGCGTTGCCGAACAGCAGGTAGCGCACGTCGCTCACGGGCAACCCGATGAGCGCCTGGTCCACGTTGATGAGCCCGGTGTGCGAGGTCCATTCCGAGAGGTTGGTTGTGTCGAAGCGGCGAAGCACGGACCCGGTGCCCGAGGCGTACAGCACGCCGAAGCCTCCGTCGTTTGCGACGGCAATGCTCCACCGCTGGCGCGCAGGAGCGGCTTGCAAGATCCGCGTCGTCGGAGTCGCGGCCGACGTGCCAAAGGCGGCGAGCATGATGTCGCCGGCACTGCCTCCTGCCGACGGCTCTGCCCGGTAGACCATGCCCACCTGGTTGTCGGTGCGGTCGAACGCGAGCTCGAGGTCGTGCTCCACGCGAGCGTCGAGGCCGAGGACCTCGAGTCCGGCTCCGACGAGCCCACCCGTGCTCGAGCCGACGAACACGGTCGCATCACCCGGGCCCTGATCCCGGATGAACGCGACGAAGGCGCCCGTGTTCGTTGACACCACGTCCGCGTCACGCCAGGCCACCATTGACGACCCGCCACCTTGAAGGACCTCATCGTCGAAGCTCGGCGCGCCGGTCGTGTCCACGGTCAAGACCGCGTCACGGATTTCGCGCTTGCTCGCTGCGCTCGCCGTCCACACCGCGAGTGCCTGGTTGCTCGTGCCGATGCGGTCGAGCCGCAAGGCCACCGGGTCGACCACGGGGTCTCGCGGCAGGGTAGCGCTTTCGCCGAGGCTTCCGTCCCCTCCGATCACGATCGCGCGCGCCTGCAGCGTCGTGGAGACCAGACCGACGTATCCGACCACCCAATGCGTGCCCACCCAGGTGACGTCACCCGCCCCGCGCTCGGTGACGAGCACGCTAGGGGCCAACATCACGGGTCCAACCCCCGCGCTCCCGTCGGGATTGATGGTGGCGAACCGCAGCTCCGAGCCCGACGCGTAGATCAGTCCAACCTGGCCCGACATCGGATTCAGGTGCGCACGAAGGCCGGCGATGTCGGACCCGAGCGCCAGGCTGGCCGGCGTCGGGGCGAGCGCCATCGCGCCCTCGTCGACGATGTCATCGCAGTCGTCGTCCATCCGGTTGCAGAGGTCCGTCGGCACACACGCGCCGAACCCGAGGCAGGTCGCCTCGCAGATCTGCGACCCCATCGGCACACAGCCGCTGGGGAGCGCGGTCAACGGGCACGCCTGCCTCTCGTTGAGCGCGCACACGAACGACGGGTCGTCATCCGCGGTACCGCTGCACGTGTCGTTGAAGCCGTTGCAGCTCTCACTCGCCGGATACATGCAGACCGGCGCTCCGTCGGTCGTCCCGCACACGAGAACGCCAGGGTCGGCTCCGGGCTCACACGCACATGCCTCACCCAGGCCCGGCACGTCATCCGTCATGTCGCTGCAGTTGTTGTCCAACCCGTCGCAGACCTCGTCCGCGTCGGGGTTGACCGCCATCATCGTGTCGTCGCAGTCCTCGGCGTTGTCGGCCGTGAACGGCTCGTTCGGGCACGTGAGGAAGCCCGCCGTCGCATCGCCGAAGTTGTCGTTGTCGAGGTCGTCGTACCGGGTGACGAGCGCCGCCTCGCAGTCGCTGGGGTCGCCGTCGCAGTCCGCCATACCGGCGGCGCAGCCGTCGGCGCACACACCATCGACACACATGGGCAAGCCGCCACCCACCGGGATGCGGCAGCGCATGTTGCAGTCCCCGCAGTGGAGCGGGCTGGTGTCGAGGTCGAAGCAGCCTCGACCGCACTCCACTTCGCCGGCCGGACACGTGGAGCGGCAGCTGGTGACGCCCTCGACGGTCGCACAGACGTCGCCATCGTCGCAGGCCATGCCGCATCCGCCGCAGTGCTCGCCGACGTTCAGCGCTTGCTCGCAGCCGTTGGCGACGTTGTCGTCGCAGTTGCCGAAGCCCACGTCGCACGTCGCGTCGCAGGTGCCGGACATGCACACCGGATCGGAGTTCAGCCCGTCCTCGCAGGCGTCCTCGCAGCCGCCGCAGTCCGTGAGCGTCCCGAGGGGGATGCAGGTGTTGCCGCAGCACGACTCACCGGAGCCGCAAACCGCGCCCCCGCAGGTCGAGCCCGAGTCGGACTCGCCCGCATCCATCGGCGCCGCTGCGTCCCGCTCTGTGTATTGACCGAAGTCCGCGACGAGAGAGCAGCTCGCCAAGACGATCGCCGAGGCGGCGAGCGTGAGCTTCAACAAGACGGTGTCCTCACCGCGCATCAGAACGTCCCTCCCACTTGCGCGAGGCAGCCATCGGATGTGCACGCAGCCCCTGCGGAGACATCGTCCCCGGACTCGGCGAGCACGAACGCGAGCACGATCCCCGTCGCGGCGACCGCGAGGCCGCCAAAGAGCATTCCGTCGGCGGCACCCGCCAGCGCGGCACCACTCGAGGCGGCCTCTTCGGCACCAGGGTCACACACGCCGTCAGCGTCGCAGTTGAACTCCTCTTCGAGCCCCCCCTGTTCACCCAGCGCAACCCCGCCGAGAACCGCACCGACCACGATGAACGCGCCCCCCGCGCCAGCGATGATGAACCCTGGGACCCACAGGCCGCCTCCACCGCTCGACTCCGCCGGCGTCGACGTGGATGTCGCGGTGGCCTGGGCCTCGCCCTCTTCGTCCGGGTGCTCGTCGGGTGCCACGTTTACCACCGTGGTGGTCCCGGACTGGCGCGCGAGCAGCCCCTCCATGTTCTCGAGGCGAGCGGTGAGCTGAGCGCGGTTCTCGATGTTGTCCGCTTCACTCAGATAGCCGCGAAGAGCGTCCACCGACTCGCGCAGGTTCCCCGCGTCGCGGTGCGAGACATACAGGTTGTAGAGCAGCGCCGCGCGGCCGGACGCGTCGTAAGCCAGCTGAAACTCGCGCGCCGCATCATGGAAACGACCGCTGTCGTAGTAGGCGCGGCCCAGCCGGAAGTGCATGCGGGCATCGTCGTCCGATCCCTCGGAGGCCGCCTCCACCGCCGGGACGTCTCCGCCCTCCGCGTCCTGCGCAGAAGCCTGTCCTGCGATCAAACACCACCCGAGCCCGAGCAGCACGCGTGCCGCGGCTCTTCCCCGCCTCCCAATAAGCATCCCACGAAGATAGCAGACGAACGTCGGCGGCGATGCGAACGTGGATCAGCCGACCCGGTGCACGGTCTCACCGGTCTCGGGCGGCTCACTCTCCAACAGCATGCGCCGCAGCCCGAACGCCGCAGCAGCGGCCAGGCACCCGACCATCAGCAGCGCGAGCAGGCCGAAGCCGAGGAAGAGAGGCCGCCTCGATCTGGGGGTCGGCGGAGACGGCAGCGGCATGCCCGGCGGTAGCGTAAAGCGGGGATTCCCACCGCCCATGGCCGCCAGCGGGACCGAGAACTCCGGGTCGGATTGCTCCGCGAAGAAGCCGTCCTCGGCCAACAAGTGGCTGCGGCCGGTGCTCCGGCCTAGAGCGGCCGCGAAGGCTTCCACAAATGCGCCCATCGTCGAGTAGCGGTCGCTCGGATGTTTGGCCATCGCCCGATGCACCACCTCCCCGAGCGCCTCGGGCAGATCGGGGCGCACCTCCACGAGCGGGACGGTTCGATTCTCGATGACGCACCCGAGGAGCTGACCGGCGTCCTCCGCCGGAAACGGAGACTTGCCCGTGAGCGCCTCGTACACGAGCACGCCGCACGCGTAGATATCCGTCCGTTCGTCGACGTCCTTGGCGGAGCGGATTTGCTCGGGGGCCATGTACCGTGGTGTGCCGATCATCACCCCGGTCGCGGTGATGCGCTTGTTGGTGCCCAAGCGGCTCAGCCCGAAGTCCAGCACCTTTGCGCGGAGCTCGCCGCTGCGGTCGAAGATGATGACGTTGTCGGGTTTCAGGTCCCGGTGAATGATGCCTTGCTCGTGGGCGGCGCCGATCGCGTCGCACAGGATGATGAGCAGCGGCAGCAGACCGTCGGGGCTCATGGGACCGTGTTCGCGCACGTGCTGCTTGAGGGAATCGCCCTCGATGAGCTCCATGACGATGTAGTCGACACCGTCGCGATCCTGGCCGTAGTCGTAGATCTCGACGATCCCGTGGTGACCGAGCTGCCCGAGGATCTCCGCCTCACGCCGGAATCGGGTGAGCACCGACTCCTTCGCGGCCTTGTCCGGGTGCAGCACCTTGACCGCGACCTGCCGGTCGTCGCTCATGTCGGTTGCCCGAAAGACCTTGCCCATGGCGCCGGCCCCCAGCACCTCGTCGATGCGGTAGCGCTGCGCGAAAAAGGCGCCGAGATCCATACCCGTCGTCAAGACAGTATGGTCATCGGAGTCTTCGTCGTCCGCGTAGTCCGGGTACTCGACCACGGCGGGAATCTAGCAGGAATCCGCCGCCGGCGGAGCGCTGCCGTCGAGCTGGACGGCACTCTTGTCTGGTCTCACGCTACGGGAGTGCGGCGGGACAGCCACAAGAAGCGCGCGGGCTACCGCGACAAAGCCGACCCGAGCCAGGTCAAGCTCCAGGTCACGACCGTGGCCCGAGACGAGTACGAGCGCCCGGCGTGGGTGGACCGAGCGATCGCGCTGCTCGGGCGACTGCGGCGCAAGCGTCCTCCTTCGGAAGCTCGCGAGCGCTAGCGAACGGGCACGCCCCAGATGTCGCGGGCGTAGTCGCGGATCGTCTCGTCACTCGAGAAACGACCCATGCGCGCGGCGTTGAGGATGGATCGCCGCGTCCAGGCCTCGCGGTCCACGAACAGCGCCTCGACGTCGCGCTGCGCCCTCATGTAGCCCGCGTAGTCGGCGAGGTGACAGTAGCGCTCCCCGTCCGCGAGCAAGCCCTCGACCAGACCGCGGAAGGCGGCCGGCTGTTCGGGGGAGAAGTCGCCGCGGGATATCGAGTCGAGCACCGCGCGCAGCGTCTCGTCGGACTCGTAGATCCCACGCGGACGGTAGCCCGCGGCGTGGGTCTCGTTCACCTGCTGCACGGTGAGTCCGAAGATGAAGATGTTCTCGTCGCCCACCGCGTCTTTGATCTCGACGTTGGCGCCGTCGAGTGTGCCGATGGTCAGCGCCCCGTTCATGGCGAACTTCATGTTCCCCGTGCCCGACGCCTCCTGACCGGCGCACGAGATCTGCTCCGAGAGGTCGGCCGCGGGGATGAGCCGCTCGGCCATGGAGACGCGGTAGTTCGCCGGGAACACCACACGAAGGTGCGGGGCCACCTGCGGGTCTGCGTTGACCACACTCGCGACCGAATGGATGAGATGGATGATCTCCTTGGCGCGGACGTAGCCGCTGGCCGCCTTGCCTCCGAAGATGACCGTGCGTGGGGCCGCGGGAATCTGTCCGCGCTTGATCTCGTGGTAGCGCGTGACGACGTGCAGCACGTTCAAGAGCTGCCGTTTGTACTCGTGGATGCGCTTGATCTGGACGTCGAAGATCGACGCCGGGTCCAGCGGCGTGTCGAGCGCCAGCATGTCGATGAGGCGTTGCTTGTTGTCCGCCTCGATCGCACGCCACCGCTCCCGGAACGCCGCGTCGTCCACATGCGCCTCGATCCCCTTGGCGCGGCCGAGGTCGGTCACCCAGCCGTCGTCTCCCAGCACCTCGTCATAGAGCTGCGCGAGCCCGGGGTTGCACTGCTGCACCCAGCGCCGTGGCGTCACGCCGTTTGTCTTGTTTCGGAAGCGCCCGGGGAAGTAGGCGTCGAACTCCGGGAACATCTGCTCACGCAAGAGCTGCGAGTGAAGCGCGCTGACCCCGTTGACGCTGAAGCTCCCGGCAATCGAGAGGTTCGCCATCCGCACGTGGCCTTGCGGGCGGTGCTCCACGATGGCCATCTTCTCGAGCCGGGCCTGGTCCCCCGGGTACGCCGCGCTGATGTCCGCGCGCAGTCTTCGGTCGATCTCTCGGATCAGATCCAGCTGGCGAGGGAGCAGCCGGTCGAGCAAGTGGATCGGCCAGGTCTCGAGTGCCTCGGGGAGCAACGTGTGGTTCGTGTACGCGAACGCGCGCTTCGTGATCGACCAGGCGCGCGCCCAGTCCATGTGGTGGTCGTCGATCAGGATGCGCATCATCTCTGCGACCGCGAGCGCAGGGTGCGTGTCGTTGAGCTGGAAGACGACCCGGTCGGGCAGATCGTCGAGCGTCTCGAACTGGGTGAGGTGACGGCTGACCGCATCCTGCAGCGAGGCCGACACGAAGAAGTACTCCTGCCGGAGCCGCAGCTCCTTGCCCGGCGGGCCCGCGTCGTTGGGGTAGAGAATGCGCGAGATGTTCTCGGCATACCCCCGCTGCACGACCGAACTGTCGTGATTGCCAGCGTTGAACGCGTCGAGATCAAACTCCGAGACCGGAAGCGCGCGCCAGAGCCGCAGCGTGTTCACGACGCCGTTCTTGTAGCCCGGCACACCGATGTCGTGCGCCTGCGCGATCACGTCCCGCGTGTCGAGCCACACGAAGTGCGTGCGACCGTCTTCGTCCACCTGCGGCTCGACCCGGCCATAGTAACGGACGGTGTAGCGGTGGTCTGTCCGCGGGACTTCCCAGGGGGAGCCGTGCGCGAGCCAGGTGTCGGGCCGCTCGATCTGCTGACCGTTGACGAACGCCTGGCGAAAGATGCCGTAGTCGTACCGAATCCCGTACCCGACGGCGCCGATCCCGAGGCTCGCCATCGAGTCCATGAAACACGAGGCGAGCCGCCCGAGCCCCCCGTTGCCGAGGGCCGGGTCTTCTTCGGTATCGAAGAGCGCGTCGAGGTCGTATCCGAGGCCGGACACCGCCGCGCGCGTTGCCTCGAGCATGCCCAGGTTGCTGAGCGAGTCCCTCAGCAACCGCCCCGGCAAGTACTCCATCGAGAGGTAGTAGACGCGCTTCGCCTTCGACTCCCACTGACGCTGTCGGGTCTGGTGCCAACGATCGGCCATGCGCGCGCGCGCGGCGTGAGCCACAGCGTGAAACAGGTCGAGCTCCTGCGCGGTGTGCGCGTCACGGATCCGGACGTGCGCGAGGTGGTCGAGGATCGAGTCACGGATGGATGCTTCGTCCATGCCGAGCTCGGGGGCCGAGAGCGGGGTTCCCATTTGCGCGAGCTTCTCCGATGGGCGCCGGTCACGCAACCCAGTCACGCAACCCTGAGTCACGCGTCTACCCGCGACACCCCGATGCGAAGGCCGCGCGCAGAATGGCCTCCGCTTGCTTGCCGCGCGGAGAGAACCCGTCCGCGCCCTCCTCGTGCGTGTCGGGATCGGTGAACCACTTCCAGAGGTAGAGCCCACGGACGAACGGACGGGCAGCCACCGCGTTAAAAAGCCGGCGATACGCCCGTGCCTGGGCGGCCTCGCTGGGCACCGGCGCACCGTGCCGCTCGGGCCACTGGTGCGGACGGAGCTCGGTGTCTTCGATCGACTTGTAGCCGACCTCGGTCAACAGGACGGGACGTTCGACGCGTCGAGAAAGGGCGCCCAGCGCGTCCAGCTGGCCCTCGAGCGCGCGTTGCATGCTGGCCTCGTCCGCGCCGCGCGCCTCAGCGAGCGAGGGGTAGAACTGCACCCCGATGAAGTCGACGTCGGACCAGAAGGCGACCCGGTCGACGGCGTCCCAGTTGGCGGCGTAGGTGATCTGCCCGGAATACACCGCGCGGACGGCGCGGATCAGCGCGCGCCACTCGGACGTCGCGGCGCTGGGGATCTCGACGCCGACCGCGAACCGTTCGACCTCGAGGCGCGCCGCCATGCGCGCGTAGTGAAGAACGAAACGCGAGTAGCTCGTGAAGAAGGCCTCCCAGCCCAGTGCAGGCTCGATCTCGCCCCGCCAGGCGCCGCCGGAGATCCAGACGTGCGGCTTGAGAAACACCGCGAGTCCGCGCGCGTGCGCGTCTCGAATGGCCGCCTCCATGCGCGCGTCGGTCTCGCCGGCCGGATGGTCCGTTGCCAGCGTCACGTCCGACGCATGGGTCGACCGCATGAAGCCAAACGGCGTGAGGCTCAGCTCACGAACGCCGAGCGTGACCAGCGTGTCCATGGTCTCGCGGCTCGTCTCCGAGCCATACCCACGCCGCCCGTTGCCCTGGTAGTTGTGGGCGAGGCTCATGCCGGCGAGGAAGGGAGAAGGGAGCGATGCGACGCCCTCGGCGCAGCGGTTGGGGGGCACCGCGGACGCAAGGGCCTCGGACTGCGGCACCGGCGCCGCCCTCGGCCCGGGCGCCGGCGGCTCGGAGCACGACAGCGACGCCAGGGCGAGACCGAGCGCGAGCCAGCGCAGCGTCACCCGCTGAGCTCGGTGAGCGCGCCCAGCTCTTCGTACAGGTAGACGTTGGCGAGGATGGCCTTCTCGAACACACCGAGGTGCATGCTCTCGTTGGGGCCGTGCGCGCCGGTCTTCGGGTCCATCACGCCGTTCAGGATGAGCGGCAGGTTGGAGAAGCGCCGGCCGAACATCGCGACGAACGGGATCGAGCCGCCGACGCCGATCTGCACCAACGGCTTGCCCCACGCCTTCTCGTAGGCGCGGTCGGCGGCGGGGAACGCCGGACCGGACGGTTGGTAGAGCCAGCTCCCCCCCTCGGTGAGCTTCTCGACCGACACGCGGACCCCGCCTGGGGGGTTCGCCGTGAGCGCCTGCTCGATGAGCGCGAACAGCTCCGCGCCCGTCTGCCCCGGGGCCACGCGAAAGCTCAGCTTCGCCGACGCCGCCTTGCGGACGGCGTTCTTCTCTTTGCCGGGCGCCGGCAGGCTGGTGCTCAGCACCGTGACCGCCGGCTGACGCCACACCCACTCGGCCGGCGTTCGGCCCTCGTCGGGGAGCGGCTCGACCCCTTCGGCCAGGCCCGCAGCGTCCCGGATCGTGTCCGCGTTGAAGGGCACGTCTTTCGACGACGCCCGCCACGCCTCGTCGACCTCCACGCGACCGAGTCGCAGACGCCCTTGCTCATCGACGAGGCCCGCGATGAGCTGCATCAACGCGATGGCGCTGTCCGGCACGACGTTGCCCCAGAGCCCGGAGTGCACATCCGCGCGCAGGCCTTCGCAGCGCAGCTCGACCTCGAGCAGGCCACGCAAGCTCGTCGTGAGCCCGGGGATCTCCGGCGACGGGTTCTCGCAGTCGGTGAGCACCATGACGTCGGCCTGGAACGCGCCGGGGAACGCGTCCATGTAGCGCTCGAGGTTGGGTGAGCCGATTTCCTCTTCGCCCTCGATCAGCAACCGCACGTTGACGGGCAGCTCGCCGGTCTCTTCGAGCCAGGCCTGCATCGCGGCGATGTGCGACACCCAGCCGCCCATGTCGTCGGCCGACCCACGCGCGAAGAGACGCTCCCCCTTGACGGTGGCCTCGTGCGGCGGCGTGTCCCAGGGCTCGCCCTCGACGGGCTGGAGGTCGAGGTGGCCGTAGATGAGCACCGTGGGCGCGCCCTCGACGCGAATGCGCTCGGCGGCCACACACGGGAGCGCCCCATCGAGCTCGAGCAACCGGGCGTTGTCCATCCCGAGCGCCTCGAGGTCGTCCCGGATTCGGCGGGCGAGCGCCGCGACGTCCTCTGCGTGCTCCGGCTCGCAGCTAATGGCGGGGATGCGAAGGTACTCGGACAGGCGCGCGAGGGTCTGGGCTTGTCCCTCTCGGGCGCGCTGGGCGACGGTGTCGGCGATGCTCATGGGTGTTCTCCGGGTCACGCTTCGGCGTCGATTCGACCTGCGTCGATCCGGCAGAGCGTGAACCAATAGTCGAGGATCTCATCCCCGCGTGGTTCGGTCTCGCGGGACGCGCGCCCGATCGAGACATGACGAGAGACGCCGCGCATGAAGTCGCGGGTCTGATGGTAGACGAGCCTCTGGAGCCCCTCCGAGTTCGGTCGCACCGGCGGCCAGCCTACCGGCACAGGGCCGTCGGGCACGCGGTGATAGTCCACCACGACTCCGCCGCGCGCTTCCCACGTCGCGTTTCCATCCGTCTCATAGGCGACGAAATAGCCGGGGTGGACGAAGGAGGCGTTGCTCACGTTGTAGCCCATCAGCGTGCTCTCGTCGGCGCGGGCGAAGCGCTTCTGGAACCGCTGGAAGTAGGGCAGCGTGAGGATGGTGTTGCGCCCGGGATGGTGGACGGCGGTGAGCGCGTCGAGCCTGTCCGGGACGAAGTGCGAGAGCCGGATCGGGCGCGCGTCTTCGGCCTTGTCGAACAAGCGAGCTTGGTCCCTTCGGCCGAGCCCGGTCACCTCGGCCTGACGCTGCGCCGCCGGGAGCGCGTCGAGATACGTGGCGAGGGTCGCGATATCGGCGTCGCCACGGACCAGGCTGGAGAACTCACCCACGCCGGTTTCTTGACCGAAGTTTGCACAGTTGGCTACCTGAGAGCGCGGACGGCCGCGCACATCCCGAGGCGGGGATGCGGAGCGCCGACGCGGATGGGAGTTCGGGATGCGTCCTTCGAAGACGTTCGCGACGGCTGCGCTCGTGTGCGCCGCGGCCGCGATGGTGTGCGCGCGGCCGCTTTCCGCTCAACGACGTCGGGCGCGACGCGCGCCGGTTAACGTGGCGATCGGTGAGCTGTCCGGGGCGCGCGTGCCAGAGGCGTTCAGCCGGGCAGTGGGCGAGGCGCTCGAAGCCCACCCCGAGGTCCGGCTGACCGCGCCGGGAGGCGCCGACCTGGTCGTGCGTGGCTCGATCGTCTCGATGCGCCGGTCCCGAATCGCCGGCGACACCGAGATCCGCTGCGAGGTCTCGATGATCGTCGCCGACGCCCGCGGCGGGGCCATCCGCGCCATGCTGCACGGCCGGGGCGGCGCGCGGGGGGACGGAGCCATCGACCGGCTCTCCCAGGACGCCCTGCGTGCTGCGGTGCGAGGCGCGCTGAGGCCGCTCGGTCAGCAGAGCCGAACCCTCGCCCGAGGGCGCTGACCCGCATTGCGCGGGGAAAACACGCGCACTGGTCGAATCTGGGGAACGTGCGACATCAAGGGGGAACTCCCTGTCGATGACCTGCTTCGAACCTCTGCGACTCACCGCGCTCATCCTTGGATTGCTCGCGTCCAGCGCCAGCATCGCCTCCGCCCAGCCACTTCACGTCACGGTAGAAGGCCTGGACGCGGCGGCCTTCGCAAGGGCCCTCGCCGCGGAGCTCGAGCGCCCCGTGGAGGTTCGAGACCAGGCTGTGTCGTCGCCCCATCTGCGCATCGAAGTGGCCGAGGACGGGGTCGCGACGCTGGAGCTGCGAACCGAGGAGGGCGCTCTCCGGCAGCGCGTCGTCGCCGCCGGCCAAGACGCCGACGAGGCGCTCCGGCTGTTGTTGCTCGTCGCGTCCAACCTGGTGCGCGACCCCGCCGAGGGGTTGATCGGCGCGGCCCCCGAGTCGAGCCCCGTGTCCACGCCTGACGCCCTCCCCGAGCCGCCCCGCGGGATACCGACTCCCGCGCTCGAGATACCGGGACCGAGCGAGGACCCAGTCTCGTTCGCCGAGCGGCACCCGCTCCGTCTCGGCGCGGCCGGCATGTTGGGGCTGCACAACGCGGGCGGTCAGGTGTCTCCGTTCGGCGCGTACGGGTTGAGCCTCTTCGGGGTCGTGCATCCGAACCTGGCCGTGGGCGTGACCCAGCTCAATCTGGGCTGGGGCGTCTCGAGCTTCGAGGGGTTGATCCTCGACTTCAGCGGCACTCCCTCGCTGGAGCTGGCCGCCTTCGTCGACCCGCACGTGCAGGTCTATGGCCAGGCAGGCGTGACGCTCCAGTTCCGGACCCAGACCTCCATCGGAGAGGACATCTTCCAGGTGGCGCCGCGCATCGCGGGTGGAGTCCGCATGTGGGCCACCGAGTGGTTCTCGGTCTCCGTGGAGCTCGGCGTCTCCGTCGTGGCAACCGACGCCCTCCGCATCTCCGGCGTGAATCTGCCGCAAGGCACCATGCCTGGCACGCTGGGGCTGGCCGCCGAGTTCCACATCGCGCCATGACACGCCCCGTGAGCATGTCTCGGCCGCTCGACGCGAGCGCAAGCGAGGAAGACCCGGACGACGTCGCCGACCTCGTGCGCCGCGTCTGCGAGGGCGAGCGCTCGGCGCTCGCCGAAGTGTACGACCGCCACCACCGGCCGCTTCGCACCCTCGGGCGACGGCTGCTCGGCGCTCCCGAAGCCGCCGAGGACCTCGTGCAGGACGTGTTCGTCAACCTGCCTTCCAGCCTGCGTCGCTTCGAGGGGCGCGCGTCTCTTCGCTCGTTCCTGGTGGCCGTCACCTGCAACCGGTCGCGGCACTTCGTCCGGGCGGCCGCCCGCTACCGTCGCGCGAAGGAGCGGTTCGCCGAGCAGGCCCGCGCCACCGCGGAGACGCCGGACGCGTCGTACGCACGCCGGGAAATGGCGGACCGCCTCTCGCGCGCCTTGGACACCCTCGTGCACGAGCAGCGCGTGACGTTTGTGCTGCGCGTCATCGAGGGCCGGAACACCGCGGAGGTCGCGCGCCTCACCGGCGTCCCCGAGGCCACCGTTCGAACCCGCACCATGCGCGCGCGAACCAAGCTCGAGGCCAGCTTGGAAGGAGGACGGCGATGACGGACGAGCTGGACGCGCTGGTCGATGCCTATCGAACCGAGGTGGACCGCCCACCCCACGACGCGGCCCCAACGCGACGCGCCATCCTGCGCGCGGCGCGGCTCCGGCGGCAGCGGCGGACCCTCGCGATCGCGGCGAGCGTCGCGTTGGCGTTGGTGCTCACGAACGCCACCACGTTCGCCTGGTCGACCGGCCGCATCGACGGCGTGCGAGAGACCATGCTGAGCTGGGCGGCGGGCGACACCCCGAGTCCCACCACGGCGCCGGCTGCTCAGCCGCGCCGACCCATCGCGACCACGAGCGAGCCGACCGTGGCGGTCGAGGGCCCTGTGACCCCGGCTCGAGACGACAGGGCCCCGGAAGCGGCCCTGGCACCGCCGGCCCCCGTCGCGCGACGACGCTCCGGAGCACGCGCTGGATCCGGGCGCGAACCGAGCGCTGCTCCTGCGACGGCCCAAGCCGCACCCGACGATGCACTGGAGGCCGAGTTCGACACGCTCACCCCTCCTCCTGCGGCGGAGCGGCTCGCTTTCGAGCGCGCCCACAGAGCGCAGTTCGAAGCGCGCGACTACCTGGGTGCGCTGTCGGCCTGGACAACGTATCTGCGCGCCTACCCGACCGGGCGGCTGCTGCCCGAGGCGCGATTCAACCGCGCCGTGTGCCTGCTTCGCCTACAGCGCTTTCAGCAGGCGGAAGAGGCCCTCGCGCGCATCGCTCGGAGCGAGAGCCTGCGCCGCAGCGACGCGGCCGACCTGCTGCGCGCGCTCGAAGAAGGACGCATCCGACCGACCCCATGAGACACCGGCTTTCTGGACCGTGCACCGCCGCGCTCTCTAGCCTTCCTCTGTGAATCGGCTCGCCATCGCTCTGTTGCTCGCCGCTTGCCTGCCAACCCCGGGTCGCGCGCAAGTTCGGCCGGGCCCGACGCTCGCGCTCGGCGGGGATGTCCTCTACGAGGCACCGCTCGCCTACCAGCTCCGGCAGCGGGCGCGCGACGTCGGCGAAGAGGCAGCGCTGCGTGAAGTGTTCCTCGACCTGGCGCCCACGCTCCGCAGCGCCGACCTCACCGTCGTGAACCTCGAGACCCCGGTGTCCGTGCGGTACCGCGAGCGCGCGTCCATGGAGGAGTCCGCCGTGTTCGCCGCCCCCGACGCGTTCCTCGACGCGCTCATCGAGGCGGGGGTGGACGTGGTGAACCTGGCCAACAATCACGCCTACGACCAGGGCAACGAGGGGCTCGTCAACACGCTGCACGCCGCCCGCACCCGGGGCCTGTCGCCGGTCGGCGTCGGCGACGCGCCCGCTGCGGCCTCCGAACCCGTGTTCGTCGAGGCCAACGGCGCGCGCATCGCGATGGCGGCGTGGACGGAGGGCACGAATCACCGGCCGCGTCCCGAGGAGCGCACCGCGCACATCGCGTTTCTGCGAGACGACACCCTCGAACCGAGCCTGCAGGCGGCGCGGCGCTCGGGCGCGCACCTCGTGATCGCGATGTTCCACTGGACGCAGGAGGACCTCGTTCGGCCGCGCGAGATGATGCGCGCGTTTGCCATCCGCGCCGCCGAGGCAGGCGCAGACCTGGTGGTGGGACACGGGCCGCACGTCCCGGGAAGCACCGAGCTCATCGAGACCTCGGACGGGCGACGCGTTCACGTCCTGTATTCGCTCGGCAACCTCGTCGGCGCCATGCAGGAACCCGGCGGCACGCTCGACACGCGCGAGGTCGGCGTGCGAGACGCCCCGGTGGCCCGCGTCGAGACGCGCTGGCGGGGCGACCGGCTCGAGGTCCGGCGCGTGGAGCTGATGCACCATTGGATCTCCCGGCCGCGCGGACGGGCGCCCTGGCTCGACGGCGGCCGGCTGCCCGTGCTTCGCACGATGAACATCCGCGCCGAGCTCGCCCGGCTCTCGGCGTCGGACTGCGGCGCCCCGTGCGACGAGCGCACGACCCAGCTGCTCCGGCGCGTGCGGCTCACCGAGTCCGCAATGGCCCGCCTCGACGACGGCCTCATCAGCGGCGCCCGGATCGCCTCTCTCGGAACCCTCCGGCCAGCTCGCGGCGCCGAGGTCGTCGCCCCGTCCGAGGTGTGGGTCGCTGACCCCGAACCGGTCGTGGAGCCCGAACCGGTCGTGGAGCCCGAACCGGTCGTCGAGCCCGAACCGGTCGTGGAGCCCGAACCGGTCGTGGAGCCCGAACCGGTCGTGGAGCCCGAACCGGTCGTGGAGCCCGAACCGGCCCCCGCCGCCCCCCCCGGCCTCGACCCGCGCGCCCACCGCTACCTGGTCGCCCGCGCGCTCGACGTCACGTTTCGCGACGGCGCCGCCGCCGAGAGCGAGATCGACGACGACGCGGTTCAGGAGCTCGCGTCGATTCTGCGGGACGACCGCACCCTGCGCATCGAGGTCATCGGCCACGCGACCGAGGCCGAGCAAGCGCGCCGCTCCTCCCTCGCCCGGCTGCGCGCCCGCCGCGTCATGGGACTCATCGCGATGCGTGGGCCTTCGCGATCCCGCTTCGAGGCGGTCGGCGGCGAACCGGGCGAAGCGGGCGTGTCCGTGCGCATCGTCCCGCGTCCGTGAGGCCCACGCGACGCAGCGCGCCCCGATCGCCTCGCGATCCAGCACGCGCTCAGGCCTTGGGACGCCAGCGCGCCAGCTGCTCTTTGCCCTCGCGTCCCGGGTGCGACTCCAGCACCGGTGTCAGCTCGATCAGCGTGAACCGCGCCTCGATGATCGGCTGCGCGATGGAAGGCGGGATCGGGAACGGCGGTCCGCTGCCGGGGTCCGCGTCGGTCGAAGGAAACAGCAGCGTCACGAGCTCCCCATCGGGCGCGAGCAGGCGGTGCATCGAGTCGACCCACGTCGTGCGCACTGCGGGATCGATCGCGCAAAAGAACGTGTAGTCCCACGCCAGGTTGAAGCGCTTGTCCGTGGAGGCGGCGAACTCGAAGAAGTCACCGAGATGGATCTCCGCCCGCTCTGGGTCGACGCCGAGCTGCTCACGCACCGCCTCGAAACGGACGCGCGCCGTGGGGGCCAGGTCGAGCCCGAGCACGCTTCTCTCCGGGTCGCGGGCCAGCGTGAAGACGTCGTACCCGGACCCGCAGCCCGGCACCACGGCGGGGCCGTGCGGCAGCGTGCCCGAGTTGACGAGCGTCTCCAGGATCGGCGGCGACTGCCCCGCGTCCCAACGTGTGCGCCCTTCGCGCCATGCGTCTTCCCAGGTCATCGGCGGACCTTCACTCGACGCGCAGCCGGGCCACTCGAAGCGCAGGGTTCACCCGCGAGGACACACGCAGCAGGGTCGCGTCGGGCACCGTGCCTTCCTGGTTGCGCAACACGACACATCCCGCGCCGCCGCCACCACCGCCGCCGTTGGCGTCGTTGCGTGTGTTCGATACGCCGGCTCCTCCGGCCGGCTCGTCCCCGCCCCCCGCGGGGCCACCGGCGGCACCGAAGTTCGGTCCGCCGCGAGAGCCACCGTCCGCCCGACCGAGTGTTTCGGCGCCGTCCTGTCCGTCCCCGCCCCCGCGGAACTCGCCCGCCGCGCCACCGCCACCACCGCCGCCCGCGATGATGGCCGCACTGTCGGGGTTGATCTCGAGGATGGGCGCCTCGAGCAGGATCCCGCCGCCGCTCCCGCCTCCGCCGCCCGAGCCCCAGTTTCCATCGCGCTCCGCGCCGCCACCTCCGCCGCCACCGGCGAGCACGAGGCCTTGAATCCGGATCGCCCCGAGCGCCGTAATCTGAACCGATCCGCCGCCGGCCCCGCCGACGCCGGCGGTGGAGCCGCCGCCGTCGCTCGGCCCGCGCCCGCTGCCGCCGCCGGACCCGCCCCGGAGTGGAACCAACAGAGCATCTGCCAGAGACAAGGACGACGTACCGCCAGCCGCCTCATCGCCTCCGCCCCCCGCGCCGCCCGCGCCGCAGAACGCCCCTCCAGCGCCACCACCATCGGAAAAGCCCGGCTGATGCTCGCCGGCGGCGCCGCCTCCCGGACCTTCCCCGTCGTCGCCCGGTTCGCCTCCCAACGCGCCCCCCGGCCCCGGCTCGTCGCCGCGCGCGGAGACATCGATGACGGCCTCACGCTCCACGATCACGTTGCCGTTGGCGAGGATCACGAGCGGTCGGTCGCCGGAGATGGAGAGCCGGGTTTCGCTCCGCACCACGAAGTCGTTCGCGATGAGCACGCAGAGAGACGGCGCGCCGCCGCCCGGGTCATAGACGGCCGTGTCCGCGCTCATCGCCGAGCAGGTGGTCGTGTTGAACAGGAGCGTGCCCGGTCCGAGGTCCACGTTCCGAGCCGCCGGGTCGATCAACGAGGCCGGAACGTTTGAGGGCACCATCTCCCCGCAGCGTGCCGCTACAGAGGAGCAGCCCATGGGGCAGGTGACCATCGCTTCGCAGGTGTCGAACACTCCGTCGGCGCAGCTCGGGATGCAGCCGCCGTCCAGCGGGCCGCCGTCCTCCGGGCCCGCGTCCTCGCCGGGTCCAGCGTCCTCGCCGGGTCCCCCGTCGAAGCCAGGTCCACCGTCGAAGCCAGGTCCTCCGTCGAAGCCAGGCCCACTGTCGAAGCCAGGTCCACTGTCGAAGCCAGGTCCCCCGTCGAACCCCGGCCCGCCGTCACGTCCCGCCGATGCGTCATCCTCGCCGAAGCGCGAGGTGTCCGGGTTCACGATGGCGCTGCATCCGAACGCAACGAGAGATAGCAAGACGAGGAGACGGCGCGCATGCATAAGAGGCATCATGGCAGGCGCGACAGGCGAACACCACGGAGCCCCATGAAGCTCGAGAACAAGACCATCTTGATCACCGGCGCCTCGTCCGGCCTCGGGCGCGCCCTGGCCCTTCGGCTCAGCCACCGAAACAACAACCTCGTGGTCACCGCGCGGCGCGAGAACAAGCTGCGCGAGCTGCAGGCCGAGGTGGAGGCGAACGGCAGCCGCTGCACGGTGGTCCCCGGCGACGCGACCGACCTCGAGGCGTGCCGCGCCGTCGTCGACGGAGGCATTGAAGCCTACGGGCGGATCGACGTCGCGGTCCTGAACGCGGGCGGCGGCAAAGCGATGTCCATGGCGGAGGCCTCGGCGGAGGACGTCATGCACATCATGCGGATGAACTACGACACCTTCGCAAACTTCCTCTGCTTGATGATCGACCACATGAAAGGACACCGCTCCGTCATCGCGCACACCGGCTCCCCCGCGGGCTATTTCGGGCTGCCGAACTCTGGCCCCTACAGCGCGTCGAAGGCGGCCGGGCGCGTCTTGCTCGACACCTGCCGCATCGAGCTTGCCGGCTCCGGCATCCGCTTCGTGGGCCTCTACCCCGGCTTCACGCAGACCGAAGGCTTCGACCCGAACGACGTACCCATTCAGTCGCTGATCATCGACATGGAGCGCGCCTCCAAGGAGATGATGCGCGCGGTTGAGCGCGAGACCTCGCACCACATGTTCCCGAAGCGCATCAAGTTCCTCATCCTGCTCGCGCGCTTTCTGCCGGAACCCATCCGGCGGCGCGTGCTGGGCATGGCGAGCTGAGCGCGCTCTACCAGGGCAAGACTTCGCCGTTGGCGTGCCAGAAGGTGCCGCTGTTTTCGAGGCTCAGGCCATCGATGCGATCCCAGAGCTGCGCCGCGGACTCGTGCGCCTCGACATGGCCGCTGTTCCCCGTCATGCCCGTGCGCACGTAGCCCGGGTGCAACAGCGCCACCGCCACGCCCTTGCCCCTAAGGTCGTGCGCCAGTGACACCCCGGCCATGTTCACGGCCGCTTTGCTCATCCGGTAGCCGTAGCGCCCCCCGCTCGTGTTGTCGGCGATCGACCCCATCCGGCTGGTGATGATCGCGACCTTCGCGCCCTCGTGGAGCGCGCTGCCAAGAGCCGCGGTCACGCGCAGCGGCCCCAGCGCATTGACCTCCATCTGCTGCCGGATGGAGCCGAGGTTCATGTCGTCCAGGCTCTCGCTCTTCAGGATGCCCGCGTTGTTGATGAGGACATCGACCGAGGTGCCGGAGAGGCGCTCCGCGAGCGCATGCACCGACGCGTCGTCCGCCACGTCGACGCCCTCCTCGACCCGCACATCGAGTGCACGCAGCGCGTCGCTCGCGGTCCTGCAGGCCGCGATGACGTCGTGGTCCTCGCAACGCTGCTTGGCCAGCTCGAGCCCGATGCCCCGGTTCGCTCCCGTGATCACGATGGTCGCCATGTCGGTCCCTCCTCGAAGTTGAGGCGACAAGCCTCGTGCCGGACGCCGGCGATGGCAAGCGCCCGGATTCGGCGCATGGCAGGATCCCGATGATGCGCCCCCTCATCCGTCCTGCAGCGTTGGCTGACTCGCTCGACGACCCGGGGTGCGTCCTCATCGACGCCCGCGCCGGGAAAGACGCGGCTGGACGCTTCGAGGAGCGGCATCTCGTCGGCGCGCAGCGGGCCGATCTCGAGACGGACCTCTCGGGCGACACCTCGTCCCCTGCCCGCGGCGGACGCCACCCGCTGCCCGGGCTGCCGGAGTTTGCGGTCACGCTGTGTCGGCTCGGGATCCGGCCCGCGTCGCGAGTGGTCGTCTACGACGAAGGGTCCGGCGCGCTCGCTGCGGCGCGGCTCTGGTGGATGCTGCGCGCGGTCGGCCACGACAACGTCTCCGTGCTCGACGGCGGCCTGTCGAACCCCGGCCTGCCCACCGAATCAGGCCCTGTGAGCCGCCCCCGCCGGCACGCCCTCCCCTACCCGGTCCCGGACGACTGGACACTGCCGACCGCGGACATCGCGCGCGTGGCGGCGTTGGCCCCCGAAGAGCGCCTCCTGGATGTGCGCTCGCGCGCGCGACACCTCGGAGAGGTCGAGCCGATCGACCCGGTCGCCGGCCACATCCCGGGCGCACGGAGCGCACCGCTGACCGCACACCTCGAGGGAACCCGCTTCCTCGGACACGCTGCGCTCCGCGCGCACTTCGACGACCTGCTCGGCGACACCCCGAGCGAACGCATCATCGTGAGCTGTGGCTCGGGCGTGACCGCGTGCCACACGCTGCTCGCGATGGCGGAGGCCGGGCACCCCGGAGCCGCGCTCTACGTCGGCTCGTTCAGCGAGTGGTGCCGAAGCGGGCGACCCGTCGAGCGCGCATGACCGAACTGCTGCCGTACGCGCTCGTCGTCGTGGCCGGCGTCGCAGCGGGATTCATCAACACCATGGCCGGTGGTGGCTCGCTCCTGACGCTCCCGGCGCTGATGCTCCTGGGCCTGCCGGCCGACGTCGCCAACGGCACCAACCGGCTGGCCGTCGTCACGCAGTCCGCGTCGGGCGTCTTCGGGTTCCATCGCGCCGGCAAGCTCGAAACCGGAGCTGTCTTGCCGGTGGTGATGCCCACTGTGCTCGGCGCCGCCGCCGGAGCGGGCGCGGCCGCCACCGCACCCGTCTGGCTGCTCGAGCCGGTCTTGCTCGGCACGATGGTTCTCATGGCGGTCGTGATGGTGGTGCGGCCGCGTCTGGTGATGGCCGACGAAGACGAGGCGCGCCCGCCGGGTCGCCTAGCAGGGGCGCTGGGACTGTTTTTCGCCGGGCTCTACGGCGGCTTCGTGCAGGCGGGGGTGGGCTTCGTGCTGCTCGCGGTGCTCGGTGGCGTGCTTCGTTTCGACGCCGTCCGCGCGAACGCACTGAAGCTCGTTTGCACACTCACCTTCGGCGTGGTCGCGCTCGGGATCTTCCTCGCCGCGGGCGACGTCGAGTGGCTGCCCGCCGCCGTGCTCGCGGTGTCCACGGTCGTGGGCTCCCAGATCGGGGTGCGCTTCGCCGTGAAGGTGAACCCCAAGGTGCTTCGCTGGATCTTGCTCGTCGCCGTGACCGCCAGTTGCATCGCGGCGTTCCTGAAGAGCTGACCGCCAGCTCGCGACGCGCGGCGTCGTGCGCGTTTCTGGGAGACCGGGGGGCGGGACGAATACGATCGAGCGCATGAGCTCCACGAAACGCCGCATCCGCTACGCTCTTCGCACCGACTGCATGGTCACCGTGGACGGACGCCTCGTCGGCGAGACGACCGTCGATGGTTCATGGGACGGGCTCCAGGTGCTGGCGTCCGGACCGGCACGCATCGGCGAGAAGGTCCAAGTGGCACTGCGCCTTCCACGATCCCGCTTCTGGATTCAGGCCACCGGTCGCATCACACGGAGCAGCCCAGGGCGCCGGCGCGGGGATGCGGGACCGAGCTACGGAGTCCGGCTCGAGAACATGCACGGGATGGACCGCATGTTGTTCAACACCTCGCTCCGGTCCCGCCCGCGGGTCAAGCCGCAGCGCGGACGCCGGCGCAACTACGCCAACGCCGTCGAGCGCATCACGCGCGAGGCTTGACCGCAAACGCGCTCACGAGCGCGACAAACGCGGCCGCGAGGGTGAGCCAGAGACCGACACCGGTCGTCGCCAAGAACAGCCGCACCATCGAGTAGCCGAGGTAGCCGAACACGCCGGCGCCGAAGAGGAACCCGGCGATGCGAGCCTTCGCATGACCGGTGGCTCCGGCCACGCAGAGAACGAGGCCTCCGATCGGGAGCGCCAGGAGCGCGGCGCGTGTCGTCCACGGTGCGAGGTCGGCGATGAGGATGTCCCAGCCGCTGGCCGCCATCGGGCCGCCCAGGTCGAGGAACGGCAGAAAGAACGCCACGATCGCGGCGATCCCAGCCCCAACCCACACGATGCTCGCAGTCTTCGTCGTCATGATGTCTCCCCCGTCACACAGCGCAGCGGACATCACGGCGTACGGCGGAGCCAGAGATTTCTTCCCTATCGCTCAGGCAGGCGGAATGCGATCTCGCCCTCGCTGAAGCCGTTGGCGAACACGCCGCCGATCAGCGAGACGATCCGCATCGACTGCCCGGTCGCGTCCGCGACGACGACGGCGCGGCAGGCCTGGTTGGCGCACACGGGCGCGACCTGGTTGCTGAGCGCGCTGTCTTCCAGCGTGGATTCCTGGTGGCGCACGTTGAACGCGCCGACCGTCGCGGGCGGCGCTTCCTCTTCGGCGGGCGCGGCGGCCGGGGCGGGGGCGAGGCCTTCGATCAGCGCGACACCACCACCGCCGCCGCCACCGCCCGCCTCGGGCTCGGGCGCGTTCACCTGGCGGAACGTGACCTTCATGCCCTGGCCCCGCGTCCACAGCTCCATCTCGAGTTCACCGCCCTCGGCGATGTTGGCGTAGGGCGCGTCGCAGTCGATGTACTCCCCCGCGCGGCAGGCCGCGTACACCTCCCGCCAGTGTTCACTGAAGGCGCTCCAGGGCAGCGCGCGTGTTGCCCACTCGATCTCCCCCTCGTGCGGCACCACCCGCCACTGGCGGAGCGGCATCCAGCCCTCGGAGGGCGTGTCCCCGAGGGTGCGCACAGCGAAGTGCGCCTCGTGGATGCCCGCCTCCTGCACGGTGTTGAGCACCTGAACCATCGTCAGGTAGGGCACCGTCGCGTGCAGCTTGATGGCGACACGGGAGCGAGCCGGCGCGCCGCGGAGGCGCGTGAGGAGCGGCGTGATGATGTCGTCGCCGACCTCGGAGTCCGCAGGGCGACCGCGGTTCAGCTCGGCGATCGGCCGGTGATCCACCTGCAAAGCGGTCGGGCTGATCTCGATGAGCGCTGCGTCGCTGGGCGCCGAGCCTTGGTTGTTGCGGCTGATGGCCATCTCGTAGAGGCCGACGATGGGCGTCTCGTCGACGACCTCCTCGGTCTCGTCGTCGCCACCGCAGGCGGTTGCGAAGGCGAGGGTCGGAACGAGCAAGATGGAGAGGGCACGGAACAGCGGTCGCGTCATGGCGCCGGACTCTACCTTTGTCGGCCACTGTTCGAAAAGCGGCAGCGTGAAGCGGACATGGCGGACTGGCAGGCTGGACCGGTGATGCGCCTCGTGCTCTCTGTTGCGTTGGCGGCTCTCCTGGCCGCTTCCGGCTGCGCGCGCAGCACTCTTTTGGTAACCGACCCCGGCCTCGACGCAGGCGCGTCCGGCGGCGCCCGTCCAGACGCGGGTGCGTCGCCGCGCGCTGCGTGTTCACCAGTGCGCGCGGGACCGACGACGACTGCCGCTTCGCGTGTGTGGACGACGCGTGTGTGTTCGTCGGCGATAGCGGGAGCGACGCGGACTGCGACGCCGGCCTCCGCTGCGTGATCGGGGACTGCCAAGCCATCCCGAGTTGCTCGAGCGACGACGACTGCGTCGGCGAGGAGCGCTGCGTCGCGAGCTGGTGTGCGACGCACGCGCGCAGTGCGTCGATCCCTGAAGCGGGTCGATTGAAGCCCCATCCAACGCACCGACCGGCTCCGCGCATTCCCGCGTTCCCGACGTTCCCATTCTTGGGCACGAACTCTCCTCCAGCCTGAATATGCAGGGCGCGCAGAGAGTCGTCTGAGGGCGCGAGGGAAGGATGCAAGGGGGCATCGTTCGCGACCGCGCTGGCCACTCCCCGCTCGGTTGGAGCGAGGGAGCGGTCCATCCACAGCCGTGAGCCTCAAAGGGGGAGCCGTGACCGATGCGCGTGGGAACAAGGGGAGCGAGTTCGATGAGGGGGACGCGCGAACACGCGTCATCGGAGCGGCGACCGAGCTGCTGGACGAGATGCCGCTCTCGAAGCTCTCGATGCGGAGAGTGGCGGAACGGGCGGGGGTCAGCCTCGGCACCGTCACGTATCACTACCGTTCGCGGCACGCGCTGCTCGAAGACTGCCTGGAGCCGTTCAACGACCTCCTGATCCGCGCTCTCGAGCGCTCTCGAACAGCGCTCTCCAGGGGCACGCCGTTTGCCGGGCACTGCGTCGACCTGGTGCGCGAACTCTACCCCGAGCTGCTCGCCATTCGCACACTGGTGCGCCTCCGCCTGATCCGAACGCTCGAGGACGACACGCACCCGCATCACCACGACCGCGTCTTGCGCCACCCGTTCCTTCAGCTTGGGGGCCGGAGCGTGGATGGCTGGCTGGCGCCTCGCTCGCGAATGGTACTCGCGGCGCTCGCGGCGGTGGTCGCCCGGTTCGTGTCGTTCCCCGCGCACGAGCTGCTCGAGCTGACCGGAAGGGACACGCTTGCGCAGGCGGAGGAGGACGTGCAGGAGACCTTGGTCTTCATGACCCAACGTCTCCTGCAGCCTGAGCGCACCCCCTCGGAAGCACCCCGTTGAGCGCGCACAGCTCGTACGTCGTACGAGCTGCGCGAGTCGACGCGCCCCCCACGGCACCAACACTGGACGCATGGAATATCGTCACGCTCCGCTCGGCTTGCTCACGCTTCTGCTTCCTCTTCTGCTCGTCGGATGCGGCGCCGCGCCCGAGGGCGACGCCGGGCCACGCTCCGACGCAGGCGTGCGATCCGACGGCGGCCTCGACGCAGGCTCCGCCGGTGTGTGTGGGGACGGGGTCTGCGCGCCCGCTGAGGTGTGCACGGCCGACTGTGGATGCGAGTGCGACATCGACTTCGAGTGCTCGGCGGGATGCGCGTGCGACCCCGAGTGTGGTGCCTGTGAGGTCGCCAGCTGTCAGGACGGAGTCGCGTCGAGCTGCGACGGTACGCTGACGCTCTTCTGCGGCGACATCGGCGCCGCCTGCGCGGGCTTCACCAGCGAAACCGGGCAGCCGTTTCAGTGGTGCAGCTGCGGTGCCCTCGGGGAGGGTGAGGGGCGCTGCCTCGGCACGACCGACGCGGTCGTCTGTGACGTCGGCATCCCGCTGCTGGCGAACTGCCCGCTCGGAACGCGGTGCGACGACGGCGGGGGCACGGTGGGCTGCACGTGCGACGATCTCAACGACGGCGTCTGCCCGGATCCGGGCTGCATGGAAGACCCCGACTGCGCGACGTGCACCCCGGCATGCGGCGGCGCGGAATGCGGCGACAACGGCTGCGGCGGCTCGTGCGGAGAGTGTGGAATCGGACTGCGTTGCAGTGCGGGCCGCTGCGAGGCGTCGTGCACGCCCGATTGCGGCGGACGCGCATGCGGGACCGACGGCTGCGGCGGTACGTGTGGGACGTGCGCTGGAGACGAGGTCTGTGACGACGACGGCCAGTGCCGGAGCGAGTGCACGCCCCGCTGCGCGCCAGAGAACCTCTGCGGGCCCGATGGCTGCGGCGGGCGGTGTGGCCCCGCGTGCTCCGGTGGTGAGTTCTGCCGGAACGGCGGCGACGACGGCTGGGCGTGCGCCTGCGACGAGCGGTTCAGCCCCCTCGAGTACACGATCGATGCGGGCGAGGTGACGTACCTCGGCGATGGGGACGCGCGGGTCACCGCGGTCGTGGTTCTGCTGCAGCACATCGACGAAGACGGAGCCGGGGGCCGCACGCGAAGCTACGCGTTCGAGGACGATACTCCGGCGACGGTGACCCATCGCGACACCGGATGCGCGCCGCGCGTCCGGGTCACGCGGCGCTACTACGGGCTTCTCCCCGAGGAGGACTGCACGCTCGAAGAGACGGTGACGGGGCAGCTTCGGATCGCGATCCCTCCAGTGCGGTTCGCAGGTCCTGGGACGTGCGAAGGAGTCTGATCCGGCGGCGGCACCCTCGCATCGAGTTGCGCGCGGCGAGGAGAGTTCACGGCGCCCGCACGCAGCCTGCATGTCGCCGAATCCGTCGGTCGCGGAGTCGAACTCGCGGAGTCGAACTTGAGCGCAGCGGAGAGAAGTTGAGGCGAGGAGTTGGAGGAGCCGTCCGCGTACGTCACCGCAGCGAAGCCGGGAACGAGGCACGGGGGTCGACCAAGCTCTCGGTGGATCGCCGAACTCGACGCGTGAACGAAGGGAGGGCTCGCTCGTCAGATGGCCTGGTCCGGCGGCGGCGGCATGTTCGGCGGCGGCGGTATGGGTGTTGTCGGCGCCGGGGTGGAAGGCGCGGGGTTCGCAGGGCTGGATGGCGCGGGGACTGGAGACGCCGGGCTCGTGGGTGCAGGGACCACCGGCGACGGAGCGACTGGAGCCCGGCGCGGTGGGGGCCGCGTGACATCCTGAAGCCCTTGGCCAAACACGCGCAGCAGGTCACCCATGCCCCGCCCGAGCTGCTCGAGGAAGTCACCCATCTGGTCGGCGGGAGGCTGGCACTGCGGAATCGTCTTGGGCTCGTCGAGCAGCGCGCCCGTCCCCATCGAGAGTGCGAGCGCCGGGCCGGCGGGCGTTTGCACCGGGACCGCGCAGGTGTCGACACGCATGGACAGCTCGTGTTCGCGCTCGACCTGGATCTCCACCTCGACCTGGCCTTCGACCACGCGAAGCGAGCGCACCTCGCCGACCGTCACCTGGGCCACCCGGACGGGTGAGCCTTCGATGAGACCGCCTCCGTCCGTCAGGCGCGCCGTGTAGGTCGGATCGCAGCCGGCGAGCAACAGCCCGAGCAGGCCGAGAGTGAGCAGAACACCACGCGTGCGAGTCGATGCCACGCCGCACTGTGACGCCGAGCGCGCCGGAGGCAACAGGTCGCCGGCCGGTGCTACGCTCGCGCGCCATGCCGCGATTCCCCGCCCCCGCATCCAGCACCACCACCCTGAGCGCGAGGGTCTTCTCTCGGCTCGCTGCGCGCGCCCGCACGATCGAGGGGCCTCTCTATCCGCTGCATGTCGGTGACACCTATCGAGAGCCACCCGAGGCCGCACGCGCCGAAGCGAGACGGACGGCGGACCACCCGAGGCTGCACAACTACTCGCCGCCGCAGGGGGAACCGGAGTTGCTCGACGCCATCGCGCGCCACCTGGGGCGTCGCGCGGAGGGGCTGATTGACCAGGATGGCCTGCAGGTCATGAGCGGCGCGACCGCGGGGCTGTCCGTGGTGTGTGAGGCGCTCCTCGATCCGGGCGACGAGGTGCTCCTCCCCGCCCCGTTCTGGCCCCTCATCCGCGGCATCATTCACAAGCGCGGCGCGACCCCGGTGCAGGTCCCGTTCTTCGACCGCGTCGACCAAGACGGCTTCGACGTGGAGGCCGCCTTCGAAGCGGCGGTGACCGAGCGCACCGCGGCGATCTATGTGAACACCCCGCACAACCCGACGGGAAAAGTGCTCGACGATCCGACGCTCGCCGCGATCGCGCGCGTGGCGGCCCGCCACGACCTCTGGGTGTTCAGCGACGAGGTGTACGAGGACCTGTTCTTCTACGGCGCGGCGCCCTCCCCGGTCTGGGCCCGCTCCGACTTCCAGCGCCGCACGGTGGCCGTGCACTCCGTCTCGAAGGCCTACGGGCTCGCCGCCGCACGCGTCGGATGGGCGCACGGGCCGCCCGAGGCGATGAAGGCGATCCGCGGGGTGCAGACGTTCTCGACCTACTGCGCCTCCAAGCCCATGCAGCTGGGTGCGGCACGGGCGCTGGACGAGGGCGGGGCCTGGCTCGAGGAAGCCCGCGCCGCCTACCGTGACGCGGCCGAGAAGACCGCGGACGCGCTCGGCATCGAGGCTCCCACGGGCGGCACCTTCGTGTTCGTCGACGTGCGTCCTCATCGAGGTGCCGAGGAGGACACGCTCGCGTTCCTGGAGCGATGCCTCGACCGCGGGGTGTTGATGACCCCGGGGGCCGCGTGCGGCGCCGAGTACGAGGGCTGGGTCCGGGTGTGCTTCACCTCCGTCCCGCCGGACACGCTGGACGAGGCGCTCTCCCGACTGCGCCCGTTGTTTGGACGGTAGCTTCAACGAAACGAGGGGTACGCGCTCCATGGCACGCACCCCTCGGTACCCAGCGTCAAGCGGGTCTCTTCGTGAAGTCCGTCAGGCGGACGGCGCCCACAGACCGCAGTGCCCGTCGGGGTGCACCGGGCTGTTCATCAGCACGCTGCACGCGCCGCACCCGTCGCCGGAAGGCGCCGTGTAGAAGTTGCAGTTCGCGCAGTTCTGTTCGGCGTTCTCGGAGGCGTCGACGTAGTTCTGCTGCTGCCGCATCGTGACCGCGGCCGGCTGAAGCCCGGTCGTGTCGGTGCAGGACAGCTCGCCGCCGCCTTCTTCACCGCCGCATGCAGCCAGCGCGGCCGGCGCCACTGCGGCCGCGCCCAGCACCGTGAGAAAGCGCCTCGCTGCCTCGCGTCGTCCGATTTCCTTGCTCATCTACTTCTCCTCTGTGCTCCGCAGAAGCAGAGCGGTGGCTCTGCCAGCGACAGCGCGGTGGCTCTGCTGAAAAAGCAGAGCGCGAATCAGTTCGTGCCCAACTCAGATACTCCCGAGGTGGGGTCTGCCCAGACGAGAGTCCAGGCCCGACGTGCGGATTCTCGCACCCGTCGCGGCACCGGTCCCGTTTGTGGCAGAGAGAACGAGAATCCCTCTCAACTGTCTCGCTTTCATGATCGCGATACCCAAGCGCGGGCACATCCCCTACCATCGCGCGAATGGGTCGGGATAGACCTGGAAAAGTCATCGCAGAGCGGTACGAGCTTCTGGAGCCCGCGGGCGAGGGAGGCATGGCCGTGGTGTGGCGCGCCCTCGTGCGCGGCGCAGGCCGCTTTGCGCGCCCGGTTGCCGTCAAGCGCATCCACGCGGCCAAGGGCGCCGACCAACACTTTGTGCGCCTCTTCGAAGAAGAGGCCCGTGTTGGCGCGGGGCTGCAGCACCCCAACGTCGTCCAAATCATGGATTTTGGTGTCGACGACAAGGGCGACTATTTCCTCGTCATGGAGTGGATCGAAGGCATGGACCTTCACCACTGGGTGCGGAGCTACCCCGCTGGATTGGAGCTGACCCCGTGGCCGCTTGTGGCGGCGATCGGCCAGGGCATCCTGCATGGCCTGGGAGCCGCCCATGAGCGGGTCGACGAGACGGGGCGACTGAGCCCGGTTTTCCACCGCGACGTCTCGCCGTCGAACGCGCTGCTCGGCACGAACGGAAGCGTGAAGCTCACCGACTTCGGGTTGGCGCGCGCGATGGACCGCGCGAGCATGACCCGCCCCAACGTGATCAAGGGCAAGCTCGCCTACTGCGCACCCGAGCTCGTCACCGGGGCCAAGGCGAGCGCGCAGAGCGACCTGTTTGCCGTCGGCGTGGTGCTCTGGGAGACGCTCGCCCAACAGCGCCTGTTTACAGGCAAGAACGACCTCGAGGTGCTTCTCTCCGTGCGAAAGGGGGACATCACCTCGCTGTCGGAGATCCGGACCGATCTGCCCGCAGCGTTGGTGGCCGCCGTCGACCAGGCTTTGGCTCCGGACCCCGCCAACCGGTTCGAGAGCGCCAAGGCCATGGCGCGGGCGATCGCGTCCATCCTCCACGCGCACCCGGAGCCGGTCGACGCCGAGGCCATCGGGCGCACGGTGATCGCCGCCCGAGAGCGGCTCGGCATGGGAGCCAAAGCGAAGGCCCCGCCGGCGCCGGTCGATCCGTCGCTCCAGATTCATGTCTCCGTGTCGGAGATGGAGATCGAGACTGCGCCCGCCAAGCCGAGCGAACCCAGCGCGCCCGTGCGAGGGCTATGGCGCGAAGCCAGCAGCGATCAAAAGGGCCTGCCGGACAAGAGCTGAGCGCGTCCGCTCGAGATCCGTGGGCTCATCCCTCGGAGCTGGCGTCTGCGGGCGCGAGCAACCGACGCACCACGTCCTCCGCACGCGGGGCGTCGGGGTCGATGCGCTCCGCGGGGGTCCACGTCAGATCGGCCTCCAACCGGTAGGTCCCCACGAACGTGTGCGGAGGCGTGCCCCCCCAGTCCTCGACAGAGAGCATCGAGAAGTAGTGTTGTCCCGGGGCGCTCTCGTAGAGGTAGTAGAGCGCCCCGACCCGCTTCTGGAAGTTGCACTTCGCGCGGTGGAGGTCGAGGTCGCGTCGCGCGTCGCCGAGGATGGTTCGGGCCTGCTCCTGCAGCGCGCGGATCTGGTGCGCGATGACCTCGAGCTTCCCGTTGACCGAGGCACCGATCGACGTGTCGGCGCGCTGAATCTCGCGCGCGGTGTCGACCAGGTCGTACGAGGGTGCGAGCCGGCTGACCGGGTAAGGGGAGGTGCGCGCCGGGCCGTCGTGCTTGGTGCCCGCGCGTGTCGTGTCGTCGTCCGCCACGCCGAGCATATAGGTCCTGTCGGGCAGACGCGCGACCGGCACGTTCGTCCTCAGCCGCGGAGCCGCTCCCAGCGTTCCAAAACCGCCCCTTCGACGAGCACGTGGTAGCCGTCGAACATCGCCGCCGTGATGCAAGCGTGGTTGGGCCAAACGCGGACCTGTGCGCCGACCTCGAGGGACAGCGGCGTCGCCTCGCTCGGCACCACCCGGCCATGCTCCTGGTTGAGCCCGTCGACCACCGGCGCGCCAGGGAGCGCGGCGCCATCGACCTCGGTCACGCGTCCGTAGCGCGGCGCACCCAACGCCCGTTCGGCACTCAGCGCCAGCGTGCCCGCGTCGATCCAGGCGTAGCCTTCCCCGCGCGAAACCACCGTGGCGAGCACGCTGAGCGCGAGATCGTCTTCCGTGCACACGCCGAGCGCGGCCTGCGTCGCGTCGAAGAACGTGTACACGCCGGGCCGGATCTCCGTGACCCCTTCAAACGAGCGCGCAGCCATCACCGTCGGGGTGCTCCCGACGCTCACCTCCGGGCACGCGACGCCGGCCGCCTCGATGCGCTGCTTGGCCTCGACCGCCGCGCGCCGCTCGTCCTCGGCGATGGCCTCACGCGCTTCGTGGCTCACCGCGCCGTAACTGTGGCCGGCGTGCGTGAGCACCCCCAGCAGCCCCATCGCGGGGCTCGCGTCGAGCACCCTCGCCACCTCGAGCAGCGCGGCCTCACCCGGCCGATGCCCACCGCGGCCCTGGCCGCAGTCCACTTCGACAAACGCCTCGAGCACCACCCCCAGCCCCGCCGCGCGGGCGGCCACCCCGGCCGCGTTGTCCGGACCGTCCACCAGGACGCGGACCGACACTCCCTCGCGCAGCAGCGCGGCGACGGCCGGCACCTTGGCCGGCACCAGGCTCACTGCCAGGAGCTGGTCGCGAAAGCCGCGCTGCGCAAACCACCGGGCGGTGCGGAGGGTCGCCACGGTGATGGCGCGGGATCCCGGGGACAACGCGCGCTCGGCGACCTCGACGCACTTCGCTGTCTTGAGGTGCGGTCGGAGACGGACCCCGTGGCGTTCGGCGCGCGCGCGCATGGCGGCGCAGTTCCTCTCGAGGCGCGCGCGATCGAGAAGCAGCGCCGGGGTCTCGATGGACGTGAACGACTTCGCGCTCATCGCCAGTCCAGGACGACCTTCCCGCTCCGGCCAGAGCGCATGATGTCGAAGCCCTCCTGAAACGCGTCGACCTTCAACCGATGCGTGATGACCGGCGTGACGTCGAGCCCGCTCTCGAGCATCGCGCGCATCTTGTACCAGGTCTCGAACATCTCGCGTCCGTACACCCCCTTGAGGATCAGCCCCTTGAAGATGACCTGATCCCAGTCGATGGCGGTGCCGCTCGGCGGGATGCCGAGGATCGCCACACGGCCGCCGTGGTTCATGTTCGTGAGCATGTCCTGAAACGCGCCGCCGTTGCCGCTCATCTCGAGACCGACGTCGAAGCCCTCGCGCATCCCGAGATCCGCCTGCACATCGGCGAGGCTCTCCGTGCGCACGTCGACCGTCCGCGAGGCCCCCATCTTCTGGGCGAGCTCGAGGCGATACGGATTGACGTCCGTGATCACGACGTGGCGCGCACCCACGTGTTTGCAGATCGCGACCGCCATGATCCCGATGGGGCCCGCGCCGGTGATGAGCACATCCTCGCCGACGAGATCGAACGAGAGCGCCGTGTGGGTCGCGTTGCCAAGGGGATCGAGGAACGACGCCACGTCGTCGGAGATGGAGTCCGGCAGCTTGAACGCGTTGGTCGCCGGGATGGCGAGGTACTGGGCGAACGCGCCCGCCCGGTTGACCCCGACCCCCTCGGTGTTGCGGCAGAGGTGGCGCTTGCCGGCGCGGCAGTTTCGGCAGAAGCCGCAGGTGATGTGCCCCTCGCCGCTCACGCGGTCCCCCACCGCGAAGCCCGACACGTGGCTGCCGACCTCCGCGATGCGCCCGACGAACTCGTGGCCCACCGTCATCGGCACCGGGATCGTGCGCTGGGACCACTCGTCCCAGTTGTAGATGTGGATGTCCGTCCCGCAGATGGCCGTCTTGTGGATCTCCACCAGCACGTCGTTCGGGCCGATCTCCGGCTCGGGCTGATCCTGCATCCAGATGCCGACCTCACGTCGGCTCTTCACGAGCGCCCTCACGCGATGACCCCGAGCTCCTTGCCAACCTCGGCGAACGCGGCCACGGCCCGGTCGATGTGCGCGCCGCTGTGGCCGGCGCTCATCTGCGTCCGGATGCGCGCTTGGCCCACCGGCACGACCGGGTAGCTGAACCCGATGACGTAGATGCCCTTCTGCAGCAGCGCGTCCGCCATCCGGGTGGCCAGCTTCGCGTCGCCGAGCATGACGGGGATGATCGGGTGATCGCCCTCGAGCATGGAAAACCCGAGTTCCGTCATCGCCGACCGGAAGCGCGCGCTGTTGTCCCGCAGTCGGGTCCGCAGCTCGCCGCCGCTCTCGAGGAGGTCGAGGACCGCCACGCTGGTCGCCGCGATGACGGGCGCGAGCGTGTTGCTGAAGAGGTACGGCCGGCTGCGCTGGCGGAGCCACTCGACGATCGGACCGGAGCTGGCGGTGTAGCCGCCCGACGCACCGCCGAGCGCCTTCCCGAGAGTGCCTGTCAGGATGTCGATGCGGCCTTCGACTCCGCAGTACTCGGGGGTGCCGCGGCCGTGTTCACCCATGAAGCCCACCGCGTGCGAGTCGTCGACCATCGTGAGCGCATCGAACTCGTCTGCGAGGTCGCAGATGCCTTTCAGGTTGGCCACGTAGCCATCCATCGAGAACACCCCGTCGGTGGCGATCAGGACGCGCTTCTTGCCCGCCTCGCGGGCCTCGACGAGCTTCGCCCGGAGGTCGGCCATGTCGCTGTTCTTGTAGCGGTACCGGGCCGCCTTGCAGAGCCTCACTCCGTCGATGATGGACGCGTGGTTCAGCGCATCGGAGACGATGGCGTCGTCTGGCCCGAGGAGCGTCTCGAACAAGCCCGCGTTGGCGTCGAAGCAGCTGGAGTAGAGGATCGTGTCCTCGAACCCGAGGAACCGACTGAGGCGCTCTTCGAGCTGCTTGTGCACCGAGAGCGTGCCGCAGATGAAGCGGACCGAGCTCATGCCGAAGCCGTGCGTCGCGAGGGCCTCCTGGGCGGCCGCGACGAGCCGCGGATCGTTGGCGAGGCCGAGGTAGTTGTTGGCGCAGAAGTTGAGCACCTCCTCGCCGCTTGAGACCGCGATCTCGGCGGACTGCGGGGTGGTGATGATGCGCTCCGCCTTGAACAAGCCCTTGTCTTTGAGGGTGCTCAGCTCAGCGGCGAGGTGGTCGGAAAAGGACGGGTCCACAGGCTCCTCCTGAATCGGGAGGGGAGTATGGTTCCCACGTCGGTCCGGCGGCAATGGGGGTGCTCACGAGGGTGGGCCTGCTAGGACACTGCGGCGCAGGCGCGCGTGATGGATCGTGGAGTGCGGTGTCGTGTTCAGACCGCCGGGCCGAGGACGAAATGCGGAAGCATTTTGGGCGAGCGACTGGCGGGTTGGGCGCGGCGCCCCGCCCTCGAGGCGCGCGTGGCGGCTTGTGCCGCAGTGTCCTAGCTTCCGCGCGTGCGCAGGCAGTCCACGTCGCGGGTGCTCGTCCTCTACACCGGGGGCACGGTCGGCATGCGCCGGGGGCCCCGCGGGATGGAGCCCGTCAGCGGCTACTTCGACGACAAGATCGCGGGGCACCCGTCGCTCCACGACCCGTCCGCCGAGCGGTTCACGACGTTCCCATCGAAGAGCGGGCGTCGCATCGTGTACGACGTGAAATCGTACGACCCGCTGCACGACTCGGTGAACCTGGGTCTTGCGGACTGGGCGCGCTTCGCGGCGGACATCGGCGTCTACTACGACGACTACGAAGCGTTCGTGATCGTGCATGGCACCGACACGATGGCCTACACCGCGAGCGGGCTCTCGTTCATGCTGGAGAACCTGAGCAAACCGGTCATCCTCACGGGCGCGCAGATCCCACTGGAGCAGCTCCGCAACGACGCCGCCGACAACCTTCTGGGCGCGCTGGGCATCGCGGGGCACTACCGCATCCCGGAGGTCGGGCTCTACTTCCACCACCAGCTGTTCCGCGGCTGCCGCGCCACCAAGGTCGACGCAATGGGGCTCGATGCCTTCTCGTCCCCCAACCTGGACCCGCTGGTCAACGTGGCGATCGACGTGGATGTGCGCTGGTCGGTCGTCCGCCCCGTGCCGGTCCGGCCGCTGAAGGTGCACACCCAGCTGAGCCCGCACGTCGCCGCGCTGCGGCTGTATCCGGGCATGACCCAGGCCATCCTCGAGAACGTGCTGCGGCCTCCGCTCGAGGGATTGGTGCTCGAAACGTTCGGGGCCGGGAACGCGCCCAACGCACGCAACAAGGAGAACCTTCTCGGCACGCTGCGCGCAGCGTCTGACCGCGGCGTCGTGATCCTCAACGTCACCCAGTGCCTCAAGGGCCGCGTGATGCCGAGCTATGCGTCTGGACGCGCCCTGCTCGACGCGGGTGTGCTCCCCGGCGCGGACATGACCGCCGAGGCAGCATTGGCGAAGCTCGCGTTCCTTCTGGGTCAGGACCTGCCCGCGGAGGAGGTGCGTGCTCTGGCGGTTCGCTCGCTCCGCGGGGAGCTGACGGAGCGTGTGGAAGACTAGGTGTGCGAGGCGGCGCACGAGCGTCAGAATCAACCTGCCAGAGAACAAGATGCGCTCGGCGCACCGAGGTCGCACCTCCGAAATGATCACGGCAGATCCGCTGGCGGGCCTCCAGGGCTACCATGAGCCCGTGGACAAAGAAGACCGC
>JBGCFC010000020.1:0-37585 GCA_045106715.1 Sandaracinaceae bacterium
GGCGCGAGCAACGCCGGCGCCAGACGGGCGACCGCCCCCAGACTGGTCTTCCTGAACGACGCCACCGTGGTGACGCCGGGCTGGCTCTCGCGCCTGCTCGCGGCCCTCGACGACGGCGCCGGGGTCGCCGGGCCGAGCACCAATCAGTCAGGGGATCGAGCGACCGAAGCGGCACCGTATCGAGACCTCCGCGGGCTGCTCTCGTTCGCCGCATCGCGCCGCGAGAGGGCCAGCGTGGACGTCGACAAGCTCAGCCTCTTCTGCCTCGCGATCGACCGCGCGCGCTTCGAGGCGCTCGGCGGGCTCGACGAAGGCTATGGGCGAGGCGGCTTCGAGGACGACGAGCTGTGCATGGCGGTGCGGCGGCGTGGCAAGGCAGCGCGCCTCGTCGAGAGCGCGTGGGTCCACCACCACGGCTCGGTCAGCTTCGACCGCATGAGCGTGACGGAGCGCATTCAGCGCTTCGAGACCAACCGCCATCGGTTCGAGCAGCGCTGGGGCGTGCGCTGGCGCGCGCCGGTGTAGCCCGGCCGGTGGACTCAGGCCGGCGCAGTCAGGGAGCGACCGGCTCCACCAAGCCGCCCTCGATGATGTGGAAGCGGTGCCCCGCCGGCAGCGTGAACGTCTCCGTCCGACCTTCGGCGTTGGGCCAGCGCACGGTCACGTCGGCCTCGCAGGCGCCGCCTAGCCCGAAGTGCAGCACCCGATCGTTCTGCGATCCGTAGTGGCCGTGGCCGCCGCCGACCTCCTGGGTCTGCGAAACGCCGCCGGCCGTCACGGTCACCCGGGCCCCGATGGCCGCGCGGTTGGTACCCGGCCCGCCCTCGAGGTCGAGCTGCACGAAGTTCCCGCCGTCGCCGGCCAGGTTTTCGAACAGACGCACCTGCGTCGTGTCGTAACAGTTGTTCGGGGCGTTGGCGTCGCAGCGACCGCGGGAATGCCCGACCACGACATCGAGGTCCCCATCGCGGTCGAAGTCCGCCACGACGATGCCGTGGCTGCGGTTGTGGTCGATGCCGTCGGCGGGCGCCACCTCGGTGAACGCGAGCGCGGTGTCCTGGTGATAGAGCCGGCCGCGGTTGCCCGCGTAGTCGGTCGCCCCGATGTAGACGTCGTTCCAGCCGTCGTTGTCGAAGTCAAAGACCGCACCGGTGATGTGGCCCTCGTCCCATGTCGTCCCGGTGTGTTCGATGGCCATGCCCATCGACGCGTCCCCCGGCCGCGCGAACGTGGCGGTCCCGTCGTTGACCAGCAGCTCGCTCCCGTCGGAGCCCTGCCCGGCCCACCAGTGGCGGATCTCCGTCGTCAGCAGATCCATGTCGCCGTCGTTGTCGATGTCGGCGCAGTACGTCCCGCCGCTGTTGCCGCCGAGCCGCCACGCCTGGCGGTCGTTGTCGTGGTTCCAGTTGGGCTGACAGCTGACCACCGGCGCGCCGATGGCCGCGCAGCCTTCCGCCTCCGCGTTGGACTGGCAGTAGCAACGCGCGAACTGGTTGTCGTCCCAGGCCTGGTTCTCGTCGTAGGCGTAGCCCGACGCGACGCTGTGGTTCTCGTAGGTGCCGTCCCCGTTCGAGCGCCAGAGGTGGTTCGGAGACCGCCCGTAGCTGCTCGCCAACAGGTCCGGCCAGCCGTCGTTGTCGAGGTCACACGCGGCTGCGCCCCACGCGCGGTTGTGTCCGAGGCCGGCGCTCATTGCCTCGGGGTCCACCCAGTCCTGGGTCGTCACGCCGGCTTCCGCGATCGCGTCCACGAACGTGCCCGTGCCGTCGCCGCGCCAGAGCCGGTCGTTCTGCAGCGAGAAGCCCGTGACGCTCGTGTTGTGCTGCGGCACCCAGAGATCGAGGAAGCCGTCGCGGTCGATGTCCACGAAGCTCGCGCCGCCGGGCATGTCGATCGCGTCGGGGCGCCGGAGCGGGTTCGCCGCGTCGGTCAGAGAAAAGACCCCCGTCCCGTCGTTGAGCAGCACCTCCGTCGTCTCGTTGACCGAACGCTCGAGGTCGTCCGTGCCAAGCCCCGAGAACATGTCGAGGTCGCCGTCGTTGTCGATGTCGCCCCAGACCACGACCTCCACCGGCCGACCGAGCGCGTCGGGCGTGCGCCGCACGAGCACGTTCGAGGCCTCGGTGATGTCTTCGAAACCCTCGCCGGTGTTCCGCAGCAAGAACGTCCGCCGCACGCCGTCGAGTCCATCCGGCCCGGGGGCGCCGCGCCGGACCTCGAGGTCGGCCCAGCCGTCCCCGTCCACATCGGTGACGCTGAGGCGCGTGCCCTGCACGCCCTCCAGGCCCCACGCGTCGGTCACATCCCGGAACGCCGACGCGCCGGGGGCCCAACGCGTGCCCTCCCCGCAGACCGGCGCCGGGATGGGCGCGATGCACGCGGCGTCCTCGAGCGAGCAGATCTCACCGACACCACACACGTCTCCGGCGAGGCCTCCACAACGACACACCGCGGCTTCGGGATCGCAGATGGCATCCGTCGGGCAAGCGCCCTCACACGGGTCGGATTCGCACCCGCCCAACAGCACACCACTCAACAACAAGCTCAGCGACAACGACCACAGGCGCATGCGAGCACGGTAGCAGCCCGCCGCGACCGCGTCAGCTCACCGAGCGCGCCACCGAGAGCCCCGCCAGGCCGGCCAGCAGGCAGGCGATCACGGTGACCACGAGGTACACCCCTGCGCGACCGTACGCCCCTTGCTCAGCCAGGCGGAGCGTCTCGAGGTTGAACGACGAGTAGGTCGTGAAGCCCCCCATCACGCCCGTCCCGACAACCAGCTTCAGCGGCACACCGAGCAGCTCCCGCTCGCCGCTCAGCTCCATGACGACGCCGAGCAGGAACGAGCCCAACAGGTTGGCCAACAGCGTTCCGTAAGGAAGCGCCGCGCCGAGCACGCGCAGCATCGCCACGCCCACGCCGTACCGGGCCGCCGTGCCGACCGCGCCGCCGAGCGCGATCATGAGGACCTTCACCACGACACGAGCCTCCCCGAGCGGGCGGCCGGCGTCCACTTCGGTGCAAGCTGGCGGCGGTGCGATCCGTCACGGCCCCTCCCATTGGGGGCCCCTACTCTGCCCAGCCCGCACCCTCGCGGCAATCAAGGAGAGAGCATGAGCGACGTTCGGTTCGACGACAGAGTGGCCATCGTGACCGGTGCCGGAGGAGGCCTCGGCCGTTCCCACGCCATGTTGCTCGCCTCGCGCGGCGCCAAGGTGGTGGTCAACGACCTCGGTGGCTCGCTCGACGGCGCGGGTTCCGACGCCTCGGCCGCGCAGAAGGTGGTCGACGAGATCAAAGCAGCCGGCGGCGAAGCCGTGGCGAACACCGACGGCGTGGACACCGCCGAGGGCGGGCAGAAGATCGTGCAGACCGCCATGGACACATGGGGCCGGGTCGACATCGTCATCAACAACGCGGGCATCCTTCGTGATGTGTCTTTCCACAAGATGAGCGTCGCCGACTGGGACGCCGTCATGAACGTGCACTTGGCGGGCACGTTCTACGTCAGTCACGCCGCGTGGCCGCATCTTCGCGGCGCTGGGTACGGCCGCATCGTGAACACGACGAGCGCGGCCGGCCTCTACGGCAACTTCGGGCAGGCGAACTACGCGGCGGCCAAGCTCGGCATCGTTGGACTCACCAAGACCCTGGCGCAGGAGGGGTTCAAGAAGGGCATCAAGGCCAACGTCATCGCGCCGGTGGCCAAGAGCCGCATGACGGAGACCATCCTCGACGAGGCCACGCTGTCCAAGCTCGAACCGGCGCTCGTGTCGCCGCTCGTCGCGCACCTCTGCTCCGAGGGCTGCGAGGACACCGGCCAGACCTACGCGGTCGGCGGCGGATACATCTCGCGCGTGGCCGTGGTCGAGGCCGCGGGTGCGCTCCTGTCGGGCGACGTGACGCCAGAGCAGGTGGCCGCCAACTGGGACGAGATCAGCGATCTTTCGGCTGCCAAGCCGTACGGCAGCGCGATGGAGGCGGTTCAGGTCGCGCTCACCCGCGTGTCGAAGGGCTGACACGCGTCCGCACCCTGCGATCCGGGCTGACGCCGGCGGCGGTCTCGCGTATGCTCCGCCGCCGGTGACGCCCCCTCGACATCCCGTCGTTTTCCGCGTCAGAGACGGACTGCCGCCCCCGTGAGCCGCCCCCCCAAAAGAGCCTCCGCGCGCCGGAAGTCACCGCGCAGCAAGTCGCCCCGCGGCGTCCAGATCCGCGGGCGTGCGCTGGAGGTCGGGGACCGCACGGTGCCGCTCTACTCCGGGGCGATGCACTACTGGCGACTGGATCGCGCAGCGTGGGAGCCCGGGCTCGAGCAGCTCCGGGACCTCGGCCTGCCGATCGTCGAGACGTACGTGCCGTGGCAGGTCCACGAGACCGCGCCGGGCGAGTTCGACTTCGGCGAGGGGGACCCCCGCCACGATCTCGGGGCCTTCCTCGACCTCGCGCACGAGCTGGGGCTGCTCGCGTTTGTGCGCCCCGGCCCGCACATCAACGCAGAGATGACCTGGTTCGGCCTGCCCGAGCGGATCATCTACGATGCCGCGTGTCAGGCGCGATCCCCGCGGCAGAGCCCCGTCATTCAGGGGTTCCCGCCGCGCATGTTTCCCGTTCCGTCCTACGCGAGCGAGACGTTCCACGAAGAGGCGGGCCGCTGGTTCGACGCGGTGGGCGAGGTCGTGCAGCCGCGTCTCTGGCCCAAGGGCCCGGTGGTACTGCTTCAGGTCGACAACGAGGGCAGCTTCTACTTCCGCGACTCGGTCTACGACCAGGACTACCACCCCGACGCCATCGCCATGTGGCGGAAGTTCCTCGAGAAGCGCTACCGCACCTTGAAGGCGACCTCGGCCGCGCATCGGCAGAGCTACCGCACCTGGGCGGACGCCACGCCGCCCGTCCGCTTCGAGGCGGAAGCCGCCGAGGGACTCGTTCGGCATCTCGACTGGGTGGAGTTCCGCGAGCACCTCCTGACCCGCTCCATCGACAAGATGAAGCGGCGCATGCACGAGGCCGGGATGCGGGGTCCGGTGACCGTGCACAACTTCCCGCTCGGCGATCAGGGCGTCGCGCTCAGCTCGCCCGCGCTCGATGAGGTCGTGGACCTCGTGGGGTTCGACTACTACCACGCGCGCCGCGAGCACTCGACGATCAAGCGGCGCACCCTCTACATCGCCGGCACACACACGCTGCCCTACGCCCCTGAACTGGGCGTGGGGGCGCCGGCCTGGTTCACGCCGCTTTCGAACGACGACTCGCTGTTCACCGCCATGACGGCGCTCGCCTACGGGCTCCGCGGGTTCAACCTGTACATGGCGGTCGACCGGGACCGCTGGTACGGCGCGCCGATCGACGGGCGCGGCAACCCACGCGTCGACGCGGGCACCTGGAAACATCTGCTGGGCGAGCTCCAGGGCGTCGGTTTCCACCAGCTGTCGCGGCGCGTCGAGGTCGGCTTGATGCTCCCACGCGAGTACAGCCGCCTGAGCAAAGCGACCAGCCTGCTCGGGTTCCTGAGCCCGACGGTGCTCGAGGCCACGCTCGGCAACCCGGTCATCGGTTGCCGAGAGGAAGACTTCGGCTTCGACGGGCCGGTCCAGGTGCTGTGGTGGAAGATGCTGGCGCGACTCGCCCACGCGCTCACGGAGGCGGGGGTGCCGTACGTGTATGTGGACTCTGATGCGCCGGTGGAGCGGCTCGCGTCCCTGCGCGTGTTGGTGACGCCTTCATACGAGTTCGCGGACCCGGTTCGCTGGAAGCACGTGTCGTCGTTTGCCGAAAACGGCGGGACCGTCGTCTATGGGCCCGCGATGCCGACCCTCGATGCGCGTGCGAACCGCACCCTGTTCGAGGTGCCGAAGGGCGGTCGGAGGGTCCTCATCGACACCGAGGAGGATGCGCGCGACGTGGTTGGCAGCCTGGTCTCGGACCTGGCGCTCGAGCGGCCCTTCCCCATCGAGCCCGCGCCGCTCGAGACAGCCGTCCACCAGGACGCGTCGGGCCCGCGCGTGCTGTTCGTGATGAACCCAGGCAAAGAGCCCGCCCATGCGAGCGTCGAGCTCCCCGCCCCGCTCGCGTTCGAGGACATGATGAGCGGCGAGCGGCTCACCGGCACGACGCAGCTCTCGGTGGCGATCGAGGGATGGAGCTGCCGGATGTTCCGCATCGTGGGCGGCGCGGGCGAGCACACCGGCCAAGGCGAGGCGGTCGCGTCGTGATCAGCGCGGACCTTCGCTTCGAGGGGTTCGACTCGCGCTCCTGGACCCATCTCGTTTCCCTCTTCGCGCCCAACGTGGTCACCCGCCTGGACTCGGAGGTCGAGGACACGACCGAGGCTGAAGACGCCGAGGGCACCGCGTACCGAGGCTCGTTGGTGATCGTGCTCGACGACCGCGAACGCGTGTTGAAGGCCTTTCACACCGAGCGCGGGCGCATCACGGGCCTGACGTACGGCGGGCCCGATTCCCTCTCCGAGCTCGCGCGAGAGCATCAGGCCATCCGTTGCGTCGTCCTGCGTGAGGGCGTGATGGAGGAGATCGGGGAGCGCATCGCGCGCCGGATCACACGCCATGACGACTACCTCGCGCAGCTTTTGGTCATCGCGCGAAGCGTGCGGGAGATGAGCGAGGCTGGGCTGCTGCTCACGTGGCCGCGCCCCCTCGGCAACGTGCCCATCCCAACCATCGGGATGGTCCGGCGCGCGCTCGACACGGTGCTTCCCGACGAACACGCGATGGTCCTCGTGGTGTTCCAGAACGGCACTCCGTGGACCGCGATGGTCCTCCGCCGGCGGGAGGGCATGATCGACCTCATCGCGGGGCCGGATCTGGTGGTCCGGTGGGCAGGAGCGCTCGGGGGTGACTGGCGACGCGACTACAGGGTGATCTCGGACGCGGTGGCCCGGCACGTCGCCCCCGTTCACCTCGGCGTGTTCGTCGAGCGCGACACGCTCATGGAGCTGCTGCGGTCCAAGGACTCCGGCGCATGGGCCAAAGCGGTCGGCGTGCGCGACGTGATCGTGCATCCGACGCCGCCGTATGTCTCGGTGGCGCTCGGCGCCGACGCGGTCCGGGCGGTGGCCAAGCGAAGCGCCGCGTGGCTGGGCGGCATCGACGCCCTCGGGCAGTTCGCGCCCGTCGCTCGCTTCGTCCGTGGCCGGATCGCCGAGGTCGCGAGCATCAACGCCACCCTCGGGTTCGATCCGCTCCAGGTGCTCGCGACGTGGCTCCGACGAGCCGAGGTCGCGGAGATGCAGGGCTGGACCGAGGACGAGCCCGAGGCGGCCAGCGATGTCGGCGGGGACGCCCCCAGCGACGCGCCGCCTCCGGCGACGACCCCGCCTGACGACGCCCGTTCTTGACGGCGGCAGCATCCACCAAGCTGGTGCCGCGCGTGATCGGCACGGGATACCTTCGTCTTTTCGATGGCTTACGCTGCAGGGGTGAACATAATTTGACCACTGCGCATTCGTCGAGTAACCCTTGGCCCCACGTACTCAGGTGTTCAGTTGATCGTGGCTTCCTCCACCGCTGAACATCGCCTGGTTTCATGCTCCCGCTCGCGGGAGGGGGAAAGACGCCCATGCAGAAGCTCACCGACCGACAGCGCGCTGTGTTCGACTACATCGTCGAGTCCATCCAGGACCGGGGCTACCCGCCTACCCTGCGGGAAATCGGCAACCATCTGGGCATCAAGTCGACCAACGGGGTCAACGACCACCTGCGGGCGCTCGAGCGCAAGGGGTACCTAACGCGTGAGGACATGAAGTCCCGCACACTCCGCCCCACCCCCGAGGTGCTGCGCCAGCTCGAGCCGTTCGCGTCCGCGGGGCTCGGCGGCAGCGCGCCCGCCAACGACGGGGACATGCTGGAGATCCCGATCCTCGGTCGCGTCGCCGCGGGTCTGCCGATCGAAGCGATCCAGGAGCCGGAGGACACGGTCCGCATCGATCGCATGCTCGTGGGGGCGCGCGGCGAGATCTTCGGCCTCCGTATCGTGGGCGAGTCGATGATCGAAGCCGGCATCTTCGACGGGGACTACGTCTTCGTGAAGAAGCAGCTCGAAGCTCCGCGCGGCGCGATCGTGGTTTGCATGGTCGGCGACGAGGCCACCTGCAAGTACTACTTCCCGGAGAAGCAGCACATTCGGCTCGAGCCCGCGAACGCGGAGATGGCGCCGATCTTGATCCCCCGCACAGATTGGCGGGAGACGTCCATTCTCGGCGTCGTCGTCGGCGTGTACCGCAAGCTCTGAGCAGTACCGCAACCTCTGGGGCGGCCCCAGGCCCTTGAACGGCTCATCCGAACCCCGGGTGGGCCGTTTGTGTGTGTGGGTCCGAATCGGGTGTGCCCGGTGGATGTCACGCGCCTCTTGATCCACCCCCTGCCCTGAGTAACGGTGCCGCCCGATGAGCGAGCGAGGAAGCGGGTACCGCGAGGTCACCGTCAGCGCCGTGGTCCTGGGGGTCTTCCAGGGCGCGCTGATGACGGCGGCCTTCGTCTACATTGGGCTGAAGCTCGGGTTCGGGCTGGCCGGCTCGACGGTCGCCGCGATCATGGGCTTCGCCCTGCTCCGCGGCGTCGGCCGCAACGTCTTCAAGATTCCCGGCGCGGGCTCCATCGTCGAGAACAACATCAACCAGACGATCGCGTCGGGCATCAACACCGCCTCGGCGGGCGTGGTGTTCACGTTCCCCGCGCTGCTGCTCCTCGACGAGGACATCGTCGGTGAGTACGAGCTCTGGCCGATCCTGCTCGCAGCGATCGCGGGCTCGTTCATGGGGATCGTCATCATCATCCCCCTGCGCAAGCAGATCATCGAGATCGAGCGCCTGCGTTTCCCGTCCGGGATCGCGGTCGCGACCATCCTGAAGTCGCCGGGCGCCGGCCCCAAGAAGGCGCTGTACCTCGCTGCCGGCTTCGTCTTCGCGCTGACGATCACGCTGCTCACGAACTTCGAGGTGCTGCCCGAGACGCTGCAGATCGGAGAGTGGATCCGCAACGGCTTCGGCATCTCGAGCCGCGGCGCGGGGGCCTTCGCGCTGGTCAGCACGGCGCTCTCCCTGAGCATGGCGAACATCGGAGCCGGCCTGTTGAGCGGGAAAGGCGGGCTGCCGTTTGCGCTTGGCGGCATCCTCGCGTTCTGGATCATCGGGCCCGCGGTGGTGGAGGCCGGCTGGGCTCCCGCCGCGGGGGGAATGGAACTGTGGGGCGCGGTCTACGGCACCATGCTGCGCCCCGTCGGCATCGGGATCCTCATCGGCGGCGCGCTCGCGGGCGTCATCGCGGCCTTCCCGGCCATCCGGGGTGCCTTCCGCAGCCTCAGCTCGGCGTCCAAGCTGGCCCGCGAAGGCGGAGGCACGGCGGAGGAGCTGCCGCCGAAAGTGCTCATCGTCGGGTTGTGCTTGGCGTTCCTCGCGCTCCTCGCGGTCGCGACGACTGACGCGCACACCGCCGACGGGAGCATCGATTGGGGCGTCGCCCTGCTCGTGGCCGTGGCCGGGACCATCTGGCTCGGGCTGGCGGGTCTGATCGTGGCCCAGGCGACAGGGGCAACCGACATCTCGCCGCTCAGCGGACTCGCGCTCATCGCCGTCACGCTGATGCTCGGCCTGAGCGGCGGCAACGTGCTGCTCGCCGTGACCGTCGGCGTCGCCGTCTGCATCGCGACCAACCAGTGCGCCGACATGATGAGCGACCTCAAGACGGGGCATCTCATCGGCGGCGTGCCGCGGCGCCAGCAGCTGGTGCAGTTTGGCGTAGCGTGGATCGGGCCCGCCATCGCGATCGGCACGACCCTGCTCTTGTGGGCCGACGGGCCCGGTGGCGAGAACGGCTTCGGCCCGGATTCGCCGGCGTGCCAGGAGCAAGGCGCGGGCTGCTTGCCGGCGCCTCAGGCCGCCGTGCTTCAGAGCATGGTGGAGAGCGTGCTCTCCGGGGACTCACCCGTCGACAAGTACCTCTCTGGCGCGGTGATCGGCGGCGCGCTCGCGCTGTTCCCGGTCGGAGGCCTGGGGGTCCTGATCGGCCTCGCCATGTATCTGCCGTTCGAGATCACCCTCGGATACGGCATCGGCTGCGCCATCCATATGGGCCTCGCGAAGTGGAAGGGGAAGCGCTTCATCGGCGACGTGCTGGTCCCCATCGCGGCGGGGCTGATCGTCGGCGAGGCGCTCACCAGCCTCACGCTCACTCTGATTCGCCTCGCGAGCGGCGGGGGAGGCCACTGATGAACATCGTGGGATCGTTGCTCTTCGTCGTAGGCCTCTTCGTGGCGGGCGTGTTCGCGTCGCGTGTGGTGCCTCCGGACGTCCCCGAGGGCGCTCAGGCGAGCTACTCTGCGCGCATCGGCGCATGGTGGGACGCGGCGGGAATCGGCTTCTCGGCCGGCGCCCTGATGATGGTCGGGGGTGGACTGCTCGCCCGCCGAGCACGCGCCGCGAGCGTTGAAGCGGAGAGCGCAACGTCCGGTGGCCAGAGCGCACCTGCGCTGATGGACACCATCCGTGACCGGTTGGCCGACCTCCCCGAGGACCCCACCGCGGACGGTCTCAAGGAGCAGCTCGAGGAGATCCTCGAAGAGCTCATCCCGCAGGTCTTGGACCAGCGCGAGGCGCTGATCGCACAGCTCGAATTGGGTCCGTTTGCCGAGATGATCGGCCACTTCGCGACCATGGAACGCAACACAGCCCGCGCATGGAGCGCGCTGACCGATGGCGTACACGCGGAGATCCCTCCTTGTTTGGACCGGGCCCGCGCAGGGATGGACCGTGCGCTGGCCGCGATGGAGACCGCCTCATGACCCCGCCCCGACTCCTGCTCCTCCTCGTGATTGCGCTCGGCCTCTCCGCCTGTGGAGGTTCCGACACCGAGACGCGTGACGAGCCCATCGTCATCGACCCCGGAAGCGGGGACGAGCAGACCGCGCCCGAGGAGGAAGAGCCCGTGGCCCTCTCCGAGGGGCTGGTCGTGGGCGAGGACGCGTGCGAGACGGACGCGGACTGCGTACCTGCGGGATGCTGCCACGCCAGCGCGTGCGTGGGATCGGCGAGCGCGCCCGACTGCAGCGACACGATGTGCACCGCAGACTGCCAGTTCGGCACGCTCGACTGCGGTGGGAGCTGCCTCTGCCATGAAGGTCGGTGCGCAGCTCGGCTTTCCGAGGCCCCCGAGCTTCCTTCGGAGTAGCCCGCATACGCTTCTCAACCCGCGCTGCCGTCCACGCAGGCGACGCTCGCGATGCAGGGCGGGAGCCCGTCGCACCAGTCGATGAGGCACTGGAGGAGCGTCTCGACCTCTCCCGAGTTGCACTCGTTGGTGCCGGCCCGGCAGCGCGCCAAGCAGTCGGTCCCATCGAAGGGTGTCCCGCAGTCGTTGGCGCACATCGCTTCACACAGCCCTGACTCATCTGGGTCCGGCACCCCCGCATCGAGTTCGAGCGTGCCGGCGTCCGAGGCGCCCGCATCGAGCTCGAAGCCGCTGTCGCCCACCGTCGCATAGGGCTCCGACCAGTGCCGCGTCCGGGTCACGCCATCGACGCAGGACTGCTCGGTGAAGTGCTCTGCCGTGCTGCCGGGGATGGACGTCACGCACACAGAGGTGCCCTCACATGCGTCGCCCTCCGTCCGCTCCGAGTCGTCGGCGCAGACTGGGGCTTCGGGTGGCTCACCGCGATGGGTCGCCGAACACGCACACAAGAAGAGGGACAAGAAGAGGCGCGGGGCCGCAGTCGAAAGCGAAGTCGTCATGAGGGACAGCTTCGTCGCCCGCCCTGCCAAAGAAAAATCGATTCTTTTTCAGAAAACACATCAGAATGGCGAATGCCTCGTTTCGATGTCGGCTCTCTCGACCTCAACCATCTGCTGACCTTTCGGGTCTTTGTCGACGAAGGCACGGTCAGCGCCGCGGCCGTCCGCCTCAACCGCACCCAGCCCGCCATCTCGGCGCGCCTTCGCCTGCTGCGCGAGGCGCTCGGCGTCGAGCTCGTGGCGCGGAGCGGCCGCCGGCTCGCACTGACGCCGACGGGCCGACGGGTGTACGCGCATGCCTGCCTGATCGAACGGCAAGCCGAGACGCTGTTGGATGAGGTTCGTGCCGACCAGCCGATGGCAACGCTGCGGATCGGAGTCCTGCCTACGATTGGGGTGTTCGCGGCATCCAAGGTCATCGCGCAGATGCGCTCCGAATCGCCTTCGGTGCGCTTCGAACTGGTGAGCGATCTGGTCCCTCCCCTCCTGGCACAGCTGGCCGCGGGTGAGCTCGACCTCGTGGTGGGCGTGGGCCGACCACCATCCCGTGAGCATCGCGTGATTGGGCGGGTGCAGCCGGTTCGGGTGCGGTGTGCAGACCGAGCTCGCGCCACCGACGCATGGGTCACGTACGGGACGCCCGACGACGACTTCTTCAGCGCGGTCGAGGGCTACCTCACGAGTGCCGATCTCATGCGTCACGTCGTGGTGCGCGTGAGCCACATCGAGACCCTGAAGCGCCTCGTCTTGGAGGGGGTCGGGAGCGCGATCCTCCCGGACTACACGGTGTCGGACCCGCGCTTCGACACCGAGCCGGTGCCTCCGCTCTCCCTCCGGCAGCCTGTCTGGGTAGCGAGGCGCTCGGAACTCGCGCTGCCGGTGCTGGACCAATGGATCGAGGCGCTTCGACAACAGTTCGACACCGGAGCCTGAGGCCCGACGAGCACCGGGCCCGACGAGCACCGGGCCGCAGCGACCGCTCCCTACTTGTCCTTGAGCTTGAGCGCCACCGACGTCGCGACGAAGCTGACGAAGATCAACACGCTCATCCCCGCGGTGGCGAACAGCACGGGGAAGTCGGCGAGGAACCCATCGTGGAAGAAGTTGGGCATGTTCTCGAGGTACCGCTCGACCTGGCAGTCGGCGAGCAAGTCGGAACGCGCCGCAAGGTCAACGCTGGTCAGCGCTTCGAGCCCGTAGCGGGTGGCTGTGAGCCAGCTGAACACCCCCGTCAGTCCCTCGAGGCGGCTGATGCTACCGGCGAAGAGGAGCTGGGGAATGACCAGGAAGTTGATGCCCCAAAGCGCGGTCACCGGGTTCGACACGGTCGCGCTCAGCGCCATCCCCATGGCGGCGCCTGTGCTCGTCGTCAGGAAGCCGACGTACATGTACCAGAGGAGATTGCCTTCCAGCCCGCAGAGCGCCCACGCGAGGGGCACGTGCAGAACGACGACCACGCCGCCGAGAAAGAACAGCACCCACATGCGCGCCGTCACGTAGGGAAGGATGTTCAGGCCCGCTAGGCGTTCTCTCTCGTAGATCGTCTTCTCGGACACGAGCACGTTCGAGCTGGCGATGACCATGGGGAGGAACAGCGCCATGAGCATCGCGAGCAACGCGGTGCGCGGGTCCTTCACGCGCTCGTCCTGGTTGTCCGCCTCCGCGACGTGGGACACCGCCATCCGGCGCTGTGGATCACACGCGACGCGGTCGTCCACCCCGGCGCACTGATCGACCCAGTCATCACGGGTCGAGCAGCCGAACTGCGGCACGACAAAGCTGGCCGCGCCTCCGGTCGTCACGCCGATGAGCAGCGCCAGGAACGGCGCCTGGAACAAGAGCATGAACAGCGCAACCTTGTTGCGCCCGGTCAGCTTGAGGCTGCGCTTGAGCAGCGTCGGGAACTGACGCAGCGACGACCGAGCGCGCGGCTTGGGAGGCGCGCCCCCGCTGTCCGCTTGGGCGTTGCCCGCCCGCTCGACCACGAAACGGCGATACGTGTCGGTGGTGTGGAACTTCTCCCGCCACTGATCGGGCGGAAGCTGCTCGAGGTGGTCGAACATCTCGCGCGGCTTGCCGGGCGCGGCGCCAAAGAAGTCGTAGCTGTCGGGCGACGGAGGTCCGAAGAACAGCAGCTTTCCGCCGCGACCGAGGATGGTCACCGCGTCGAACTTCTCGTACTCCTGGTAGTCCGGCTGGTGGATGGTGACGACGATCGTCCGGCCGTTGTCCGCGAGCCGTCGAAGGGTGCTGATGACGTCGGCCGCGTCCGTCCAGCTCAGCCCGGATGTCGGCTCGTCCAGGATGAGCAAGGATGGGTCCGTGACGAGCTCGACCGCGAGGTTGACGCGACGACGCTGTCCGCCGGACAGCACCTTCTTCTCCGCCGAGCCGATCTGCTGGTCTCGCTGGTCCCAGAGCCCGACCTCCTTGAGGGTCGCGTCGATCGACTCCTCGATGTGCTTCTTGGAGGTGCCCGCGGGCAGCCGAAGCCGGCACGCGTAGTGGAGCGCCTCCTTCACGGTCAGCTCAGGGTGAACGATGTCGTCCTGGGGGACGTAGCCCACGTTCGTTCGGAACGACTCGTACTGCTGAAACAACGGCTTGCCGTTGAGCAGCACCCCGCCGTGCGTCGGGCGGATAATCCCGAGCACGGTCATCAAGAGCGTGCTCTTGCCCGCGCCCGACGGCCCGAGCATGCCGATCAGCTCTCCCGGGAAAATCGACATGTTGACGTTGTCGAGGAGGTTGAGCGGCTTGCCGTCGACGCGGTTCTTCACCGTCAGGCCGACCTGGATGAGATCGAGCCGGACCTTGGCGCGCTGTGCGCCTTCGATGCCCCGCGCGCCGAGCAGCAACGTGACGGCACCGATGGTCACCCGGTCGCCGGGTCCGGCCACCGCCATCTGGACGCGCTGCCCGTTGACGTAGGTGCCGTTGGTCGAGCCCAGATCGCGGATCTGGAACTTGCCATCCGCCTGCTTGCTGATCTGGGCGTGCTGACCGGACACCGAGGGGTGAGGAAGCGTCAGGTCGTTGCCCGGCGCGCGGCCGATGGTGATCGTGGGCTTGTCGAGGTTCAGCCCCTGCACGGCGGCCTCGGCGATCGCCATGATGCTGCCCTCGCCGTTGGCCGCCTCGATCATGCGCTGGAGCATCTGCAGCGGCAGCGCGAACGTGCCGAGAACGAGCGTGCTCGACGGCTGGGCGTTGGCCGTCTGAATGCGGAACGACGCATTGTCGATGGCAGTGCCGCTGGGGCTGCCGAGGTCCTGGACCTGGTAGAAGCCGTTCGGCATCTCGGTCACCTGGCAGTGCCGCGCCGCCACCTGCTGGTCGTGGATGGTCACGTCGCAGGCGCCATCGCTGCCGATGGTGAACGGCTGGCCCTTCTGCGGAGGTCGGTTGACGGAGATGATCAACGAGGCGACGCGCGGGTCGCTCATCCGGAGCGGCGCGGAGCCGAGATAGACGTCGTCCTGGAGCGAAACGACCCGCTGCGTGATGCGTTCGCCCCGCAGATACGTGCCGTTCGTCGAGCCGAGATCCGTGACCAGCAGGCCGCCCTGCGGGTTGCGGCTGATCTTCGCGTGACGCGCTGACACGACCGGGTTTTCGAGCACGATCGTGTTGGAGGGGTCACGGCCGATGGTGATCTCACCCTGCGTGGCGCCGCCCTGACTTGGCTGACTCGCCCCCGGGGCGCTCACCCCGGCGGCGCTGAGCGCGGCCATCGCGTCTTCTGAGGACAGCGCCATCGTGCGCTTCGGCACCCCGCCCGCCGCCGGAGGCGCGGCCCCCGGGTGGCTCGGCTGCTGCGCATAGCCTGGTTGGCTCGGTGGATACCCCTGCTGAGGCTGGCCCCCATAGCTCGGCGCTTGTCCGAAGGGCGTACCGCAGTGGTAGCAGTTGGTCGCCTGGACCTGGTTCGGCGTCTGGCAGCGGGGGCAGTTCTTGGCGTTCACAGCTCGCGGAGGATACCGAAATGCGGCCCCGCAAAGAACATGGATTCGTGAGGGTTCCGAACGGGGCGGTTCGGCCTTGGGTGGACCGCTCGCGTCGTGTAGCCTGGCGCCTCATGGGCAAGCCCCCGGAACGCGAGAAGCGAGACACCTACCGTGGCTTCGGCCCCAGCCGGAAAGCGCCGGGGGCCATGCCGGATCCGGAGCCGGCGAAGTTCGAGCCGGTGGACACGAGCGATGCGCCGGAGGTCGGCGTTCCCCCGCAGGCCAGGGTTCCACGCGCGCAGGTCGCCGCGGCCATGGCGGGACCGAGCGCTCGCCAGGTCGCGCGACGAGGTCAGCCTGCGGTCGACATCGATCTGATCCACGAGCGGCGCACCGCCCCCTTGCCGGATCACGAGTGGACCTTCGTCGAGATCTGGACGCGAAACACCATCTACGCCCTCGACTCCCATCTCAAGTGCATCGCCGTGGTGGACCAGAGCACCCGTCGCGCGCACACGGACCACGCGCTCATCGGGGCGCGGCTCGTCGGCGGCCAGCGTCGTGACGGCGAAGCGATGGAGCTGAGCCACCCGTTCCCACGCCCCGGCTCCGAGGCCGTCTTCGAGCAGAGCAAGGGCCGGCAGGTCCGGTTCAGCCAGACTTCGACGGTCACCCGCGTGGTGCTGCGCCTGCGTGTGCTGACGGTCGCGACCGACAACATCCTCCCCACGTGGGAAGAGATCACCGGTCAGCACCAGGTCGCGCGCATCGTCAACCCTGACGAGTAGGCTCTGCCTCCGCGGCCTCTCGGAAGCGTCGCAGGAGTTCCGTTGCCGCTTGGGTGGCAGGCTCACGTCCGGCGCGCACCTCCGCCTCCAGCCCATCGCGTGCCGCGCGCACGGCCGGATGGGACCGAAAACGGTCCACCAGCTCAGACTCCACCGCGTGCCACATCCAGCGCACGGCTTGCTCGGCGCGCATGCGGTCGAGGGCGCCGGTCGCGCTCAGAGCGTCGTGGTGGGCCTCGACTCGTTCCCACAACGCTGCGATTCCGTCCCCGGTCTTGGCGCTGACGCAGCTCACCTCAGGCGTCCACTCCGCGTGAGCCGGTCGCAGGTAGTGGAGCGCGCGCTCGTAGTGGAGCCGCGCCTGGCGCGCGACCGTCACATGGTCCCCGTCCGCCTTGTTGACCGCGATCAGATCCGCGAGCTCGACGATCCCACGCTTGATCCCCTGCAGCTCGTCGCCCGCGTTGGGCAGCATCAGCACCAAGAAGCAGTCGACCATGCCCGCGACCTCGGTCTCGGATTGCCCGACCCCGACCGTCTCGACGAGCACCACGTCGTGTCCGGCCGCTTCACACACGAGGACCGACTCTCGGGTCTTGCGAGCGACTCCACCGAGCGCGCCCCGGCTGGGAGACGGGCGAATGAAGCTCTCTTGCCGCCGCGAGAGGCGAGCCATGCGGGTCTTGTCGCCCAAGATGGAGCCGCCGCTGCGGCCGCTCGTGGGGTCCACCGCGAGCACCGCCACCCGATGCCCGGCCTCCACCAGATGCATGCCGAGCGCATCGATGAAGGTGCTCTTGCCGACGCCGGGAACCCCGCTGATGCCGACGCGGACAGCGCGGCCCGTGTCTGGAAGGAGCCTGGTGAGCAGGGTTTGCGCGTGTTGGAGGTGCGCGGGGTGGTCGCTCTCGACCACCGTGATGGCGCGGCCCAGCCAGGCTCGCTCGCACCGGCGTACACCGGCCTCCAGCGCGTCCAGGTCCGGGAGGTTCACGCCGACGAACCGTCCTCCGGCGTGGCTTCCGCGTCGCTCTGCTCCGAGTCCGTGCCGTGCGCCGCGCCCAGGTGCGCCTCGAGCTTCGCCATGAGATCGTCCGCCGCCTCGGCGATCACGGTGCCCGGCCCAAACACGGCCGCCGCTCCCATCTCGCGCAACGCCGAATAGTCGTCGGGGGGAATGACGCCCCCGACCACGATGAGGATGTCCTCTCGGCCCGCGTCGGCCAACGCCTCGCGAAGCTCCGGCACCAAGGTCAGGTGCGCGGCGGCCAGGCTGCTCACGCCGACCACATGCACGTCGTTCTCGACCGCCTGGCGAGCGCTCTCGGCCGGCGTCGCGAACAAGGGACCCACGTCGACGTCGAAGCCGAGGTCCGCAAACGCCGTCGCGATGACCTTCTGCCCGCGGTCGTGGCCGTCCTGCCCGACCTTCGCGACCAACAAGCGCGGGCGACGTCCCTGGCTGGACTCGAACGCGGCGCAGCGCTCCCGGACCTTGTCGACCTGCTCGGCGTTCTCGCCCATCTCGCCTCCGTACACGCCCGACACGGTCTGGATGCTCGCCTCATAGCGACCGAAGACCTCGGCCATCGCCTCGCTCATCTCCCCGACGGTCGCGCGCTTGCGCCCGGCGTCGATGCAGAGGCCAAGCAAGTTGCCCTCCCCGCTCTTGGCCGATTCGGTGATCGCGCTCAGCGCGGCCGTCACCGCGTCGTCGTCCCGGCCCGCCTTGAGCTCCGCGAGTCGCTTCTCCTGCGCCTGCCGGACCGCACCGTTGTCGACCTTGAGCACGTCGATGTGCGCGTCTTCCTGAGGCCGCATCCAGTTCACCCCCACCAGCCGCTGGCGTCCGGCGTCGATTCGCGCCTGCGCACGCGCCGCGGCCTCTTCGATGCGCAGCTTGGGGATGCCCGCCTCGATGGCCTTGGCCATGCCGCCGAGCCCTTCGATCTCCCGCATGTGTTCGCGCGCGCGGCCGACGAGATCATGGGTGAGCCGCTCGACGTAGTAGCTGCCGCCCCACGGATCGACCGTGCGACACGTACCCGCCTCTTCCTGAAGGAACAGCTGCGTGTTGCGCGCGATCCGAGCCGACGCGTCGGTGGGGAGGGCGAGTGCCTCGTCGAGCGAGTTGGTGTGCAGCGACTGGGTGTGTCCGTGTGTGGCCGCCATGGCCTCCACGCAGGTCCGCACCACGTTGTTGTAGACGTCTTGGGCGGCGAGGCTCCAGCCCGACGTCTGGCAGTGCGTGCGCAGCGACAGTGACTTCGGGTTCTTGGGCGAGAACGCCGCCATCTGCTCCGCCCAAAGCAGGCGTGCTGCACGCAGCTTCGCGACCTCCATGAAGTAGTTCATCCCGATGCCGAAGAAGAACGAGATGCGTGGCGCGAACCGGTCGACTTCGAGCCCCGCGGCCACTCCCGAGCGCACGTACTCGAGACCGTCCGCGAGCGTGTACGCCAGCTCCAGGTCGGCCGTCGCGCCGGCCTCCTGCATGTGGTAGCCGCTGACGCTGATGGAGTTGTATTTGGGCATGTTCGCCGACGTGTAGGCGAAGATGTCACTGATGATCCGCATCGAGGGCGCGGGCGGGTAGATGTACGTGTTGCGGACCATGAACTCCTTCAGAATGTCGTTCTGAATCGTCCCGGTCAGCTTCGCCTGTTCGACGCCCTGCTCCTCCGCGGCCACCACGAACAGCGCCAAGATGGGCAGCACCGCGCCGTTCATGGTCATCGACACGCTCATCCGGTCGAGCGGGATGCGGTCGAACAGAACCTGCATGTCGAGGATGGAATCGATGGCCACGCCGGCCATGCCCACGTCGCCGCTGACCCGTGGGTGGTCGGAGTCGTAGCCGCGGTGGGTGGCCAGATCGAACGCGACCGAGAGCCCTCGCTGGCCGGCGGCGAGGTTGCGCCGATAGAACGCGTTGCTCTCCTCGGCGGTCGAGAAGCCGGCGTACTGCCGCACCGTCCACGGCCGGCCCGTGTACATCGTGGGGTACGGGCCTCGCACAAACGGGGGGAAGCCGGGGAGCGTGCCCAGGTGCGCGACTTCCTCTTCGTGGCGCGCGTCATACAGCGGCCGAACCTCGATGCCTTCAGGCGTCGCGAACGGCGCGGCGGGCGGGTGGCGGCGCTCCTCGGCCGCGTCGGTTGGAGGCACGGCGACGGTGCGTGGGTCATCGAAGCCCAGCGCGGCGAAGTCCGGAAAGCGGTTCGGCTCGTTCATGACGAGGCCTCCTCGGCTGCGTCGAGGGCGGCGTTCAGCGCCGTGAGCACCTCGATCGCGTGCATCTTGCGGTGAAGGTAGGCTGCGACGCCCTCGAGTTCCCTCGGGGCGGCCGCCACGATCAGCGGCACCGTGAGCTGCGCTAGCAACACCGGGACGAGTGCGTCGATCTCCTCGTTGGGAGTCGCGAGACACACACAGGCGGCCGCGAGCCCCTCGAGCGCGGTTCGCGCCGCCTCTGCATCCTCGGCCGCCTGCACCTCGACGGAGAGCCCCGCGACGCCGAGCGCGTCGCGCGCGAAATCGACGCGGGCGCGGGTCTTGGCCGCCGGTCCGACCGCCAAGATCAGGGCAAGCTTCGGCTCCGCGACGTCCCCCAGAGACAGGTCGCCCAGAGACAGGTCGCGCAGGGACTCGAAGGGAGCGGCCGTGCGGAGCGGCGCCAGCGGCTCGAGCGACGGTGCGTCGACGCCGCGAAGCGCCACGCGAAGCTCGGCGAGGCTCGCCTCCTTCATCTCCCGCAGCGCGGCGAGCGAACGCTCGGAAGCGGGTTCCGACTCTTGCTCCTCGCCGCGCTCGACCCACGTCGCAGAGGACACCGGCGCCTCGGGGCTCGCGTAGCGTGATGCCCCTACGATGGCGCGTTTCCGAGTTGCGGCGGCGTACGCACGCTTCGCGGCCGTCTCAGAGATTCGCTCCTTGAGCGATCCATCCAGAAGCCCTCGCAAGACGCCTCCCTGATGCTCGATCTCCTGCAGCTCGGCCCAGGCTTGCCGGGCCAGCGCGGAGGTCAGGGACTCGAGGTGGAAGCTCCCGCCGCCCGGATCGCAAACGCGCCCGAGGTGCGACTCCCAACGCAACATGTGAAGCGTGGTCAGCGCCAAACGGTCGCCCGCCTCGCTCGGAGCGCCGGTCACCCCGTCGAAGGGCAAGACGCTAATTTCATTCGCGCCTCCGGCGAACGCGGCGAACGCCGAGGTAGTCCCGCGGAGCGCGTTGTTCATCGGCTCGAGCCGGCTGGTGGAGCGGAGCGAGGAGGACGCGTGGATGCGCATGCCCTGCTCCGGACCATCGATGCCGAGCGCGCGAAGGACCTTGGACCACACCCAGCGCGCCGCGCGCAGCGTCGCCATCCCAAGGAAGACGTCGGGGTCGAGCGCAAACGTGAACGCCATCTTGCGGGGTCCGTCGGCGAGCGGGTGGTCGACGTCCACGAGAGCACGCAGCAGGGTCAGGCCGGAGCTCGCCGCGACGGCGATTTCGGTCGCTGGGCCCGCCCCAGCCTCGTGGTACGGGCGGGTGTCGATCTCCAGCGGCCGGCCCTCGGTCTGCGCCGCGCGCCCGGCTGTGCGGGCGAGCGCCGACACGGGGGCACAGTGGAGACGCCCCGTGCGTGCGAGGTCGGCGAGCGGATCGTCCGCGACACGCACCGAGCCCGGCGCACGAAGCGCAAACGCGAGCGCGTCGAGGCCGGGTGCCAGGGTGAGCTCGGCCGAACCGACCGTCTCGGCGAGCGACGCGAGGCTCTCCTCGTTCAGCGCGGCGCAGCCCTCCGGGCCAATTCGAACGGCCTCTGCCCCGGCGTCCACCGCGCTCTTCGCACGCGCCAGGACGGTGTCGCCACCTCGCAGCTCGAACAGGAGCGTGGCCCCGGGGTGCGGGGTAGCGCCGCGAACAAAAGGCGAGGCCCCGGGACGCCCTCGCGCCTCGTCAGGGCGCTCCGTATGCAGGACCTCCACCGTCGGCCCCTCGAGAAGAGGCACGTTTCGCAGCGGCCCGCCAACCTCCGCTCGCTCACGCCATTCGGCGAAGCTCACGGAGGGAAAGGCGGTGGCGGGTTCGACGTTCGACACGTCGAGGGGTGTAGCAGAATCCGCCCCGTTCGGGCACGTGCCTCACCCGCCGACGAGACCGGTCAGCTCGAACGGCGTCGGCGGCGACGCGGCTTCGGGGGTTCTTCCTCGGGGTCGGGCTCGTCGTCCGACTCCTCGGGCTCTTCGGGGCTATCGGACTCTTCGTCCTCGTCGTCCGACTCTTCGTCCTCGTCGTCCGACTCTTCGTCCTCGTCGTCCGACTCTTCGTCCTCGTCGTCCGACTCTTCGTCCTCGTCGTCCGACTCTTCGTCCTCGTCGTCCGACTCTTCGCTCGCGTCGTCGTCCGCGTCGGCCTCTTGTTCATCGGAGGCGGTCTCGTCGTCGCTTGCGGCCGCGTCGGCCTCTTCGTCGTCTTCGACGTCCACCTCGATGACGATCTCTTCCTCGGCGGTGTCCTCGGACGCCTCGGCGGTCTCCTCGTCGCCCTTGCCCTTGCGACGACGGCGACCCCGGCGGCGGCGACGACGGCCCCCGCCCTCTTCGCCTTCTTCGCTGGCTCCATCCGCGTCGGGCTTCTCGTCTCCGGAGGCCTCGCTGGCGTCCGTGGATTCGTCGCCCGAGTCCGACTTGGCGTTGTCAGCGCCGTCGTTGGATTCGGACTTGGTGTCCTCGCCATCCTCGTCTCGCTTGCGTCGCCGACCGCGCCGGCGACGGCCGCGGCCGCCCTCGTCATCCTCGTCGAGCAGCTCGGCCGCCCCGCGAAGGTCGTCCAACAGGTCGAGGTCGATCGCGGCCAACGGCACCCCGACCTTGACGATGCCCACGCCGTGGGCCTCCATCGCGTCGGCGAGGGCGTCCCGGTCGAACAAGACGCACGGGGCCGCCCCAGCTACGCTGACCTCGTCACGCGCCGAACCGTGAACCTTGCCCGTCGTGATGACCCACGCCGCGCTCGCGTTGCCGTAGTGATGCAGGCCGCCGCGGACCTCGACGATCTTCTCCGCCGAGAGGTCCTTGCCGTCGCGGATGACCACGATCGCGAGGTTCACCTCTTCACGGCCGCGCCGCTGGGTGCCCGCCAGGTGGAGCTCGACACCGGAGCTGCCCGGACGACGAACGGCTCGGAGCCCTCCAATGCCCTCAGCGTTGAGCCAGGTCGCCACGAGCTCGGCAAAACCGGACGCCGGGAGCTCGTTGAGCTTGGCGATGAACGCCCGGTGCACCGCGCGACGCTGCTTCTCGGCGCCCTTGCGCACGTCTCGCTCGGCCGAGGCGGCCTCGTTGGGCAGGTACCACGCGGTGAGCGCGAGCCCGCCCTCGACCTCGCGAAAGCGCGGGGCGAGTCCCTTCTGGCGGATCCCGTCCGCGCGAACCGCCGCCGCCACCGTGCTCGCGAGCGCGTCGGCGGCCCCGCTCAGGCGGCCCTTGTTGATGAGCAGCTCCGCCGCCCGGGCGAAGCTGACCGGGGAGCGCGGCTCGCGCTCGAGCACCTCGAACAACGCATCCGCGAGGTCACGCCCGAGCGGCTCGCCCTCCCCCGGGCCGCGGCTCAGGTCGACCTTCTCGCGTCGTCGGCTCTTTCGCTCGTCCCGTCGGGAACGCCGCCCCCGGTCGCGGTCGCGGTCTCGGCCACGATCCCGGTCTCGATCGCGATCCCGATCTCGTCCACTGTCCCGATCCCGGCCACCGTCGCGCTCGTCTCGGTCGCCCTTGCCGCGGCGCTTGCGACGGCGGCGCTTGCGGGAACTGCCCTCCTCGTCGTCGCCTTCGGCGTCTTCGGCCTTACTGGCACCGAGGATCGGCTCGTCGTCGTCCTCTTCCTCTGGGAAGACGTCCGCTCCAGGGAGCTTCTTGCGATCCACCGGGACATCTTCGGGGTCGTCCGGCGTGGGCTTGAGCTCCACATCCGGCAGCGACGCGATGTCGATGTCGGCGTCCGCGTCGGCCAACGCCAGCGCCTCTGCATCGAACTCGCGCAGCCCGAACACCCCGGGCTTGACCTTGATGATGGGCTCGTCGCCGCGGTCCTTCTTGATCATGGTCGCCAGCCGGGCGCTCATGGTCATGTCGGGGGCCTTGCCCACATGGGACAAGAGGTTCTTGGCGATCGCGATCTCGGTGATCTTCTTGTAGTGCAGGGGCCGGCCGACCAGGCGGAGCACCTCAACTGCTGCTTCCGTGAACGTCATCGGACTCTCCGTCGCGACGCATCTCGTCGCGGTTCTACGGTCTCCCGGGGCTCGGGCCACCAGCCCACAATGGGGGGGCCGCCGCGGGACGGCCGACGCTATCACCCGGCGCTGGGTGGTGCAATCGAGCGGTCCCCCTCCTTGACAGCACCCGCCCTGGGTCGTAGCCCGCGCGTCGATGGCGACCCGCGCCAGCACCGCGCTCGCGCTCTCGTTGGTCCTGGCCAGCGGCTGCTGTGTGAACCCGTTTCGGCACACGCGGACGCAGCGAAGCGAGGGTCAACCCGGTGACCCCGCCGCGGCGGCACGCGCCTCCATCCAGCCTGCGCAGCCCGCCGTTCAGCCGGCGGGCGGGGGCCCCAGCAACGAGCCCGGCGGAGGGTTCGACATTCGATTGGTGCGGGTGCAGCCGAGCGTGCACCTCAACACCGTCCAGCCATGCGATGTGATCTTCAGCGGCCGCCCCGAGGCCGTCGAGGGCGAGGAAGCGGAACGCTACGAGTCCCCATTCGCCCAGCGGATGGCCATCAAGTGCCACGCGCCGACCGGGGAAGGCTGGGCCGACCTCGTGTTCAGCCCGGAGGCGTCCGAGCATGTGCCTGACGTCGTCCGCGGCCGTCGCCTGCAGGTGCGCATCCTCGCGCCGGACGGCGGCTACTTCGACTACCCGATCGTGCAGTTCGTGGCGTCTGAAGGCACGAACCCCGAGCTGGCGCGGGTGGCTCCGCGCGCCAACCCCGCCAGCGTCCCGGCGGGCTTCGACCTGTCTCGCATCGAGGACAGCCCAGCACTGGTCGGCACGACGCAGCAGTGCGGGGTGGCCTTCGCGGACGAGATTGACCTTGTGCGGCCCAACGACCGTCGCTCCCGGAGCTACCCCGCCGGCGTCCAGAACCGTCTCACCGTCCGCTGTCGGCACGCGGGAGGGGAAGTCCCGGCCGACCTCGTCTTCATGCCGGCCCAAGCGCTGGCGGCGCTCGGGGTGCGCCGAGGGGTCTCCATCCCCGTTCGGGTGATCAGCCGAAACGGCGGTTTCGTTGACCATCCGATCCTCCAGTTCGCGGGCCAGTAGCCGATCCCTTCAGGCGACCGAGCGTCATCGAGGCTGCCAGCAGAGCAGCCCTTTTGCGAGTCATCTCAGCGCGTTACGGCCCGCAACCGGAGGCCCGCGCCCAGCGCCTGATGCCTGCGAGACTCGTTGCCGTGTCCCTTTCGACGCGCTATTGGCTCGCCGCCTCTCGCGCTTTTTTTGACGGCTGAGCCCGCGGCGCAGTACCGACGGGGCAGGACGGTTCGTGTCCTCCAAGACACGCCGGCCCTGTTGGAAACCACGAGAACCGGAGCGTCAGGCGTTGGCCCGATGTTCGCAGTCCCCGAGAGAGCAAGGAGCTATCACCATGAATCAGTCCAGTGTCGTGGGTCGTGTCGGGGTACTGCTCGGAGGCCTGGGGTCGGAGCGCGAGATCTCCCTCAAGACGGGGGAGGCGGTGGCGGAAGCGCTCACCGAGCGTGGCTACGATGTCCAGCGCGTCTATGTGGACCGCGACCTCGACCAGGTCCTGCGCCAGAACCCCATCGACGTCGCCTTCAACGCCCTGCACGGGCCGTACGGTGAGGACGGCTGCGTCCAGGGGCTCCTCGAGCTGATGGGCATTCCGTACACGGGGAGCGGCGTGATGGCGTCCGCGCTCGCCATGGACAAGCTCAAGGCCAAGGAACTCTTCCGGCTCTACAACGTGCCGACGCCGCCGTACTACGTGATCGGCGCAGGGCAGCTGGACCGGGTCGAAGAGGTGCACGGGTCGTTCGGCTTCCCGGTCTTCGTCAAGCCGCGTCGGGCCGGCTCGAGTGTGGGCGCCGGTCGGGCGGACTCCATGGTTGAGCTCGTGTCTCGCCTCCAGGACGCGGCGCAGTTCGACGATTCGATCCTCGTGGAGCGCTTCGTCGGTGCCCGTGAGGTGGCCGTCGGCTTGCTGGACGGACGCGCCCTCGGCGCCATCGAGATCGTTCCCCGCGGGCAGTTCTACGACTACCGCAGCAAGTACCTGGCCGGGCAGAGCGAGTATCACTTCCCGGCACGGCTCAGCCCCACCCGGTACGCCGGTGTCCTGAACATCGCTGAGCGCGCCGCGGCGTGCCTCGGCGTGACGGGTGCGGCGCGTGTCGACCTGCTCGTCACCGAAGGCGAGAACGAATACGTGCTCGAGGTGAACACCCTGCCGGGTCTGACCCCGACTTCGCTGCTGCCAAAGATCGCGGAGGGCGCGGGCTACGACTTCGGCGAGCTCTGCGAGGCCATTCTGAAGCGCGCGAGCCTTGGCTGCGGCGACGCGCGAAGCAGCCACCGGGCTCAGTCCGCCGGCGTGTCACTCTCCGCCTCGACCTGAGCGGACTCCGTTGTTTCGGGGTTCTCGACCTGCGATGCGCCCGCCGGCTCGGATTCGGCCGGGCCGTCAGGCCGAGGAGGCGCTTCCGTGGGGTCGTCCGTGGACGCCATGTCGGTCGGCGCCGTGTCCGTAGGCGGTCGACCGGGCCGGGCCTCTGGCTCGCTCGGCGGGCCGAGGACCTGGATCGCGACGTTGCCCTCCCCGCGCACCATCGAGACCTCCAGAGTCAGCGCTTCGTCTTGTTCCGCGCAGCGGGACACCGCCGCGTGCGGCGCGGGCCCCGTCTCGGACGCGACCGGCTCGTCGTCGCGGTCGCGCAGCACGAGGTCCAGATCGACCGCGTCGGCATCTCCGGCTGCGGCCACGGCGAGGCAATCGCCGGCCTCGACTCGCATGGTCCGGCGGTACCGAGCGCCGGTCGCGAGCTGCGCAGCCGCCTGGAAGCGGCTCAGGTAGCCGCGCGCTCGGAACGGCGCCGTGGCCTCCTCGAGCCGGAGGGCCTGGAGCGTTTGCACCGCATCGGGCGCACGAAGGATGGCAAGTGCATACGCGCCGTCGCGCCCATAGCCTTTGACCGCCACGCGGAGGACGGTGGCCTCCTCCCGGCACGCCCGAACCCGCGCCGTGGACTGCACTGCCGTGTCCCGGTCGACCTCTCGGCCCGCGTCGTCCGCGAGATAGAGGTCCAAGTCCATGCCGTCATGCGACGCCGTCCCTGCGATGAGCGCGCAGCCCGGTCCAACTACCACGTCGTGCGTGCGTACTTCTCCAGGCACGATCGCCGCATCGCGGCTGACGAACAGCGGCGGGGCAAACCCCCGGGTCGAGAGCGGCGCCGCGAGCACGTCGAGCGCGAGCGCCGGATCGCCGGGCGCCTCCTGCGCCGTTTCCACGGTGGCTGGCTCCGCCCGCTCCTCGCGCGGCCCCTCGAACACGACGACACCGACGGCGCCAGCGCCTTCGTACGCGCGCAGCTCCACGGTGTGGCGCGCGCTGACCTCCGGGCACAGCTCGATCGAAGGCTCCGCGTCCCCCGCGAGGTCGCGGCCGACTTCCACCCCCGCCTGATCGAACAGGTAGAGGTCGATGTCGAGCAGGCCCTCCCCCGATCGAGCCGTGGCGGCGTAACAACGGTCGGACTCCAGGAGGACAGGCATCCGGACCACCGCGCCTTCCGTGACCCGCTCGAGCACGGGAGGGCCGACGGGCGTGAAGCCGCGGGCGCGCAGCGCGTTTCGCGCCCCCGAGAGGTGCTCTTCGACATCGCGGAAGGGCACGCGAGGCGCGAGCACGCCTTCGAACAGTCCGTCGAACCCCTCCCCGTCTCCAGAGTCGCTGCGAAAGTGCGCGAGCATCACGGCGCCGGTGCCCTCGTGGGCCTGCGCGACCAGGTAGTACGCGCGACGCTGGGCGCCCTCGCCCTGCGGGCAGACATGCACCAGCCCTGCCTCCCCTTCGACCGAGTCGCTCGCCGCCTCCCTGCCCTCGTCGTCGTAGAGCGACAGGGACATCTCGCGAATGGAACCCCCGCCGAGGCCGATGAACGTGCTGCAGCCTCCTACGGAGAGATCGAGCGGGAAGACCGCGCCGCGCTGCTCCAACACGAACGTCCTCGCCAGCGCCACTTCCGCGCCGTAGCCCCTGCGTCGCATGCGCTCACGCAGCCGGCCATGTCGTCGGTTGAGCGCATCCAGGGGTCCAGGGTCGCCCGAAAGCGCGGGCGGCCCCTCCGTCGGTGGCGGCGCCGTGGTCCCGCACTGCATCACCCCGAGGAACAAGAGCAGCGCGTGCTTCACCGCGCCTCGCCCGTTGCCGGAGCGGTCCGAAAGAGGTCGTCGATGCGGATGTCGAGGCCCGTTGGTCCACGGAACCAACGCAGCTCGAACAGCCCGGTGCCTGCCGACGCTTCCGCCGTCGCGAAATGCGTGCCCGACTGGACGGGGCAGTACCGAAGCGCGGCTTGGGGCCCCGTCGTGGTGTCCTGGACAACCTCGCCGCCGTCGCTGTCGAACACACGAATGGTGAGCTCACGCATCGCTGTCGAAGCGGCGGCGAGCAGCACGTAGCAAGTCCCTGCGCGCATCGCCTGTTCGCTCACGTCGGCGGCCTGCTCGACGAGAAACCCCCGCCGCGGGGTGCCCATCTCCGCAAAGCCGCGCGTGCGCAACACCTCGGACGCCTCCTGCATCGCGCGCTCCACCTGCGATGAGCGGTAGTCCGCGGCGGTGCTGTCCTCCGGTCCCGGCTCGACCGGCGTCGGCGCGGCCGTCTCGCAGCTCGCGAGCAGCAACAGAGGCAGGAGCCATCGACATCGGGGCGGCACTCCGGAGGTGTAGCACCCTCGGCGGGGTCGGTTCAGACCGTCTCTCAGGGCAGGGGCGGGAGGTTGAGCGGGGTACCCGATGTGCGCGGGCCCGCCTGTCCACGCGTCTGAATGGAAGCGACGGCGGCATCCAGGGCACGCTGCACCGAGGCGGTACGCTCCACTTGTCGCCGCTCCCGCAGCGGTGGCAGCGCCAGCGCGTCCCCCACCCGGCCCAGCGTGTCGGCGGCCCGTTCGCGCAGCGTCGCGTCGTCCTCCCGAAGGGTGCGGATGAGGACGTTGACCTTCCCAGGCCCCGACAGCCGCCCCACCGCGTTGATCGCTTCGAGACGTTCGTCCCGCGTGCGGTCGTCGTTCCGCACGACCGTCTCCAGCGGCCGCGTGGCCCGCTCGTCACCGAGTCGCCCGAGTGACCGAATCGCATCCAGGCGCACGGCGCTCTCCGGGTCGCCCAACAGTTCGATGAGCGGCGCCGTTGCCCGACGGTCCCCAATGACGCCGAGAGCCAGCGCTCCCCACTGTCGAGCGCTTCCGTCTTGATCGCGCAGCAACTCGAGCAACGCCGGAACCGCCGCGGGGTCAGGCAAGCGCCAGAGCGCCGCCGCCGCGACGACCCGCACGTCCACCACGCTGTCCCTCAGCGCGGCAACCAGGTCGGGGACCGCGTCGCGCGCGGCCAACCGCCCGAGCGCACGCCCCGCTGACGCCCGCACGCGCCAGTTGCCATCCTCGCGCAGCAGAACACGCAGCGGGCCGATCACCTGCTCGCGTGCCGCTCCCTCCATGTGGCCGAGCCGATCCGCCGCCCCCGCGCGCTCCGCGGCGTCTTCTGCCGACAGCGAATTGAGCGAGGCCGCCAGCTCTTGAGCGAGAGCCGGTGCGGTGAACGACGAGACGAGCGCCAGCAAGAGCGCACCCCAGACGGCACGTCCCGCCGAGGGAACATCAGAATCGGATCGCATGGGCCCCGAGGATCGAGACGTCCCCCCGCCCCGCGGATTCACCGTCCGACCTCCCGCAGCGCCTCCGTGAGGTTCGGGAAGCCCTGAAAGTGCACCACCAGGCGCTCGCTCGTCGAGGCGACCTGATCGAGCAGCCGTTGGATCTCGGAATCGACCGTGCGCGTCTTCTCCCGCAGCTCCTCGAGGTCGAGATCGCCCTCCGCGCTCAGTGAGCTGAGCCGCCCCTTGAGCTGCGCCGCTTGGAAGCTCAGGTCCTCCCGCTCCCGCTCCCGCCGCATCATGTCACGCAGCAGCAGCGCCACCGAGTCCTGGGCCTCGACCCACACCGCCGCCAGTTTCCCGACGTCGCGAAGCAAGCTGACCCGCTCGGGGTCGAGATCCGCGCCGGTCGTCGGGACGTCCTTGGGCAGCCGGGACCAGCCTTCGAGCAGGGGCGCCTCGAGTTCGCTCAGTCGGTCCCGCACCTGCACAAGCCGCTCGTTGATCTCCTCGAGCGCACGCGCCGCCCGGGATTCGTCCCGGGCGAGCACATCGATCGCCCGTCCCATGCGAAGTCGGGCCTTCCGGATCTCCTCCTCCGATTGCATGACCGCGGACGCGCTCCGGTCGAGCTCCCCCCGGCGGCGCGCGAGCTCCCCCACCCACCGCTCGAGGCTCGAGATGGAATCGCGCAGCCAGTCCGGCGGGCTGTTTGCGTGCGCGCGGACGGTGAGTTCTTGGAACCGCGCAATCCGCTTGTCCCACGCCTCGGCCGAGGAACTCACCGTGGAGGGCGCCTGGCCCCGTTCGGGGAGCTGCGTGCGCAGCGCCTCGACGAAGTCTTCCTCACGGATCGTCGGGAACTGGCTGTGACGCGGCAGGCTCTCCGCCACGCGCCGGATCTCCTCGTAGAGGTGGTAGGCGTCGGAGTGGCGGTCGGCTGGGTTCTTCTCCAGCAACCGCATGATGAGGTCGTCGAGCCCCGGCGGCAGCGCGCTCGGAAGCAAGGTGCTGGGCGGCGCGGGGACCTCCCGGATGTGCTTCAGGATCAGGTCGGGGGTGGCTCCCTGAAACGGCGGACGCCCCGCGAGCATCTCGTAGAGCACGCACCCCATCGCGTAGAGGTCGGCCTTGCCGGTCAGCGGCGCCCCGCGCGCCTGCTCCGGGGCCATGTATTCCGGCGTCCCGAAGACCGTTCCGCTCGCGGTGAGGCGGATCTCCCCGCGCATCTTGGCCAGACCGAAGTCCAGCAGCTTGATGAAGTCGCCCCCGCCGTGGCGCGGCAGCACATACACGTTATCGGGTTTGATATCACGGTGAACAACGTCGAGCTCGTGCGCGCGGGCGAGCGCGGCGGACATCTGCTTGGCGATCTCGAGGGCGCGCGGCGCGGACATCGGCCCGCTGCCGATGACGGCCGACAGCGGCTGGCCGTCCAGGTACTCCATCACCAGGTAGACGAGCCCGTCGTCGGTCTCGCCGTAGTCAGTGATGTCGATGATGTGCTCGTGATCGATCCGGTTCGCGGCCTTCGCTTCCCGCAGGAAGCGCCGACGGTTCGTCTCCTCCACCGCGAGGTCTGGGCCGAGGAACTTGATGGCCACGTCCCGCCCCACCAGCTCGTGGCGGGCTCGGTACACGGTCCCCATGCCCCCGGCGCCCACGCGCTCGACGATGCTGTAGCGCCCGCCGATGGTACGGCCGACGAGGGCATCCGGGAGGTCGTCGAGTGGGCCCCCGTCCAGCGGGCACACGCTCGGCTCACCTCGCCACTTGGCCCCGCAGATGGTGCAGACCCTCACTGGCCCCCTACTCCCGCTCGATTGAGCCGGGGGAGTCTATCGCACGGGTGAGCCGCCCGCCACGACCGGTCGCCCGACTTCTGTTGACCGGCCGATCCCCAGCTGCTAGCCGCAAGCGATGTCGGGCGAGCAGGAACCCCTCGATGAGTCTGTGGCCGACGCGCCCCAGCCCTGGTATCGCTGGCCCGGCGCCCAGGTTCGGCGGCTCTACGACTGGACGCTGAGCTGGGCGGGCAGCCGCTATTCCGCGCCCGCGCTGTTCTTGCTGGCGTTCGTGGAGGCGAGCTTCTTCCCCATCCCGCCCGACGTGTTGCTGATGCCCATGTGTTTGGGCAAACCCAAGCGCTCCCTCGTCTACGCCAGCATCTGCTCGGTCGGCTCGGTGAGCGGCGCGGTGCTCGGCTGGTACATCGGCGTCTCCCTCTGGGCGAGCCTTGGCGTGGCGACCGAGTGCCCCGAGTTTGGCGGCGGCGCATGGCTGTTCGAGTACCTGCCCGGCTTCTCCTGCCACAAGTTCGAGACGGTGCAGGGCCTCTACGAGAGCAACGCGTGGGTGGCCCTGTTCACGGCGGCGTTCACGCCGATCCCGTTCAAGATCTTCACCATCGCGGCCGGCGTGTTCCAGATCAGCCTGGTCACCCTGCTCGCGGCCAGCGCCGTTGGGCGCTCCGCTCGCTTCTTTCTCGTGGCGGGCCTCATCTACAAGTTCGGGCCCGAGGTGAAGCGCTTCATCGAGAAGCGCTTCGAGCTGCTGACGATCGCGTTCACGGTGCTGCTCCTGGGTGGCTTCGCGTTGTTCAAGCTGCTCTTCTGAGGGCGCGCCGCCGATTGTTGACAAAATCGATGGGTGAATCATCCTCCAGCCCGTGAAGCTCTCCAACAAGGGTCGCTATGGGGTGAAGGCGATCTTCGACATCGCGTTCCACAGCGACGGTGGAGCCTCGCAAATCAAGGAGATCGCCGAGCGTCAGGCCATCCCGCCGCGGTTCCTCGAGCAGATCTTTCAGGACCTCAAGCGGGCTGGGCTCGTCCGCAGCAAGCGCGGGCCCCGAGGCGGGTACATGCTGGCGCAGGAGCCGGCCGAGATTCGCATCGGAGACATCGTGCGCGCGCTCGAAGGCCCCGTCTCGCTGGGCACCGCGCCCGGCGCCGACGAGCGAGGAGACGCCACCAGCCGCGCCGTCACCGAAGAAGCCTTCGAAGAGCTCGCCGAGCTGATCGAGGCCGTGTTCGACGAGCGCACCATCGAGGACTTGTGCGAGCGTGGTGAGGCCCTCGGCTACCTGCGCAAGCCGCCGGGCAAGTACGTCTACTCCATCTGACGCCGCATGCCGCACGTCCTCGACAACCGCGAGTGGGCCCAGCCGTGAAGGTGCTCTTGATCGGCGCAGGCGGACTCGGCTCCGCCGCCGGGCTGGCACTGGCTCGGACGGGCGGCGTCACCCTCACCGTGCTCGACGATGACCGGGTCGAGGCGTCGAATCTGCATCGGCAGGTTCTCTACGACGACGCCGACCTGGGCCTCGGCAAGGCGACGCGCGCCGCCGCCCGACTGAACGCCGAGGGAGCCAACGCGGTCGCGGTGTGTGGGCGATTGCTTCCCGAGACCGCGCTCGTGCAGGTGCAGGACCATGACGTCGTGATCGAGGGGTCCGACAACTACGCGACCAAGTTCTTGGCCGCCGACGCGTGCCAGATCGCCGGGGTTCCGCTCGTGAGCGCGGGCTGCGTGCGCTGGAGCGGCTGGGCGCTGGCCACCCTGCCCGGCCGGAGCGCGTGCCTGCGTTGCGTGTTCGAAGACCTGCCCGCTGGAGACGTCGAGACCTGCGCCACCGCGGGCGTCGTGGGGCCGGCCGTCGGCGTGCTCGGCGCTTTGCAGGCCGTGCTCGCGCTCGCGCTCGTGCGCGGTGACGACGGCGTTGCGGGGCGGCTCCACAGCTACCGCGCGTTGCATGGTGTCCTCCGCACCTCTCGTGTGCGTCCCCGACGCGGCTGCGTCGGCTGCGCGGGTGACATCACCGAACTGACCTATCCCCGCTACGCGCCCACCTGCGGCGCCTGATCTGGAGATCGACCCATGGCCATCATCGTGCGAATCCCCACCTCTCTCCGGTCCCTCACCGGCGGCGCCGACGAGATTCACGCCGAGGGCGCGACCGTCGGCGCGGTCCTCGACGACGTCGAGACGCGTCACCCGGGCCTCAAGGACCGTCTCTGCGACGACAAGGGGGTCCGTCGTCACGTGAACATCTTCGCCAACGACGAGGACATCCGCTTCCTCGACGATCTGAAGACCGAGCTTCGCGACGGCGACGCCGTTCAGATCATCCCCGCGCTCGCCGGGGGCTGAGATGGACCGCTACCTTCGCCAGCGTTTGCTCCCGGAGATCGGGGACGAAGGCCAGCACCGCCTCGAGGCGACCACCGTGGCGCCCATGGGGGGTCCGGCTGGTGCGGTGCGCGATCTCTACTTGCGCCGCGCTGGAATCAAAGTTGAGTCAGAGCTGACTGCGACCGCGACTTCCTGGCCGGAGTTGGCCAAAGACCCGGCTCTTGCGGTGCTCGTGGGCGCGTTCGAAGCGGTAGAAGCGCTCAAGCGCGCGCTGGAGGTCGGTACCCCTGGCTCGCTCGCTGGGTTCAACCCGAGCGGCGCGAGCCGAGCCGCACGAGGACCCCACGATGTCCGATGAACACCCGTGGATCCGAGGGGACCTCCGCATGCCGGCCTCTCTGTTGCGCGAGGTGGAAGCACACGCGCTCGAGACCTACCCCTCCGAGTGCTGCGGCTTCCTGACGGGACCGGCGAACGCTCCGTCGGACCTCGACACGGCGGTCCGTGAGGTGAACGAGGCGGACAAGTACCATCGACTCGACCCGGAGACGTTTCCGCGAACCTCGCAGACCTACTTCAAGATCAACGAGCTCCGCGCGATGCGTGCGCTCGAGGTGGGCGCGGCGTCGGGTCAGCCGATCAAGGTCATCTACCACTCGCACTGCGACGCCGGCGCGTACTTCAGCGAAGAGGACGCGACGACCTTCGCGCGTGAGAATCAGCTTATGTGGCCGTGCGCGTTTCTGGTCGTGAGCGTGCAGTCCGGCGCGATCGCGGAGCATCGCCTGTGGGTCCACCGGCCGGGCACGAACGACTTCGACGAGTCATCTCTGGAGGTGCACGGATGAGCGGCGAGACCTATCGAAACCCCTACCCGACCGTCGACGTGATCGTCGAGGTGGAGGGCGGCATCGTGCTCATCGAGCGTCGCAACGAGCCGGAGGGATGGGCGTTGCCCGGTGGCTTCATCGACTATGGGGAGGCCCCCGAGGACGCGGCGCGGCGCGAGGTCGAGGAGGAGACGGGGCTGACGGTGACTCTCGATGCGTTGCTCGGTGTGTACGGCGCGCCCGAGCGGGACCCCCGTCAGCACAACCTCTCCGTCGTCTACGTCGGCCGCGCCGAGGGCACGCCGGTGGCGGGCGACGACGCAGCCTCCGGCGTGGTGGCCGACCTCGACGCGCTGCCTGGGCCGTTGTGTTTCGACCACGCACAGATCCTCGCTGACTACCGGCGCTTCCGGGATACCGGCGAGAGGCCCTCGCCTGGCGGCTGAGGCCCCTCCTTAAACCGCACGAGCCAGAACTCCGAAGAGATCTGGCTCGGTGCGTGACTCCCAGGAGTCGAGTCGGCTGACGCCTACTTCTTGTTCTTGGCCTTCTGCGCCTTCTTGATCTCGCGAAGGTCGCCGGACAGCTTCTGGGACTGGCGGAGACGCGCCTTCTTCCCGCGCAGGTCACGGAGATAGTAGAGCTTCGCGCGGCGCACGTGGCCGCGAGAGACGAGAACGAGCTTCTCGATCTTCGGCGTGTGCACCGGGAAGATACGCTCGACCCCAACGCCGTAGCTCACCTTGCGGACAGTGAACGTCTCGCGGGCGCTGCCACCGCTGCGTCGGATCACGACGCCCTTGAAGACCTGGATCCGCTCCTTCTCACCCTCGCGGATGCGGTAGTGGACCTCGACCTGGTCACCAGGGCGAAACTCGGGAAGCTCTCGGAGCTGGGCGGCCTCAATGGCCTGAATCTCGGAACAGACGCCTGACATGGCTCAAAACCTCGATGGGGTGCGGCTCCCTCTCAGGGAACGGGTCGCAGCTCTTAACACGCAGTTCGCGAACGGTCAATGTGGCTCGGGCGCGCGAAGTCGGTCGATGGTGATCGCGGCGGCCGCGCGTACGGAGAGATGGTTGTACGAGCCGCCCCCGACGATCGGCGGCAGGATGGCGTCCGCCGCGTCGATCGCGCTCCGCTCCAGGCCGTACCCGGTGCCGAACAGCACCAGCGTCGGGTGCTCCTTCAGCCGCTCACGCGCGTCCCTTTCGGAGATCGCTTCGGTTCCGTCGCGGAGCCGCGCTCCCGTCACCCACACCTTTGGACGCTGTCCCTCGCGCTCGGTGATCGCCGTGACCGCATCCTCGATGGAGGGCACGATCTCGCAGATCGAGAGCGCCTCTTTGCGCTCCGGCACCCTCTCGGCGCCTGAGCCGATCCGCCAATGGTCCAGGATCCGCTGCACGAGCTTCTTCTGCGCCTCGATGGGGGTCACGACGAAGTAGCCCGCCGTGTCGTAGGTGCGGGCGGAGCGCGCGATGTCGTGCACGTCGAGGTTGGTGACGGCGGTGGTGATGGTGTCCCCGCGTCGGTCGAGAACCGGGTAGTGGACCAACGCGACGTAGAACCCGGTCATGCTTGCGTCTCTTCTTTCTCGTGGCTCTCGAGCCAGCGTCGCTCCTCGTCGGAGAGCGAGGCCACCGCGAGCAGCTCGGGGCGGCGCCGCGCCGTCCGCAGCAACGATTGTCGACGTCGCCAGGCGTCTACCTTGCCGTGGTTGCCGCTCAAGAGGACGTCCGGGACCGTCTCGCCCCGGTATTCCGCCGGCCTCGTGAACTGCGGGTATTCCAGCAGGCCGTGGCTATGGGATTCCTCGTCCGTCGACGCGGCGTTGCCCAGGACGCCGTCGACCAAGCGCGCGGTGGCCTCGATGACCGCGAGCGCCGCGGCCTCTCCGCCCATCAAGACGAAGTCGCCGAGACTGAGCTCCAGGTCCATCTGACGCCGGGCACGCTCGTCGAGTCCCTCGTAGCGAGCGCAGACCAACGTCAGCGCGCCGCGTTCAGCCAGTTCACGGGCCCGCGCCTGGGTGAACGGGACGCCTTGCGGGCTCAGCAGCACGCGAGTCGGCTTTGCGGTGCCCGCGGCATCTGCGCGGCGCTCGGCCTCCTCCATCGCGTCGACGACCGGCCCCGGCATCATCAGCATGCCGCTGCCGCCTCCGTAGGGCGCGTCGTCCACCGATCGGTGCCGGTCCTTGGTGAAGTCCCGTGGCGTGATGGTCTCGACCGCGATCCGGCCGGCCGCTTGGGCCTTGCCGAGCAGGGCCTCGGAGACGTAGCGCTCGACCATCTCGGGGAACAGCGTGACGACGAAGTAGTTCATCGCCGCTTCTTCCGTCGCTGGAGTTCGAAGTCGTCCTCGTGTCGAACGAGCACGCGACCCGCTTCCAGATCGATGTCCACGATGTACGGCTCGACGAGCGGGATCTCGCGGTCGCCGTCGGGCTCTTCCACCCGCAAGCAATCGACGCTCGGGTAGTGGAGGACCTCAGCCACCTTGCCCAGGGTGCGGCCGCTCTCAGAGACGACCGACGCGCCGAGCATGTCGATGAAGTAGAACTCGTCGTCGTTCGGCGGAGGGAACGCGCTGCGCGGCAGACACACCTCGTAGCCTCGGAGGCCTTCCGCTGCTTCGCGGCCGACGGTGCCCTCCAAGGTCACGAGAACCTGGGCGTGGTGCACGCGGGCGCGCTTGACCACGTGCGGAACGGTCTCGCCGTCCTTGCGCAGCCATACCTGCGCGGCATCCAGCAGCAGCCGAGAGTCGGGGTTGAACCGGTGAACGCGCAGCTCCCCCATCACGCCGTGCGGACGCGCGATGGCGGCGATGGCGACCAGCTCGTCTGGATCGCCCTCCGCGCCTGTTGATTCGGAATCTGGGGGCTCACTCATGACGCCGCACCCCGACGAGCTTCACTCGAGGATGTCGAGCACCGCGCGGCGCCGCTGGCGGGCCGAAGTGGCCGCCAGAAGTGTGCGCATCGCGCGGGCCGTGCGGCCGTCTTTCCCGATGACCTTGCCCAGATCGGACTGGGCAACGGTCAGCTCGAGGATCAGAGCACGGTCGCCCTCGACCGCGTCGACCTTCACGTCGTCGGGCTCGTCCACGAGCGCGCGGGCGATGTAGTCGATGAGGTCGGCGAGGTCGTCCACAGCCGCGGCGTCCATCAGAGGGTTCCTGGAAGGGCCAAGCCCTCCTCAGGCACCTTCGGCTGCGGGCGCCTCGGCGGGCGCAGCTTCAGCCGCAGCC
>JBGCFC010000200.1:0-18923 GCA_045106715.1 Sandaracinaceae bacterium
TGTCGCTTCCGGAGGATACGATTGTGATCTCCGTCGCGTTCGCGGCCGACGCCGACGCCCAGCGGTTTGTCGAGCTGTGGGGCGAGCCGGTGCTCGGGGTCGCGGCCTTCACCGCCTACTGCCGCGACTGAGAGGACACCGCCATGATTCAGGCCTACGCCGCGCACGAACCCGGAGGTGCCCTTGCGCCGTTCGAATATGACCCGGGCACCCTCGCGCCCACGGACGTGGAGATCGAAGTCACGCACTGCGGCATCTGCCACAGCGACCTCTCCATGATCGACGACGCCTGGGAAATGAGCCGCTACCCGCTCGTCCCTGGGCACGAAGTGGCGGGCCGCGTCGCCGCGGTAGGCGATTCCGTCCACCAGCTGGCGGTTGGCGACCGTGTGGGGCTCGGATGGCACGCGGGCTACTGCAACACCTGCGCGTGGTGCCTCGAAGGGGACCAGAACCTCTGCGCCGATGCCGCGGGGACGATCGTGGGGCGGCATGGCGGCTTCGCCGACCGAGTCCGGGCGCAGGCGACGAGCGTCGTGCGACTCCCCGACGGACTCGACCTCGCTTCGGCCGGGCCCCTCTTCTGCGGTGGCATCACGGTCTTCAATCCGCTGGTTCAGTTCGGCATCCGCCCCACCGACCGGGTGGCCGTCGTGGGCATCGGCGGACTCGGGCACCTGGCCCTCCAGTTTTTTCGCGCCTGGGGCTGCGAGGTCACGGCCTTCACCTCCACCGCGTCCAAGCGGGACGAGCTCCTCGCCCTCGGAGCGCACGATACGCTGAACTCGCGCGACCCCGACGCGCTCGCGGGAGCCCGAGGACGCTTCGACCTGATCGTGTCGACCGTGAACGTCAGCCTGGACTGGAACGCCTACGTGCGCGCGCTGCGTCCCCGCGGACGCTTGCACCTCGTGGGTGCGAGCGCGGAGCCTCTCCAGCTCAGCGTGTTTCCGATGCTCGGCGGGCAGCGGTCCGTGTCTGCCTCTCCGGTCGGCGCCCCGGCGACCCTCGCTCGGATGCTGGAGTTCGCCGTGCGCCACGACATCCGGCCCCAGGTCGAGCGCTACCCCATGAGCGAGGTCAACGCAGCGATTCAGCACCTTCGCGATGGCAAGGCGCGCTACCGGGTCGTGCTCGAGCGCTGATCGTCCTTCACCTGTTGGAGGAGCCACTTCTCGGCCGACGCGCGGCTGAGTTCAGCGAGGTCGTCGACCGCCTTGGCGATCCGCTTGCGGTTGCGCGCATTGGTCTCGGCGACGAGAGGGAGATCGGCCATCAACACGATGCGCGCCTGCGGCCGCTCTCGGACCATCTCGCGGTAGTACGCGTGGAAGTCGTTGAACTCGGCGTCCAGTCGCGCGTACCCGTATGGAGGCGTGAACTACAACGCGTGCAGGGAGTCACGTGAGTCGTCGTGCCAGGAACCCATCCCCCCCGATGGTCGCGCCTCGTGGCTATGGCGGCAAGGTCCCCAAAGCGCGGGTCAGAAGTGCCGGTAGATGCGGCTCGCGACGAGGGCCGCGGTGGTCGCCCCGATGGCCCAGGGCGTGAGGCGGCCGAGCCACGCTGACGGGTCGCCCGACCCCGGTTTGGCGATCCGGCGTGCGAGCGGGGCCGCGACGAGGAGCTGCAGCACGGCGGTCGCCGTCAAGCCTGCCGCCATGGCAGCCGGCATCTCGTCGACGCACCACGCGAGCGTCGCCACGCCCAGGTTGGCCACGAGGTTGAGCGCGAAGGCCCAGCTCTTCATCCGGAGCAGCCCACCGACGGCGATGAACATGGCCGCGCTGCCCACTCCGAGGAACGTCATCATCGATGCCTTCGGCATGCCTGCATTGGTCGAGTACATGAGCAGCGACGCCCCGAGCACCAGCGCATCGGTGAGGGCCATGACCATGATGACGACCAACACCCCACGGAACGCGACGGGCGCGAACTCGCCCCGGATCGGTGGATGGGTCAGTCCGTCCCTCGGGAGCATCGCGAGCGCACCGGCCGCGCCGAGCCCCACGGAGAGCAACAGTCTCTCGGGCTCCACCGAGCGTACGAGCAGCGATCCGAGGAATGCCCAGAACAGGTACCCCCAGAGGATGGCGCGGCTGAGAACCTGCGGCTCGAGGCGCGGCACCCAGAGGAGCAAGCCCGCGACGACCGGCGCCAGAGCGATCATCCACTCGATCGCATGGTGTGGCCATGTCCGGAGGCCGGCGAGGCCAAACATGCCAAAACAGAAGGCGGTGGCCATCGCGAGGCGAACGGGGCGGCGTTGCATGAGGACTCCGACAGCCCGGGCGACGCCGATGTTCCCGTGGCGCACACATTCCCGAAGAAGGCGCGTGCCCCGGGTCAATCCGGGAAGCGAATGCCGTCGTAGTCCGCCGCGCGGAACGGCAGGTCGAGGCGCGGCTTGCGTCCGTGCACCTCGCGATAGAGCGACGCCGGTGGGTCCTCGAACCGCGTCGGGAAATACGCCAGATGAAAGAGCGCGCTCATCGCCCTCGTGTCGTCCGTGTCCGCCGACTCGATGTCGGCGCGGCTCGAGGGGGAACGGCAGGCCCGGAGCGCGGCCTCGACCGCGTCGGGGTCCCAGCACGCCTCTGGCAGGCTCTCGGCGCGCGCGTCCGCGGCGGTGCCCGTGTACGGCGTCGGCGCGTTGCCGGTCAGGAAGAGCGAGACCTCCCCTGGTGGTGCGAACGGATCCACGTAGCGGCCGTCGAGCCAGACGTTGTAGTGCACGTGCGGGATGCCGAAGGGGAAGGTCGCGAAGCCGTCGAGACCACTGTAGCCGGAGAGCGCGATGACCTGGCCACGGTGCACCACGTCCCCCACGCGGCACTCTGCACGCGCGAGATGGTTCGAGCTGGTCACCAGTCCGTCGCCGTGGTCGATGAAGATCTTGAGCCCTCCGCGGTGAAACTCGCGGGAGATGCGGAGCACACGACCCGGCGCCGCCGCGACGACGCGCGTGCCCACCGGGACCACGAAGTCGGTGCCGTTGTGGCTGTCGTAGGTGAGCCCTTTGCCCCGGAAGTCCCGCACGTTGGTGACCCGCACGCTCCACCCCTCTTCCGGCGGTGGCTGCTCGTAGTTGTAGAGGTTCGAGATGGGAACCGAGCGGCCGTAGAGCCGCTTGCCCGCCCACACCTTCCACCCGGGCAGGCGGGTCAGCTGCTTGAGCGAGGTCAGGTCGAACTGAGAGGGCGGCGTCGACGGATCGCCGCGCAGCGCGATGACCGCCTCGGAGAAGCGCGCCCTCAGCGGAGAGAGGCCGAAGACCTCCCGGACTCGCAATCGGCTCATGCCGTCATCCTGCCATGGCGCGGCTCGGACTCACGAGGCGAACACTCAACTTGCCGTGGAGGTCTCACGTTTTCTCGAACCAGACCGATGGAGCGAGGGAGGCTTCGCCGGCGCGCGCCGGTCAGGTCTCCAACTCCGCTTCCGAGGAGAGACGTTCCGTGAAGATTGTTGACGCCGACACCGCCCTTCAAGCGCTTGGTTCGCACCAGCGGGTCTACGTTCACGAAGCCTCCATGACCCCGCTCTCGCTGATCGAGGCGCTCGCCCGACGGGCCCGCGACCTACGCGCGGTCGAGGTGGTGCACCTGCACACCAACGCTCCTGCTCCCTACATCTCGGAAGAGCTGCGCGGACACATCCGCCACAACGCGCTCTTCACCGGCTCGAACGTGCGCGCCGCCGTGCAGTCCGGACAGGCGGACTTCACCCCCGTGTTCCTGAGCGAAATCCCAGAGCTGATACGCGACGGAACGCTCGGCATCGACGTGGCGCTCGTCTCGCTCTCACCGCCGGATGCCCACGGCTTCTGCCGACTCGGCTTGTCCGTCTCATCGGCCCGCGCCGCTGTCGACAACGCCAAGATCGTCATCGCCGAGATCAACCCCCAGGTGCCCCGCACACTCGGCCACTCGAGCGTTCACGTCAGCCAGATCGACTTCGCGGTCGAGGTCGACCGGGCGCTCCCGGAGGTTCCGCTCAAGGCCCCTGGCCCGGTGGAGCAAGCGATCGGGGCCCACATCGCCGCCCAGATCCCGAACGGCGCGACTCTGCAGATGGGCATCGGCAGCATCCCCGACGCGACCCTGGCCGCCCTGAGCCACCACCAGGACCTCGGGGTGCACTCCGAGATGTTCTCCGACGGGCTCATCGATCTGGTGGAGAGTGGCGTCATCACCGGGCGGCAGAAGACGCGCTTCGCGGGCCGCGTCGTCACCAGCTTCGCGATGGGCACGCAGCGCCTGCACGACTTCGTCGATCAGAACCCGTTCGTGGAGTTTCACCCGAGCGAGATCGTCAACGACCCGCTCGAAATCCAGCGGCAGCATCGCATGCACGCGATCAACTCCGCGATCGAGGTGGACTTGACCGGACAGGTCTGCGCGGACTCCATCGGGGATCGCATCTACAGCGGCATCGGCGGTCAGATGGACTTCATGCGAGGTGCCGTGCGCTGCCCCGGAGGGCGCGCCTTCATCGCGCTACCCGCCACGGCCAAGAGCGGCGCGATCACGCGCATCGTCCCGCGGCTGCAGCCGGGCGCAGGGGTCGTCACGACGCGGGGCCACGTGCAGTACGTGGTCACCGAACACGGCGTGGTGAACCTCCGAGGCAGGAGCCTTCGACAGCGCGCGGAGATGCTGATCTCCATCGCCGACCCCGCCCACCGTCGCGCACTTCGGGCCGCGGCCGCAGAGAGGCGCATCTTCGCGGCGGCGGGGGGGGAGAGCGAGCGCTTCGAGGCCGAGCCGGCAGCGGGCGTGGCGAAGAAGGTCGCCTGACCGCGTCACTCGGCCGGGCAGGTGTAGTCGAGCCGCTGGGGGGCCGCTCCGCCACCGACGGGCACCGCGATTTGCGCGCAGCAGTTGTGCCCCCAGCACCAGAGCTCCCCGGCGCGCGTCATCACGCACGCGTGCTCCTGAGACGCGCGCACGTAGAGGGCGTCGGACACGCCGGGCACGGTCACTGGGACGGGGGAGCTCTCCGCGGTTTCGTCGCCGAGCCGCCCGTGCCGGTTGTCTCCCCAGCACTGCACCGTTCCGTCGCGTCGGACTCCGCAGCCGAACCGGTCACCGCTCGCGACCGACACCAACTCGGCCATGGGCACGCGCGTCGGCCCCTCGCTCGGAGACAGAGTCCCGAGGCCCAGCTCCCCGGAGCCGTTGCGGCCGAACGACCAGACTTCACCGTTGCGGCGGCGGGCGAAGTAGTTGGGCGCGTGCGCGCTCACTTCCGTGAGGCCGGTCAACCCGTCGCCGATCTCCGATGGCGTCCCGACGCTGTCGTAGCCGATGTACCCCGCACACCGCAGCGTGCCGTCCTCGAGCAGCGCGCACGCGCCAGCCCATCCAGCCGCCACCGCGGTCGCGCGGATGGGCAGGTCCGCGCGGGCGGGCGGGTCGAACGCGTCGGCGCGCGTCCCGTCCATCAGCTGGCCGAGCTCGTTGACCCCCATGCAGTAGACCTCGCCCTCCTTCGTGACGACGCAGCCCGCGTTGCTGCCGAACGCCACGTCGGTGGCACCGTCCACGGGCAACCGCACCGGGCGCGTCACGGCTTCCGCCGGCGGTTGGCCGAAGCGACCGCTGCTGTTCTCCCCCCAACACCAGACGGTCCCGTCCACACGAATCACGCAGTACCCGAACGGAACCCCCACCAGGCGCTGGGCGTCCTCGATCCCCATGACCGGTTCGAACGCGTCCCCCCGGAGGGTCGTCCCCCGTCCGAGTTGTCCGTTGGCCGCGTATCCCCGGCACTCGACGTGCCCATCCGTGAACAAGATGCAGGTCGAGAGCGTTCCCAGCGCGACGTCCCGCACGCACCCAGACACCGTCTCCGTGGGCACCGGCGCGCAGCCGAGTTCAGGGTCGCAGTATTCGCCATCGGCGCATTCGTCGTCACCTCGGGCCGCGAGACAGGTGCCGTCCGCGCACCGCGGCGAGGCGCAGGCCGCGGCCCCGTCGACCGCACAGTCTCCGTCGCCTTCGCACTCCGGCGGCTCGCACGCATCGGGGTTCTCAGGCGAGCACGCCGCGTCCACACACGCGCCGCCGAGGCAGCGCCCGGAGGCACACTCCACGCCTCGGCAGCTCCGGGTCATGGTGACCGTCATCGCGGTGTCGCCCCGCACGGTCACCTGCGCATCACTCACCAGCGCCGTTCGCGTCCCCGCGCGCAGGCGCACCCGCACCACGTAGTCTCCCGGCGGAACCGCATCGAACTGCGCGACCCGCTCGCCCTGGATGAGGTCGTTCGCCAACACCGCCTCTCGCGCGGCCATGTCCTCGAGCACGCCGTCGGTCGTAAGCCGCTCCACCTCGATGGAAGTGAACTCCGCCATCGGAACCATGTCGGTCCGAAGGTCGACGAGGAGCGTGTTCTCGCCCCCGTCGCACGAAGCCAGCAGCAGAAACAACACTGCCGAACAGAGCCTCCGGTTCATGCGTCAGGGTATCATGTCGACCCGGACGTCGAAGTCGCGGCCTATTCGGGGCAGACCGCGCGCGTCAGGACATCGGAGCGGCCTGGGGCATCCATGTTCCAGAAGTCGAGGACCTGAAAGCCGTCGTTCCGCGTCAAATCGTACTCGACGATCGCGCCCCCGAAGTAGGCGATCAGCGCGTCCCCCGGCTCGAACCGGACCGGGCACTCCGAGCCGCCGCAGCTGTACACCGCGCCGAGCGCCTCGACCGAGAAGAGTTCGACGCTGTACTCGTCGCTCGGCGTGTCGGGGTCGTCAGGGCGGATCACCCATCGCAGCGGCAGCAGAGACTGAGGCGGGCTGCTCGCGACGACGTCAGGGAGCCGGTCCCGGGTGCCGCGCGAAGTCCACAGCGGACTGAACACCTGGAGCTGATCATCCACGTCTCGGATGTCCCAGACCGCGGCGTAGCCGTCGGCGTCCGCGTCAGGGCCGCCGCCTCGTGCGATGTCGGGCTCGGGCACGCTGCTCAACGCGCGATAGATGCTCAGGGACCACTGCGCCCCGGGAGCCTCGTTCGGATACTTGTTGTACTCCAGCGTGGCGCGCACCTCCGCCGCGCCGTGCCCGAGTTCGAAACGATCCATCGTCGCAGGCGCTGTCCGCGGAACAGGGAGAGGAGGCATCGCGGCCCGCGTCCATGCGTGACCCCGCGTCCGGGTCGGGCGACTCCGAGTCGCAGCCGGCGAGCGGAGCCGCGACCATCAGCAGAGAGAGCAGAACGATTGAGCGCGTCATCGCGGCCATTGTGCAAGGCCGGTTGCGACGCGCCACCCCTACGCGGTGGGGAACCCCCGCTCGGTCCACGCGTTCATCCCGCCGCTGGCGACGCAGACGACATCGTGCCCCGCCGCCTCGAGCACCGCAGCCGCCTTCTGAGCCCGACCGCCCATCTTGCAGTGCACGTAGACGGGAGCGTCGCTCGGCACCTCGGCCAAGCGAGCCGCAACGTCGCCGTGCGGGATGTTCACCGCGCCCGGGATGTGGCCTTCGCTGAACTCGGCCGGCGTGCGGACGTCGAGGATCGTTCCCTTGGGGTCTTCGTGGATCGCGTGGAGTTCTTCAGTCGTGATCGTGCGCATGACGCGCGAAGCAGACCACGCAGACCGCCACCCTGTCACGCGTCACGGCTCACGAATCCAGGCGCGGATGGCGTCGGCCGCTTCGTCCCACTGCGCGCTCGTCCGAAGACGCACGAAGCGCCCGTACAGACCCCCGAGCATCGACTCGAGCTCCTCGATCAGCTGGATGCGCTCGTAGAAGCGCTCGTCCGTGTCCTCCGTGATGAGCGCCGGCACCGAGACCCCGGCCACGCTCAGCGTGTCGGCCTGGAACAGAAAACCCCACGTCTGAGGGCCCCGCGTGATTCGCATCTTGGCCTTCGTCGGCATCTTCCCCTGGCGGAGCGCCTCCTTCGCCTCGGGGGTGGCACTCGGCATGCCCGCCTTGAGTTGGCTCTCGGCGCGCTCGAGGCCCTCGTAGACGAGGGTCAGCTGCTCCTCGAGCCAGAGCTCCACGGAGTGCGCCGCGTCAACCTCGAGGACGCCCTCGAGGCGCTCGCTCTCATACCAGAGCCAGACGAGGAACTCGCGACCCAGAAAGCGCGTGCCTTCGATCTTGTCGAGCAGGTCCATCTCACGCGCCTCCGCGGTGGAAGAGAGTCGGCTCCAAGGCTGGGAGCGCGTCGACGATGGCGTCTGGCAGGCCCTGCTGCTCGGCGTTCACGTAGGCGCCCGCGGGCACCAGCTCGAGCCCAAACGTCTGCTCGAAGAGTTCCTCCATGAGCGCATGCGTCTTGGGGCTCTGCTGAAAGAAGCGCACGGTGCCCTCGTCCAGGCCCCACGAGAGGTCGATGACCTTCATTGCCGGCACGAGCTTGCGCTTGAGCTGCGAGACGACCACGGCTTCGAGGTCCTTCTTCTGCGCGCGGGTGAGCTTCTCCGCGGCCTGCGTAGCGAGGTACTGGCGCTCCGCGTCGCGGAACGCGCCCTTGAACAGCGAGCGCGGGATACGCCACGTGTCGATGCGGAAGCCGAGGTTCAGGTAGCCGTTGAAGAAGACCTTCTCCTGCGTCAGCTCGAGGTCGAAGGGGTCCTCGATCGAGCACCAGCCGACGCGGTACTCCGCCTCCTCCGCGGGGTCGAGCTCACGAAAGACCCGCGCCGCGATCGGATCGGGGTAGCGGCTCTGGTAGTCGGCGGGGAGGTCCCCGCGCACGAAGAACTGGCTGTAGGTGATCGATCCTCGAAACGCGCCCAACTCGGCCTCCTCGGGAGGCGCGCGGGGTACCACCCTCGGCCGCGGGGTCAAGCTCAGGCAGAACCCGGCGCGGGCGCACCACACGACGGGCAGTCGCCGAGCTCCGCGGGATAGGGAGCGGCGCAGTAGCCGCAGCGGACCCGGCCGATGTCCTTCGCGCCATCGAGGCGGCTCAGTTCCGGGTAGAGCATCTCCAGCTCGGCCGAGCTCATGCGGTCGTTCTCGTCGCTCGGCGACCAGATGACCTCGAACGCGACGAGCTGGGACGCGCGCTCGGGGAGGCTCTGCTCGAGGACCGCGTCGAATGCGGCCCGGCTCGGCACCTCGGGGAGGTCGACGAGGTGCCCGTCCGCGCCGACGACCACGCTCACCACGACGAGGCCCTCTCCCTCGTTCGCCGCGGCCGCCATCTCCGCGAACTCTCGCCGGTCACCGCCCCGCACAGTCTCCTCCGTGAACCGGGCCGCCAGCGCGTTGGTGAGGGAGCGGAAACGCACCTCGGCCTCCTCTGCGGTCTGATGGAAGCGAGCGTACGCGCCATAACGGGCAGCCTCGAGCTTGCCGCGGAGCAGCGCGTGCACCGCCTTGCCCGCGCGATGCAGCCCCGACTCCGAGTCCATGTCGTACCGGCCCGCCATCGCCTCGAGCGCCTCTTGGATCGCGGCCCGCTCGGTCCAGTCGAACGCCAGCGAGATGCGCCGGACATCGAACCGCGCCGCCGCGATGGCGGCTTTGGCCCGGCGACGTCGGAAGAAGAACAGCGCGAGGAGGCCGAACGAGCCGAGCAAGCTGGTGCCCGTGGCGGCCGCCGCGCCGTACTGCGCCGCGCCCTCCCAATCGGGAGGGATCAGCCGCTCGGGGTATTCGTCGAAGCGGTCGATGCGCGCGTGTCCAGGCCAGTCAAACTCGGACGCCGGGGCCCGCGTGTACGGCGGAGGGGAGGCGCCCGCGGCGGGGACGTGGTCGGTACGAAAACGGGGATCGCGGATCTTCGACAGGCGCGGATTGGGGGTTGAGCGACCCATGCCATAGGTGGAGGTGGAGGTCGAGGAAGAGCCAGCCCGAGAACTCGAGCTACCGGCGCGCGAACTCGAGGACGAACGACCGAGTCGGGACGAGCGCGATGAGGAGCGGGAGCGGGACGAGCCCGACGAGCGGGACGAGGACCGGAACCCGGAGGAGCGGGAGCTCGAGGACCGGCTCCCAAAGCTGCGTGAGCCCCCGAACCGCCCACCGCGCCGCTGTGCCTCGGTGGCCGCCGACACGAGCAACACCAGGGCCGCCGCCAAGACCCCCACCAGACGCGCCATCGGCAGAACCTACCATTGCGTCCGTCGCCGCTCGACAAGCGTGAGGCGCGGCTGCGAGACTCGCCCAGTGAAGGGCCTCGCCGTGGTGATTGTGCTCTCCGTTCTGGTGGGAGCGGGCGTGACTTGGCACATGGCCGAAGCGCTTCGCTACCGCGTGCCCTATGGCGGCGAGCCCCGCCCGATGGACGCGCACTTCGACGCCGCGATCGCGGCGCACCTGGCAGAGCTGGAGGCGCGGGGCTTCCGGACGGCAGCGGGTGAGGGGGAAGCCTCCCCGGACGGCTCGGAGTGGTCCACCACGGTCGACGTGCCCGCCGAATCGTGTGTCTCCTTGACCGTCGCCCCAGCGGGCTGTCTCGGGGTCTCCGCCTCCACCGTGGACGGCCAAACGGAGCGGATCCAGTGGCTGCTCGAGCAACCCAACACACGGACACACTGCGCGTGGGGAGACGCCGAGTCGGTGCGCTTCTCGTACGGCCTGGAGCGCGAGTGGCGCTGCAACGACGGTCACGAAGGCGGCGCGCTCCGGTGGGTCGCGCGCGCGCGCCCGATCGCCGGCGACCCACCTCCCCCCGGGCTCGAGCAGGCGACGCAAGCAGCAGCCGAGGCCTGGCTCGCGCGGCACCCCGTGGTCGGGGAGTCGATCGGTGAAGCCCTCGATATCGCGTACGAGACCGGCGCGCGGCTCGTCCCCGCGAACGCCGCGACCTGCCACACCCTGTATGCGCTGGCCAACGAAGGCGAGCCGGTCGACGTGTTCCCCCGCACGCCTGACGCGTGCCCCCCGAGCGAGGTCACGGTCCGGGAGACACGGGACGCGGTGACCGGCGGTGAAGCGCGCCTTCGCGTGCTCGCGGTCCTCGACCCGGGTGCGCTCGGCCTCGCGTGTGCGCACATCCGGTTGACCCGCTTGCGCCGAGGGGAGAGCGCCCCGCCGCCTGTGGCGCGGTCACTCGGCCAGGACACCCCGCTCGAGGACACGGAGAGCGGAGAGGGCTTTGTGTTCGACGACCTTCGCTGCCCTGCCGACGGAGTGGTGAGCTATCTGGCGTCGGCTGCGGACGCGGGGCTTTATCGCCTCCAGGTGCACCGCGCACCGGCCCCCGAGGGTGCGGCGCCGCGACCCGCGCCCACGCCTGCGAGCTTTCCCGTCCCTCGCGCCTTGCCGGCGCCTGTCGAGCGGCTCGCGACCGCGTGTCTGTCCGCGCGCGTCAACGCCGTGGCCTGCATCGAGTTTGGGCTGGCGCTCCGGACCGGAGCCGACGGGGTGGCCGTCGACCTGCCGAGGTCGGCTTGGTCCTTTGAGCGCGCGTGCGCGGCCGAGCTGCCCCGGGCCTGCGCCATCGAGGCGTCGCTGACCCTCGCTGCTGCCAACGCCGACACCGACGACGAAGTCCGACAGCGGGCCCACGGAGCGATCGTGTCGGCTTGCGAGACGGGTGACGGGCTCAGCTGCGCTCTCCAGGGGGACCTCGATCGCATCGGCTCACGGGGCCAACAGCCTGCGCTCGATCAAGCGTACGCCCGCTACGGCGTCGCGTGCGACCGCGGCGTGGCGTCCGCATGCGAGAACCGCGTGCTGATGGCCGAACTCGCGCTCGTCAGCACACCCGCGCTCGGCGGCGCGGACGCCGGCGTCGCGGCTCCCTAGCTGGACATGCACGGCATCGGCTCGTCGTCCCCGACCGCAGCCGTGTCGCGCTCCGAGACCAGGCTCATCAAGTCCGCCTCGCACATCCAAACGTCCTCGCTGGAGGTCGCAACGCGCCTCGGCGAGCGCGACCGGACCTGGCTGGTGGTGCGCTCCTCCTCGCCGGTGCACGGCGCTCACACCCGGAGCACGACTTTGCCGCGCGCGCGGCCCGTCTCGATGTACCGATGCGCGTCTTGGACCTCGTCGAGCGGGAAGATGCGGTCCACCACGGGGACGATCGCCCCTTCTTCGACCAACTTCGCAAGCTTGGCGAGGGTCGCCCCGTTGGCCTTCCGCGCCACGACCTTCAGGCGAACCCCGCGGCTCAGTCTTGCGGTCACCGTGCGTTTCACGAGCGTCCAGGCGAGCACGAGGACGCCCATCCAGGGACCGTGCTTCTCCGTCAACTCCGGCAAGCGTTGGGTGATCGAGGCGACTCTGCCGCCGGGGCGGACAGCGCGAATCGCACGGTCGACGTGCTCACCTCCCATCGACTCGAGAACGGCGTCACACCCCTCCGCGACCTCCTCGAAGCGCTGTGTTCGGTAGTCGATGACGTGGTCAGCGCCCAACTCCCGGACGAGTTCGGCGTTTCGGGGGCTGCAGGTCGTGTACACCTCCGCACCCAGGTGCTTCGCGAGCTGGATCGCGACCGTCCCCACCCCTCCGGCCCCCGCCTGCACCAGAACCTTCTGCCCCGGCTGCAGCTCACACGCCTCGACCAACGCGTCCCATGCGGTGAGCCCCGTCAGGGGAAGGGCCGCTGCTTCGATGTGGTTCAGGCCCGCAGGCTTGATCGCGCACTCGTCCGCACGCACCACCACCTCATCGGCGTATCCGCCCATGCGCTTGTGATGGGGTGAGGCGAAGACCTCGTCCCCCACCGCGAACCCGGAGACGCGGGCCCCCACCTCGCTCACGACGCCCGACACATCCATGCCGAGCGTCCACGGCATCGACAGCGGCACGACCGCGCGCTGCGCACCGCTTCGGAGCTTGTAGTCCACGGGGTTCACGCCCGCGGCCTTCACGTCGATCCGCAGGTCGTGGGGGCCGAGGTCCGGAGGTGCGATGTCCTCGAGCCTCAGCGTCTCCACGCCGCCGTATTCATGGATTCGAACCGCTCGCATCTCGACCTCCCGGATAACTTACCTTTCGATAAGTTAGTTTTGGGAGGCCCGCAAGCCGAGGCCGGCTCGGGACCGCTCAAGACAGGAGAAGCACTCGCGAGGCGTGGTCGTATGTGCAGACAGACATCGAGCCCACCGCTGGGGACAGGCGCCCCTTCTGCGCTCCGACGGCCTGCTTGTCGTGGCTCACATGCCGCGGGAAAGGCGACGCCAGCGCGCCTCTTCTTCGGAACGCTCGCGGGCGGCCTGCTCTCGCGCGGCCGTCTGCGCCTCAGCGTCCCGGGCCTTTTTCTCCGCGGCCGCAAACGCCTCGAGCGCCGCCTCGAGCGCGGCGTTCGCATCGTAGGCCCCCTGCGCGGCGAGCTCGTTCAGGTCCTCGGCGCGGTCCCGGTCTTCGGTCGCACGCGTGGCCAGCTCCGCCGCTTTGCGTGCCTCGGCGCGACACGCGTCCAAGGTCATCGCCGCCGCCCGCGCCGACTCCCGCCCTGCCTTGCGCTCGCGCGAGAGCTCGCCGGCGCGAACCTCCGCTTCGTGTCGGTGTTCCGTCGCCGCGCGGGCGTCGTCGTTCGCTTCTTCGGCGTCCTCGAGCGCTTCGCCGTGTGTGCGCGTGGCCTCCTCGACCTGCGTCTCGGCCTCCGCGACCGCCGCTTGCGCCGTGGTCCGCACTTCGTTCGCCGCGTCGAGGCGTGCCCTCGGTTCTTCGAGCGACGCCTGGGCCTGCGCGAGGGCTTCTTCGGCTGTCCGAGCGGCCTCCTGCGCCTTGGACTCGGCCTCCGCCTTGAGGAACCCCGCCGACGAGCTGTCCGCCGCGCGCTGCGCGAGCACCCGGCGCTCCTCGGCCGATTGCGCCGACGAGGCGGCCTGCATGTGCTCGAGCGCCTCGCGGCTCGCCACCTCGGCTTCCGACGCGGCGGCCTGCGCGGTCTCGTTCGCGGCCGTGGCCCGCTTTTCCGCGTCCGACACCGCCGCCTGGGCGCTCTCGAGCTGCTCTGTCGCCGCGCGCACCTCGCTCTCGCACCGGTCCAGCTCCGAGGTCCGCTGCGCGAGGGTGGACCGGGAGGCGGCCAGCGCACGCGCCTTCTCCGCGGCCGCGTCGTTCGCGCGCTGTGCGTTCGCAAGCGCCGCGTTCTCCGCCTCGCGCTCGGCCTGCACCGAGGCTTGCGCGTCGGTCACCTTCTCCTCCATCGCCTCCACCGCCGCGCTCGCCGACTGCACCGCCGCGTCCGCCTCGGACTCCGCGTCCGCCTCCGCGCGCGACTCCTTCACGGCCTCCTCCGCGCGCTCGACCACCGTGCTCAGCGCGTGAGCCGCCTCCTCGGCCACCTGGTCCGCGTCCTCAGCTCGGGCCGTCGCCAGCATCCGGTAGCTGCGCGCCACACTCAGCGCGAGCCGTGCAGCGTTCTCCGCCTGCACTGCCTCGCCGAGGTCCGCTTGGGCTGCCTCGCAGGCGGCCCGGAACGCCTCGTCCGCCTCCTTCTCGGCTTCCTGCTGGGCCGCGCGCGCCTGTCGCGCCTCTTCCAGCCGCGCCTCGGTCTCGTCCGCGCGGGCACGCCACCGCGTCTCCGCGTCCTCCGCCTGCTGCACGGACGCCTCGAGACCCCGCAAGGAGGAGGGGGGAGACTCGACGTGCACGGACGCGGATTCCACCGCGTCGTCGGCCTCGGCTGCCTCGGCGCGGGCGTTCTCGGCTTCGGTCGATGCGTCGAGGTCCTCGTCGACGTCGTCGGGGATCGGCTGCTCTCGCGTTTCAGGGTCGCTCACGATGCCTTCACTTTCGCGCCAGGAGTCGCCGTGCTCAGCGCCGCGTTCTCCGCGGAACGCTGTCGAAGCGAACGCAACTTTTGTTCGATCTCAGTCGTGTGCGCATCGCGCACGAAGGCGGGCGACGTGCCCGAGAGTCGCCGGAGCGACTCCTGCTCCACCCAGAGGGTCAGCTTGGCTTCGAGCTTTCGCGCCTCGTCCGGCGACAACGCGCGATCGAGCAGCACGCCGGCGTCGTCCGCGTTGCGTCGCGGGAGCGCCGGGGCCTCGCGCGGCACGCCCAGCGTCACGAGCGCCTCCCGGGCGGCGGAAAGCGCGCCCGCCGCGAACGCGAGGTCCTCGGCGGTCCCCGCATCCAACACCTCGGCGAGTTCCGTCTTGGTCTGCTCCAGCTGCATGCGGACCGCCGCCAGGTCCGCCGCGACCGCACCCAGCTCGGCCTCGGCCTGCGCACGCGCGACGCGCTCGTCTTCGGTCTGGCGCGCCCCGGCTTCAGCCTCCGCGCTGGCCCGTGAGGCCTCCTGGCGCTGTTCTTCGGCGTCCGCGCGCGCCTCGGCCAGCTCGATCCCGAGCCGGCTGAGCTCTTGCTTGGCCTCGGCCAACTCCGCGAGCGCAGCGTCCCGGGCAGCGATGGCCGTCGCCTTCTCCTCGTTCGCCTTCGCTGCGTCCTTCTGCGCGCTCTTGTCCCCGGCCCGAATCGCGTCGAGCTCCGCCTTGACCTGCTCGCGCGCCTCCTCAAGCTGCCGGATGGCCTCCGCGTCGCGCTCGGTCTGCTTGGTCAGCTCCGCCGTGTTCCGGGCCAGCTTGGAGGCTTCGCCCTGCTGCGTGAGAAGACGTTCCCGCAGACGTTTGATCTCGGCGTCGCGCTCGGCGAGCTCATCCGCCGTGTCTTCCTTCACCCGCTCGGCTTTCGGCGCGTCGAGCACGTACGTCAGGAACGCCCGGCCCAGCGCCATCCCGTCGTTCGCGCGCAGCGCATGCGCGTTGTTGGCAAGCGGGTCGAGGTTCACCAGCGAGTAGCCCTGCCCCACGTCCTGGAACCAGTAGCTGCCCTCGGCCGGGTACACCTGGCCGTGCACCGGAGCCACGTGCGAATCGGGGACGTGGATGTGGGCCGTCGGGTCACTGCCGATCGTGAGCGTCGCCCCCGGGTTGAGCTCCACCACGTCGTCCACCCGCTGGCCGGTGAGGATCACCAGATAAGCCATGCGCCAGGATATCCTCCCGAGACCGCGTCCATCCACATTCTGAGCGAATGGCCCGCTTGCGGACGACTGGACCTAGTGTCGGGCATGCCCGGAAAGCGCGCTCTCGCCGTCCTCAACGCGCTGGTGACCGTGTTGGTGATCGGCTGGAACTACTGGACCGCCGCGTTTGGCCTCGATGGACAGAAAGTCGGCGAGATGAGCGAGCGCTACGACTCGCTGTTTCGTCCCGCTGGCTACGCGTTCTCCATCTGGGGCCTGATTTTTCTGATGCTCGCCACGCACGCGGGCTATCAGCTGTGGCTCGCCTTCCGCCGTGACGCCCCCTCGGGGGATGCAACGCTGGACGGGCATCGGGCGAGCTTGTTCGGGCAGCTGGGTCCGCTGTTGATCCTGACCAACCTGGCCAACGGCCTCTGGACGGTGCTGTGGTTGACCGAGCAGACGGCGGCGAGCGTCGTGGTCCTGGCCTCGATGTGCGTGTTCCTCGCCCTGGCCATGTACCGGCTGGGCATGAACCGCGCCCCCGCTCCGCTCGAGGTGCGCTGGTTCGTGCGGGTCCCGCTGGGCGTGTACGCCGGCTGGGTGACCGTGGCCGTGCTGGCGAACCTCTCGGCGTTCCTCGCCAAGCACGACCTCGTGTCCGGCGAGTCGGCGGGCTGGGCCATCGGAATGATCGCGCTGGCCACGGTCTACAACGGCGCCGCGCTCCTCCTTCGAGGCCTCAGGGCGCACACCCTGGTCGCGGTCTGGGCGTTCGTCGCGATCGCGGTCGCGCGGTGGGGTGAGGCGCCCTCGGTCCAGTGGACCGCGGCGGCCGCGGCCGCGACGCTGACCGTCGCGGTCGTCATGCACACCGCGGGCACGGTGAGGCGCGGCAGGACCGAAGCGACGGTCGCCCCTGGGTGAGCGCTACTCGAGCTCGACGGCCTCGATGCGTCGGTTCTGCGCGCGGCCCTCGTCGGTGTCATTGCTCGCGACCGGGCGCTGGTCTCCGTAGCCCACGGCCTCGACGCGGCTGCCGTCGATGCCGTGCTCGACGATGTAGGTCCGCACCGCCTGCGCGCGTTGCTCGGACAGCGACTGGTTGCGGCGCGGGTTGCCGACGTTGTCGGTGTGGCCGGCGACCTGGATCCGCGCGCTCGTCATGTACGTGAGGTACTCGACGACCTCGTCGATGCGCGGGAACGAGGACTCCTGGATGTTCGCGCTGCCCGAGTCGAAGAGCACCCCGTCGAGCACGAAGCCGCGGGCCTCGGGCTCCGGCTCGGGCTCCTCGGGCGTGGGCTCGGGCGCGCGCGGCATCGGCAGGCGACGCCGGTGCCGCATCGTCAGGCGGATGTCCTGGTTGGGCCCCTCGGGCACGTTCACGTTGGCGGTCGCGTTCCGGCGCCCGAGGCTGAGGTACTCGATCGCGTAGCGCTGGCCCGCCGGGACGAGAACCTCGGCGTAGCCGGCCGAGTCGCTCTCGTTGGTGTAGTACGGGCGGCCATTGGGGTCGGTGAGCTTGACGACGATGCCCTCGATGGGGCCCGTGTTCGGATCCACGATGAAGAGCCGCATGGCGGCGTGCGTGCGGGTGGCCTCGATCTCGGAGGGGTGTTCGCCGTGCGCCTCGCCCGCGGTGTCGGAGTCGTTGAGCTGAAAGGTGTCGCCGCCATTGCCCGCGTTCGCGGTGCCTTCGGTCTCGCCGCCCTGCTCGGCCCCGGCGGACTCTCCCCCGCCTGAGGTCGTGGTGGCGCTGCCGGTGTCGGATCCGGAGGCGTCGTCCCCGCCTCCACACGCGGTCAGCAAGGACATTCCAATGACGATGAGCTGAAGTCGGCGCACGGTTCTCCTCGCGTGTGAAGGCGCTACGCTACCACGGAGCGCCGCATGCAGGATGACGCGCGCAACCCTCGACGCCCAACACCGATGAGCCGGCTGATGCACTGTTCACCTCGCCTCTCTCTCTCGACCGTGGTCTTCGGTCTCGCCCTCCTCAGCCTGTCCGCCTGCGGCGGCTCGAGTCCTCCGCCGACCCGCACCGAGGCCTCCCTCGTGCTGCACGTGCCCTGCGTCACGCCGCCCTGCACGGGCGATGCCCCCGAGCCCCCTCCCCCGATCACCGCGGGACGCAGACCCGTCTCCATGCTCGCGCTCGGCCGCGCCCACAGCTGCGCGCTCACCGAAGATGGCGTTGTGCACTGCTGGGGCGACAACCAGCGTGGTCAACTCGGCGAGACGGGAATGCGCGAGAGCGACACCCCGGCGCCGGTGCCCAGCTTGCCCCCGATGGCCGCCGTCTGGTCCGGCTACGACGCGACGTGTGCGCGGACCAGCGACGATGCGCAGCTCTTCTGCTGGGGGAACACCGGGCTGGGCGACGCGGGGCGACAGGGTGCCGTGAACGCGCTGCCCTTCGAGGGTGTGCGATACGTGGCGCTGGCGGACCAGAGGGGCTGTTTCCTGACCGAAGCAGGCGAGCTCTACTGCTGGGGGCGCTATCCGCCTCCGGCCGGCCCTCGCTGGGACGGACCGCAACGTGTCCGCATCCCCGGAGGCGTGCGCGCGGTGAGCCTGGGCTGGGTTCGCGGATGCGCGGCGGGCGGGAATGGACGTCTGACGTGCTGGGGACAGCAGCCCGTGTACATCGACATCGACAGCGTGCCGCGCACGGACCGCATGTGGACGTACAGCGAGCTGCACGAGGCGGCGGAGGTCGCGTTCAACGAGCAGGTCCAGGCGCTGCCGGTGGTGCTGAGCGAGCAGGGCAGGCTCTATCAAGTCGAGGTCGGCGAGGGCCACGGCCACGGCGCCGAACATCATCTCGGGCGACGCGTGTTCGACATCGACGGCACCGTTCAGCTCACGGCCGGCGCCAACCACCACTGCGCCCGAACGAGCGCGGGGGATGCGTACTGCTGGGGCAGCAACCGACACGGACAGGTGGGAGACGGTTCCAACGCGCCGAACCGCGACGAGCCACGGCCGTTGGACCTCGAAGGCGTGCAGGAGATCGCCGCCGGCGGCAAGCACAGCTGCGCACGCACCGACGCCGAGGTGTACTGCTGGGGCGACAACCAG
>JBGCFC010000201.1:0-16674 GCA_045106715.1 Sandaracinaceae bacterium
GACGCCATGGAGCACCTTCTTGCGCAGCCATTGGGAAGGGATCGCCGCCGCGGACTTCTTTACCGTGGAAGTGCTCAGCCTCGTCGGTCTCGTTCGCTACCATGTCTTCTTCGTCATCGAGCTCTCCACTCGTCGAGTCCACCTCGCGGGCATCGTCCACGAGCCGGGTGGGCGATGGATGATGCAGGTGGGGCGCAACCTCACCGACGTGGTCGACGGCTTCCTTCTCGGCAAAGGCTTCCTCATCCTCGACCGTGGCCCGCTTTTCACCGCAGCCTTCCGTAGACCCCTCGCTGATGCCGGGGTCGAGGTCGTCCGCCTTCCCGCCCGGAGTCCGAACCTCAATGCGTACGCCGAGCGGTTCGTGCGCACCGTCCGCGACGACTGCCTCAACCACATCGTCCCCCTCGGCGAGACGCACCTCCGACGCGTGCTCCGTCAGTACCTCGAGCACTACCATCTCGAGCGCAACCATCAGGGACTCGACAACGCGCTCATCCAACCTCGCGCAGGTCCCGCGAACGACAACGGCGGGGTGATCCGAAAGCAGCGCCTCGGCGCGCTCCTGAGCTTCTATGAAAGCCGGGCTGCATAGCAGATCGAGTTTTGGAACCGTACGCCCAGCAGGAACGTGGCAAAAACTCGAGGCGCGGCTGTGCTCATGCTCAGGTCGTCCTTGTTCTGATGCTGTTGCATTCTGGCGTAGTTGCAATCCGACGCAGGTGCATTCGTGACGCTGTCGGTCAACGAGATGGGCGGCTCGCTTGCCCGATTGGGCGGCACGTTCGCGTGATCCATGCGGAGCACGTCGGACGGAGCGTTCGGGTGCCGAACACACCCGAACATGCACGGTGTTCTCTTTCGCTCAGCGATGGAGCCGCCGGGCTACTCGAACCAAACCGCTCCGGGGTCACCCGGAAAAAAGCCGTCCGGCAACGCGAGGACGAGGCCACCCGGCTCGTAGTCCGGGTACAGGATCCCAAGCTCATCAACGACATCCTGGACCGACGTGGCCGCGCCTCCCGAAGTCAGGTCTCGGCTCCCGTTGATCAGTCCTTGCGCGTCGCTGATGTAGGCGATGTTCTCGTCCAGGGTGGCGATCACATCGGCGCGACGCCCGGTGTGCCCCATGATGATGTGGTTGTAGCTCCCGAAACGAACTTTCATCGACTCCAGGGCCGCGAGCCAGGTATCCAGCTCGTCGTTGTCGTCAAGAGGGGTGTATTCCCGGATGTAGGCGTGTGCGCGGTTGAAGGTCAGATCGCCGGTGAAGAGCGCCCCGTGCTCTGGGAGATAGATGTATCCGTTCTCGGACGCTTCGGTCCCGGTGACGTTGTCGAAGACGAACTCGAGCCCACCGATCATCACCGAGCCGCTGACTCCGTTCACAGTCCCGTCGTAGAGGCCCGTGAAGTTGTCATCCGCCATGAGAAAGGCTGCGTTCGCCGTCTCTGCGTAGACCGTTGCGTCTGCGAACTGGTCCATGTTCCCGTAGTGGTCTTGGTGTCCATGCGTGATGATCACGCTGACGGGCTTTCCAATCGCGTCCACGTACGCGCGCAGCTCCGTTCCCGAGTTCGGAATCAGGCCGAACGCAACATCGATGACGATGGTGTCGGTCTCGGACTCGACGATCGCGGCCGTGACGCGGTTTCCGAAGTTCAGTACGTGGTAGCGCACCAGGTCTTCCTGGATGACCTCCACCTCGCCGCTGGCGATGAGCGCCGCGGAAGGGGGCGCGTCGAATTCGACGGCACTGTCGCCACACGACGCCAGGATCAGCAGACATGCGAGGGAGGTGCTTAGCGTGATTGTCTTGTTCATCTCTCGTCTTCCGTTCGGATTAGCTGGGGTCGTTGGCCCCGAAGGAACCGCGAGTACCGTCTCAACAGCCGCTCGTGGCCACGCCGCTCGGCGCACCTCGAGGCCGTGCGTACTTTCCGACTCGTGCGAGGCTCGAGCAAGTGGCTTCTCGGTTGCAGCATTGTTGCGTATAACGAGCGAATGGATCTGAACCTCCTCGCGCTCTTCGTCCAGGTTGCCGATTCGAGAGGGTTTACCGCCGCAGCCAAGGAGCTGGGGGTGAAGCGCTCGGCCGTCAGCCGAAGCGTGGCCAAGCTCGAGCGGGAGCTCGGCGTGCAGTTGTTTCACCGGACGACGCGCAGCGTCGCTCTGTCGAGCGCAGGGGAAGCGCTCTACGCACGGGTAGCCTCGCAGGTGGGCTCCCTCTTGGGCGCGGTCGAGGACATCCCGGAGCGGCGCGAGGAGCCTTCCGGGCATCTTCGCATCACGATGCCGCACGATCTGGCGGCCGGGGTCTTCCCGCCTCTGCTGGCTGGCTTTGCCCGCCGATACCCAAAGATTCGGCTCGACGTACGGGTGACCAACCGAACGGTGGACCTCGTCGCGGAGGGGTTCGATGCCGCCGTGCGACCTGGACCTGCGCAGCTGCCCGAGTCGTCCTTGAGGGTGACCCGCCTCGGTCAGGCCGAAGCAAGCTTCTATGCGTCGCCCACGTATCTTGCACGAGCCGGGACGCCTCGTAGCATGGAGGAAGCGTCGGCCCATGATTGGATTTCGGGACCCGGGAGGTGGCAGCTGCCGTGGCTGCCGGTTCTGGAGGTCGACGACATGCTCGTGGTTCGAGGTGCGGTCCTGGAGCACATCGGTCTGGGGGCGCTGCCGAGCTTTCTCGTTCGCGAAGACGTGATTCTGGGGAGGCTGGTTCGGCTGGCGTTCGACGGACTCGACCCGGTCGGCTTCTTGTATCTGTTGACGCCGCCGGGGGACCACGTGCCCAGAAAGCGTCAGGTCTTTCGAGAGTACGTGATGTCGTACTTTCGGGAGCGCCCTCTCGCTCAACCCTCGGCGCCGCGCCGCAAGGCATCGACCGGCTGATCCACACCCTTGGAGAGCTTCCCAGCGGCGCCGCCACGGATTTGCCCGGTCACCGCGGGCGCGGGTCCCGAGTTGCGTAGCGCCGTTGGTCTCGCATCCCGTCCGGGCGATGTCTGCCCAGGGGCTCGGTCCCCCAAGAGGCTCGGCCCGACGTGAGGTCCTGATCCGACGCAGACGCTCGGTCCGACGTGCTCGAAACTCTGGTCCGAGGCACGTCCCAGATGTTGCCGAGCCGCCTGACCGGGGGCGTTCCATGCAGGCTGGGCGCGCGGGAGCCGCCACGCCGACGATGGCCATCACGCGCAGGCGGCACGAAGGCCATCGCGCAGCCCGGCAGGAGTCCGCCAGCCGCATTAGGGTCACGTAGGGCGCTCGAATCAGTCGAGCATGTCGGGTCGGTCCTACGTCCCGAGGATCGCTCCGACGTGCTCTGCCGTGCGCGGATTCCCCTGTGCTCGCGAGAAGTGACCTCCTGAACGCTTACCTCCACGGTCCCAAGGAAGCACGGCTGCCCGTGGTCCAGGTAGGAAGCTGTGGTGATAGGTTCCGGTCCAGAAGGGCGACGTATGAAGAGCTATACCTTGAGCATCTTGTGTTTCGTCGCGGCCTGCGGTGGAACCGAAGACAGGGACACCGCGGTCGAACCGGTCGGAGTCCAGCAAGAGAACGAAAGCGAGACCGACGAGGCCGGGGAGGCGCCGATGGAAGAACCGGAAGATGTTCGGGCGACCGGGCCGAGCGAGCCCGTCGAAAGTGACGCCGCGACACGCATGAATGCGTTCGGATGGGATCTCTGGCGGCGCACGTCGGGCACCGGCAACAACGCGATGTCGCCATCGTCCGTGTTGATCGCGCTCGCGATGACACGCGACGGCGCGGCGGGCGAGACCGCAGCTGAGATGGACCGAGTCCTGCAACTGCAGGATGCAGGCACCGGTGAGGTCGCCAACGCCGTACGTCGCTGGAACAGCTACGGCGACGACGAGAACACCGAGTTCCGCATCGTGAACCGGCTCTACGGCGAGCAGACCTACGAGTTCGAAGCGCCCTTCGTCGCGAGCACCGAGAACCGCTGGGGCGCGCCTTTGGAGCGCGTCGACTTCAAGACGGCGTTCGAAGCCGCGCGGCTGAACATCAACAGCTGGGTCGCGCGACAGACCCATGACCGAATCCAGGAGCTGGTCCCCACCGGCGGCATCGATAGTCAAACCTGCCTCGCGCTGGTCAACGCGCTCTACTTCAAGGGCAAGTGGCAGAACACGTTCCAAGAGAGCAGCACACAAGAGGCGGTCTTTTACGCGCCGAGCGGCCGCATGAACGTGCCAACGATGCATCAGTTCGGCTACCGCAACTACGGCGAGAACGACAGCGCCCAGTGGTTGGAGCTCCGCTACGAGGGGGGCAAGCTCGCAATGCTCTTCGTGCTGCCCAAAGAGCGTGATGGTCTTGCGGCCCTGGAAGCGCAGATGAGCGCCGCGACCCTGAACGAGTGGACGCAGCAGATGAGCTCCGAGGCCGTGGCCGTTGCGATTCCGAGGTTCCGCGTCGCGCCGGCCGAGTCGGTCGAGATGGGCGATGCGCTGCAGGCGATGGGCATGCCGCTGGCGTTCGATTCGGACCACGCCGACTTCACGGCGATGGCGAACTCGGAGAGCCCCGCGGACCGGCTCTATATCTCGAAGGTCTTCCACAAGGCGTTCGTGGAGATTGACGAGAGCGGCACCGAAGCCGCAGCCGCGACGGCGGTGGTGATCGCGCGGGGCGCCGGTGCAGCGCCGGACCCCAACCAATTCAATGCCGATCACCCCTTCTTGTTCTTCATTCGTGACGTCGACTCGGGCGCCGTGCTCTTCTTCGGCCGTGTGATTTCGCCCGAGCGTTCGGAGTAGAGCGACCCTCGTCGCAGCAAACGCGTCTCTGCCCCGGGGATGCACGCTACGAGCCTCGATACGACGTGATGGTCCTCCGAAGGGTCGGTCCGACGCTCTCGAGACTCGGTCCATCAAAACTCGAACTCCGTGCTCGAACTCTGCCTTGCGCGGATTCTGCTGGCGGCGACCGGCGGGTCCTCCTCCGTCACTTCGCCGATCGACGCGGCACGCCGCGTGCGCTGCGTACGCGGTAAGTGCCCGCGCTATCCCGTCCTGACGTGATGCCGGATCGCGTACAAACTCCGCCCTGCGCTGTCCGAGAGCTTCTCAACTCTCCGGCCGCGCATTTGCGCGGCCACTGTGGGTACCGGTCCCGGGTTGCGCGGCGCCCTCGCTCGCGCATGACCCGGGACCGGTGCCCACAGTGGCCCGAAAGCAGTACGACCATCGCATCCGCCACGCGATCGTGAAGGCCGGAAACCCCAAGCTGTTCCCGGGGCTGGCCATCCCCGATTCGACTCGTCGATCCTGGCTCGCTCGAGGCGCGCCCGACGTCGTCACCGTGGACGCCCGGGACACCGAAATTGTTTCGCTCCACGCCCACGTGGCGCGCCTCGAGAAGCGCGTCGCGGTCCTGGCCACCGTCGTCCGCTTGCTCGTGACGCTGATCCGCGTGAGCGGGGCGAAGCTCGCTGGTGTCCGCGTTCCGAGCGCATCGGGCAAGAGGCGGACTCTCCATGCGGTGGCGCGAGCCGAGGCAGCAATCGGCCGCAGCGCCGCGTTGCGCATCGTCGGTCTGACACCCGCTCGCGCCGGTGCATGGAGTCGGCGCGAGCGTGCTTGCGCGCTCGACGACGCGCCGCCGTGTCCGCGGACCGTCCCCGGCCGCCTCACCCGCGACGAGCGCGGTGCCATCCGCGACCTGGTCGAGGCTGAGGAGTACAAGCACCTCTCTCTGCGCTCGCTGGCTCGCCTCGGAAAGCGCATCGGGAAGGTGTTCGCGTCGTACGAGACGTGGTCCCGTCTCGTCCGCGCGCACGGATGGCGCCGCCCTCGACGCCGGCTCTACCCGGCGAAGCCGAAGGTGGGGCTCCGTGCCTCGGCGGCCAACGAGTGGTGGCACGTCGACGTGACCATCATCCGGCTGCTCGATGGGACGCGGACGTATCTGCACGCGGTCGTGGACAACTACTCGAGGCGCGTACTCGCGTGGACGCTCGAAGAGCGCCTCTGCGCAGACGGCACGCGGAAGATCCTCGGCGAGGCTCGGCAAGCCCTGGCCGAAGGTACGAAGGTCAACGTCATGACCGACGGCGGCTCGGAGAATCTCGTCGTTCACCAGGACGCGGAGCTCGTAGCCGTCGCGGAGCACGTCGTGGCCCAGGTCGATGTCGTCCAGTGGAACTCGATGGTGGAGTCTCTCTGGAACCAGCTCCGCCACCGCTGGCTGTACCTTCACCAGCTCGAGTCCTTCGCCGGGCTCGAGTCGCTGATCGCGAAGTACTTCATCGATCACAACACGCTCATCCCTCGCGCCGCGCTCGGAGGCCGAACGCCGGACGAGGCCTACTTCGGCCGCGCGATCGACCTCGCGGGGCGGCTCGAAGCTGGTCACGCCGAGGCTCGCGCCCACAGGGGTGCCACCAACCGAGCGGTGAGCTGCCGCCGATGTGCACCCCCCACGCAGGCTCCGCCCACCCCCCATCTCAGGATCGTGCGGTGAGCCATCGGGCCCCTGTTCCTCGGCGAAACAGGGCTCGCGCAGTTGCACGCCGATGATGGTGTGAAGCTCTGACACGGCGCAGGGTGAGGCTGACCCGATGCGAGGACAAAGCATGCCGATCTTGTCTTCACTTCTCCCACGCTGCCGTCGTGAGGGAAGCTCGGCCCAGAATCGCGATTCGGTCAGTCCGCGGCGGATTCACCCACGGGCTCGTCGAGGACCGCGATGACCCGAGCGGGGGCAGCCGAGGCGCCTACGAGCTTGAGGGGAAGGACGTGCACGGTGAATCCTGTGGGGGGGAGCGCGGCGAGGTTGGTCAGCTGTTCCATGTGCCAGTAGCGCTTTCGAAGCCCGACGCGGTGTGCTTCCCAGAACAAGTTGCGGCGCTTCTCCGCTTTGGCCCGAGCGATTTGGTAGTGGAACGGAACATCCCAGGTCCACTGGTCGATTCCCATCACGGTGGACCCTCGGTCGATGAGCCATTCAGTGGCGGCGGCGCTCATGCCCGTGCCCCGCTTCCAGAAGTCCCGCTGGTGGTGGAACCGGTCTCGGTCCGTCCGCACCAGCACGATGGTCCCGGACGTGATACTGCCGCCGATTCGGGCGAGCTCGTCCTGCACGTCCCGAACCGTGATGGGGTCGCCTTCTTCTTTTCCCGACATGTCGAGAACGACGCCCGGTCCGATGCATTGCTCCAGGGGGATCTGATCGACGGTGGGGGCAACCTCTCCTTGTGACATGGGACCGTAGTGGGAGGGCGCGTCGATGTGGGTCGTGGCGTGAACGCCAAGCTTGCGGATCGTTTCGTCCCCCCAGCCTTCGAAGTCCTCGGGCATGAGTCCAAAAGGAAGCCCAAGTACGCGCAACAAAAGCTTGCTTACAAATCGACGGTGCGGTTTGATCTTGATGCGCAGGAACGACGGGGCGTTAGGGTTGTCCTGCACAGGCTTGGACAGATCGATCACGTGCATGCAGACCCCGCCTTGATGATGGTGTTGGACAGCTGGGCGACGCCTTTGATATGAAGGGTGAGCTTGTCTCCCAGCGCGACACGGGAGCCGTTTTCGATACCGGAGCCACCGGGCAGGGTTCCCGAGCCGAAGAGCTCTCCGGGGACGAGGTGTTCGCTTCGAGACGTGAACGCGATCGCTTCTTCGAGGCTGAACTGCGGGCTGCGACTCGAGACGTTCGAGACGCAGGTGCCGTTGATGTTTACGCCTCCTTCCAGCGTCTGCAGGTGAGGCAGGAGCTCGTCGGCGGTGATGACCTCGGCAGACATCGACGAGCAGAAGTGTTTGGCTTTTTGCGGCCCAAACCCCGAGCGCATCTCATCGAGCTGAACGTCGCGGGCCGAGAAGTCGTTGAGGACGACAAAACCACCGATTGCCGTGGCGGCTTCGTCCGCGGTGGCATTGTGCAGCGGGTGGGCCAAAATGGCGCCAATCTCGAGCTCGTAGTCGAAGAACGTGCTGTACATGGGCCACGCCACGTTTTGTTGGTCCGCCACGAAGGTGTTGTGGTTTCCAAAGTAGTAGGTCGGTTGCTGGTACCACAGCGGGTGCGGACGGAACTTGGGGAAGGGCCGTCTGGTGAACGCCTCAAAGGCCCGAGCCACAGGATACAGGCCCCCGAAAAAGTGACGAGCGAACCCTCGGGCTGCGTCGATCGCATGCTTTTCAAACAGCATGAAGTCTCGAAAACTCCGCGGTCGAACTGGGAGCAGAGGGGCCGAAGGAGCGGGGGAAGCCGGCGCCAGCTCGGGGGCCATGGCCGCGAGTTGGGACCATCCCGTTGGACCCAGCTGCAGGTACGGCAGTAGGTCGTCGGTCGGGGGGATACGCCGCTGGGCAAGCAGCCCGGTGACCTCGGGGGCACCGGTCAGCTGCCGCCAGCCACGGTTGGTGTACGATTCGCAGACCGGAGCGCCCGCGACTTCGCGTCGCCTCAGTCGCATGTCGATGTCTCCGGTTTGCTTGTTGGGGCGCCGGGCAAGCGGGACTGCAACCAGCTGCCGACCCGCGCAAACTTGAATTCCAAGCGGTCCGAGAGACGGCTCCCGCGATACAACGCCGTCTCGTAGCTGGGCCGGGCCTGAAGGCGCTGCATCCACGCTGCGGTCCGGGGAGCGTTCGCAAAGTGCTCGGTCAGCCCGAGATCCAGCATTCGATCCATGAGCGGCGCGAGGGTGAGGTCCACCAGCGTGAGCTGAGTGCCGAGCACCCACGGGCCCTCCGCAAGAGCGGCTTCGAGTCGGTCGGTGGTCATCTGGAGAAGGCGGCGCGACTCGTCGAGTTCGCGCCGGTCGAAACCGTCGCCGCGGTTCATCTTTTGGTAAAATCCCCGGCGTAGGCTTCGCTGTCCGGTTTCCTGGTCGAAGCTGCGGCGTCCGGAGATCAGCCGCAGGCTCGGGAGGAACACGCGCTCGAACGAAGGGACGCGAATGGCCTGGGTGGGGACCTCCTCCATAAATCGCATCCACGTCCGCGCCCGAGCTCGGCCAACCGCCGAGTCGGGGAGCAAGGCCGGTTCGGGGAAGCACTCTTCGAGGTACTCGACGATCACCGACGAGTCGGTGATGACGGCGTTTTCATGCATGAGCGTGGGCACTACCCCGCTAGGATTGATAGCCAGGTACGCGGGGCGCAGGTGCTCCTTCTTCCGAAAACTCAGCTCGCGCGAAGTGTAGCGGAGGCTCTTCTCGGCGAGCGTGAGGCGCACCTTCTGTGAACAGGTCGAATAAGCCGAGTGGTACAGGACGAGATTCATGGGCGGTACTCCGTATCGGCTGCGTTGAAAATGGTACAACTGTTCCGTTTTGGAGTCAAGCGACGCGATGCGGACTTGCAGTGGTGGTCTTTGCGGGCGTATTTACGGTCCGTCGTGGAACGCGGGGAGTATGAAAAGTCGGCCGACACGCGCGAGCGAATCTTGGACGTGGCCGAAGAGCTGTTCGCGAAGCAAGGCGTTGAAGCGACGACGGTTCGTCAGATCACCACGGCGGCCGGCGTTCGGACCGCTTCGGTCAACTACTACTTCGACACCAAGAGCGACCTGGCGGTGTCGGTCGTCGCGAGGCGCTTTGACGTCCTCGAGCAAGAGCGCGCCGCAAGTCTATCCGCGGCTTTGGAAGAGGCCGGATCCGTGCGGTCCATCGTGGAGGCCTTCGTCGAACCAGCTGCCCGACTTACGCGGACCGGGGGCGCTGGCTGGCAGCACTACAACCGCATCGTTGCCACTCTTGCCTTGCGAGAGGAATGGCCGGGGCACGCGTATGCGCGCGCCTTTGACCGGCAGGCCCAAGCTTTTATCGATGCGCTGGTCCAGACTACGGGGGCAGACCCCGAGCGCGCGGTGGTGGCCTTTCGACTCATGTTGAGCACGGTCCTCGTGGCCTTTGTTCGGACCCAGCGGTTCAAACGAAATCGCGGTGCGCTCCGTGCTGAGGAACCCGCGCTTGCGATCGACTTCATGACCGCGGGCGTCGAAGCGGTGTTGAACCGCTAACCACCGCCCAAGACGCCTTCACCGATTCACATGCCGTAGTCGTGAGGGAGGATCTGCACCTCGCTGCACGGGCGGCACAGGGCGCTGGCCAACCCGTGTTGCGGCGGGTTCGTCCGGCCACCGCCTTGAAGACGGGTCCGCTTTGCGCTTCGTCGCAGGCGAGGCACGCGTTGAGAGAGCCATCCGGGTTTTGGTAGGGCGCGTCGAGCAACTCGAGGCATTCGTCGAGGCACACCGTGCGGGTGTTCTTGGTGTTGTAGAGCCAGATCTGCGCACAGGGTCGGGTGAAACCTAGCTCTTCGAGGCACGCCAAGTTCACCTCGTCGCCCATCGTGAGCCCTTGCACCCCGCACTCGCGAACGGGCTGCGTCAGGTCTTCAAACGTCATGTAGACCGCGAGGTACTGCGGCGAAGAGTATAGCCCGCAGCCACCCGTGTGGGTCAGGGTTGCGCCGGCCCGCGATGCGTTGTCTTCGCTGTCGAACGTGCGCAGTCGGTAGCCTGCGTCTTCGCGCAGCACTCCACAGACGGATCCTGCGACCGAGGGGGGAGGCGCCGCGTCAAGATAGGGGTCGGCAACAAGTTCCGAGGGCGGGTCTTGCAGCGGTAGGGCGTGGATCGCCTCGATGTCCTCGGGGCTGTAGCTCACGGCCACTGCGCCCGACAAGCATGGACACGAAGGAGCGCACTGCTGACTTGTGAGCCCAGTAGCAGGCGTGGGGCGGCCAAAGAGCCGGGTACACGCTGCTTGCGGAGGGCCCGTGCTGGAGTTGTCGGGAGACGCGTCCGTGTATCCGCTGCACGAGCCCCATCGTGACCTGGCGAGGGCCCCAGCGGCAGAGTCCGCATCGTGCGCTCGTCGCCCCCACCCCCGTGTTCGCTTCGCCGCCGGCTACTTGGCCGGGTTGGCGTCGGGAACGGTGAGCGGGCCGACCTCGGCGTCGAGCTGCTCGGCGACGAGGCGCTCCCGAGTCGCACGCCAGCTCTTGGGCGACAGTTCGAGGAAGCGCCCCCGCGGCCAGTGCGGCAGGACGCGGATGACGTCTCGGAGGTAGCGCTCGGGGTCGAGGTCGTGCAGCCGCGCCGAGGCTCAGGATGTGGCCGGCGGCCTCGGCGTGCTCGTCGCTGCCGGCGAAGAGCGAGGCGTCTCGGATGCGGACGACCTTGCGCAGCTGCCCCTCCGAGAGGTTGTTGTCCATTCGGAGCCGGCCGTCGTCGAGGAAAGCGCGCAGCGCGTCCGCCTGCCGGACGCTGTAGCCGAGCGCGCTCCGCAGCGAGCCGCGCCGATGCTTGATGCGCTCGAACTCGACCTCGGCGAACGACAGGAACTCCTCGACGAGAGGGCGCAGATGGGTCTGCCGGAGCTGCTTGATCTTCGACGGAGGACGACGCTTGCCACGAAGCTCCGCGTCCAGCGCGAACACCTTGCCGATCCGCACCAACGCCTCGCGCGCGACCCGCTCCTTGGCGAACGCGGCCTCCCAGTATTTGCGTCGCGCGTGCGCCCAGCAGCCCACTTCGCGACGTTGCTTTCCGTCGCCGTCTTCGTCCTCGCCGCTTGGGCGGAACAGTGCGTCGTAGACGCTGGCTGCGTCCGCCTGCACGTAGCCTTCGAAGCCGTGGAACATCGCGCGCACGACCTTGCTCGTCTGCTGCGCCTTGAACTCGAAAAGGATGTGATCCCGGTCGGCGATCTGAACGAAGTAGTGCCCCTTGCGACAGGGCCGCCGCGGGCCGTCGCGCGCACCCGGCTGCACCGCGAAGCCCGTTGCGTCCGTCGCGATGCAGAACGCGTTCGCCAACGCGTCCGCGCGCATCGCGGCGACGACGGTGACGCCGAAACACGCGCCGAGGTCTTCGAACCATCGGCTCATCGTGCCTCGGTCGACGCGAATCCCGTCGCGGGCGCCGATCTGCTCCAGCCGGTACAGAGGCAGGCCATCGCAGAGCTTCTGCGTCGCGACATGAGCGAGCATCGACGGCGCGGCCATCCCGCGCCGAAGGAGTTCGGGCGGGAGCGGCGCCGTCTCGACGGTGGACTCGTTGTCCGCGTCGAGCGTGGCGTACTTCACGCGCTGCACGGCGATCCGCACGTGCCCTCCGCGCCGGTAGCCGAGGCGGTAGCTGGTCTCGAAGCCGATGCGCTTGGCCTTGCCGTCCTCGACTAACGCTTCGAGGTCATCGTCGACCACCTCGACCGTCTCTTCCGGCAGCTCCACCTCGGCGAGATTTCGACGCCCCTTGGACCGACGTTTCTTGGGCTTGGGTCCTTCATCGTCTTCGGCCGGTACCGCGCCAGCGAGCGCGTCGAGCTTCTTCGTCAGCTCCGCGAACTCCAGTTCCAGCTGCGTCGTGTCGACCCGCTCGGCCTTCGCGATGAACAGGCGGCGCTTCACCAGAAGGAGCTCCTCCTTCAGCGCCTCGTATGCGCGGCGAAGCCGGTCCCGCTCCTCTTGCGCCTCCGCAAGCTGCGGCCTCGCGTGCGGCCAGCATCTCGTCCCGCGCGGCCAGCGTCTCGTCGCGGGCGGCCAGCGTCTCATCGCGAGCGGCGAGCTGCTCGGGCAGATGGGCGACGAGCGCGTCGCGCCCGCTCAGCTCGTCCTCGTCGGTGCCCGTCGCCTCCATCGCGCGAAATGCATTAACACGTCGCGATCGCCGTGTGGCGACGGAACGTGCGCTCGCTCAATGGAGCGTGCGTCGGCTCTTGTCCCGGGGTGGTTCGCCGGGCGCGAGGCCATCGAGCAGGTGCTCCAGATCCGCCTCGCTCATCTCCACCACGCGCCCCTCGTCGGTCGGCTCCGGCAGCCGATAGCGACCGCGGTCCAACCGCTTGTAGAACACGCACATCCCCGTCCCGTCGAAGAAGAGCGCCTTCAAAAGAGTGCGCCGACGATTAAGGAAAACGTAAAGCGCCGGGTCCCGCGCCGAGCGCCCCATCCACTCGGTCACCAGAGCCGCGAGCCGGTCGAAGCCGAGGTGCATGTTGACCGGGTCGAGCGCGAGGAAGACCTCGACGTCCTGGGGGATCATCGCCCACCTCCGCCGAGCACATCCAGCACACGCCGAAGCGTCTCGGCGTCGAAGTCCACCGGGACCTCCACCGCCACCTCGGAGACCACGACTCGAATCGGGGCGGCGGCCCGAGCCCCCGCCGCCGAACGCTCCGGTGTCCGAACCTTGGCGAACCGAGGCGGGCTGTCGTCGAACGCGTCGTCGAGCGCCTCCCTGCTCTCTCGACGGATCCTGCCCGACCAGTACCGCAGCGAACTCACCTTCAACTCTCGCTCCTCGCAGTACGCCCGCGCTGAGCTCCCGCTCGAGCGCCACGCCGAGACGTGGCTCGTCCATTCCGCTTTCGTCAGCCGCATCGAGCGAGGGTCGGCCCTTCACCCCCGGCTCGGAAGATGGTGCTCATGCAGCGGGTACGCGGCGGCGGCGGTCGGGGCGCTCACCTTGATCGCGGGCGCCGTGCTCATCCCCTTCGGAGTGATGGACGACGACCTCGGCCTGGCCATCGGTGGAAGCGTCACCGCGGGGGTGGGCGCTGCCTTGGTCGGCGTGGGCCTGGCAGGCGTCGCGCTCAACCCGCACGTCGTCCGGCCCGGGGCGGGGGTCACCTTCCCTCTGAAGTGAGCGCCGTCCTGCGCTCGCGGAGGTCAGGCCGAGGCGTCCGAGAGAGGATCCGCGCGGCTGGGCAAAACCGGTCCACGATCCGGATCCGGGTCCCCACGCGGTGTATGTTCGGGTCGTGCCGGTCGCCACACACACAGCCCGCGTCGAGGCCGCACTCAGTCGCTTCGGCTCTGGGATCACCCAGACCTTGGGTGAACCGGCGACCGCGGATTTCGACATGGGGAGCCGACGCGCACTGATCGCGCTGGACGAGCGCGACGTCGTGCTGGCCATCGCGAGAGACGGGCGCGGCTTCTCCGAGCATCCGCAGCTCGTTCTCTCACACCCCTCCTGCTCACCGGGCGATGCGCGGTTCCTCGCGTCGAGGCCCTGGCAACCGGACGCGATACGCAACGCGCTCGACGCCCTCGAAGAGGAGCTCGCATTCGAGCCGGCCCGTCTCCCCATTGCGCAAGCCCTCGACGACATGGGCCGCGAGGGGAGCACCCTTCGCCCATGGGCCATGGCTTTCGAGCGCCACTACGGCCAGGCGATTCAGGCTTGGGATTTGGGCGGGGAGACTCCGTCCGTGTGCTTTCCCGTGGTGGCCACAGACCAGAACACCTTCCTGCACACGCCCGCCGAATTCGAGAGGGCACGAATGCAGGCGTACATCATGGACCGCGGCTATGCCGTCGCAGATGGTCTGTTGAGGGTGGTGCCGCTGCCGGCCTCACTGGTGCCTCCCGAAGGCGGTCTCGAAGCCCGGTTCATAGAGCACGCCCCATTCATGGTCTCACCGGGCAGGTGGGTCCGGTCGGTGCTCGCAGGCACGCTCCCCATCAACATCTTCAGGTGGCCAACCCACCACGGTCTCTCGGGCAGATTCGCGAATTTGAGTGCCCGCGTTCACCCCGAAGTGCGGACGATGTGGAACAGCCACTTCTGCGCGCTCGGCCATGACATGAGCCTGCATGCCTTTTCGTTCCACCGCATGGGCGCCAGCGCGTGGCAGCCAGTCCGGCAAGCCCTGCGGGGTTTGCTCCGCACCCGACGCGAACAGAAAACGGCGGCGGACTTCATCGAGGGCCCCCTGACCCGCCACTGCGTCAGCCTTTGGTACGAGGCAACCTTTCCGGAGCAGTTCGACTCGCTCTTCACCGAGCGGCTACCAGAGCTCTTGAGTCAGCTCCCGCCGGGCACACACGAGTTGGCAGGGCTCGAGCGCAGTCAGCCAGAGAGGTAATGCGAATCGACGAGCGCGACCGGATCTGGCTGGGGTGCGGCGTGACGAGTCAATGCGGTGCATCGGCGAGGAGGGACGCGCCGCGGAGAGGCCCGCTCCCGCCGCCGAGGCGCGTCGCGACCTCCGCCGACTCAGCGGCTGTCGATAGCGCGGTCCGGCGAGACGAACACCGGCGAGAAAGTGTCGTGAACGACGAACCCAGCGCGAGGCCCCGCTCCGCGCAGACGGTCGCTGACGCATCCGTGCACCTCGGCACCTGGGGTGCATAGCGTCACCTTCCGCAGCTCGCTTCGAACGGAATCGACGAGTGCCGCCATCCGTCCCCTGGTCATGCGCACGTGGGTGGTGTTCTTGATGTGTGTCGTCGCCTCGGTCGCGGAGGCGCAGGACAACCGAGAGGGGCCGACGGCAGCGGAATGGGAGCCGGCGGTGCCGAGTGGAGGTTCGTGACCCGAGCCCGCCCTTGAACGTGCGAGCGCATCCTGGGACTCACGCCGCGGTCGTGGGCACGCTCGACGAGGGGGCCTCCGTCGACATCGCGCGGCGTGGGAGCGGCCGGTGGGTGGAGATCCGCTCTCCCGTCCATGGCTACGTCTGGGCGCAGTACCTTCGCCGCGTCTGCGAGCCCTGAGACACAGCCGCGCCGGCCGTGCTCAGCCGTTCACCAAGACCTGGTAGTGCCGGTGCGGGGACAGGACACTCAGGTCTTCACCCGACGCATGCGGGACCCGTGTCGTTGTCAGCTGGTGCCCAGGCACGCAGCACGCGAGCGTGAACGCGGCGTCCCAGCGAAGCCCATCGAGCACCTCGTCGACATGCACGTGGGCGTGCACGAACGTAACGAGAACCGGCATGGGCGGCAGCAGATTGAGCTGGTCGGTGACGTCAGCGATGCGCGCCTTCTGAGAAGAGAAGCGGCGGATCCCGAAGCGTTCGCGCCAGTCCTCGACGAGATCGACGTTGATGAGCGGGTCAACGCTGATGTTCTCCGTCTTGGTCTTCAGCGCGAAGAGAGCCGCGGTTCGAGCATGCGCCCCGTCGCCCACGTGAATGACACGGCACGGGCCCTCGGCGGGCAGGTGCGGTCGAAGGTGCACCAGCGCGGAAAAGCTCTCGGTCAGCTCCTTCGCTGGCTTGGGTGCCTTCGCGAACAACGGCCACAACGCGGCGAAGGATTCCCTTCGCATCAGTCGGTCCAGGTAGTGGCCGTTCGCGTACTCCGGTTCGCTCGCCATGAGGCGGTGTAGCAGAGGGGGAGCAGGACGAGTCGCCGCGTTTCAGATCACGGGACCACGATGCACCAGTCCAGCAGGCGGTCGCCGGTGGGGTAGTTGGCCGCCGGGCGCGCGAGGCTGACCCACTCGTCCTGGGAGGTGTTGCGGTTGTAGCTCCGCCGGTAGAGCAGGCCGTACGTGCCGGGCGGCACACGCGCGTCGATCTGGTCGTCGATGAGGTTCCGGCTGCTGTCGTAGTCGACGTGGTCGAGGATGTGGCGTGCGCCGCCGTCCTGCGGGACGAGGTAGAGATAGGCCTCGCCGTAGTTGTACGCGTCGCTGTCGTTGGCAGGGAGCAGGTCTCCGTCCAGGGTGACGTTGCCCACCAGGTCCGCGATGGGGATGTCGACGTTCAGCGTGTTGGCGCCGGCGGTGACGACGATGCCGGTGAGGAGGATCCGGTCACCCGTCGGGTAGTTCGCGGCCGGGCGCGCGATGCTGACCCACTCGTCCTGGGAGCTGTTTCGGTTGTAGCTCCGACGGTAGAGGAGGTCGTATGTGCCGGGCGGCACGCGCGCGTCGATCTGGTCGTCGATGAGGTTCCGG